>NZ_JBFRDM010000001.1:0-944466 GCF_052113585.1 Allobosea sp. TAF32 | reverse complement strand
TCTCGTTGATCGCGCCCTTCAGGTCGGCGAAGCGGCCGCGATAGGCGGTCTCGACCCGGTTGGTCAGATCCCCGCCCGCGATCGCCGACAATGCCTGCGCGAACTCCGTCGTCGCCGAATCAACCACGAGGTTGATCTCGTTGATGCCCGCTACCAGCCGCTGCATCTGCTCGTCGGCATCGCTGATCTGCAACCGGGCCGAGAAATCGCCGGCCGCCGCCGCCGCGACGACCTCGCCGACATCGGACACCACCGCTTCCATCGATTGAGCCCGTGCCAGCCGGGCGGCGGCGGCAGCACGCTCCTGTTCCTGCAGCAGCGCGACCTGTTCCGTGCTCTCGCGCAGCACCGAGACTGCGCGCGCCATGGCGCCAATCTCGTCCGGACGGTCGGCATGCGGCACGTCGATACGGGTTTCGCCGGCCGTGAGTTTTTCCATCACCTCGCTGAGATCGAGGATCGGGCGGGTGATCGAACGCTGTGCGAAGACAAGCGCCACGCCAACAGAGAAGAGCAGGGTCGCCAGCAGGACGAGCGGCAAGAGCCACTGAACCTGACGGGTAAAGGCCGTCGCCTCCTCGCCGACGAGGATACCGGCCTTCTCGATGCGTTGGCTGAAGCTGATCAGCAGGTCGTTGAGAGCCTTCCGGTTGGCACGATTCGCTTCGTTGTTGCCCTGCGCATTGGCGGCTTCTGGCGAAACCTGGCGCCCGAGCCGGGCGGTTTCGGTGCGGAAGCCGATGAATTCCGCGACGGATTTGCCGATTTGCGCGACCGTCTCCCGTTCTTCGGCCGGCGCGACCTTCTGCAGCTCGGCGACGAAATTGCGCAAAGTTGGAATGCGATCGTCGATTCCCTTGGCGTAGGCCTCGGCTTCCTGCGGCGTCTTGGCCATGTAGATGCCGCGCGACTCCATCACCACGGCCGTGACGACGCCGTTGATACGCTGCGTCAGCAGCGCGACATTGCCCTGGATTTCGGAACGCGTATTGAGGTCATCCGCCTTGTGCAGACCGTAGATGCTGATGATCGCAGAAATAATGGCTCCGCCAGCGACGATGGCGAGCATGGCGAGAAGCTTCAGGCGGATGGATTTCATGACGACGGTCCCAAGGCGACCTCCTGAACGAGGAGTTCGTTTCCACCTGTGACCATTCGCCCCGATCGATAAAAAACTACTTAAAAACTGACCGGATCGATGACGTAAGATTCAACCCGTTCGGCGAGCCAGATGAGGAATATTCCTTTTGGCGAAGCTCAAGTGCATTAGCACAAGTAAACGATTTAGACTTAAACTATTCGATGGCGTTCGGTGGTTGAAATCGTTTACTCGAGCGCTTTGCAATCAATCGGGGATCTATTCATTAATTGCAACTTTAGAGATATGCTGCGCGCCGCCCCCCTTGATAGAGCGGCCTCGCCTGAACATGTTGCATCTTCCACAGTCCAATTTCCGGTCCTGATCCCGATGTCCGAATCCAGCAACGCCCCGGTCATGCACGCGACCACCATCCTGATGGTCCGCAAGGGAGGCCGTGTCGTCATCGGTGGCGATGGCCAGGTCTCGCTCGGCCAGACGATCATGAAGGGCAATGCGAAGAAGGTGCGCCGTCTCGCCAAGGGGCAGGTGATTGCCGGCTTTGCCGGGGCGACTGCGGATGCCTTCACCCTGTTCGAGCGGTTGGAGAGCAAGCTCGAGCAATATCCCACGCAATTGCTGCGCGCCTGTGTCGAACTCGCCAAGGACTGGCGCACAGATCGCTATCTGCGCCGGCTGGAGGCGATGCTGCTCGTCGCCGACAAGGAAGTTTCGCTGCTGATCTCCGGCACCGGCGACGTGCTGGAGCCGGAGGCGAGCGAGCACGGGGCCGTGATGGCGATCGGCTCGGGCGGCAACTACGCGCTTTCGGCAGCCCGCGCCCTGATCGATATCGAACCCGATGCCGAGACGATCGTGCGCAAGGCGATGAAGATCGCCGGCGACATCTGCGTCTACACCAACCACAGCCTCGTCATCGAGACGCTGGAGGCGGCGTGATCGCCGCAGCCAAGGCGCTTCCCAAGGTATTTCACCCGGATATCGTATCGTAATGACCAGCTTTTCCCCCCGCGAGATCGTCTCCGAGCTCGACCGTTTCATCGTCGGCCAGAAGGATGCCAAGCGCGCCGTCGCCATCGCGCTGCGCAACCGCTGGCGCCGCCAGCAGCTCCAAGGACCGCTGCGCGAGGAGGTCTCGCCGAAGAACATCCTGATGATCGGGCCGACCGGTTGCGGCAAGACCGAGATCGCGCGCCGCCTCGCCAAGCTCGCCAACGCGCCGTTCCTCAAGGTCGAGGCGACCAAGTTCACCGAGGTCGGCTATGTTGGCCGCGACGTTGAATCGATCGTGCGTGACCTTGTCGAGATTGCTATCGCGCTGGTGCGCGAGAGCCGCCGCAAGGACGTCCAGGCCAAGGCCCATCTCGCGGCCGAGGAACGCGTGCTCGACGCGCTGGTCGGCGCGAATTCCAGCCAGGCGACGCGCGATTCCTTCCGCCGCAAGCTGCGCGACAACGAGCTCGACGACAAGGAGATCGAGGTCGAGGTGGCGGCAGGCTCCGGTGCGGCCACGCCGATGTTCGAGCTTCCCGGCATGCCGGGCGCCTCGATCGGCGCAATCAACCTCTCCGACATGTTCGGCAAGGCCTTCGGCCAGAAGGGCAAGCCGAAGCGCATGCTGGTCAAGGACGCATACCAGCCGCTGCTCGCCGAGGAGAGCGACAAGCTGATCGACCAGGAAGCGATCGTGCAGGCCGCGATCCGCGAGGTCGAGAACAACGGCATCGTCTTCCTCGACGAGATCGACAAGATCTGCTCCCGCGAAGGCAAGGGCGGCGCCGATGTCTCGCGCGAAGGCGTGCAGCGCGATCTGCTGCCGCTGATCGAGGGCACGACCGTCGCGACCAAGCACGGCGCGGTCAAGAGCGACCATATCCTGTTCATCGCCTCCGGAGCGTTCCATGTCTCCCGCCCCTCCGATCTTCTGCCGGAACTGCAGGGCCGCCTGCCGATCCGTGTCGAGCTCTACCCGCTCGACATCGAGGATTTCAAACGCATCCTCACCGAGACCGAGGCGAGCCTGATCAAGCAGTCGGTCGCGCTGATGGCGACCGAAGAGGTCGAGGTCGAGTTCAAGCCCGACGCGATCGATGCCATCGCCCGCATCGCCGTCGACGTGAACTCCACGGTCGAGAACATCGGCGCCCGCCGGCTCCAGACCGTCATCGAGCGCATCCTCGACGACATCTCCTTCACCGCGCCGGACCGCGCGGGCGAGACCGTCGTCATCGATGCGGCCTATGTCGAGGCCCGCATCGGAGATCTGGCCAAGAACGCCGATCTGAGCCGGTTCATCCTCTGATGGAAGAGCCGGCCGCGTCCGCGCCGGAAGCCTCTCGCCTCGCCCGTGACTCTGCCGTCGTCGGGGCAGCCACCGTCGCCTCGCGCCTGCTCGGTTTCGCGCGTGACGTGCTGATCGCGCGCCTGCTCGGCGGCGGGCCGGCGGCCGATGCCTTCCTCGCGGCGCTGCGCCTGCCCAATCTCGTGCGGCGCGTGCTCGGCGAGGGCGGGCTGAACGCGCCCTTCGTGCCGCTCTATCTGGCCATCAAGGTTGACAAGGGTGAGAAAGCCGCGCGGCGCTTCGCCGGTGAGGCGGCTGGCCAACTCGGCCTGCTGCTGCTGGTGCTCGTCACGCTCGGTGAGCTCTTTGCGCCCTGGCTCGTGCTCGGCCTTGCCGGTGGCTTCGCCGATGAGCCCGAAACCCTCGCCTTGGCGGCCTCCTATACGCGGCTGATGCTGCCGTTCCTGTTGCTGACGACGCTTGCGGCGCTGCTGGCAGCCCTGCTCAACGCCGAGCGCCGCTTTGCCGTCGCGGCCCTCGCGCCGGCGCTGATGAATGCGATCCTGCTCGGCGTCCTGCTCGTTCTGCATGTGATGGGTGCAGCGCCGGAAGCCGGGGCGCGCTGGCTCGCGCTCTGTGTCAGCCTGACCGGGCTCGCTCACCTGGCTATGATCCTGGCCAGCCTGCGCGGCCCCGGCCTGCCGCGTCCGAGCCTGCGCTGGTCGCCGGAAATGACCCGGCTGATCCGCACCGGCGGCGCGACGCTGCTGGCGGCCTCCGCGGCCCAGCTCGTCCTGCTGGTCGCGACGCAGATCGCCTCCTCCGAGTCGGGTGCAGTGGCGGCGCTCTACTATGCCGACCGCGTCTTCCAGCTTCCGCTCGGCTTCGTCGGCGTGGCGATGGGCACGGTCGTTCTGTCCGACATGGCGCTGGCCGCGACACGCGGCGGCCCGGATGCCATGCTCGGACAGTCGCTGGCGCTCGGCCTCGCGCTCGCTTTGCCGGCGGCGACCGCGCTCGTGGCGCTCGCCGAGCCGATCGTGTCGGCGCTGTTCGAATATGGCCGCTTCGATGCCGGCGACCGCGAGCGCACGGCTGCAGCGCTGGCGGCCTTTGGCTGCGGCCTGCCTTTTGCCGTCGTGGCGAAGGTCTTCGGCCAGGTCTATTTCGCGCGCAGCCGGCCGCGGCTGCCGCTGATCTCGGGCGGCCTGGCGGTATTCGTCGCGCTAGTCGCCGGTTTCCTGCTGCCGGGCGGCCGCAACGCAGCGCAGATGGCGGCCTTGGCGGCGGCGCTCGCCTTTGCCGTTCAGGCGCTCATGCTCGGCATCGCCCTGCTGCGCGACGGCATCTGGCGGCCGAGTCCCGGCAATCTACGGCCCATCGCTTCCAGCCTCGCCGCCAGCGCGCTCATGCTCGTCGTGCTGGTCCTCCTGCTGCGGCTTTTGGCGGAGCCGTTGATGCCGGAACAACCGGCATCCCACCGCATCGGCGCGCTCGGCCTGCTCTGCCTTGCGGGGCTCGCCAGCTATTGTGCAGCGGGTTGGGCGCTCGGTGCCTTCGGCGCTCTCCCCTTGCGCAAGCGGCGGGCTTGAGCCAGAAGCGCCGCTTCCCTCCTCCATGGTGACGACGGAGTGCCCCATGTCGGGTTTTCATCAGCGCGTTTTCTCAGGCATGCAGCCGACCTCGACGCTGCATCTCGGCAATTATTTGGGCGCGCTGACCAATTGGGTGGCGATGCAGAAGACCCATGATTGCGTGTTCTGCGTCGTCGACATGCATGCGATCACGATGTGGCAGGATCCGGCCGACCTGAAGCGCGCCATCCGCGAGGTCACGGCCGCCTATATCGCGGCCGGCATCGATCCGCAGAAGAGCATCATCTTCAACCAGAGCCAGGTCTCGGCCCATGCCGAGCTCGCCTGGATCTGCAACTGCGTCGCGCGGTTGGGCTGGATGAACCGCATGACCCAGTTCAAGGAGAAGGCCGGCAAGGATCGCGAGAATGCCTCGCTCGGCCTCTACGCCTATCCGAGCCTGATGGCAGCCGACATCCTGCTCTACAAGGCGACGCATGTGCCGGTCGGCGAAGACCAGAAGCAGCATCTGGAGCTCACCCGAGACATCGCCCAGAAGTTCAACAACGACTTCGCGCCGCAGATCGCCGAGCTGGGTCTGGGCACGGGCGAGCTCGGCTTCTTCCCGCTGCCTGAGCCGATGATCATGGGGCCGGCCCAGCGCGTGATGAGCCTGCGCGACGGCACCAAGAAGATGTCGAAATCTGACGCCTCCGACTATTCGCGCATCAACCTGACCGACGACGCCGACGCTATCGCCCAGAAGATCCGAAAGGCCAAGACCGACCCGGAGGCGTTGCCCTCCGAGGCGAAGGGACTCGAGGGCCGCCCGGAGGCCGAGAACCTCGTCGGCATCTATGCCGGCTTGTCGGGCATGGCGAAGGGCGATGTGCTGCAGCAATTCGGCGGCGGCCAGTTCTCGGGCTTCAAGGCGGCGCTGGTCGATCTCGCGGTCGAGAAGCTCGCGCCCATCGCCGTGGAGATGCGCCGCCTGCTGGCAGAACCGAAGCATATCGACGCGATCCTCGGCGAAGGCGCGGCCAGGGCCGATGCCATCGCCGCGCCGATCATGCGCGAGGTCAAGGACATCGTCGGCTTCGTGCGCAGCTGACACGGACCCCCTTGGGCGCGACGGGCTTGCGCCGGAGGGCCGGCGCAGGCCACCATGGTAGTCCCTTCAAGCGGCGGCAGGACAGTTTCATGGTCAAGAAACGGCGGTCCTACGAGACGGGCCATCGGCCGAAATTTCTCGCGGTGGTCGACGATACCGAAGAGTGCGCCAAGGCGCTTCGCTTTGCGGCGCGCCGCTGCGCCCGTCTGGGCGCTGCGATCGTGCTGCTCGCAGTCGCACCGCCGCCCGAGCACGAGACATGGCTCGGCGTCGGCGACGTGATGCGGGCGGAAGCCGAGGCCGAGGCCGAGAAGCGGCTCGACGCGGCTGCCATCGCCGTCCGGATGCTGGCCGGCCTCGAGCCCGAGCGCGTCGTGCGTATCGGCGACAAAGCCGGAGAGCTGGTCAAGCTGATCGAGGAGGACGAGGATATTTCGCTCCTGGTGCTCGCCGCCGGCACCGGGCGCGAAGGCCCAGGCCCGCTGGTCAGCGCGCTGGCCGGCAAATCCTCGGCCAGCTTCCCGATTCCCGTCGCCATCGTCCCGGGCCATCTGGAAGACGAGGAAATCGACGCTCTGGCTTGAGGCCGGCGCCTTCCTTCGCGCTGGAATGATTCCAGCGACGCGCCTATATCGAGACCAGGAACGGCGACCTTGAACCGCCGGTACCGGAGGTATTCATGTTCATCCAGACCGAAGCGACGCCAAATCCGGCGACCTTGAAGTTTCTGCCCGGCCGTATCGTCATGGGCAGCGGCACGCTCGACCTGCGCGACGCCGATGACGCCGCCCGATCGCCGCTGGCCCAGCGCCTCTTCGGCGTTTCCGGCGTTTCCGGCGTCTTCCTCGGCTCGGACTTCATCACCGTCACCAAGTCGGAAGGCGAGTGGCCCCATCTGAAGCCGGCGATCCTCGGCGCGATCATGGAGCACTTCATGTCCGGCGCGCCGGTGCTGGCCGAGAATTCCGCTGCCGACATCGAGGAGGAAGGCGAGTTCTTCGCTCCGGAAGATGCCGAGACGGTCGATACGATCAAGGATCTGCTCGAGACCCGCATCCGCCCGGCAGTGGCTGGCGACGGCGGCGACATAACCTTCCGCGGCTATCGCGACGGCACGGTCTATCTCGTCATGAAGGGCGCCTGCTCGGGCTGCCCCTCTTCGACCGCGACGCTGAAGCACGGCATCCAGAACCTGCTGCGCCATTTCCTCCCGGAAGTGCGCGAAGTCGAGTCGGTTTGAGTTGGCCAAGGGATGAGCGCGTGACGGGCCTGGCTTTCGCGGAATGAAGATCTGATGCGCATTCTCGCGATCGACACCGCGCTGGGGGCCTGCTCGGCCTGTGTCCTCGAAGCCGGTGAGATGGAGCCGCTGGCGCAGGAGCAGCTCGCCATGGACCGTGGCCATGCGGAGGCGCTGATGCCGCTGGTCGAGCGGGTGATGAAGGCCGTCGACGGCGGCTTTTCCTCGCTGGGCCGCGTCGCTGTCACGGTCGGTCCCGGCAGCTATACCGGCTTGCGGGTCGGGGTCAGCGCGGCCCGCGCCATCGCTTTCGCGGCCGGGATCCCGGCCGTCGGCGTCACCACGGTCGTCGCCTGCGCCGCCCCGCTGATCGGCCGCGAGTCCGGTCGCGTCATCGCGGCTGCGCTCGACGCCAAGCACGGCCAGGTCTGGTTCCAGGCGCTGACCTCGGAAGGCAAGCCGCTCGTCTCGCTCCGGCAGGTGAGTTATCGCGATGCGGCACGCGCCATCGGCGCCGGCCCCGTCAGCCTCGTCGGATCTTCGGCGCTGGCCGTCGCCAACGAGGCCTGGGCGATCGGCCTCGATGCCGTGGTCGTCGACGATACGAAGGCACCGGATATCGCCTGGGTCGCGCGGCTCGGCCTAATCGCCGATCCGGAGACCGCCCCGCCGCGTCCGCTCTACCTGAAGGCGCCCGAGACGACGCCGCAGGACAAAGCCCGCCTGCCGCGCCGGTGAACGCCTCCTCCAAATGGTGGTTGCCGAAACATCAATCCATGCGAACAAGCGGGATGGATTGGCTGCGCAAGCTCCTGCACCCTGATTCGGCGCCCGCGCGCACGATGCGGCTCGATGCCGGCTACGCCCGCCAGGTCGCGATGCTGCATCATCAGGGCGGCTTCGCCCGTGGCTGGCAGCCGGCCGAATGCGCCGCTCTGATCGCCGATGCCGGCGTCGCCACCGACGGTGTCTTCGGCAAGAACAACGATCCGGCCGGCTTCGTGATGTCGCGCAAGGCCGCCGACGAGGCTGAGATCCTCAGCATCGTGGTCGCCCCGGCCAGCCGGCGCGAAGGCCTCGGCCGGGTCTTGCTCTCGGCTCATCTTGCCCGCCTCGCGGAGGACGGCGTCGCTCATGTCTTTCTCGAAGTCGAGGAAGGCAATCTCGCGGCGGAGCGGCTCTATCGGCATTTCGGCTTCCGCGAGGTCGGGCGCCGCAAGGGATACTACCCCAAGCCCGATGGCAGCCGCGCCACTGCAATCGCGATGCGCCTCGATCTCACATGACTCTGCGGAACAATCGCGCCATTGACGGCGCTTCGAGCAGCGAGATGGTCTCCCTGACGATCAGCGGGCCCGTCCGCGCATGAAGGACCTCCGCGTCGGCGCGCTTGTCCGCCTTGCCTTGCTGATCGCCGGCACGTTCGGGCTGGTGCCGTTCCAGCTCGGCGTGATGCGGTTCGCCCCGAAATACCGGGGTGTCCTGCCGTTGCATTTCCATCGCCTGACCTGCTGGTGCCTGGGCGTGCGCCGCCGCGTCAGGGGGCTGCCGCCGCCGGCTGGCGCAGGGGCGCTGATCGTCGCAAATCATGTCTCCTGGCTCGATATCGGCGTCCTCGGCGCCGAGCGTGAGCTGGCCTTCGTTGCAAAGAGCGAGGTCGGCAAATGGCCGGTGGTCGGCTTCCTCGCCAACCTCCAGCGCACGGTCTATATCGACCGGCAACGACGCGGCGCGACCGCGGGTACCGCTGCCACGATGGGCGCCCGCATCGCGGCCGGAGAGGAAGTGGTGCTCTTCGCCGAGGGCACGACCGGCGACGGCACGCGCATCCTGCCCTTCCGCTCCTCGCTGCTCGGCGCGGTCCATCATGCCATGGGCGACGCAGAGACGGATGTCACGATCTATCCGCTGACCATCACCTATACCGGCTGGCAGGGGTTGCCGGGAGGGCGCCTCGAGCGCGCCGCGCTGGCCTGGTACGGCGATACCGAGCTCTGGCCGCATCTGAAGCTGGTGCTGGAATGCGGCGCGATCGATGTCGAGCTGGTCTGGGGTGAACCGATCGCGATGGGCCGCGCCATGTCGCGCAAGGCGGCGACGCGACGGGCGGAGGATGCGGTACGCGCGGCGCGGAACGAGGCCATCACGGGCCGGCCGGCCATCTGAGACGGGTTGGCGCACGGCTTGCCTGCTGCGATGACGGCGAAGTCGGACCGTTTTCAAGGCGGCCGATCCGCGGTAAAGAAAACCTTTTGGAGACCCGATCCGCGGCGATGAAGAAAGTCCACATCAAGTCCTTCGGCTGCCAGATGAACGTCTATGACGGGCAGCGCATGGCCGACATCCTGAGCCATCAGGGCTATGAGGAAACGGCGACGCCGGAGGGCGCGGATCTGATCCTGCTGAACACCTGCCATATCCGCGACCGCGCCGTGCAGAAGGTCTACTCCGAGCTCGGCAAGCTGCGCGACATCAAGAACGCCCAGTTGGCCGGGGGGCAGGAGACGAAGATCGTCGTCGCCGGCTGCGTCGCCCAGGCCGAGGGCGCCGAGATCCAGCATCGCCAGCCTGCCGTCGATCTCGTGGTCGGGCCTCAGGCCTATCATCGCCTGCCGGAATTGCTGGCCGAGGCCGCGCGGAAGCGCGTCGTCGATACCGACCTGCCGATCGAGGACAAGTTCGGCTTCCTGCCGGCGCCGAAGCCGCAGATCATCCGCGCACGCGGCGTTTCCGCCTTCGTCACGGTCCAGGAGGGTTGCGACAAGTTCTGTGCCTTCTGCGTCGTTCCCTATACGCGCGGCGCCGAGTTCTCGCGCCCTGCCGCCCAGGTTCTCGCCGAAGTCGAACGTCTGGCCGAGGCCGGCGTGCGCGACGTCACCCTGATCGGCCAGAACGTCAACGCCTACCACGGCGAGGGGCCGGGCGGGGCGGTCTGGGGCTTGGCGCGGTTGATGCGCCGC
This sequence comes from Allobosea sp. TAF32, assembly GCF_052113585.1. Lineage (NCBI taxonomy): Bacteria > Pseudomonadati > Pseudomonadota > Alphaproteobacteria > Hyphomicrobiales > Alloboseaceae > Allobosea > Allobosea sp. TAF32. Next base: position 934,201 of record NZ_JBFRDM010000001.1, on the reverse strand, counting down.
GTCGCCGAAGTGCCGGGTATCGCCCGCATCCGCTACACGACGAGCCATCCGCGCGACATGGACGACGATCTCATCGCCGCCCATCGTGACCTGCCGCAGGCGATGCCTTTCCTGCATCTGCCGGTTCAGGCCGGCTCGGATCGCATCCTCGCCGCGATGAATAGGAAGCATACCAGCGACGAGTATCGCCGCTTGATCGAGCGCATCCGCGAAGCGCGTCCCGATATCGCGCTCTCGTCGGACTTCATCGTCGGCTTCCCCGGTGAAACCGATGCCGATTTCGAGGATACGATCCGTCTCGTCGACGAGATCGGCTTCGCTTCGAGCTATTCCTTCAAGTATTCGTCGCGCCCGGGCACGCCCGCGGCCGAGCTCGACGCGCAGATTCCACGCGCGGTGATGGATGAGCGCCTCTACCGGCTGCAGGAGCGGATCGAACATCACCGCCAGGCTTTCAACGCCGCGATAGTCGGACGAACTGTGGATGTCCTGCTGGAGCGGGCCGGGCGCCACCCCGGCCAGCTTGCCGGAAAGTCACCCTATCTGCAGGCTGTGCAGATCGAGAGCGAGACGAATCAGATCGGCGACATCGTCCAGGTGACGATCGAGCGGGCCGGTTCCAATTCGCTCTTCGGCCGGCTGGCGGAGGCGGGGCGGACGGATGGAAAGGACATGGCCGCTTGAGCGCGCTGCGGTTCGTGCCCATCTCCTGCTGTAAGGCTCTGGCCTGTCATCAGGCTGAGATTGTTGCGTTCGGATATGCTGCGAGACGACCCGGCCGGGCGCTCCTGCCCGGCGGGAACGGGCGCAAAAGCCCTCTCCGGAGATGACGCATTTGGCACAGGCTGATTCGACGACGCAAAGACCCGATCGGACCCCGCGGCGAGACGTGTCGCCAGCCCGCCCCGAGGGCGCGGGCCGCGACGGGTTGCCGGCCACCGAGGTCGTGCTGTCCTTCGATGACAACCGCCTCGCCAGCCTTGTTTTCGGTCAGTACGACCAGAATCTCGCGCATCTCGAGCGCAGGCTCGGCGTCGTGGTCAATCCCAACGGCAACCACGCCACGGTGAAGGGCCCGCGCGAGACCGCCGAGCAGGCAGGCCGCGTGCTGAAGACGCTCTACGCCCGTGCCAAGGCCGGTGCCTCCGTTACCCTCGGTGAGGTCGACGGCGCGATCGAGGAGAGCAATGTCCAGCGCTCGCTCTTTCCGGCCGCGGATGTCGGCAAGGCCTCCTTCGATGCCGTGGTCACTCGCAAGCGTGGGCCGGTCAGGGCCCGCAACGCCGCGCAGGACGCCTATCTGCGCCAGCTCAAACGGCATGAACTGGTGCTCGCGGAAGGCCCGGCAGGCACCGGCAAGACCTGGCTCGCGGTCGGGCACGCCGTCTCGCTGATCGAGCAGGGCGTGGTCGAGCGGATGATCCTGTCGCGTCCGGCGGTGGAGGCGGGCGAAAGGCTCGGCTTTCTGCCCGGCGACATGCGCGAGAAGGTCGACCCCTATCTCCGGCCGATCTACGACGCGCTCAACGATTTCATGGAGGCCCGCCATGTCGAACGGGGGCTCCAGACTGGTATGATCGAGATCGCGCCGCTGGCTTTCATGCGCGGCCGCACCTTGAGCAACGCGGTCGTGCTGCTCGACGAGGCCCAGAACGCCACCTCGATGCAGATGAAGATGTTCCTCACCCGTCTGGGCGAGGGGTCGCGCATGATCATCACCGGCGATCCATCCCAGATCGACCTGCCGCCGGGCCAGCGCTCCGGCCTCGTCGAGGCGGTCAAGCTGCTCAAGGACGTCGAGGGCGTCGGCTATGCCCGCTTCGAGGAAGGCGATGTTGTCCGGCATGAGCTGGTGCGGCGCATCGTGATGGCCTATGAGACCGCGTCGCGCCATGAGCGCGCCGAACGGGAGGAGCGCTTGCGCAATCCCGATATGCCCGCGGATTCCCACCGCGAGGGCGACAGCGAAGGGCTGAAGCGAATGTTGGCGCGGGAGCGGCCGCGATGAACGATCGACCTCGCGGGCGGCGCTCGGCGCCGCCACCCGAGAAGATGTCGCTTGATCTCGATCTGAGGGCCCAGTCGCGCCGGTGGCAGGCGGTGGGCAATCTCGCGAGCCTGCGGGCATTGATCAATGAGGCCTTGGCGGCGGGTCTTGCCGTGGCCCCCCGCAAGCCCATGGCGGGCGCGGAGCTCAGCCTGTTGCTGACCGACGACAAGCGCATCCGCATCGTCAACCGCGACTGGCGCGGCTTCGACAAGGCGACGAACGTGCTCTCCTTCCCGGCAGCCCCGCCGGAGCGCATTGCGGCGAGCCCGCTGCTCGGCGACATCGTCATCGCCTTCGAGACGGTGGAGCGCGAAGCCCGGGCGGAGGCTAAGGACATCGCCGACCATTTGCGCCATCTGGTCATTCATGGCCTGCTGCATCTGCTCGGCGAGGATCATGAGACCGACGACGAGGCGCGCCGCATGGAAGCCCTCGAAGTCGAGGCGCTCGCCAGCCTCGGCATTGCCGACCCCTATGCCGATGGCGAGCTCATCGCCGCGGCGGCCCCTTCTTCCGCACAGTCCCCGCAGCCATGACCGACGACAGTCGACAATCCCAGTCTGAAACCAATGGCCGCGGCTTCGGCCATTGGCTCGCCCAGTTCCTCGAACGTCTCGGCCTGCGTGCCGGCGGCACGGCGCGTGAAGAGATCGTCGAGGCCCTGGCCGAAGAGAACGGCGAGCTCGCCGACATTTCCGCCCAGGAGCGCGCGATGCTCAGCAATGTGCTGAGCCTGCGCGAGCGACGTGTGAGCGACGTCATGATCCCCCGCGCCGACATCGTGGCCGTGCCGGCGGATGCGACGCTGGACGAACTGCTGGCCCATTTCCGGACTGCCGGCCATTCGCGCCTGCCGGTCTTCGACGACACGCTCGATGACCCACGCGGAATGGTCCACATCCGCGACTTTCTGGAATATCTCGCGGAGAAGGCTCGCCCTGAAGGGGACGTGCCTTCCGAAGACGGAAGCAAGCTTGCCATCCCGCATGACCTTGCGGCGGTCGACCTGAACACGCCGCTCTCGGCGACGAAGCTGTTGCGCCCGGTTCTCTATGTTCCGCCTTCGATGCCTGCGGTCGACCTTCTGGTCCGCATGCAGGCGACGCGCACCCATATCGCGCTCGTCATCGACGAATATGGCGGCACCGACGGGCTCGTCTCCATCGAGGACCTGATCGAGATCGTGGTCGGCAACATCGAGGACGAGCACGATCTCGAGGAGACACCGATCGCACCCACCGGCGAGGACAGCTTCGCCGCCGATGCGCGCGCGACGCTGGAGGAGCTTAAGCGTGCAACCGGCGTCGATCTCTCTCGGAACGAGGTCGCGGATGACATCGACACGCTCGGCGGGCTGATCGTGACCCTGGCCGGCCGTGTTCCGGCGCAGGGCGAGATCGTCGAGGGTCCGGAAGGGCTGACCTTCGAGATCCTCGATTCCGATCAGCGCCGCGTGAAGCGCCTGACGATCCATCGCCGCAGCCAGACGGCGCCCGAAGAAACGGCGATGGAGCCTGGCTGATGCGCGTGGCGCGGCTTGCGGAAGCCGTCATTCTCGCTTGGGGATGGCGCAAGCGGCTCATCGCGCTGTTCGCGGGAGCGAGCGGTGCGCTCGCCCTGCCGCCCCTGGATCTCTGGCCGCTCGTCATCATCCCGATGACGGTGGCGGTCTGGCTCCTTGACGGTGCGGTTGGCACCACAGCGCTAGGTCGCTTCCGTGCAGGCTTCGCTGCCGGCTGGTGGTGGGGTTTCGGCTTTTTCCTCGCCGGATTGTGGTGGCTCGGCGCCGCCTTTCTCGTCGAGGCCGACAAATTTGCCTGGGCGATGCCGCTGGGGGTCGTCGCGCTGCCGGCCTTTCTGGCGATCTTCCCGGCCGTGGCCTTTGGCGCGGCGCGCTTGTACTGGCCTGACGGAGCCCGGCGCATTCTCGTCCTCGCCGCAGCGCTGGCGATGAGCGAATGGCTTCGTGGCCATGTGCTGACCGGCTTTCCGTGGAACGTCTACGGCATGATGCTGGCGGGGGAGATTCACCTCGCCCAGTTCGCTTCGTTCGCAGGGCTCTACGGCCTCACGCTGCTGGCTGTCGCGATTGGCGCGGCGCCTGCGGTGATTGCCACTGCCAAGACTCCGGCCGGCCGCTGGGCGACTCCGCTGATCGCGCTGGCAGGCGTCGCCGTGTTGTTCGGTTTTGGCTTCTGGCGCATTCCGCCGGGCCCCTCACCGGTCGTGGCGGGCGTGAAGCTCAGGCTCATGCAGCCCAACCTGCCGCAGGACGCCAAGTTCAACGGGCGCAACGGCGAAGCCATCCTCAACCAGTACCTCGCGCTGAGCGACCGGGCGACGAGCCCGACGACGCCCGGCCTGCAATCGGTCACGCATCTGATCTGGCCCGAATCCGCCTTTCCCTTCTTACTGGGCCGCACGCCCGGAGCGCTGTCCCGCATCGCGGCGGTCCTGCCGCCCGACGTGACCCTAATCACGGGCGCGGCCAGGGCTGGCGAGATGCTGCCGGGAGAGGGCAGGCCGCCGATCTACAATGCCATTCAGGTCGTCAACGACGAAGGCGTTATCGTCGCGAGCTACGACAAGCTCCATCTGGTCCCCTTCGGCGAGTATCTTCCGCCTTTTCTCGAGGCGCTGATCCGCCGCGTCGGCCTCTCTGAATTCGTGTCCGTGCCCGGCGGGTTTTCATCCGGAATCAGCCGGATGCCTCTTGCGGTCAAGGGACTTCCCGTCGCAGCGCCGCTCATCTGCTATGAGGTTGTCTTTCCGGGAGATGTCGCTCCGCGCGGCCCTCGCGCAGGGTTTTTCCTGAATGTTACCAATGATGGCTGGTTCGGCCAGACCAGCGGCCCCTATCAGCACTTCGCCCAGGCGCGGCTTCGCAGCGTCGAGGAAGGCCTGCCGCTCGTCCGGGTCGCCAACACCGGTATTTCCGGGGTGGTCGATGCCTATGGCCGGGTCGTCGCGAGCCTGCCTCTGGGCGTGGAGGGAGTATTGGATGCCCCGCTCCCGCGCAGCGGGCCGGTGACGCCCTATTCCCGGGGTGGCGATGCCATTTTTGCCGGTATGCTGCTCGTTTTTTTGATGCTTTCTCGCTTCAAAAAAAGCTGATCATCCCATTTGGAACAAATTTTGCGAGAAAGAGTGGACCGTCCGTGACGGCTATAATACACCAACGTTTCCGCGCCGACCAGGATGGCGGCTCCTGGTCATGACGACTGACGTAAGAGCAGGTTAATCATGATCAAGAAAGTCCCCAACCCGGTCGACAAGCATGTCGGTAGCCGCGTCCGCATGCGTCGAATGCTTGCCGGTATTAGCCAGGAAAAGCTGGGTGACGCACTGGGGCTGACCTTTCAGCAGGTTCAGAAATACGAGAAGGGTTCTAATCGCATCAGCGCGAGTCGTCTGCAGCAGATTGCCAAGATGCTCGACGTGCCGGTTTCCTTTTTCTTTGATGGTGCCCCCACGGGCGACATGCCGGCTGGCGGTTTCGCCGATTCCGCGGCGACGGCGTATATTTCGGACTTCCTCGCGACCAGCGAAGGCGTGCAGCTCACCAAGGCCTTCACCCGCATCAAGAACGGCCGCGTCCGCAGGCGGATCATCGATCTCGTCGAAGCGCTGGCCGAGCAAGACACTGAAAATGCGTGATTCCGGGATGTTTTCGTTCGTTCTGACGAACGCGCTTTTCGATTAACGGATTTCCCCACTTGACGACGAACGCGTCCGCTGCGATGACGGCGCGTTTGTTGAGGCTGGTGTCATGCGCCAGCCTTTTCCATGTGCTGTTTCAGGGATCCTCCGACCGTGTCACGCCAGAATTATCTGTTTACCAGCGAGTCCGTCTCCGAGGGACATCCCGACAAGGTCTGTGACCGCATCTCCGACGAGATCGTCGATCTGTTCTTCAAGGAGGCGGTCAAGGCTGGCTATGAGCCGTCCAAGGTCCGCGTCGCGGCCGAAACGCTGGCGACGACCAACAGGGTCGTCATCGCCGGCGAGGTCCGCACCCATCTCGACGAGAAGCAGATCAAGTCGAAGGTGAAGTCGGCTGCCCGCAAGGCGATCCGCAACATCGGCTACGAGCAGTCCGGCTTCCACTGGAAGACCTGCAAGATCGACGTGCTGCTGCATCCGCAGTCGGCCGATATCGCGCAGGGCGTCGACGAGGCCGGCAACAAGGATGTCGGCGCCGGCGACCAGGGCATCATGTTCGGCTACGCCAGCCGTGAGACGCCTGAGCTGCTGCCCGCCCCGATCTACTACGCCCACAAGATCCTCGAGACCCTGACGCTCGCCCGCAAGAAGGGCGAGGGCGACGCCGCCAAGCTCGGCCCCGACGCCAAGAGCCAGGTCACGGTCAAGTACGAGAACGGCAAGCCGGTCGGCGTGACGCAGATCGTGCTCTCGACCCAGCATCTCGACGAGACGCTGTCCTCGGCCGACGTCCGCAAGATCGTCGAGCCCTATATCCGCGAGGCCCTGCCGGAAGGCTGGATCTCGAAGGACACCGTCTGGCACATCAACCCGACCGGCAAGTTCGTGATCGGCGGCCCGGACGGCGATGCCGGCCTCACCGGCCGGAAGATCATCGTCGACACCTATGGCGGCGCGGCTCCCCATGGCGGCGGTGCCTTCTCGGGCAAGGACCCGACCAAGGTAGACCGTTCGGCGGCCTATGCGGCGCGCTACCTTGCCAAGAACGTCGTCGCGGCCAAGCTCGCCGACCGCGCCACGATCCAGCTTTCCTATGCCATCGGCGTCGCCAAGCCGCTGTCGATCTATGTCGACCTGCATGGCACCGGCAAGGTCGACGAGGCCAAGCTCGAGGACATCCTCGGCAAGCTCGTCGATCTCTCGCCGAACGGCATCCGCAACCATCTCGGCCTTAACAAGCCGATCTATGCCAAGACCTCGGCCTATGGCCATTTCGGCCGCAAGGCCGGCCGCGACGGTTCCTTCTCCTGGGAGAAGACCGATCTCGTCGACGCGCTGAAGAAGGCCGTCAACTGAAACGACCTCGCCGGGTCATGAGCAAGAAGGCCGGGGTCAACCCCGGCCTTTTTCTTTGACTTGATAGATGAGGTCGCTGAAACACCGCCGTCATTCCGGGCTTGACGCGGGATCTGTCGGAGCACTCCGGAGCTCCGCGTCGCTGCGTCCGGAAGGACGGCGCTCCATCGGATAATGCGGTACGAACACGGATCATGACCCACGAACCCGACCACGATGAAAGGGCTTTCTACGGCCGCCGCAAGGGCAAGGCGCTGCGCGATGGCCAGAGCCATCTGATCGAGCACACCCTGCCGCGACTGCGCCTGCCCGAGGGCGAGATTGCCGATCTGAAGGCGCTCTTTCCCGGGCCTGTCGAGGCCGTCAGGCTTGAGATCGGCTTTGGTGGCGGCGAGCATCTCTTGATGCGGATGCGGGAGAGCCCGCAGATCGGCTTCATCGGCGTCGAGCCCTTCATCAACGGCATGGCCAAGTTCCTCGCCGTCGCCGAACGCGAGGGGCTGACCAATATCCGCGTCTGGGACGACGATGCCGCGCTGCTGCTGCCGCGTTTGGCTGCAGGCGGCCTCGATGCCATCGACCTGCTCTATCCCGACCCCTGGCCGAAGCGCCGGCAGCGCAAGCGCCGCTTTGTCTCCGAGCATACTCTCGCCCTGTTCGCGCGCACGCTTCGTCCCGGCGGCCGCTTCCGCTTCGCCAGCGACATCGACGATTATGTCGGCTGGACGCTGTCGCGGCTGCTGGCCTCGCCGGATTTCGACTGGACGGACGAGCGGCCTGGCGACTGGCGCACGCCCTATCCGGGCTGGATTCGCACGCGTTACGAGGCGAAGGCGGTCCGGGAGGGCCGCATCTCCAGCTATCTCACGGCTTTGCGTCGCGCATCCTGAGGAAGCCGAGCACGCGCTGGGCGGTGCTCTGCGCGAGGTTGCGGAAGCTCTCGCGGGCACGGTCGAGGGCCGCCTGCGACTTTCCGAAATCCTTCCGCAGCGAGATCAGGGCTGCAGTCGTCTCCCACGACCAGCCGAGGCCGCGCGCGACGATCAGGATCGCTTCGCGGTCGCTGCCGAGGATGACCTGCTCGCTCGCCGGCAGGCTGAGCTGCGCCAGCACCGCGACGGCGCAGATGGCGTGCTCGGTTGCACCCTGCCGCGCGAAATCGCGCACCTTGGCCTCGTCGAGCAGCCCGGCTTCGTTGAGCTCACGGATCTCGACGAGCGCGGCGCTGATGGCGCCCAGTTCGCCCGGCATCTGGCCGCCGGCCGCGACGGCGTCGGCACCGCGTTCGACCGCACCGTCGACGTCGCCGGCCAGCGTCGGCTCCAGGCTTTCGTTCAGGCGTCGGCGGGCGGAATTCTTGGCGGCGGTCATGAGTTGCCCGACCAGCTCCGTTGGGATGTCCCGGCGCAAGCCGAGCGTCGCCTGAAGCGCGTCGTCCTGGGCCGCGCGCATCACCAGAACGCCCATGCCATGCTGCGAGAACCGCGCCGTCTGATTGGCCGCGACCGCATGGGTGACGACCCGTCCGCCGCGCAGGATCAGGAAATCGGTGACGGGTTCCCCGAGATCGGGCCGCTCCGTGATAGCGAGCATGTGGTCGCGGCCCTTGGCCGCCGACACCGCGACGAGATCCTGGTCGGTCAGCCGCGGCGACTGCACCAGGACGGAACGCGCCACGGCGATTTCGTCGAGGGCGAGCTGGCGCACGACCCCGCTCGGCGCGTTCGGCACGGGCGCGATCCGCTCCGAGAGCTCGATCCGGGCGCGCAGCTCGATGGCCCGCGACAACCGCCCGATGACCGCGTCGAAGACGCCGACCTGCTGTTCGTCCATGTCGATCGCGGTGGCGAGGAAGAGATCCGTCAGACGTGACAGGATGACGGCGCGCTCGTCACCCGAGCCGCGCGCCATCGTCGTCTCGAGATCCCGCAGCAGCGTTGCGACCGTACTCATACCCTGTCCTCGACCGCTATCCCGTCAGCCAGACTGGCAGGCAAGGATGACCATTGGGTTATCGCCGACGCTCGGAGCTTGCATATCGGGGCGATGCGGACTAAATAGCGGCCAACAGCTCTGGTATCGGTTAACGCCGATGATCAAGAGCGGGCCGGCCGGCCCGCTCTTTTTTATTGGCCGCAACCCGCCGGAGGCAGACGGGACGGCCCGGACCATGAACGAACCAAGCGAACCGACAGCAGCGCCCGATCAGGAAGCGCGCCTCGTCGTCGAGAACGGCGTGGCTGCGCGCGTCGCCGCGATCGTCGAGCCGGCGATCGCCGATCTCGGCTATCGGCTGGTGCGCGTGCGCGTCACGGCTCAGAACGGCTGCACCGTGCAGATCATGGCCGAGCTGCCGGATGGCTCGATGACCGTCGAGGGCTGCGAGGAGATCAGTCAGGCGATCTCGCCGGCGCTAGACGTCGACGATCCCATTCAGGCGGCCTATCATCTCGAGATCTCGTCGCCGGGGATCGACCGGCCGCTGGTGCGTGCAAGCGATTTCGAGCGCTGGGCCGGCCACCTCGCCAAGATCGACACGAGCGAGCCGGTCGCGGGCCGCAAGCGTTTCCGCGGCATCCTGCGCGGCGCTTCCGGTCAGGACGCTCTGCTGACGCGGGACGACGCCAAGAGCGAGGAAGAGCGCGACGTCGCCATTCCGATGCGGCTGATCGCCGAGGCGCGGCTGGTGCTGACCGATGCGCTCGTCACCGAATCGCTGCGTCGCGGCAAGTCCGGCCTGCCGCCGGCGATGCCGGCCGCCGATGAGATCGCAGGCCCGAAGAAGGGCCGAGGGAAATCGCTGGGACCGCGGCCGGGCAAGACCGGCAAGACGGCCCCGCAGAACAACGACACTGAAGAGGAGTGAGCGTCATGGTCGTCAGCGCCAACAGGCTCGAACTGCTGCAGATCGCCGACGCAGTCGCGCGCGAGAAGTCGATCGATCGCCAGATCGTCGTCGATGCCATGCAGGACGCCATCGCCAAGGCCGCCCGCTCGCGCTACGGCGCCGAGACCGACGTCCATGCCGAGATCAGCACCAAGACCGGCGAGCTGCGCCTGGCCCGCCACCTGCAGGTCGTCGAGACCGTCGAGAACCCGGCGGTCGAAATCACCGTCGACGAGGCCAAGCGCCACAACCCGGCCGCCCAGGTCGGCGACGTCATCGCCGATCCGCTGCCGCCCTTCGATTTCGGCCGCATCGCGGCCCAGTCGGCCAAGCAGGTCATCGTCCAGAAGGTGCGCGAGGCCGAGCGCGACCGCCAGTACGACGAGTACAAGGATCGCATCGGCGAGATCGTCAACGGCGCGGTCAAGCGCGTCGAATACGGCAACGTCTTCGTCGATCTCGGCCGTGGCGAGGCCATCATCCGCCGCGACGAGATGATCCCGCGCGAGACCTTCAAGGTCGGCGACCGCGCCCGCGCCTATGTCTACGATGTGCGCCGCGAGCCGCGCGGCCCCCAGATCTTCCTCTCGCGCACCCATCCGCAGTTCATGGCCAAGCTCTTCGGCCAGGAAGTGCCGGAAATCTATGACGGCATCGTCGAGGTGAAGGCGGTCGCCCGTGATCCGGGCTCGCGCGCCAAGATCGCGGTCATCAGCCGCGATTCCTCGATCGATCCCGTCGGCGCCTGCGTCGGTATGCGCGGTTCGCGCGTGCAGGCCGTCGTCGGCGAGCTGCAGGGCGAGAAGATCGACATCATACCGTGGTCGCCGGACGTCGCGACCTTCGTCGTCAATGCGCTGCAGCCGGCCGAGGTCGCGAAGGTGGTGCTCGACGAGGAGGCCGACAAGATCGAGGTCGTCGTGCCGGACGAGCAGCTCTCGCTCGCCATCGGCCGCCGCGGCCAGAATGTGCGCCTGGCATCGCAGCTCACCGGCTGGGACATCGATATCTTGACCGAGCAGGAAGAGTCGGAGCGTCGCCAGAAGGAGTTCGTGCAGCGCACCGAGCTGTTCATGAACGCGCTGAACGTCGACGAGACGGTCGGCCAGCTGCTGGCCTCGGAAGGCTTCCGCAATGTCGAGGAGCTCGCCTATGTCGAACTCGGAGAGCTCGCCTCGATCGAGGGCTTCGACGAGGACACCGCAGGCGAGATCCAGACCCGCGCGCAGGAACACCTCGCCGCTATCGAGGCTGAATTCGACGAGAAACGTCGGGCTCTCGGAGTCGAGGACGCCTTGCGCGAAGTCGAGGGCGTCACCACGTCCATGATGGTCGCGCTCGGCGAGAACGATGTGAAGACCGTCGAGGATCTCGCCGGCTGCGCCACCGATGATCTGGTCGGCTGGACCGAGCGCAAGGACGGCGAGTCGACTCGTCACGCCGGCTATCTCGACGGCTTCGATCTCTCGCGCCAGGATGCCGAAGCCATTATCATGGCTGCACGCATTCACGCCGGCTGGATCGAGGCGCCGGCCGAGGAGCCTGAGGCGGAAGCCGGCGAGGAGGCCGAGGCCTGAGCGGAGCCCTCGCAGTGAAAGCGGCGGCGCAGAAGGAAGGACCGGAGCGGAGCTGCGTCGTCACACGGGCCGTCAAGGCGCCTGACGACCTGATCCGCTTTATTGCGGGGCCGGACGGCGTGCTTGTCCCGGATCTGCGACGCAAGCTGCCTGGGCGCGGCGTCTGGGCGAGCCTCAGCCGCAAGACTGTTGCCGAGGCGATCAAGCGGAAAGCCTTCGAGCGTTCGCTCAAGGCGAAGGTCGCGGTTCCGGCGGATTTGCCGGATATCGTCGACGGGCTGATGTACCGCGACACGCTGCAGGCGCTGTCGATGGCCAATAAGGCCGGGCTGGTTACCGCCGGCTTCGCCAAGGTTGAGGCGCTGATCGAAAGCGGCCGATGTCTCGCGGTGATCGCCGCGAGCGATGGCGCCGAGGACGGCAAGCGCAAGATTGGCCAGGCTGTCCGCCGGTTGGCGGCGGCGCGCGAGGCCGACGGGCTCAAGGCCCGCGAACTGCCCATCGTCGCGATTTTCGCGGCGGCGGATTTGGAATTGGCGTTGGGGCGCGCACATGTGATACATGCCGCGCTTGCTCCGGGTCCAGCGGCCGAGGGCGTCCTCTCGCGCTGGCGTCGGCTCGTCCGGTACCGGACGGACGATACCGCCGCACCCGACCAGAACGATATTGAAGACACGACCGAACCGGCAGGACCGAACGCGGAATGACCGATACCAAAAACCCGGGCGACAAGACACTCTCCGTCAACCCGCCCAAGACCCTGTCGCTGAAGCGGCCTGTCGAGCAGAGCACTGTTCGACAGAGCTTCTCGCATGGGCGTTCGAAGCAGGTCGTCGTCGAGGTCAAGCGCCGCGCCGCCGGTCACGAGGTGAAGGAACCGGTTGCGCCGCGCGCTCCGCAGGCTCCTGCCCCGCAGGCTGCTCCGCCGCGCCCCGCCCCGAGCCAGCAGGCGCCGCAGCGCCCGGCCGGCAGCATGCTGCTGCGCACCCTCTCCGACGAGGAGAAGGACGCTCGCCAGCGCGCGCTTGCCGAAGCCCGCAGCACCGAGGCCGAAGCGCGCCGCGTCGCTGAAGAGGATGCGCGCCAGCGCGCAGCCGCCATCGAGCGCGAACGCCAGGAGCGCGAAGCCGCCGCTGCGCGCCAGCGCCAGGAAGAGGACCGCCGCCGTCAGGAGGACGAGCAGAAGCGCCGCGCCGAGAGCGTCGTGCGCCAGCGCGAGGAGCATGCTCCCCGCCCGCCCGCTCCCCCGGCTGCTCCGCGCGAGGCAGCCCCCCCGGCCCAGGCGCCTGCGCCGCAGCCGACCCAGTATTACGGTCGCCCGGCTCCGTCCGGCCCGCGTGAGTTCACGTCGCGTCCGCCGATGCGCGACACCGGCGCCCGCCCGCCGCGCTTGGATTCGCGCCCGCCGCGTTCCGACTCGCCGCGTCCGCCGCGCATGGATTCCTCGGCTCCGGCCGAGCCCGCGGTCGCTCGTCCGGTGCGTCAGGCTCCGTCGGCCAACACCACGCGCAATCGCTCTGATGATGTCGACGTCAAGGCCGCGTTCCGCCGTCCCGGCCTGGGCGCCGGTCCTGGCCGTGGTCCCGCTCCGGCTGCACCCAAGACGCCCAAGACCAGCAACGACAAGCCGCGCGGCCGCCTGACACTGTCGACGGCGACCGGGAGCGAGGACGAGCGGACACGCTCGGTCGCGTCCTTCCGCCGCCGCGTGCAGCGCATGACCGGCCACCGTGCATCGGACGCGCAGAAAGAGCGCGTGATGCGCGAGGTGATTATCCCCGAGACGATCACCATCCAGGAACTCGCGAACCGCATGACGGAGCGCGGCGTCGACGTCATCCGCCTGCTGATGAAGCAGGGCGCGATGCACAAGATCACCGACGTGATCGACGCCGACACCGCCCAGCTCATCGCCGAGGAAATGGGCCACACCGTCAAGCGCGTCGCCGAATCCGACGTCGAGGAAGGCCTGTTCGATACGCCGGACACCGATGAGACCCTGGCTTCCCGCCCGGCCGTCGTGACGATCATGGGCCATGTCGACCACGGCAAGACCTCGCTGCTCGACGCGATCCGCAAGACCAAGGTCGTCACCGGCGAGGCCGGCGGCATCACCCAGCATATCGGCGCCTATCAGGTGACGACCCCGCTGGGCAGCCAGGTCACCTTTATCGACACCCCCGGCCACGCCGCCTTCACGGCGATGCGCGCCCGCGGCGCCAAGGTGACGGACGTCGTCGTGCTCGTCGTGGCCGCCGATGACGGCGTCATGCCGCAGACGGCCGAGGCGATCCACCACGCCAAGGCTGCCGGCGTCCCGTTGATCGTCGCGATCAACAAGGTCGACAAGTCCGACGCCAACCCGGACCGGGTGCGCGCCGAACTGCTGCAATACGAGATCCAGGTCGAGACGCTCGGTGGTGAGACGCTCGAGGTCGAGGTGTCCGCCAAGACCGGTCACAACCTCGACAAGCTGCTGGAAGCGATCGCCCTGCAGGCCGAACTGCTCGATCTCAAGGCCAATCCCGATCGTCCCGCCGAAGGCACGGTCATCGAGGCCAAGCTCGATCGCGGCCGCGGCCCGGTTGCGACCGTTCTCGTCCAGCGCGGCACGCTGCGTACCGGCGATATCGTCGTTGCCGGCGCCGAATGGGGCCGCGTCCGCGCCTTGATCGCCGATACCGGCGCTCAGGTGAAGGAGGCCCCGCCCTCCATGCCGGTCGAGGTTCTCGGCTTCAACGGCACGCCCGAGGCCGGCGACCGCGTCGCGGTGGTCGAGTCCGAAGCCCGTGCCCGCGAGATCACCGAGTACCGCGAGCGTCAGCGCCGCGATCGTCAGGCGGCTCGTGGCGCCGCCTCCGGCGCCGGCCGTTCGCTCGCCGACATGATGCGCGATCTGAAGGAAGGCGCCGGCCGCAAGGAGTTCCCGCTCGTCGTCAAGGGCGACGTGCAGGGTTCTGTCGAGGCCATCGTCGGCGCTCTTGAAAAAGTCGGCAACGACGAGGTGCGCGCCCGCGTGCTGTCCTCGGGCGTCGGCGCCATCACGGAGTCGGACGTTACGCTCGCCCAGGCTTCGGGCGCGGTCGTGGTCGGCTTCAACGTGCGCGCCCACAAGGAAGCGCGCGAGGCGGCCGATCGGGCCGGCGTCGAGATCCGCTACTACAACATCATCTATAACCTCATGGATGATGTGAAGGATGCGATGTCGGGCCTGCTGGCGCCGACCCTGCGCGAGACCATGCTCGGCAACGCGACGATCCTCGAGATCTTCAACGTCTCGAAGGTCGGCAAGATCGCCGGCTGCCGTGTCACCGACGGTACGATTGAGCGCGGTGCCAATGTCCGCCTGATCCGCGACAACGTCGTGGTTCACGAGGGCAAGCTCGGCCAGCTCAAGCGTTTCAAGGACGACGCCAAGGAAGTCGTGGCCGGCCAGGAATGCGGCATGTCCTTCGAGAACTACCAGGACATGCGTGCCGGCGACGTGATCGAGTGCTATCGCGTCGAAGAGATCAAGCGCAGCCTCTGAGAATGGGATGGCTTGTCCGGGCTTGACCCGGGCAGCCTATCCCTGTTTATCCGCGCTCCCATAGAGATGGCCGGGCCTCGCGCCCGGCCAATGACGTTGGCCCGTCCATCCGGTCCGATCCCGGAACACGAGAACCATGGCGAAACCTGCAAAACCTTCCGGTCCGTCCCAACGGCAGCTGCGCGTCGGCGAACTCATCCGTCATGCGCTGGCGGATATGCTTTCGCGCGGAGACATCCATGACGATGTGCTGGCGAAGCACGTCGTCACCGTGCCCGAGGTGCGTCTCTCGCCGGACCTTAAGCTCGCGACCGCCTACATCATGCCGCTCGGCGGGCAGGACGTTAAACCGGTGCTCAAGGCCCTCGAGGCCAACAAGCGCTATATCCGCGGCGAAATGGCCCATCGGGTGAACCTCAAATACGCCCCGGATATCCGCTTCCGCGCCGATGAGAGCTTCGCGGAAGCCGAGCGCATCGATGCGCTGCTCGATACCGAAGAGGTTCGCCGCGACACCCAACGCCAGCGCCTGAAGATCGACCAAGACCAAGAAGACGACGACCTTGACCATGACCACTGAGAGCAATCCCGAAGCTGCGGAGAGCCAGGAGGGCGCCACTCCGGCGCCGCGTCCGAAGAAGCGCGACGTCCATGGTTGGGTCGTGCTCGACAAGCCGATCGGCATGACCTCGACCCATGCGGTCAGCGTCGTGAAGCGGGCTTTTTCCGCCAAGAAGGCGGGCCATGCCGGCACGCTCGATCCGCTGGCCTCCGGCCTGCTGCCGATCGCGCTCGGCGAAGCGACCAAGACCGTTCCTTTCGTCATGGATGGCCGCAAGGCCTATCAGTTCACCGTCTCATGGGGTTCGCAGACCGATACGGACGACACCGAGGGCCGGGTGATCGCGACCTCGGAGCAGCGCCCGGACGAGGCCGCGATCGCGGCCCTGCTGCCGCGCTTCACTGGCACGATCCTGCAGACGCCGCCCAAGTTCTCGGCGATCAAGATCGCGGGCGAGCGCGCCTATGATCTCGCCCGCGACGGCGAGGAGGTGGAGCTCCAGGCACGCCCGGTCGAGATCGACGCGCTCTCGATCGTCAGCCATGACGGCGCGACCACGACCTTCGAGGCCGAATGCGGCAAGGGCACCTATGTCCGCGCCATCGCGCGCGATCTCGGCCTCGCGCTCGGCTGCCTCGGCCATGTCGCGCATCTGCGCCGCACCCGCGTCGGCCCCTTCTCGGTCGCTGAGGCAGCGAGCGTCGAGACACTGCGCGAGAGTCCGGAGAGCGCGCTTGCGGCCCTGCAACCCGTCAAGTCGGCGCTGACGCTGATCCCTGAGATCGTGATCCACCGCGATGCCGCTGCCCGCATCAAACGCGGCCAGAGCGCCCTGCTGCGCGGCGCCGGTGCGCCGATCGAGCTCCAGGCCGCTTATGCCACCTGCGCCGGCACGCTGATCGCCACCGGTTCGGTCGAGAACGGCGAATTCGTGCCGCACCGCGTCTTCAATCTCTGACATCACGAAGCGTCATGCTCGGGCCTGACCCGAGCATCTCGCCCTGGAGGAAACTCCGGGCGCCCTTCTTGTCCGGAGATTCTCGGGCCTGCGCTTCGCTCCGCCCGAGAATGACGCCTCCGGCAGCCCTCAGGCCGCGCGCTTCAGCCCGTCGCGCGCCCAGATCGCGCCGAGCGCGGCGACCAGATTGTCGATATCGGCATCGGAATGGAAGGGCGAGGGCGTGATCCTGAGCCGCTCCGTGCCGCGCGGCACGGTCGGATAGTTGATCGGCTGGACATAGATGTCGAAGCGCGCCAGCAGCTCGTCGCTGATCGACTTGCAGGCCTTTGCCTCGCCGACCATCACCGGGACGATATGGCTGGGATTGGCCAGATGCGGGATGCCGGCCGCATCGAGCTTGCCGCGCAGTGCCGCGACGCGGTCCTGCTGGCGCTCGCGCTCGGCCGAGCTCTCCTTGAGATGCCGGATCGCTGCGATGGCGCCGGCCGCCACCGCAGGCGGAAGCGAGCTGGAAAAGATGAAGCCGGAGGCGAAGCTGCGGATGAAGTCGCAGAGCGCGGCCGAACCGGTGATGTAGCCGCCGATCACGCCGAAGGACTTCGCCAGCGTGCCCTGGATCAGGGTGATCCGGTCGGTCAGGCCGTCGCGCTCGGAGATGCCGCCGCCGCGCGGCCCGTAGAGCCCGACGGCATGGACTTCGTCGAGATAGGTCATCGCGCCGAATTCGTCGGCGATGTCGCAGAATCCCTTGATCGGCGCGATGTCGCCATCCATCGAATAGACCGACTCGAAGGCGATCAGCTTCGGCCGGGCAGGATCGAGCGCGGCGAGCTTGCGGCGCAGATCATCCGGGTCGTTATGCGCGAAGATATGCTTCTCGACGCGCGAATGGCGGATGCCCTCGATCATCGAGGCATGGTTGAGCGCGTCGGTCAGGATGACGCAGCCGGGGAGCTTGGCCGCGAGCGTCGAGAGCGAGGCCCAGTTCGACATATAGCCGGAGTTGAACAGCAGCGCCGCTTCCTTGCCGTGCAGATCGGCGAGCTCGCGCTCCAACAGGACGTGGTAGTGATTGGTGCCGCCGATGTTGCGGGTGCCGCCGGCGCCCGCGCCGCAGCCGTCGAGCGCCTCATGCATCGCGGCCAGAACCTTCGGATGCTGCCCCATGCCGAGATAGTCGTTCGAGCACCAGACGGTGACTTCGCGCAGGCCGCCCTCGCCGTGATAGGTCGCGATCGGGAAGCGGCCGGCCTGGCGCGCCAGGTCGGCGAAGACGCGATAGCGGCCCTCGCGGTGCAGCCCGTCCAGTTCGCTACGGAAGAAACTCTCGAAATCCATGGCCAGCCTCCTGCGGCGCGCCCCTCCTAGGCCTTTCCGGCCTCTTGCGGAATGGTGCGCGGTGTCGCGGCTGGAATTCTTCTACTTTGACCTTTCGGCCAGTTCCAGAAGCGTTTCGATCAAGATTTTGATGGCGATGCCGGCGTCTGCCTCGCTCATGTTCTCCAGCGGCGAATGGCTGATGCCCTTTTCGTTGCGCACGAACAGCATGGCCGCGGGCGCGATCGCCGCCATGGTCATGGCGTCGTGCCCCGCTCCGGACGGGAGCTTGCGGCCGGCGATGTTGCTTCCGGATCTGGCGATGCCGGCTGCCAAGGCGTCCTGCAGGCGCTGCTCCATCGGGACGGCATCGGCCTTCGCATAGGGCACGATCTCGAGACCGACGCCGCGGCGCGACGCGATCTCGGCAAAACGGCTGCGGATCTCGGCTTCCATCGCTGCGAGCGTCTCGTTTTTCGGCGCGCGGAAATCGATGGTGAACTCGGCCGCGCCGGGGACGACATTGGTCGCGCCGGGCTCGGGCCTGAGCACGCCGACCGTCCCGACGGAGAGTTCATGGCCGGCCGCGATCTGTTCCAGCGCCAGCGCCATCTCGGCGGCGGCCGTCAGCGCGTCCTTGCGCAGGGCCATCGGCACGGTGCCGGCATGGCCGGCCTCGCCGGTGACGCGCACGCGGGCCCGGCTCTGGGCGTTGATCGCGGTGACGATGCCGACCGGCTCGTTCTCCGCCTCCAGCACCGGGCCCTGCTCGATATGGACTTCGAGATAGGCCTGGATCGAGCCGGGCTTGCGCGCGAGCGCGGCGATGCCGCCTGGGTTTCCGCCGAAGGCGACGAGCGCATCCCCAAGTCTCACGCCCTCGCTGTCGCGCGCTTCCAGCCAGGCTGGGTCGTAGGCGCCCGCCAATGCTTCCGAAGTGGACAGATGCGTCGGGAAGCGCACGTTCTCCTCGTCGCCGAAAGCGACGATCTCGAGCGGGAAGGGCAGGCTGATACCCGCATCGCGCAACGCCTGGGCCGCGAGGATGCCGGCGACGACGCCGAGATTGCCGTCGAAGCGACCGCCATCCTTGACCGTATCGATATGCGAACCGACCAGCACGGCCGGTGCGCCGGGTACCGTGCCGTCGCGCCGCCCCTGCACCGAGCCGGCGGCATCGATGAAGGCGGTAAGCCCCGCCACCTCCATGGCGCCCTTGACCCACTCCGCCGCCTGCCGATGCGCCGGTGAAAGGTAGAGCCGAGTTAGCTTGCCGGGCTCGTCGCTGAAGCGGTTGAGGCCCGCAAGCGCGGCAAAGGCGCGGGCACCGAGCACGGCGGCGGAGGGAAGCGTCTGCGTCATGCCCCGACGTTAGTGCAGGATACCAAAAAACGGGAACCGGTTTTTCGCAAAGGTCCTGTTCTAGCTCTGCGTCGCCCCCGCATCGCAGCGCTGCATCATGCGCGAGGCAGCCGTGACGCCCGTGAGCGAGAAGGTGTAGCTCGTGACGTTGCCCCGGGCGGAGCGCGCCTCCAGCACCATGCTGCTCCCGGCCCGCATCGCGGCGAGCAGCGCCGGCTCGCGTTCCAGCCGTTCGAGCCAGGCGTTGTTGCCCTCCGTCAGCATGCGGAAGCTGTCGTCGCCGATGGTCACGGTGACGACCGAGTTCTTGGCGAAGTCGTAGCCGGTCTGGAAACTTGATTCGGTATCGCTCTCGCGGCTGCCCGTCTGGACGAAGAAGAACACCTCGCCATGGCGCAGGCTGGAAGGTTCCTCGGTCGATGGCCTGCCCATGATGAAGCAACGCTGGTTATCGCTGTGCTCATAGGTCGCAGCGTTCCAGTCGCTGAACTGCCCGAGCGATTTGGCTGTGACGGCCTGAGCTGCCGAGGCCGTCAGAAGGACGAGGGCGGCCGTTGAGAGCGCCATCTTGATCATCGCTTTATCTCCTTTTGCCCCTTCAGGGTGAAAAGAGAGCCTTACCGAGGCGTAAACATGATCAAGATATTTGTGCGTCGATCTGGCGCAGGGCCGTCCGGGGCACGTTTCGGCGCCCTTCTGGAGGCGACGCCGGCCGTTTGAGGGGTGTTTTCCACAGCCGGGCGCGGCAGCCAGAAGCCCCGCGGCCGGCTCCACGCCGGGCTGCCGACGCCGCTTCGCCTAGTAGGTCGCCCGCCCGCCCGAGAGATCGAAGACCCCGGCGGTGGTGAAGCTGTTCTCGGCCGAGGCCAGGAAGGCGACCATCGATGCGACCTCCTCCGGCAGCAGGAAGCGCCCACGCGGGATCTTGGCCAGCATGTAGCCGATATGCTCCTCGCTCATCTGGTCGAAGATGCGGGTGCGCGCTGCCGCCGGCGTGATGCAGTTCACGGCGATGTCCTTGTCGGCGAGCTCCTTGCCGAGGGACTTCGTCAGCGCGATCACCGCGGCCTTCGAGGCCGAATAGGCCGAGGCGTTGGGGTTGCCTTCCTTGCCGGCGATCGAGGCGACGAGGACGATGCGACCGTAATTGCGCTTGACCATGCCGGGGATCACCGACCGGCAGCAATGCAGCGTGCCGTCGACATTGAGCTTCATGACGCGGGCCCAGTCCTCCAGCGGGTATTCCCAGGTCTTGTGGTTGGGGCCGGCGATACCGGCGCTGGTGACGAGGATGTCGATGCTGCCGTGCTTCGCCTCCAGCGTGTCGCTCGCCTTCTGCACGGCGGTTGCGTCCGTCACGTCCACGGCGACGCCGACGGCGCCATGGCCGATCTCGGCGGCGGCCTTCTCCGCCAGGGCGCCGTCGACATCCCAGATCGCGACCGTCGCGCCACTCGCGGCGAAGCGCTCGGCGACGGCCCGGCCAATTCCCTGGGCCCCGCCGGTAACGATAGCGACGCGGTTCTTTAAATCGATTTGGTTCATGTCCGTCAGCCTCCCCGATGTTGTTGCGGTCACCCTAGCTTCGCTGATCGGCACCGGCCAGAGCATGCCTCCGTTTCGGTGATTGGCGCAGACCGGGCATGCGAAACGATGAGGACAACGGCAGAGTCATCGGAGCGGGCGCGCAGTTTGGCCGCTACGCCGGCAGAACCGGCGCTATTCCGCCGGCGCGGTCTTCTCGCGGCGGTGGCCGATCAGTCCGAAGATCGGCCCGGCCGAGACCATCACCAGGAAGACGCGGATGATGTGATGCGCGGCGACGAAGGCCACCTCGGTGCGCAGTGCGAGCGCGATCAGGCTCATCTCGGCGAGGCCGCCCGGCGAATAGGCGAGGATCAGCGGCACATGGCCGTGCACCGAGACCAGCGCCACCAGCCAGGCGAAGCTCAGCGTCAGCCCGAGCAGGATCACGGTCGAGCCCACGGAGAGCAGCAGCACGCGCAGGATGATGCGCGGCGGCGTGCCGACGAAGCGGCAGCCGATGGTGACGCCGAGCACGAGCTGCGCGGCATTGACGATCTCGGCCGGCGGCACCGCTGCGCTGAGGCCGGTGACATGGACGATCGCGCTGATCAGCATCGGGCCGAGTAGGTATTTAGCCGGCAATCTCAGCCAATGGCCGGCGATCACGCCGAGGATGCCGCAGCCGATCAGCCAGAGCTCGGAGCCGAGCGGCGTCTGCGTGAAGGAAGGGCCGGCGACACGGCCGCCGCCGAGGGAGACGCCGCCGATCCATTGCACGATGAAGGGCAAGGTCATCACCACCAGCAGGATGCGGGCGGAATGGATCAGGGCGATGATGCGGGCGTCGCCGCCCTTCTCCTCGCCGACCGTCACCATCTCGATGAGCCCGCCCGGCATCCCGGAAAAGAAGGCCGTGACCGGGTCGAAGCCGGCAACGCGGCGGAAATAGCCGACGCAGCACAGGCCGCAGGCGACCATGAACAGCACGAGGCCGGCCAGCGTCGGCAGCCAGTTCGGCAGCTGCGCCACGACATCCGGCTTGAAGGAGGCACCGAGCATCACGCCGATCACCGCGGTCATCGGCGGCCGGATCACCGGCGGGGCTGCGACCGGAAGCTTGATCAGTGCGGCTGCGGTGCAGAACACCATCGAGCCCAGCATCCAGGGCAGGGGCAGCCGCGCCTGCACGAACAGCCAGCCGCCGAGCCCGCCGAGCGCCAGCGCCAGGGCGAAGCGGCGATAGGGAAAGCGGCTCGGCGCCAGGCCCCGAACTCCGTTCGCGAAATCTTCGAGCAGAACTTTCAAGAACGTGCTCCGCGGCACAGAAACAGGAGCCCTCCTAGAGACTGTTGGTGCGGTTGCCCACCCCCCGGTGGGGAATGCCGGGTCCGCTCCGGCCGCGCCGCCGGCACAACCCGGTCATGTGACATTGTCATTGGCCGGATTGCCGCGCTTCATCAATGATTTGCACAGAGACAAACGCGGAGTCGGCCTCAAGGCCGGCCGGGTCGAGGGGCGATGAGTGAGGATCGGCAAGCCGGCCGGCTAAGCCGGGCGGATGTGGAAGGCGAGGCGCCTGCCTGGCAGGAGCCGGCTGCGCCGCCGCTCTCCGGCGAGTTGGTCGCACCCGACGCGCCCGGTCCGATCGTCCTCTCCGAGGTGCCGGGAGGTCGGAGGCAGGCCCTGCGCCGGCTGCGGCATTGGTGGCGCGGCGCGAGCCCCAATCTGCGGGGCTCGGTCTTCATGATCTCGGCCTTGTTGGTCTATGCGGTGATGGTCGCCGGCATCAAGCATGTCGGCCAGGCGATCCCGCTGGTGCAGATCCTGCTGATCCGGCAGGTGATCATGACCGCGATCCTGCTTGCCTTCGCGGCCGGCAGCCTGCGCCGGGCGCTGCATACGGAGCGTCTCGGCCTGCAGATTTTCCGCAGCGTGATCACGCTGCTCTCGATGCTTTGCGGCTTTACCGCCGTGGTCAAGATTCCGCTCGCCCAGGCGACGGCGATCGGCTTCAGCCAGGTTCTCTTCGTCACCATCGCCGCGGTCCTCGTGCTGAAGGAGGCGGTCGATGGCCGGCGCTGGGCTGCGACGATCATCGGCTTCATCGGCGTGCTGATCATGCTGCGACCGAGCAGCGACGGGCTCGATGTCTACGCCCTGCTCTCGGTCGCCGGGGCGGTGTTCGGCGCCGGCATCACCGTCAGCGTCCGCAAGTTGGCGGCGAGCGAGCGCACCGACACCATCCTGCTCTATCAGGGCATCGTGCTGATCGCCCTGCTTGCGGTGCCCTGCTGGCTCTGGTGGCAGCCGCCGACGCCGAACCAGTGGTTCTGGCTGGTCGTCCTCAGCGTGTTCGGCACTGCCGGGCAGTGGCTCATCACCCGCGCCTATCAAGTCGGCGAGGCGGCGGCGCTGGCACCGCTCGATTTCAGCCGCCTGCTGCTGGCGAGCTTCACCGGTTTCGTCTTCTTTGCCGAGATTCCGGCGCTCACCACCTGGATCGGCGCCGTCATCGTGATCGGGGCGACGCTCTATACCATCCGCAAGAACGCGCGCCCGCCGGTCTCGCCCGCCTCGGCCTGAGCGCCGGCCGGGCGGCTCGGGATTGCATCACCGGGGACCCGGCGCTAAATGTCAGCGCACGCCTCCTTCGCGTGCGTCGCCCGGGCACAAACCCTCGGGATTCCCGGCTCGAGCCGGCTAGAACGCCACCAGAGGCCAATCCGATGCGCATCGAGAACGACCCGAAGCTCGACTTCCGTGACGTACTGATCCGTCCGAAGCGCTCGACGCTCGGCAGCCGCGCCGAGGTCGATGTCGAGCGCAGCTTCCACCTTGCCCATACGGGCAAGGAGTGGAAGGGCTTCCCGCTGATCGCCGCCAATATGGACGTGGTCGGTACGATGAGCATGGCGCGGGCGCTGCTGAAGCACGGCGCCATGGTCGCGCTGCACAAGCACTACAGCGCCGAAGAGCTGATCGCCTTCTTCCGCGAGCCCGGATCGGCCAACGCCTTCTACTCGCTGGGCACGACCGACGCCGACCATGACAAGCTCAAGGCGGTCCACGCCCAGTCGCCGATCGGCAAGATCTGCCTCGACGTCGCCAATGGCTACACCGAGAAGTTCGTCGACACGGTCAAGGCGACGCGCGCCGCCTTCCCGAACGCCGCGATCATGGCGGGCAACGTCGTCACCGGCGATATGACCGAGGCGCTGATCCTGGCCGGCGCCGACATCGTCAAGGTCGGCATCGGCCCCGGCTCGGTCTGCACCACCCGCAAGATGACCGGCGTCGGCTATCCCCAGCTCTCGGCGATCATCGAATGCTCGGATGCCGCGCATGGGCTGAAAGGCCTGGTCTGCGGCGATGGCGGGCTGACCGTGCCGGGTGATGTCGCCAAGGCCTTCGGCGGCGGCTCCGATTTCGTGATGATGGGCGGCATGCTCGCGGGCCATGACGAATGCGAGGGCGAGATCCGCTACGAGGAGCGCGGCGGCGAGAAGGTGCCGGTCGCCATGACCTTCTACGGCATGTCCTCCGACACCGCGATGAAGAAGTATTCGGGCGGCGTCGCCAAATACCGGGCATCCGAGGGCAAGACGGTCGAGGTGCCCTATCGCGGTCCCGTCGCCGACACGATGCAGGAATTGATGGGTGGCGTGCGTTCGGCGATGACCTATATCGGCGCCGTCCGCCTGAAGGAGATGTCGAAGCGCACCACCTTCATCATGGTCGGTGCCCAGCTCAACACGGTGTTCGGCAACTGAGCCCTGCGGTTCAGGCCGGAATGGCCTGGGCCTTCGGCTGCTCGCGCATCAGGAACACCATCGCGCCCGCCATCAGCGCAAGGCCGACGGCGCTGAGCCAGACCGCGTCGTAGCGCGCGCTCATGTCGACGAGATAGCCGCCCATGAAGGCGCCAGCCGCCGCGCCGACCGAATGGCCGGCGGAGATCAGCCCATGGAGAGACCCATCACGCGCGGGCCTCCTGACAGCCTTCGACAGGGTTCAGGCGCCGCGCCGAAGCGAGCTCGTGCCGGGTGCTATCGCTTTCGGTGCGGCTGTTGCATAGTCGGCTTCCAATGCAGAAGGCCGCCAATGGCTTCGGGGAGACGGATATGACCATCAGAATTTTGAGCGTGGCGGGCGTGCTTGCCGCCGGAATCTCGCTTGCGCAGGCGCAGCAGCTCGCCCCGAGCCCGACGCTGGATGCGGTCAAGGCACGCGGCAATCTCGAATGCGGCGTGCATCTCGGCCTGCCCGGCTTCTCCTTCGCCAATGACAAGGGCGAGTGGACGGGTCTCGACGTCGACTACTGCAGGGCGCTTGCCGCCGCGGTGCTCGGCGATGCCACCAAGGTCAAGTACACCCCGACCTCGGTGCAGCAGCGCTGGCCGATCCTGCAATCGGGCCAGGTCGACGTGCTCTCCCGGAACTCGACCATCACCTTCTCGCGCAATGCCACGCTCGGCCTGAACTTCCAGGGCATCAACTTCTACGAGGGCCAGACCTTCGTCGTCCGCAAATCGACGGGCGTGAAGGAAGCCGCCGGTCTCGACGGCGCCTCGGTCTGCGTCGCCGCCGGCTCGACCGAGGAGAAGAACGCCGCCGACTGGTTCCGCGAACGCAACCTCAAGGTCACCATCACCAATTTTCAGAAGAACGACGACGCCATCACCGCGTATGATTCGGGCCGTTGCGATGCCTACACGGCCGGCGTCGGCGCCCTTGCCGGCCAGCGCGCCAAGCTCAAGAATCCCGACGAGCACATCATCCTGACCCAGCCGATCTCGAACGATCCGCAGGGACCCGTGACCCGCTGGGGCGACGAGCGCTGGCAGCTCATCGTCCGCTGGGTGCTCAACGGCACGATCGCGGCCGAGGCGCTCGGCGTCACCTCAAAGAACGTCGATGAGATGAAGGCGAACTCCAAGAATACGGAAGTGCGCCGCCTGCTCGGCGCCGAAGGTGGTTTCGGTGCGATGATGGGCCTGTCGAACGACTGGATGTACAATGCGATCAAGCAGGTCGGGAACTACGGCGAGAGCTATGAGCGCAATGTCGGTATGGGCTCCCCGCTGAAGCTCGAGCGCGGCCAGAACCAGCTCTGGACCAAGGGCGGCCTGCTCTTCACCCCGCCCTTCCAGTGAGAGCGGCTTGAAGCACGTCATGGTCGGGCTTTGACCCGACCATCTCGGAAACCAGCCTGAGCGTCACGAGATTCCCGGGTCAGCGCTTCACTTCGCCCGGGAATGACGCCCGCGACTCCCGATCGAGGCCGGCGTGAGCAGCTTCTTCTCTCTCATCAACGACAAGCGCGTCCGCGACTGGATCTACCAGATCGCCGTCGTCGTCTTCCTCGTCGGCATCACCATCTTCTTCGTGCGCAATGCCTCGGAGAACATGGTAAAGGCCGGCATCGCCTCGGGCTTCGACTTCCTCTGGCGGACTTCCGGCATCGAGGTACCCTTCGTCCTGACCGGCTATACCCAGGCCGACAACATCCTCGGCCTGTTCTGGGTCGGCGTCGCCAACACCATGCTGGTGACGGTGATCGCGATCGTGCTGGCGACGCTGCTGGGCTTCGTCGTCGGCATTGCCCGTCTCTCATCGCATTGGCTGATTTCGACCATCGCCGGCGCCTACATCGAGTTCGTACGCAACATCCCGCTGCTGTTCTTTGTGCTGTTCTGGTATTTCGGCGTCATCGCTGCGCTGCCTGCGCCGCGCCAGAGCATCAGCCTGTTCGGCGTCGCCTTCCTCAATAATCGCGGCGTGACGATCCCGCTGCCCGACGGGATGGAAAACTTCCGTATCGCCGGGCTCGTCATCCTCGCTTGCGTCCTCGTCTACGGGGCCTTTTCCGTCTGGGCGCGCCGGCGGCGGGAACGCACGGGCCAGCAGGCGCCGACATTGGCCGTTGGCCTCGCACTGCTGCTGGCCGTGCCGCTCCTGATGCTGGTTTGGGCCACGCTCGCGACGCGCTGGGACGTGCCGGTCCTGCGCGGCTTCAACTATCGCGGCGGCTTTGCCGTCATCCCCGAATTCGTCGCGCTGCTCGCCGCGCTTGTCACCTATACCGCCGGCTTCATCGCCGAGATCGTCCGCGGCGGTATCCAGTCGGTCTCGCATGGCCAGACCGAGGCCGGGTCGGCGCTGGGGCTACGCCCCGGCCAGATCCTGCGCCTCGTCACCATCCCGCAGGCGCTGCGGGTGATGATCCCGCCATTGACCAACCAGTATCTCAACGTACTGAAGAACTCCTCCTTCGGCGCGGCCATCGCCTATCCCGACGTGGTCAGCCTGTTCATGGGCTCGGCCCTGAACAATACCGGCCAGGCGATCGAAATCATCGCCATGACGCTCGCAGTCTATCTCGTCATCGGTCTTGCGGTGTCGGCGATCATGAACTGGTACAACGCCCGTATCGCCCTGGTGACGCGATGAACCGCGCCTCGTCCCTCTCCCTCTGGCGCGAGCGCCTGTTCGGCACGCCCTTCACCGGCTTCGTCAGCGTGGTGCTGGCGCTCGCGATCGCCTGGGTCGCGGTGCCCATCATCCGCTGGGCGCTGATTGATGCGACCTGGGTCGGCACGACGCGGGCTGATTGCGCGCCCGGCGGTGCCTGCTGGGTCTTCATCCGCGCCCGCTTCGGTCAGTTCATGTACGGGCTCTATCCCGTCGACCAGCGCTGGCGCGTCGATATCGCCGGCATCGCCTTCGTGCTCGGCATCGCCTCGGTCGTCTTGGCGCCGCAGCGGCTGAAGCTCAAGCTCGGCGTTGCCATGCTCGTGCTGCTGCCGCCGCTCGGCATCTGGCTGCTCTCCGGCGGTTTCGGGCTGCGCTACATCGAGACGCGCGAATGGGGCGGGCTGATGCTCACCCTGTTCATCTCGGTCTATTCGAGCCTGATCGCGATCCCGCTGGGTATCCTCTTCGCGCTTGGGCGCCAGTCGCAACTGCGCGTCATCCGCCTGATCAGCATCCTGTTCATCGAGTTCTGGCGCGGCGTTCCAATCATTGCGGTGATCTTCCTCGCCTCGCTGCTGTTGCCGCTGATCCTGCCCGGGGGCATCGGCATCGATCGGCTGGCGCGCGCCGTGATCGGGCTCGGCTTCGTCATCGCGGCCTATATGGCGGAAGCCGTGCGCGGCGGCCTGCAGGCGCTGCCGAAGGGCCAGCGCGAGGCCGCAACGGCGCTCGGCCTGAACTACTGGAAGGCGACCGGCCTGATCGTCCTGCCGCAGGCGCTACGCATCTCACTGCCGGCGATGACCAATGAATTCATCGCGCTGATCAAGAACACCACGCTGGTGCTGGTGGTCTCGATCCTCGACCTGCTCGGCATCGCCCAGGCCTCGCTCGCCGATCCCAACTGGGTCGGCATGAACATGGAAGCCTACGCCTTTTCGGGTGCGATCTACTGGCTGATCTGCTTCGCGCTGTCGCGCTGGAGCCGTTCGCTGGAGAACAAGCGCCGGCTCTGATGGGGGCTTTCTGAACCACGCAACAAAAAACCGGCCCGAAGGCCGGTTTTCTTTTTCTCGGAGATGGTTCTCCTGGATCAGGCCCGCACCTTGCTCCGGTCGCGCCGGCGGTCGGCCGCGGGCTGGTAGGCGATGCGCGAGTGGTAGCTGCAATAGGGCATGCCGGTCTGCGAGCGCCCGCCGCAGAAACGGAAATCCGGGCTCGTCGGGTCGCCCATCGGCCAGCGGCACATATACTCGCGCAGCTCCATGATGGTGACGCGCTCGGAGAACGGGATCACGACATCCTCGGAAGGCAAAGGTGCAGCCTCTGCCTCGATCTCGGCCTCGGGCGCGAATACCGGCGCCAGGGCGTGGGCGCCGCGCGTGGCATGGGTCGCCGGGGTCGCCATCGGGTGGCTGGGCGAGCGCGGCGGCGCTTTGCGGGGGGCGGCATTGCGCGGTGCGGCAGGCTGGGCCGCACTCTTGGCACGGCCCGAAAGGCCGAGACGGTGAACCTTTCCGATCACCGCGTTGCGTGTGACATTGCCCAGCTCGGCGGCGATCTGGCTGGCGCTCAGCCCGTCGCTCCAGAGCTTCTTGAGCAATTCGACGCGTTCGTCAGTCCATGCTCCGGCTTCGTTCATCCGCATCACCTGTCTTGTCCGGCCAGCCCTTGCGGGGCCAGCCTTTAAGGGCGCTTCGTGACGGAATCCGGGATCAACGGCCTTGCCACAGGGGCAATGCCGTTGCTGCCGCAACAGACGGTACAGGGGACGCCGCACGAAATGTCGTATCTGACAAGACCGACCATACAAGCTGCGGTGACTCGCGAACAAGAGTCGGCGAATCCGAAAACAGCTTTTCCCCAGACGATTCGCGATTGCGTCGTCAAGCGAATCCTTTCGGCAACACCGTAGCCGCCGCTTTGAATTGACAGTCCGGGCCGCCTTAAGCATATTTATCCACAAGGTGACGCCGCCCCGTTCGGGCGGCGCTTATGTTTGCGGAATCAAGGCCCGAACGATGCGGATGACGGCGCGACGAGAGTTCAGGAGTTGGGTGCGACGATAACGTCGTAACCGGGTCTTACCGTGGCTGCGCGCCTGCAGCATCCATCCCGGATCGTCGTTCTCAATTCAGCGCCAATCCGTTCTCACCCCGTCCCCTTCGCGAGGATCTTCGCCCCATGGCCCCCGCCCCTGCTTCCGCCAGCCAATCCGTGCTCGTGCCGACCTATGCCCGCGCGCCCGTCGCCTTCGAGCGCGGCGAAGGCCCCTGGGCGATCACGGCTGACGGCACCCGCTATCTCGATTTCGGCGCCGGTATCGCCGTCAACGCGCTCGGCCATGCGCATCCGCATCTGGTCAAGACATTGACCGAGCAGGCCGGCAAGATCTGGCACACCTCGAACCTCTATGGCGCGCCCGAGGGCGAGCGGCTGGCCCGCCGTCTCTGCGAGGCGACCTTCGCCGAGCGTGTCTTCTTCACCAATTCGGGCGCCGAGGCGAACGAGTGCGCCATCAAGATGGCGCGGAAATACCATGCCGCGAAGGGCCATCCCGAGCGCTATCACATCATCACCTTCGAAGGCGCCTTCCACGGCCGGACGCTGGCGACCATCGCCGCCGGCGGCCAGCAGAAATACATCGACGGCTTCGGCCCGAAGGTCGACGGCTTCGACCAGGTACCCTTCGACGACGAGAAGGCGTTGCGGGCCGCGATCACGCCGGAGACCGCCGCGCTGATGATCGAGCCGATCCAGGGCGAGGGAGGGCTGCGCTCCGTGCCGCCCCGCTTCCTCAAGCTGCTGCGCGAGCTCTGTGACGAAAACGGCCTGCTGCTGATCTTCGACGAGATCCAGACCGGCGTCGGCCGCACCGGGAAGTTCTTCGCTCATGAGATGTACGGCGTCACGCCCGACATCATGTCGATCGCAAAGGGCATCGGCGGCGGCTTCCCGATGGGCGCCTGCCTCGCGACGGAGGAAGCCGCCTCCGGCATGACGCTCGGCACCCACGGCACCACCTTCGGCGGCAACCCGCTCGCCATGGCGGTCGGCAACGCCGTGCTCGACGTGGTGCTGGCGCCGGGCTTCATCGAGAACGTCGGCAAGATCGCGCTCAGGCTGAAGCAGTCGCTGGCCGAGCTCAAGGACAAGCATCCCGATGTCATCGCCGATATCCGCGGCGAGGGGCTGATGCTCGGCCTCAAGCTCCACACGCCCAACACCGACTTCGTCAATGAAGCCCGGGCACAGGGCCTGTTGGTCGTCGGCGCCGGCGACAACGTCGTGCGCCTGCTGCCGCCGCTGATCATCACCGAGTCGGATGTCGCCGAGGCCGTGTCGCGGCTCGACAGGGCCGCCGGCGCCGTCGAGGCGACGCTGAAGCGCCCGGCCGCCGAATAAGTTCAACCCATCCACCCCGCGAAGCGAAGGAAGCGCCCGTGACGCGCCATTTCCTCGATCTCTCCGATTTCTCCGGCAGTGAGCTGCGCGCGATCCTGCGCGCGGGCGAGGAGATGAAATCGCGACGTCGCACACCGGCCGCCGCGGGGGATCGCCTGCTCGAAGGCAAGGTCATCGCCATGATCTTCGAGCAGCCCTCGCTGCGCACGCGCGTTTCCTTCGATGTCGGCATCCGTGAGCTCGGCGGTTCGCCGATGATGGTCGCCGGCCATGAGATCGAGCTCGGTGAGCGCGAGACCATTGCCGATACCGCCCGCGTCCTCTCGCGCTATGTCGATGCGATCATGATCCGTATCCTCGATCACGACTCGCTGGTGGAGATGGCGAAATACGCCACGGTGCCGGTGATCAACGGGCTGACCAAGCGCCAGCATCCCTGCCAGGTCATGGCCGATATCATGACCTTCCAGGAGCGCAAGGGCTCGATCCAGGGCAAGCGCATCGCTTGGACCGGCGACACCAACAACGTGCTGACCTCTTGGGTCCACGCCGCCGGACGCCTCGATTTCGAGCTCGCGATAGCAACACCCGAGGAACTCGCCCCGCCTCCGGCCCTGATCTCCTGGGCCAAGAAGCAGGGTGCGAAGCTCTCGCTGACCAGCCGGCCCGAGGAAGCGGTGGAGGGCGCCGACTGCGTCATCACTGATTGCTGGGTGTCCATGGGTGACGAGGAGGGCACGCGCCACAACCTCCTGCGGCCCTATCAGGTCGATGAGAGGCTGATGGAGCGCGCCGAGAAGGACGCGATCTTCATGCACTGCCTGCCGGCCTCGCGCGGCGAGGAGGTCACCGACCAGATCATGGACGGTCCGCAATCGGCGGTCTTCGATGAGGCTGAGAACCGGCTGCATGCGCAGAAGGGCATCCTCGCCTGGTGCTTCGGCGGAGTGGCGGCCTGATGGCCGCCGACGACACAGGCGTCACCGCGGGGCTCGACGACCGGGTCGTGCCCTTCGCCGTGCCCGATCTCGATGTGCGCGGCCGCGTGGCGCGGCTGGGCCCGTCGATCGACACGATTCTCGAGCGACACAACTATCCCGCGCCGGTCTCGCGCGTGCTGGGCGAGGCGGCTGCGCTGACCGTGCTGCTGGGCACGGCGCTGAAGTTCGAGGGGCGCTTCCAGCTCCAGACCAAGAGCGACGGCGCGATCTCGATGATGGTGGTCGACTTCAACGCGCCCGACAATTTCCGCGCCGTCGCCCATATCGACGAGGCGAAGCTTGCCCAGGCGATCGCGCTCGAGAAGCTTTCCACCGGCGAGCTGCTGGGCGAGGGCCACCTCGCCATGACGGTCGACCAAGGGACGACCACGACCCGCTACCAGGGCATCGTCGCGCTGAAGCGCCAGGGGCTCGAAGAGGCGGCGCATCAGTATTTCCGCCAGTCCGAGCAGATCCCGACCCGCGTGCGGCTCGGCGTCGGCACGGTCACGACCGGCGGCCGGCCGCAATGGCGCGCCGGCGGCATCCTCGTCCAGTTCATGCCGCATTCGCCCGATCGCCTGCGGGCCGCCGACATCCATCCCGGCGATGCGCCGGAGGGGCATGAGATCCTGAGCGGTGATCCCGACGGCATCAGCGACGACGCTTGGATGGAGGCGCGCTCGCTGGTGGAGACGGTCGAGGACCATGAGCTGCTCGACCCGATGCTGGAGAGCGAGCGCCTGCTCTACCGGCTCTTCCACGAGCGTGGCGCCCGCGTCTTCGAGCCGGTCCTCGTCCGCGAGGCCTGCCGCTGTTCGCGTGAGCGCGTGCTGGCGATGTTGCGCGGCTTTGCGCCCGAGGACCGCCGCGCGATGATCGCCGATGACGGGAAGCTCGGCGTCACCTGCGAGTTCTGCTCGCGGCGCTACAGTTTCGACCCGGCCGAGGTCGAGGACGGGTTGTCGGCGGGGCTTTGACGTCATGCTCGGGCTTGACCCGAGCATCGCATGACGAGAAGGCAGCGTTTC
The DNA here is from genome assembly GCF_052113585.1 of Allobosea sp. TAF32. Classification (NCBI taxonomy): domain Bacteria; kingdom Pseudomonadati; phylum Pseudomonadota; class Alphaproteobacteria; order Hyphomicrobiales; family Alloboseaceae; genus Allobosea; species Allobosea sp. TAF32. The sequence goes on along the minus strand of NZ_JBFRDM010000001.1, from coordinate 901,520 downwards.
CCGAACCTCTCCGGTGGAAGATTCTCGGGTCCGCGCCGGGCGCGGCCCGAGAATGACGTCAGCTTCAGCCGTTCTGACACTCCGCCATCAGCTTTCGCATGAACGCCTCGCCGGCCTGGAGCTGCTCCAGCGTGATGTATTCGTCGGGCTGATGCGCCTGGTCGATCGAACCGGGCCCGCAGACCACGGTCGCCAGCCCCGCATGCTGGAAATGCCCTGCCTCTGTCGCATAGGCGACCGCGATGGTGTGGTTGCGCCCGGACAGGCGCATGGCGAGCCGCTCGGCCTCTGAGCCCGGCTCGGGCGCGAGCCCCGGCACATCCGAGGTCATTTCCGTCAAGATCGCCGCGCTCGGTGCGGTCGAGCGCATGCGCGCCTGAACCTTGTCCGACACGGTGGCAAAGCGGGCGGGGCCCGCCTCGGGATCGGAGGTCGGCAGGGTGCGGATCTCCCAGAGGATCTCGCTGTGATCGGCCAGGATGTTGCGGGCGATGCCGCCATGGAACGAGCCGATATGGACGGTGTCGTAGGGCGGGTCGAAGCGACCGCTCGCATCCAGCCTCTGCTTGGCGTCCTCGGCCATGTGGTCGAGCTCGGCTGCGAGCAGCGCCCCGGCATGGACGGCGCTGGCGCCGAGCTGCGGCTTGGAGGAATGCGCGGCGAAGCCCTTGATCACGGTCTGGAACGTCCTGACGCCCTTATGCGCGTCGCAGATGTCCAGCGAGGTCGGCTCCCCGACGATGACCGCGCGCGGCCGCGGCAGCGTCTTGCCCATCGCGGTGATGCCGTCGACGACGCCGAGGCAGGTCACCTCCTCATCATAAGACAGGAACAAGTGGATCGGCGTCTTGAGGTCGGCAGCGAGGAAATCCGGCACGAGCGCCAGCCCCAACGCGAGGAAGCCCTTCATGTCGACGGCGCCGCGGCCATAGGCGCGGCCGTTCTCGACATGCAGCGTGAACGGGTCGCGGCTCCAGGCCTGGCCGGTCACCGGCACGACGTCGGTATGCCCCGACAGCACGACGCCGCCGCGATCCTGCGGGCCGACGGTCGCGAACAGCGCCGTCTTGTCGCCCGCCGCATTCGGGAAGCGCACGGACGGCACGCCCCAACCGGCGAGATAATTCTCGACGAAATCGATCAGCGGCAGGTTGGATTTGTCGCTGACCGTGTCGAAGGCGACGAGGCGGGCGAGCATCTCGAGCGGCGTGTAGCGCTGCCCGGTTTGAGCGGAGGCGGTCAATGCAGAACCTTCTTCACATAAGGGGAGTCGAGCGGGAAGAGCGGCACTTCCACGTCGAAGATCGTGCCGCTCTCATCCTGCATGGCGTAGAAACCGTGCATCGAGCCGTCCGGCGTCGTCAGCGGGCAGCCTGAGGTATAGTTGAAGCTCTCGCCCGGTCTGAGCACCGGCTGCCTGCCGACGACGCCTTCGCCGCGCACCTCGTGCATCTCGCCGCGCCCGTCGGTGATGAACCAGTGGCGGGTCATCAATTGCACCGTCTGCGTCGAGAGATTCACGATCTCGATCGCGTAGGCCCAGAAATAGCGGCCCTGCGCATGTGAGGATTCCGCTTCCAGGAAGGATGGCGCCACGGTCACACGCACGCCGCGCGTCTGTGCCTGATACATCGTCGAGGCTCCGGCTGCAGCCTGTGACGACGTTTGCCGCCACGGTTCAGTTATCGGCCTGCCAGCGGCAGCGTCAATGCATCTGTGCCGTGATTCTGGCGTGGACAACCCTGTGGCTATTGCCCGCATGCGGTCCGCCGTGCTTGGCCTTTCAGGAGTGCTTCGCTAGCTATGATCGATTACCCCTGCGGACCTCGCATGTTGCCCTTCAAGCCCGGCATCCAGCCAGACAGCTCCATCCGCGCCTTCATCGAGCAGGGCGCGATCAGGCTTGCCCGGCCGCCGGCGGAAGGGCAGATTCAGCCCGCGAGCCTCGATCTGCGGCTGGGCGATCGTGCCTATCGTGTCCGTGCCAGCTTCCTGCCTGGCCCCGAGCGCACCGTGCGCAGCCGGATCGAGGATCTCTCGCTGCATGAGATCGATCTGACGCGCGGCGCGGTACTGGAAACGGACTGCGTCTACATCGCGGAGCTGATGGAAGGCCTGATGCTGCCCAAGGGGCTGCGCGCCGCCGCCAACCCGAAGAGCTCGACCGGCCGTCTCGACGTCTTCACCCGCGTCATCACCGACCGGGCTCGTGAATTCGATCTGGTCGAGGATGGCTATGAGGGGCCGCTCTTCATCGAGATCTCGCCGCGCACCTTCCCGGTGCTGGTACGTTCCGGCTCGCGGCTCTCGCAGATCCGCTTCCGCTCCGGTGAGACCTGGCTCGGTGACCGTGCACTCGAAGAGGTTCATGCCCGCGAGACGCTGGTCACGGCCGCTGAGCCCTCTTTCCAAGGCGGCGTCGCGGTCAGCGTCGACCTCTCGGGTTTCGACGGTTTGCTCGGCTATCGCGGCAAGCATCACACCGCACTGATCGATGTCGATCGCGTCGGCGCCTATCGCGCCGCCGATTTCTGGGAGCCGATTCCCGCCGACGGCTCGCGCAGCATGATCCTCGACCCCGGCCAGTTCTATATCCTGGCCTCCAAGGAGGCTGTGCACGTCCCGCCGGATTATGCCGCGGAGATGACGCCTTTCGATGCGCTCGTCGGCGAATTCAGGGTGCACTATGCCGGCTTCTTCGACCCCGGCTTCGGCCACAGCGCCGCCGGTGGCCAAGGCGCGCGTGCCGTGCTCGAGGTTCGCTCCCGCGACGTGCCGTTCATCATCGAGGACGGCCAGATCGTCGGACGGCTCGTCTACGAGACCATGGCGGCACGGCCGGAGGCGCTCTACGGCGCCGGCCTGAAATCGAACTATCAGGGCCAGGCCCTCAAGCTCTCCAAGCATTTCAAGGCCTGACCGGGACTGGGGCGGCGAACGCGCGATGCTTGACACGTCGTCTCAAGGCTGGTCCTTGCCCTGAGCTTCACGGCTGAAGACACTGGCTTGCTCGGAGGCGCGCAAGAATGCCCTCGCGTTTTCTCGTCACCGGCGGTGCCGGCTTCATCGGTTCGGCGGTTGTTCGGAAGCTGATCGGGGAGACCGAGCATCAGGTCTGCGTGGTCGACAAGCTGACCTATGCCGGCAATCTGGCATCGCTGGATCCTGTTGCAGGCAGCAACCGCTACCGCTTCGAGCAGGCGGACATCGGCGACGCCCTGCGGATGAAGGCGATCTTTGCCGATTTCGCTCCCGACGTGGTGATGCATCTGGCGGCCGAGAGCCATGTCGATCGCTCGATCGACGGACCGGCCGCCTTCATCGAGACGAATGTTGTCGGCACCTTCACGCTGCTGCAGGAGGCGCTGCGCCACTATCGGACGCTGCCGGTCGAGGACAAGGCGCGCTTCCGCTTCCACCATATCTCGACCGACGAGGTCTTCGGCTCGCTGGGCGCTGACGGCTTCTTCCGCGAAGATACGGCCTATCAGCCGAACTCGCCCTATTCGGCGTCCAAGGCGGCGTCGGACCATCTCGTGCGGGCCTGGCACCACACTTACGGCCTGCCGGTGGTGATGACCAATTGCTCGAACAATTACGGGCCCTATCACTTCCCCGAGAAGCTGATCCCGCTGATCATTATCAACGCGCTCGAGGGCAAGCCTCTGCCGGTCTATGGCAACGGGCTCAATGTGCGCGACTGGCTCTATGTCGACGACCATGCCGACGCCCTGCTCACGGTGGCGACCGCCGGCAAGCTCGGCGAGAGCTACAATATCGGCGGCCATAACGAGAAGACTAATATCGAGGTGGTGAAGGCGATCTGCGCCATCCTCGACGAGCTCAGGCCCGACCCGAAGGGTGCGCGCGAGCGCCTGATCTCCTATGTCACCGACCGGCCGGGCCACGACGCGCGCTATGCGATCGATGCAGGCAAGATCGGCCGCGAGCTCGGCTGGAAGCCGAAGCAGACTTTCGAGACCGGCTTGCGCCGCACCGTCGAATGGTATCTCGCCAATCCGAAATGGTGGGGCGACATCCGTTCCGGCATCTATCGCGGCGAGCGCCTCGGCGCGGCCTGAAGGGGAAACGGAAGCGATGCTGAGCGTCGAGGAAACGGCGATCCCTGCCGTCAAGGTCATCACGCCGAAGAAGTTCGGCGATCATCGCGGCTTCTTCTCGGAAACCTGGAGCCGCAAAGCCTTCGCCGAGGCTGGGCTCGATCTCGATTTCGTTCAGGACAACCAGTCGCTGTCGGCACCGGTGGGCACGCTGCGCGGGCTGCATTTCCAGTCGCCGCCCTTCGCGCAGGACAAGCTGGTGCGGGTGACGCGCGGCCGCATTCTCGACGTCACGGTGGACATCCGCGCCTCGTCCCCGAGCTTCGGCAGGCATGTCGCAGTCGAGCTCTCGGCCGAGAACTGGAAGCAGATCCTGGTCCCGACCGGTTTCGCGCATGGCTTCGTCACGCTCGAGCCGGATACTGAGGTGCTCTACAAGGTCACGGCACCCTATGCGCCCGAGAACGATCACGGGCTCGCCTTCGACGACCCGGCGCTCGGCATCGACTGGGGCGCGCCGCTGGCCTCGCTCACCCTCTCCGACAAGGACCGCAAGCATCCGCGCCTCGCCGAGATGCTGCGTTATTTCGACTGATGACACTCCGCATCGTCGTCACCGGCTGGGCCGGCCAGGTCGTCCGCGCCATGCTGGAACGCGTGCCCGTCGGCGCCGAGGTCATCGCGCTGCGCCGGCCGGACCTCGACCTCGCCATCCCCAGAACGGTCGCGCCAGCCCTGCGCGCAGCCCGGCCTGACGTCATCGTCAACACCGCCGCCTATACGGCCGTGGACCAGGCCGAGAGCGAGCCGGAGCTTGCCATGCGCGTCAACGGCGAGGCGGCTGGCGAGGCGGCCCGGGCCGCCTCGGCTCTCGGCGTTCCCGTGATCCAGCTCTCGACCGACTATGTCTTCGACGGCGCGCTCGACCGCCCCTATCGCGAGAACGACCCGACCGGGCCAATCTCGGCCTATGGCGCCAGCAAGCTCGCCGGCGAGCAGGCTGTCGCTGCGGCGACCGACAACCACGCGATCCTGCGCACAGCCTGGATCTACAGCCCCTTCGGCAAGAATTTCGTCAAGACCATGCTGCGCCTGGCCGAGACGCGCGACGAGGTCGGCGTCGTCGCCGATCAGCGGGGCTGCCCGACCAGTGCGCTCGACATTGCCGACGCGATCTTCGCCGTGGCACGCAATCTCGTCGAGCGGCCAGGCGAGGCTTCCCTGCGCGGCATCTTCCATATGGCAGCCCGGGGCGAGGCCGTCTGGGCCGATGTTGCCGAGGCGATCTTCGCCGAACAGGTGCGCCTGGGCGGCAAGTCGGTCGCGGTGAAGCGCATTGCGACGGCAGACTATCCGACGCCGGCGCGCCGGCCGGCGAATTCGCGGCTCGACTCGACGAAACTGGCAGTGACGCATGGCGTCGGCCTGCCGGAGTGGCAAGGCTCGCTTCGGGCTTGTGTCGAGCGGCTTCTCAAGGATCAGGACTAGACGATGAAGGGCATCATCCTAGCCGGCGGCTCCGGCACGCGACTGCATCCGATGACTCTGGCGATGTCGAAGCAGCTTCTGCCGGTCTACGACAAGCCGATGATCTATTATCCGCTGTCGACGCTGATGCTGGCCGGTATCCGCGAGGTGCTGATCATCTCGACCCCGCACGATCTGCCGCAGTTCCAGCGGCTGCTCGGCGATGGATCGAGCTGGGGCATGAGCCTCAGCTATGCGGAACAGCCTCATCCCGGCGGTTTGGCCCAGGCCTATCTGATCGGCGCGGACTTCGTCGGTGGCAGGCCGTCGGTGTTGATCCTCGGTGACAATCTCTATTATGGCCACAGCCTGCCTGAGATGATGGCCCGCGCAAGGGCGCGGACCCGCGGCGCGACGGTCTTCGCCTATCATGTGCGCGACCCTGAGCGTTACGGCGTCGTCGAATTCGACAAGACCGGCAAGGCGATCTCGATCGAGGAAAAGCCTCCCGTACCGAAGTCGAGCTGGGCTGTAACGGGCCTCTATTTCTACGACGGCCAGGTCGTCGACATCGCAAGATCCCTGAAGCCCTCGCCGCGTGGCGAGCTGGAGATTACCGACATCAACCGCATCTATCTGGAGCGCGGCGAGCTTTCGGTGGAATCCATGGGCCGCGGCTTCGCCTGGCTCGACACCGGCACCCCCGACAGCATGCTCGAGGCCGGCGAGTTCGTCCGCACGCTGGAAGCACGCCAGGGCCTGCGCATCGCCTGCCCCGAGGAGATCGCCTATCGCCAGGGATGGATTTCAAGCGTCCAGTTAAGAGTTCTCGGCGAGGAAATCGCTAAGAGCGATTACGGCCGCTACATCGTTCAGATCGCTGAAACGGGGGCATAGCTCGGCGGGCCAGGGCAACGGAGCCAGCAGCCGAAACGACGATTTGGGGGCGCCAAAAGCCGGTTCACACCGGTGCCGATTGCGCCGCCGAGAAGAAAAATACGGCGAGCGCCAGCAGGAAAGCGAAGCTGACGAAGCGAACGGGAGACATGGTGACCTGCGGCGGATGGAACGTTGCGCGGGACGATGCCGGCAAGCTCTGAAATCGCGATCAATTCGACAGGTAAAATTGCGTCGATTTGCATGGTTCCGGCCTTTGAGGCTGATGTTTTGGCTTTCGCCCCCTCCCGGAGGCACCCCGGCAACGCGAGATTTGTTGGCTTCGCCCCTCTGTCGGGATCGAAATCGCGTTTCGCGGGTTCATTCCTCGCGCTGCCAACCGGGCGCAAGGAGTAGGACATGATCACGATCAGGCACACCGCCGTTTCCCTCGCGGCCTTCATGATGTTGGCTCCGCCAGCCATGGCGCAGTCGGCGCGCTCGCTCGGGCCTTCCACGGGTTCCGTTCGCATCGAGCAGCTTCAGGCGGGCTTTATCGCCTCGGGCGAGGGAGGCGGCGGAACCTTGCGCTTCCGTGGCCGCTCCTATCCGATCACTGTCGGCGGTATCGGAATCGGTACGGTCGGCGCCTCCCGGACCGTCGCGACGGGGACGGTCTATGGGCTGCGCAATGTCTCCGACTTCCCCGGCGCTTATGTCCAGTTGAAGGAAGGCTGGGCCGTGGGCAATAAGGGAAGCGGCAATGTCTGGCTGCGCAACGACAAGGGCGTGACCCTGCGGCTCGCGACGCGTCGGGAGGGGCTTCAGCTTTCGTTTGGCGCCGACGGCGTGTTGGTCGCCTTCAAGCAATAGCCTCCATCGCGGGCTGGCACGGGTCGGCGAAGGTCATCTCGCGCATTTAGCCACTAGGCTTTTGCGCAGCCTCGGCTATGGTGCGGCCCGCTTTGTCGATGCTGTTGATCCCGTTTGTCGCTCTCTTCGCCGCCGCCTTCCTGGCGGCGTTGCTATGCGTTCGGCTGCGCCCGCTTCTGTTGCGCTATGCGCTGGCTCGGCCGAATGCGCGCTCAAGCCACAAAGTGCCGACGCCGCAGGGCGGGGGCCTCGCCGTGCTGATCGGAACCCTCTTGGCCTTGGCCGTGGCGCTCTGGCTCGGCCGGGCGGAAAGCGAAGCGTGGCGGACGGTGCTGATCCTCGGCTCGGCAGTCGTGGCGCTGGCCGTGGTCGGAGCCTGGGACGATATACGGCCCCTGCCGGCCAGCCTCCGTCTGGTGCTGCAGGCGGCCTGCGTCGGCTATGTGCTGTTTGGCGCCGCGCCTGGATTGCGCCTGTTTCCGGAGATCGTGCCGCTGGCGGTCGAGCGGGCGCTGGCCCTTCTGGCCGGAGTCTGGTTCGTCAACCTCGTCAATTTCATGGATGGGCTCGACTGGATCACCGTCGCGGGCATCGTGCCGCTCGCCGGCGCTCTCGCACTGGCGGGAAGCCTGGGCGCGATCGATCCGGTTACCGGTTGGCTGTCCGCTGCGCTCTGTGGCGGGCTGATCGGCTTCGCCCCCTTCAACAAACCGGTAGCCCGGCTGTTTCTCGGAGATGTCGGCTCGCTCCCGATCGGCCTCGTCACGGCCTATCTGCTCTACCGGCTCGCCGGGACCGGCGCCTTTGCCGCGGCGGTGATCCTGCCGCTCTACCACATCGCCGATGCCACCATCACGCTGCTGCGCCGGCTGGCGCGCGGCGAGAAGGTCTGGGAGGCGCATCGCTCGCATTTCTACCAGCAGGCGACGACGAACGGCTTCAGCGTGATTGCTGTGGTCCGCCGCGTCGCGCTCTTGAATGTCGCTCTCGTCGTGTTGGCTGGCATCTCGATCGCCTGGCCGCAGACCGGGGTCCAGCTAGGTTGCCTCGTTGCCGCCGGCCTGCTGACGGGTTTGCTGCTGCGCCGCTTTGCGGCGGGTCCGCGCCATGGCTAGCCCATTGATCCTCGTGACCGGCGCCAGTGGCTTCGTCGGCCCGCATGTCGTTGCAGCTCTGACGCAGGCCGGCTATCGCCTGCGTCTCGCCCAGCGCCGGCCCCATGATGTGCCACCCGGCGTCGAAACCATCCTGACGGGCGACCTGGCGGGGCCGATCGATTGGACGCCGGCGCTCGAAGGCGTCGATCACGTGGTCCATATGGCGGGCTTGGCCCACGCCGGGCCTGGCTTGGACGAAGCGCTCTACGCCCGCATCAACACCGAAGCGACGCTGGAACTGGCACAGGCGGCCGCGGTGGCCGGCGTGCGGCGCTTCGTCTACCTTTCCTCGATCAAGGCATTGTCCGGCGCTTTCGACGGGCCTCCCCTGTCAGAAACAGCGGAGCCTGTGCCCGGCGATGCCTATGGCCGTTCCAAGCTCGCGGCCGAACGAGGGCTCGATCAGCTCTCTCTCGATTGGGTGGCGCTGCGGCCGGTGCTGATCTATGGCCCAGGCGTCAAGGCCAACATGGCGGCATTGCTCAGGCTGGCAAGCCTGCCGCTGCCCCTCCCGCTTGGTGCCCTAAACGCGCCACGCTCCTTGCTCGCCGTCGAGAACATGGCCGATGCCGTCCGTTTCGCGTTGACGCCCGATTGCCCGGCAAGGCAGGCCTATGCGGTCGCCGACCCCGAGCCGATGAGCGTCGCCGACATGCTGGCGGCGTTGCGCTCCGGCCTCGGTCGTTCGCCGGGGCTGATTTCGGTGCCGGAATCGCTTCTCAGGCGGCTGGCGCGTCTCGCCGGGCGCGAGGAAACCTTTCTCAAGCTGGCAGGGAGCCTCGTCGCGCGGCCCGAGCGCCTGCTCAAGGCCGGCTGGCGGCCGCCTGTAGAGACGGGCGCGGCTCTGGCGCGCCTTGCTGCTGCGCCTCGCGCTGGCTGAAATCTGGGATCGCCTCTTCGAGCACTGCATTGGCCGCGCCACGGTCGTCGGCCTTGATCGCCGCTTCAAGCCGGGTCAGCCAGCCTTGCAGGCGGGCGCGGCCGGCGAAGATCGGCTTGGCGGCCATGACGCCGTCAAGCCCCGTTTCGGCCATCGGCTCGTCCCGGGCAAACAGGATTTCGTTCAGGCGTTCGCCGGGCCTGACGCCTGACACGATGATCTCGATATCCTCGCCCGGCTCGAAGCCGGCAAGGCGGATCATCCGCTCGGCCAGATCCATGATTCGCATGGGCTGGCCCATCTTGAGCACATAGACCGCCGCCCGCTCGGCATCCTGCCCGCCGACGGTGGCGTGCGACGCCGCGGTCAGCACGAGGTCGCAGGCCTCGCGGATCGTCATGAAATAGCGGATCATGTCGGGGCTGGTGACGGTGACGGGGCCGCCGCGCGCGATCTGCGCCTTGAATTTCGGCACTACGGAACCGACCGAGCCGAGCACATTGCCGAAGCGCACGGCCACGAGCCGCATGTCGGAGGCGGCGGCCACAAACTCGGCATCGCGCGACTGCGCATACATCTCGGCAAAGCGCTTGGTCGCGCCGAGCATGGAGACCGGCTCGATCGCCTTGTCGGTCGAGATCATCACGAAGGTCTTCGCCTGCGCCGCAACGGCGGCGTCGGTCACGTTCACCGAGCCGAAGATGTTGGTCTTGATGCCCTCGCTCCAATCCGCCTCGAGATAGGGGACGTGCTTAAGCGCGGCGGCGTGGATCACGATATCCGGCCGGAAGGCGACGAAGAGCGGGATGATGCGCTGGCGGTCTCGCACATCGGCCAGGACGCCCGAGACAGCCGTGTCCGGCGCCTGGACGGCCAGCTGCTCGGTAATCTGGAACAGGGCGGGCTCGGAGCTCTCGACGATCAGCAGTTCGGCGGCGCCGAAGGCGGCGCAGCGCAGGCAGATCTCCGAGCCGATCGAGCCGCCGCCGCCCGTCACGATCACCCGCTTGTCTTTGAGGAACCCGCCCAGCCGTTCGCGGTCGATGGCGACCGTCGAGCGCACCAGCAGGTCTTCGATTTCCAGCGGTGCAACCTCGGTGTCGCGCGCGCCCTCGCCGAGCGCCTCGATGCGCGAGATCGGCAGGGCGAGTTTACGGGTCCGGGCGAGCCATTTCTCCGGCTGCGCCTCCGGCAACAGCGCCGAGGGCGTGGCGACGATGCGGCGGAAGGCCTCGCCACGTTCGGCAGCCTCGGACGCGATTCCTTCGATGTCGGACAGCAGGCCGAGCACCGGGACGCCGCGGATCGACTGGCCGAGATCGTCGGGGCGGGGCGACAGAATGCCGGCAGGGCGTAGTCGCTTCATCGTTCCCGTCTCGATGGCGCGGATCACCATTTCGACTTCGACGCCGCGCCCGAGAATCAGCGTCGGCAGGGTCGCCTCGCGCCCTGCGCTGGAGCGCGACCGGGCATATTTCAGATAGCGATAGGCAAGGCGCGGTCCGCCCAGCAGCGAATTCTGGACGAGCCAGTAGAGGGCGATGGTGATTTTGCCGAAATAGAAATTGCCGTAGAAATTGGGCGCGACGAGCACATAGTCGACAGCCAGCAGCGAGACGGTGAGAACCGAGACGGCCTTGACGATATTCGACAGGTCCGGCAGCGAGGCGAAGCGCCACTTCGAGCGATAGAGCGAGAAGAACCAGTAGACCAGCCCGGCATAAGCCACGAAGAACGGCAGGAATCGCGGCAGATAGCGCAAATGCTCGTCGAGCAGCGCGCCTTCGAAGCGGACGACGAAGACGAGCCAGATCGCCAGCGCCGTCATCACGAGGTCGTGGACGACGACCGCCGTCTTCTTCAGATTCTGTTTGGGCAGGATGGCCATGTCAGGCGGGGTATCCCGCTCCCTCGATGGCTTGTCAACGCGCCGATGGGCGCTTGCTCAGTTCGCGGGCGGCCTGGCTTCCAGCGCGCTGAGGACGAAGGCGATCATTTCGTCGGGCGAAGGGCCGGGAATACACTCGCATTGCGTGATCAGCAGCGGGTGCATGAAGCGAATCATCGCCGTGCGGATGCAGCCCGTCGCATGGGCAGGCTCAACAGGCCGAAACTCGCCTCGGGAGATGCCGTCGGCCACGACTCGGCGCAGGACGACGTCGAAGCGCTCGATATGGGCGATGATCGCATCCCAGCTTTCCTCCATGGCCGCGCAGACCATTTCCTGCATACGGGCATGCCCGGCGAAGCGGGCGGCGTTAAGCCGGTAGGAGGTCGCGAGGATATCGCGAAGCCGGTCGGCCGCAGGCCGATCCTCGGCGGCGATGGTGGCGATCGCTTCTTCCTGCTCGCGCTTGTAGCGCTCCAGCACGGCTTCATTGATCGACTTCTTGGAATCGAAGAAGCGGTAGACATTGGCGGGGCTCATCCGTAGGGACTTCGCGATGTCCGCCACGGTCGTCTTCTGATAGCCGATGTCCCGAAAAAAGCGCTCGGCGGTGTCGACGATGATCTGCTTGGTATCGCGTTCGGAATGACTCACGGCGTCGCCGGCTTGTTTGTATTTCAACGAATGCGGTGAAGAATTGATCCTTATGACGAATTTCGTCATTCGTCAACATTATGGCAGATAAAGACTTTTGCGTTGACCTGCATCAATTCTGGCTGAAGTCAAATCCTGACAAGCCGCTGCCATGGGCGATGGGCCGCGATCCGCGGGCGCTGCCCTATACGGTCGGAGAGCGCGATTTTGCGATGTCGAGCAGCGCATCGATGTCGATATGGCGCTCGATATGGCCCGCAAGCGCGTCGAGCGTGCTGTCGACGGCGTCGCCGTAGCCCAGCGCCGAGGACAGGTTGGCACCTGCGATATGGGCGAGCCAGGCGCTGCGCACTGCATCCGAGGCAAAGACGCCATGCAGATAGCTGCCGGCAACCCGTCCGTCGGCGCTGGCCGCACCCTCGGCCCGACCATCGACCTGGAATGGCGCGCGGGCGGTGTCGCCGCCCACGGTTCGGCCGAGATGGATTTCATAGGCCTGCCCGTTGGTGGCGCTGGCAACGTGGCTGAAGCCGACCTCGCGAACGGTCTTCTCGGCATCGAGGCTGGTTTCGACATCGAGAAGGCCAAGGCCGGTCGCCTCTCCGGCAGGGCCTTCCAGGCCGAGCGGGTCGCGCACCACGCGTCCGAGCATCTGATAGCCGCCGCAGAGGCCGAGGACATGCCCTCCGCGGCGGCGATGGGCGAGGATGTCGATGTCCCAGCCCTCCCGTCGCAGTGCCGCAAGGTCCCGCAAGGTCGTCTTGGAGCCCGGCAGGATGACGAGATCGGCATCCCCTGGGAGCGCCTGGCCCGGGCCGATCATCGCAAGGTCGACGCAGTCCTCCAGCTTGAGCGGATCGAGGTCGTCGAAATTGGCGATGCCCGGCAGCACGGGCACTGCGATCTTGATGCGCGCACCGGGCTTGCGCCCTGAACGGATATCGAGGCCGTCTTCCGCAGGCAGGCGCGCCGCATCCGCGAACCAGGGGATGACGCCGAGCGAGGGCCATCCGGTGGCCGCCGCTATGGTGTCGAGGCCGGGGCCGAAAAGCCCGACATCACCGCGGAAGCGGTTGATCGCGAAAGCGCGGATCATCGCCCGGTCGGCCCGATCCAGCACTGCATGGGTGCCGACGAGGCTGGCGATCACCCCGCCCCGGTCGATATCGCCGACCAGCACCGCAGGAACGCCGGCGGCTCGCGCAAAGCCGAGATTCGCGATGTCGCGCGCGCGCAGATTGGTCTCGGCCGGCGAGCCCGCTCCTTCGACGAGGATCAGATCGGCCTGCTCGCCGAGGCGCTCGAAGCTTTCCAGAACGCGGGGCAGAAAATCGCCGCGCCGAGCGAAATCGCGGGAAGTGAGCCGCCCGGCGACGCGGCCTTGCAGGATGACCTGGCTGCCTTGCTCGCCCTCGGGTTTCAGCAGCACCGGGTTCATGTCGGGATGCGGCGCGATGCGCGCGGCGCGCGCCTGCAGCGCCTGCGCGCGCCCGATCTCGCCCGCTGCCGTGGCGGCGGCATTGTTCGACATGTTCTGCGGCTTGAAGGGCGCTACGGCGAGACCGCGATTCGCGAAGAGCCGGCAAAGGCCGGCGACCACCAGCGACTTTCCGACATTGGAGCCGGTGCCGAGGATCATGATGGCGGGCGTGGACGCGCGGGACATCGCCCTGCTTAGCCCGGTTTCACGGGGTGCGGAAAGCCGCCAGCCGGGGCAATCGTCACGCAAGGAAGGTGTTGAACTTTGGTGCCGTCTGCATCGGGCGTTCCCAGGCGGAATACGCCCCGGAAGGATCACCATGCTGACAAGGTTCGCCGGTCCACTGCGGCACCTTGCTACGCCAAAGGGGCGAAGTCGTAACAGGATCCCGCCGAGGACCGGCTGAGACTCAATAGACACTGACCGATGATGAATGTCAACATTCATCACTCGGCACTTGATGCGGGCGCTCCGGCTCGGCACAAGCATCGGGATGCGCGCCGCCATCCGGCATGTTAAAGCCGGCTTCGTCCTCTTTTCTGCCGGCCTCTGCGATGAATCCGATCTTCTCCGCCCTTCCGACCACCGTCTTCGAGACGATGTCGCAGCTCGCGCGCGAAACCGGCGCGGTCAATCTCGGCCAGGGCTTTCCGGACGATCCCGGTCCGGAGGATGTGCGGCGCAAGGCCGCGGACGCCGTCTTGGACGGCTGGAACCAATATCCGCCGATGATGGGCCTGCCGGAGCTGCGTCAGGCCGCAGCCACGCATTACAAGCACTGGCAGGGGCTCGATCTCGATCCGAACACCGAGGTGATGGTGACGTCCGGCGCGACCGAGGCGATCGCCGGGGCGCTGATGGCTCTTGTCACGCCCGGCGACGAGGTCGTGCTGTTCGAGCCGATGTACGACGCCTATCTGCCGCTGGTTCGGCGCGCTGGCGGCATCCCGAAATTCGTGACGCTGACGCCGCCGCATTTCGGTCTGACGGAGGAGGCGCTGGCCAAGGCCTTCTCCCCCAAGACGAAGGTCGTGCTGTTCAACAACCCGCTCAACCCGACGGCGACGATCTTCGGCAAGACAGACCTCGATCTCCTCGCCGATTTCTGCGTCCGGCACGACGCCATCGCGATCTGCGACGAGGTCTGGGAACATGTCGTGTTCGACGGGCACCGCCATGCCTCGGTGCTGGGCCGGCCGGATATGCGCGAACGTACCGTCAAGATCTCCTCTGCGGGCAAGATCTTCTCGCTCACGGGCTGGAAGGTCGGGCTCGTCATGGCCGCTCCGGCGATCATGCGGGTCCTTGCCAAGGCGCATCAATACATCACGTTCACCACCCCGCCGAACCTGCAGGCGGCCGTCGCCTATGGGCTGGGCAAGGGCGATGACTATTTCGAGGGTATGCGTGCCGATTTCCAGCGCTCGCGCGACCGCTTCGCCGCGGGCTTGCGCGATCTCGGCTTTGCGGTGCTGCCCAGCGCCGGCACTTATTTCCTGAATGTCGATATCGCCCCGCTCGGCGAGAGCGACGACGCCGATTTCTGCCGGCGCCTCGTCACCGAAAGCGGCGTCGCTGCGATCCCGGTCAGCGCCTTCTACGCCGAAGGAGCGGTCAAGAACGTCGTCCGCTTCTGCTTCGCCAAGCGCGACGCGACGCTCGATGCGGCGCTGGAGAGGCTTGCGATCCGCCGTCCGCGTTGAGGCGGATGGCTGTTCGTCAGCCGCCGATCAGCTTGGTCGCGACGGCGCCGGCGGCGACGAGCCGCTTCTGGAGGTCGGCAGCGAGCGAATCCCCGCCTGGCGCGCGCCGCGCCGTCTCCGTCGCCGTCATCAGCTGGGCCAGCGCCTTCTGCGCCAGCTCCTTGTCCTTGTTGCGCCGCGCCAGCTGAAGCATGGCTTCGGCCTGGTTGGCGAAGCTGCGTGCCCAGAGCAAAGGCACCTTGTCCTGCCGTCGTTCCTGCAGGGCGGCGGCAAAGGCTGCGATCGCCTCCTCGACGACGACCGGTTCGCTGTAGCGTTCGCCCATGGCGGCGAGCACGCTGCCCATCTGGTCCTGCAGCTCCGCCCAGCGCAGCGGCTCGCGGCTGCGCTCCGTCGCCATGGACACGCGGTTAAGGCCGTTGAAGGCGCGCTCCAGCAGCGAAAGATCGCTCCGGCGCCGACCGAGCGTCGCCCGGGCGCGCGAGATCATATGCTCGGCTTCGAGCCAGCGCGGTTCGTCATCGGCGCGGTTCCAGGCGCTGAGGACGCTGGCGTAGGTGGCTATGGCTTCCTCGAGAAGCTCGTCATCCTTCTGCGCGACCCCGAGCTTGACCGCGATGCGGCCGATGCGCAGCTTGAGCGCTCGCCACAGCGGTGGATCCTCGTCGCGGCTGAGATATTCGGCGCCCGAACGGCAATGGGCGAGCGCGGCCGTGAGCAGTTTCGCCTCTCCGGTGAGCCCCGCAAGGCCTTCGAGAGCAGCAGCCAGCGCGTCCTGGGCGCCGGCAAAAGCCACGGTATCCGCCAGACGGTCGAGACCTTCCAGCAAGCGGCGCAATGTTGCGACGGCCCCGTCATAGCCCTCACGCCCGCCGAAATCGTCGCTGATGCGTGCCAGAGCCTTGGCCTGTTCCAGCGCCGCCGCACGGCTGCGCTCGACATCGGCGAGGCCGATCAGGGTGGAGGCCTCGCCGTAGCGGGTTGAAGCCTCCTGATAGCTCTCGGCGGTAGTGCGCAGGAAGCTGAGCGCCGCCCGGTCTGCCCGGTTCTCGCCGATCAGCAGCCGGCGTTCGATCGGCAATGTCGAAAGGTCGGTCGATCCGCCGATGGCATGCAACTCGGTCTGCGCCAGAGCCCTGTCCGCTTCGGCAAGACGCCCGGTGGCCAGGGCGCCGGCGGCCTCGCGGCGCAGGCGCTGGATCTCGCCGTCGCCATGTTCCATCGCCAGGCGCTGGACCAGGGCCTGGAAATCCCCCGCCTTGCGATCGAGCAGGGCCTCAGCGGGAGGTGTCGAACCGGGGCGGCGCAGCCAATCCGCGATCATCGCCGCCAGCGCCACCGGCGGCAGGCCGTGGCGTCCTGCGACGCGCGCCAGAAGCGGGACGATCTCGTCGGGTTGACTGATGATTGCCTCCCGCTCCGGCTCGGCCTAAAGCATTTTCGCGCGAAGTGGATACCGGTTCGCGTGAAGAAAATGCGACAGCACGAAGAGATAGAGCATTCCGCGCGTCGAAGAACACGGAATGCTCCAAATACTTATTTCGCGGCGATGACCGCGATCTCGACCGTGAACTGCGGCGCGGCGAGCTTGGCCTCGACGGTGGCGCGGCCCGGGGTCTGGCCGGCAACGACCCACTTGTCCCAGACGGCATTCATCTCGGCGAAGGTCGACATGTCGGAGAGCCAGATGTTGACCATCAGCAGCTTCGACTTGTCGGTGCCGGCCTCGGCCAGGAGCCCGTCGATGATGCCGAGGATGTCGGCGGTCTGCTCGCCCACGCTCTTGCCGGCGGCCTTGTCCGCAACCTGGCCGGCCAGATAGACGGTGTTGCCGTGCACGACGGCCTTGGACATGCGCGGGCCGACGCCGATACGCTGAATGGTCATAATCTGATCTCCTTGAACGGACGCTTCGCTGGTAGCCCGGCCCGGTCGGTTTCGCAAATGATATGCGCCTGACCTTAGGGAAGATGTCGTCAAATCCCCCTTCCGCGGCGGGGAGGTCAGGCGAAGCTCGCCCAGCCCGCCCAGAGCGCCGCGTAGCGCCCGGCCTTGCCGATGAGCACGAGTGCGACGAAGCGGCCAAAGGGATAGTTCAGCGTGCCGGCGACGAAGGTCAGGGGGTCGCCGACGATCGGCAACCAGGCCAGGAGCAGCGACGGCCAGCCGAAGCGGGCGAAGAAGGTTTGCGCCTGCGCGAAGCGGGCCGGATCGGGGCGCAGCCGTGCCGGCAGCTTCTCGACGCCGTGACGCGCGATCAGCCGTCCGAGCCACCAATTGAGGACGGAGCCGGCCGTGTTCGCCAGGCTCGCGGTCAGGAACAGCGCGAGCGGGTCGACGCTCTTTGCCGCGAGAAGCCCGACGAAGACGGCCTCGGACTGGGCCGGCAGCAAGGTTGCAGCGACGAAGGCCGCGCCCGCCATGGCGGCGAGTGATGCGAGCGGTTCCATGGGGCTCTCGGAGAGGCTGCTACGGCAAGGAGCGCTCGGTGGCTTGAAATGCTCAAAGCCGCCGCAAGGCGACCTGCTGGATGCGGTGGCTCGCGCCCTTGGTCAGGATCAGGCTGGCGCGCTGACGCGTGGGCAGGATGTTCTCTTGCAGGTTCGGTAGATTGATGCCGGTCCAGAGCTTCTCAGCGATCGCGAGCGCCTCGTCCTCGCCGATCTCCGCATATTTGCGGAAGAAGGAGCGGGGATCGCGGAAGGCGGTCTGGCGCAGCGTCATGAAGCGGTTGACGTACCAGCGATGCAGGTCATTCTCGTCGGCGTCGAGATAGACCGAGAAATCGAAATAATCCGAGACGAAGGGGATGGCCGTGCCATCCTTCGGCATCCGGCTCGGCTGCAGCACGTTGAGCCCTTCGAGGATCAGGATGTCCGGCCGCTCGACCGTCACCGTCTCGCCCGGCACGACGTCGTAGACGAGGTGCGAATAGACCGGCGCTGCTACCTGCGGCTTGCCCGCCTTCACATCCGACAGGAAGCGCAGGATCGCCGCCCCGTCATAGCTTTCGGGGAAGCCCTTGCGCTGCATCAGCCCGCGCCGTTCGAGCTCGGCATTTGGCAAAAGGAAGCCATCGGTGGTGACGAGCTCCACCTTCGGCGTGTTCGGCCAGCGCGAGAGCAGGGCCTTCAGCACGCGTGCAGTCGTCGACTTGCCGACCGCGACCGAGCCGGCGACCCCGATGACATAGGGCACCTTGACCTCGGACTCGGCGATCAGGAAGCGCTGCGTCGCCTTGAACAGCCCCTGAGTCGCCGCGACATAGAGCGAGAGCAGGCGCGACAGCGGCAGATAGATCGCGACGATCTCGTCGAGCGAGATCGGATCGTTGATCGATTGCAGCTTGGTCAGGTCGTCGACCGAGAGCGTCAGCGGAGCATCGGCGCGCAGATGCGCCCATTCGTCGCGCGAGAACAGGCGGTAGGGCGAGACCAGTTCGCGTTCGGGCGCAGGCGTGACGAGACGCTGGTCCATGACGCGGCCCGCAATCCAGGATTCGAGATTCAACGCGGGTCCATCCTCGCGGTACTCAACGGGGCCGGGCCGCCTTTTCCGCCAGTCCGGAGCGGGCGGTGCGGGCCTCAAGCTGGCTCAAGACGTCCCGCAATGCAACATTGCGCGCCTTGAGCACCACCAAAAGATGATACAACACGTCCGCGCTCTCGGCGATCAGCTCATCGCGATCGCCCTTCACGGCGGCGATCACGGCCTCGACCGCCTCCTCGCCGAACTTCTTGGCGGCTCGTTCCGGCCCCGCCGCAAGCAGCTTGGCGGTCCAGGATTCCTCGGGCGAGGCGCCGGCGCGCTCGGCAATGCGGGTTTCGAGCTCGGAGAGCGTGAAGTCGGCCATCAGTCCAGCCTCATCCGAAGCCCGGCTTCCGCCATATGCGCCTTAGCCTGCTGGATCGTGTAGGTGCCGAAATGGAAGATCGAGGCTGCCAGCACAGCCGAGGCATGGCCCCTGCTGACTCCGGCGACGAGATCGTCGAGATTACCGACGCCGCCCGAGGCGATGACCGGGACCGAGACTGCGTCGGCAATCGCACAGGTCAACCCGAGATCGTAACCCGACTTGGTGCCGTCCCTGTCCATCGAGGTGACGAGGAGCTCGCCCGCTCCCAGCGAAACGACCTCGCGGGCGAAGGCGACGGCCTCGATGCCGGTGGCGTTGCGCCCGCCATGGGTGAAGATCTCCCAGCGGCCGGGCGAGACCTGCTTGGCGTCGATCGCGACCGTGATGCACTGGGCGCCGAACTTCTCCGCCGCTTCCTTGACGAACTGGCGGTTGGTGACGGCGGCGGTGTTGATCGAGACCTTGTCGGCGCCGGCGAGCAGCAGCGCGCGGATATCCTCGACCTTGCGCACCCCGCCGCCGACGGTGAGCGGCATGAAGCAGGCTTCCGCCGTGCGCGTCACCACGTCCAGCAGGATGCCGCGATCCTCATGGCTCGCGGTGATGTCGAGGAAGCAGAGCTCGTCGGCGCCGGCCGCGTCATAGGCCTTGGCGGCTTCGACCGGATCGCCGGCATCGACGAGGTCGAGGAACTTGACGCCCTTGACCACACGGCCTTCCTTGACGTCGAGGCAGGGGATGATGCGGGTCTTCAGGGTCATGCCGCCGCTCCCTTCGTCGCGCTCCGAAGCCGCGCCAGCGCCGCCGCCGGGTCGATCCGCCCGTCATAGAGGGCACGGCCGGTGATCGCGCCTTCGAGGATGGCGGCATCATCGGCGCAGAGGCGCTCGATATCGGCCATCGAGGCAAGTCCGCCCGAGGCGATGACCGGGATCGAGACCGCCTTCGCCAGCGCGATCGTGCCTTCCCAGTTGATGCCCTGGAGCATGCCGTCGCGGGCGATGTCGGTGTATATGATCGCAGCGACGCCGGCATCCTCGAAGCGCCGGCCGAGATCGGCCGCCGCGAGCGAGGAGGTTTCCGCCCAGCCCTCAACGGCGACGAAGCCGTCGCGCGCATCGATGCCGACCGCGACCTGTCCCGGAAACGCCTTGGCCGCCTCGCGTACGAAGCCGGGATCGCGCACCGCCGCCGTGCCGATAATGACTCTGGCGATGCCCTTATCGAGCCAGCCGGCGACCGTCTTCATGTCGCGGATGCCGCCGCCGAGCTGCACCGGAAAGGCGACACGCTTCAGGATGGCCTCGACCGCCGCCCCGTTCATCGGCTTGCCGGCAAAGGCGCCGTCGAGATCGACGACATGCAGCCACTGGAAGCCCTGCGCCTCGAAGGCGGCAGCTTGCGCGGCCGGATCGTCGTTGAAGACGGTGGCCTGGGCCATGTCGCCCTGCTTCAGCCGCACGCAGCGGCCTTCCTTCAGGTCGATCGCGGGAAAGAGGATCATGGCTTCCAGCTCAGGAAATTGGCGATGAGCTTCAGCCCCAGCTTCTGGCTCTTCTCGGGGTGGAACTGCGTGCCGGCGACATTGCCATGCGCCACCATCGCAGTAACCGGCCCGCCATGGTCGGTCAGGGCCAGCACGTCCTGCGGGCGCTCCGCCGCCAGCGCGTAGGAGTGGACGAAATAGGCGTGCAGCCCCTGTGGCCCGGTCTCGATGCCGTCGAGCAGCTTGTGCTCATCCTGCTTGTGCAGGACGTTCCAGCCCATATGCGGGATCTTGAGGCTGTCGTCGTCCGGCTCGATCAGCGTGACGTCGCCGGGGATCCAGCCGAGCCCCTTCGTGATGGTGTATTCCAGCCCGCGCGACGCCAGCAATTGCATGCCGACGCAGATGCCGAGGAAGGGGCGGCCCTTGGCGCGCACGACCTCTTCCAGCGTCTCGACCATGCCCGGCACGGCATCGAGCCCGCGCCGGCAATCGGCGAAGGCGCCGACGCCCGGCAGCACGATACGGTCGGCCGCGCGCACGATGCCGGTGTCGCTGGTGACGTGGATGGTCGAGGCGATGCCGCTCTCCTGCGCCGCCCGCTCGAAAGCCTTGGCGGCGGAGTGCAGATTGCCCGAGCCGTAATCGATGATGGCGACGCTCTGGCTCATCGTCCGCGGGCCTCCGGGAACAGGCCGATGATCGGCAGCGATCCGCTCGGGCGGACCATCGGGGCAGGAGCGGCAGGCTCTGCACGCGGCGGCGCGGCCTTGCCGGCCAGCGCCCGCTCGAAATAGCGGCGCTCGGCCTCGGGCAGGCTGCGGGCCTCGACCACGTCGGCGACGCGCCAGCCCTTGCGGAGGAGCTTTCGGACGACAAGGTCGTTGCCCTCGACGCCGAGGAACAGCGCGCTCGACCAATAGATCAGCGACAGCGCGCTCGGATGCAGGCCGAAGCGGCTGCGCAGATAGATGAGCCCGGCCACAGCCAGCGCGAACAGCAGGGTCATCAGCCACAGCCTCTTGCCGAGGAGCCAGAGGCCGGTGAGCAGGAAGGCGCCCCAGGAGAAGCTCTCGGGAATGAGGCGCGCCTGCTCGATTTCCTCGCCGTGGCCTCCCGCGGCCGGCGGCGGTCTCAGGACGGTGTAGAATGCCATGGCCGCCTCCTAGAGCATTTTCGAGCGAAGTGGCTACCGGTTCGCGTGAAGAAAATGCGTAGACGAAGAATCAGAGAGCGCCCTTGGTCGAGGGGATGCGGTCGCCCTCGCGCGGATCGACTTCCAGTGCCTGGCGCAGCGCGCGTGCCAGCCCCTTGAAGCAACTTTCGGCGATATGGTGGGCGTTGTCGCCGTAGAGCGTCTCGACATGCAGCGTGATGCCGGCGTTGATGGCGAAGGCCTGGAAGAATTCGCGCACCAGCTCCGTATCGAAACTGCCGATCTTCTGCGCCTTGAACTCCGTGCGGAACACCAGGAACGGCCGGCCGGAGACGTCGATCGCAACGCGCGTCAGCGTTTCGTCCATCGGCAGGTGGACATCGGCATAGCGGCGGATGCCCTTCTTGGTGCCGAGAGCTTGCTTCAAAGCCTCGCCCATGGCGATGCCGGCATCCTCGACCGAGTGGTGGTCGTCGATATGGGTGTCGCCCTTCACCGCGACCTTGAGATCGATCAGAGAATGGCGGGCGAAGAGGTCGAGCATATGGTCGAAGAAGCCGACGCCGGTGGCTATCTCGGCCTTGCCGGTGCCGTCGATCAGAAGCGAGACCGCGATATCGGTCTCGTTGGTGCGGCGCTTCACTTCGCCCGAACGCATGCTGGCCTCTCAAGCCTTGGCGGGAACCGGCCCCGCTTTAGCAGGGGCGGGCGGAGATGGCCACTGGCCGCTCCAACAGCCGTCATGCTCGGGCTTGGCCCGAGCATCTCATGCCAGGAGAGGTTCCGAAACCTTATCCTGCTCGCGATTCTCGGGTCGGCGCTTCCGCCCGAGAATGACGGCCTGGGTCAAACCCTCGCCAGCGCCTGCTCCAGATCGGCGATCAGGTCGTCGGCGTGCTCCAGCCCGATCGAAAGGCGGATCATGCCGTCGGTGACGCCCATATCGGCACGGACCTCCGGCGTGAAACGCTGGTGCGTGGTCGTCGCCGGATGGACGATGAGGCTCTTGGCGTCGCCGAGATTGTTGGAGATGCGGATCAGCTTGCAGGCGTTGAGCAGGCGGTAGGCGGCTTCCTTGCCGCCCGGCACCTCGAAGGCGATCAGCGTCGAGGGGCCGCTCATCTGGCGGGCGATGATCTCGGCCTGGGGGTGGCTCTTGTGGCCGCAGAAGATGACCTTGGACGGCTTGGCATGGGCGGCGAGCCAATCCGCGACCTTGGTGGCATTCTCAGCCTGCTGGCGCACGCGCAGCGGCAGCGTCTCCAGCGCCTTGAGCATCACCCAGGCGTTGAAGGGGGAAATCGCCGGGCCGGTCTGGCGCAGGAAGGTCTGGATATCGCCCTCGATCAGCTCCTTCGAGCCGACGACGAGGCCGCCGAGGCAGCGGCCCTGCCCGTCGATATGCTTGGTCGCCGAGTAGACGACGAGATCGGCGCCGAGCTCGAGCGGGCGCTGGAAGAGCGGCGTGGCGAAGACGTTGTCGACGACGAGCCGGGCGCCGGCTGCCTTGGCGATCTTCGCGACGGCCGCGATATCGATCACCTCGAGCGTCGGGTTCGACGGCGTTTCGAGGAAGAAGGTTTTGGTGTTCGGCCGGACCGCCTTGCGCCAGGCCTCGATATCGGTGCCGTCGACCAGCGTCGACTCGACGCCGTAGCGCGGCAGATGATCCTCGACGATGTAGCGACAGGAGCCGAACAGCGCCCGGGCCGCCACGACATGGTCGCCTGCACGCAAGGGCGCCATCACGGCCGCGGTGACGGCAGCCATGCCGGTCGCCGTGGCGCGGCAGGCCTCGGCGCCTTCGAAGGCGGCCATGCGGCCTTCGAGCATCGACACCGTCGGGTTGGAGAAGCGGGCGTACTGGAAACCCGGATCCTTGTTCAGGAAGCGGGCCTCGCATTGCTCGGCGCTGTCGTAGACATGGCCCTGCGTCAGGAACAGCGCCTCGGAGGTCTCGCCGAACTGGGAGCGCATGGTGCCGGCGTGGACGAGGCGAGTTTCAGGATGCAGCTTGGCTGCGGCGTTGTCCGATGCCGACATGGGGAACCTCAGTCCGTTCTTTATAACGGACAAAGCCACTAGCACTTCCCCTTCTGTTCGTAAAGAAGAACAGAATTTCCTTTTTTGAAAACCGCTCTCGCGACAAACCTTCTGCGGCTTCAGGTGCAGGGTTCGGTTGGGCGCCCGAGCGGCTTCAGGAAGCCGGTGAGGTCGGCCGTGACATGATGGACGTGTCCGGCCTCGACCGCGACCTGTTCCCAGGTCTCGCGGAAGGGATCGGGCGTCTTCGGCACGATCAGCACGGTCTTCATGCCGAGCGCGCTGGGGACGACGAGGTTCTTCTCGATATCCTCGAACATCGCCGCCCGGCCCGGATCGACGGAATGCTTGGCGAGGAAGGTCTCATAGGTCGAACGCTCGGGCTTGGGCGTGAAGCCGGCCTGCACGATGTCGAAGATATCCTCGAAGTGATGGAGGATGCCGAGCTTGCCGGCGACGTTCTCGGCGTGCCCGCGCGAGCCGTTGGTCAGGATAAGCTTGCGGCCGGGCAGGGCCGCGATCGCCTCGCCGAGATCGGGATTCGGGTCGAGCAGGGTCAGGTCGATCTGGTGGGCGAAGTCGAGGAAATCGCCGGGATCGACGCCGTGCTCTTCCATCAGCCCCTTCAGCGTGGTGCCGTAGTGCTGGTAGTAATATTTCTGCAGCGCGCGCGAAGAGAGCCCATCAAGCCCGAACAGCTCTGCGAGGAACAGGGTGATGCGCTCGTCGACCTGCGGCCAGACCTTGGCCTCATGCGAGTAGAGGGTGTTGTCGAGATCGAAGATCCAGTGATCGA
The DNA here is from genome assembly GCF_052113585.1 of Allobosea sp. TAF32. Classification (NCBI taxonomy): domain Bacteria; kingdom Pseudomonadati; phylum Pseudomonadota; class Alphaproteobacteria; order Hyphomicrobiales; family Alloboseaceae; genus Allobosea; species Allobosea sp. TAF32. Next base: position 877,144 of record NZ_JBFRDM010000001.1, on the reverse strand, counting down.
CATGCGCGAAGCCCTCTGTCGGAAAGGGCGGTGCCGCGGCAGGTATGTCAGCGAGTATTTTCATAGGACTCCGTGATGTGGCGATCCGGAGTCTGCGCCGCAAGTCCTTGGTCAAGGCTTAATCGCCATAGCGCTTCCCACCGTCATGGTCGGCTTGACCCGACCATCTCCGAAACCAGTGCTTTCTGGTCACGCGATTCCCGGGTCGGCGCTTTGCGTCGCCCGAGAATGACGGCTGAAACTAGCGCCGGATGATCGTGCCGGCGCCGGTGTCGGTGAACAGCTCGATCAGCGCCGCATGCGGCACCTTGCCGTCGAGGATGACGACGGCCTCGACGCCCTTCTCCAGCGCGTAGATGCAGGTCTCGATCTTCGGGATCATGCCGCCCGAGATCGTACCATCGGCGATCAGGCGGCGGCATTCCTCGACAGTGAGTTCCGGAATCAGCTGCTTGTCCTTGTTCAGTACCCCCGGTACGTCGGTCAGCAGCAGCAGGCGCTTGGCATTCAGCGCGCCCGCAATGGCGCCGGCGAAAGTGTCGGCGTTGACGTTGTAGGTCTGGCCGTCGGCTGCGGCGCAGACCGGCGCCAGCACCGGGATGAGCTCGGCCTTAAGCACGGCGTCGAGCACGGTGGTGTTGACCGCGTCGGGTTCGCCGACGAAGCCGAGATCGAGAACCTCTTCGATCTTGGAATCCGGGTCGACGATCGTGCGGGTCACCTTGCGCGCGGTGACCATGTTGCCGTCCTTGCCGCAGAGCCCGATGGCGCGGCCGCCCTCGCGGGTGATGTAGCCGACGATCTCCTTGTTGACCGAGCCGGCGAGAACCATTTCGACGACCTCGACGGTCGCTTCGTCGGTGACGCGCAGGCCCTGCTTGAACTCGGATTGGATGCCGAGCTTTTTCAGCATCGCCGCGATCTGCGGGCCGCCGCCATGGCAGACCACCGGCTTCAGGCCGGACTGCTCGAGCAGCACGATATCCTCGGCGAAGTCCTCGGCGGTGGCGGCATCGCCCATGGCGTTGCCGCCATACTTGATGACGATGATTTCCTGGTCGTAGCGCTGCATGTGAGGCAGCGCCTGGACGAGCAGCTCGGCGGATTGCGACGGCGTCAGAAGGGGATGGTCGGTCATTCGGGCAGGCTCCGCGCGGCCGCAGGAAGGGTCCGGGCGCGCTTCTACCCGAACTTGCGCGACGGCGGAAGGACGTCCGGCGCCGGTCAGGCGCGCCCGGTCGTCAAGTCCGCCTGGCTGTCACGGCCGCGACGGCGAGGCCGAGCCAGCCGCCGAGCATGAACCAGCCGCCGATCGGCGCCGCGCGCGGGAACAACGCCTCGTTGGCGAAGCCGCGGCGGGCCAGATCGGCCGCGAACAGCACCGCACCGAAGATGATGGCCGAGAGCGCGAAACGGGCCAGCGCATCCTGCAGATGCCCGCCCTTGCGGGCGGCGGTGGCGCCAATGACGACTGAAGCGTGGAACAGCAGCATCTGCCCGGCAGTCTGGACATTGGCCGTGCCGGTGACGTGGGCGGCAGCCGCTAGCAGCGCGACGCCCGCCAGGCCCATCAGGGCGGCGAAGGTGAGATGGGTCTTTGTCGCGTTCATGCGATTCTCACAACCGCTCGGCGAGAACCCGGCCGATCGCGGCGCGCAATTCGGGAATGCCCACTCCCTTTTCGCTGGAGGTCAGCAGCACCTCGGGGAAGGCCGCCGGCCGGCGCTTGATCTCGTCATAGGTCGCCTCGCACATGAACTGCTGGTCGCCCGGCTTCAACGCATCGCCCTTGGTGAGCACCACCTGATAGGACGCGGCGGCCTTGTCGAGCGTCTCCAGCACGGCGCCGTCGACATCCTTGATGCCATGGCGCGCGTCGATCAGCACGTAGACGCGCATCAGGTTCGAGCGGCCGCGCAGATAATCGTGGATCAGCCTGGTCCAGGCCGCGACCTTCTCCTTGCCCACGGCGGCATAGCCATAGCCGGGCATGTCGACGATCGTCAGCCGCTCGTCATGGTCGACCTGGCGGAAGAAGTTGAGCTGCTGCGTCCGGCCCGGCGTATGCGACGTCCGCGCCAGGGCGTTGCGCCGCGTCAGCGCGTTGATCAGGCTGGACTTTCCGACATTGGAGCGGCCGGCGAAGGCGATCTCCTGCCCGACCATAGGCGGCAGATCGTCGATCTTGGTCGAGGCCCAGACGAAATCCCACGGCCCCTCGAAGAGCTTGCGGGCGGCTTCGATCTCTTCGGCGTCATAGGGCTTGGTCGTGGAGGTGGTCATGGCTTCCGCTCTTTCGAAATCAGAAGCCCTCATCCTGAGGAGCCGCGCAAGCAGCGTCCCGAAGGATGCTCCCGCGCGTACCGGAACATCCTTCGAGACGCAGCCTGAGGGCTGCTCCTCAGGATGAGGGCTGAGGATGGCTCGCTCTTACACGGCTGCGCGCAGCGCGTCGATGTCGGCGCCCTGGATCGCGTCGATATGGCGCGCGATCCTGTCCGCCTCCCAGTCCCACCAGCGGGTCGCCAGCAGTTCCGCCACGATCTCGGGCGCAAAGCGCATCTTCACGACCCGGCCAGGATTGCCGGCGACGACCGCATAGGGCGGCACGTCCTTGGTGACCTGCGCCCGCGTGCCGATGATCGCGCCGTCGCCGATCCTGACGCCGGGCATGATCACCGCCTCGCGCCCGATCCAGACATCGTTTCCGATGACCATATCGCCGCGATTGTTCGGGCCGGGGCGCTTGAGCGCCTCGGGATCGCCGAGGCCGAACATCTGGAAGGGGAAGGTCGAGAAGCCGCCGATCGGATGATTGGCGCCGTTCATGATGAACTGCGCGGCCTGCGCGATGGCGACGAATTTTCCGATGATCAGCCGGTCGCCGATGAAGTCGAAATGATAGCGCACGCAGCGGGCGACGAAATGCTCGGGCCCGCGCGAGTCGTCGTAATAGCTGTAGTCGCCGACCTCGATCAGCGGATGATCGACGACCGCCTTCAGGAAGGCGGTGCCCTTCCAGCCGGGGATGGGGTGGCGCGTCTGCGGATCGGGAAGCGGCATCGCGGGAAGGCCTTGGCCTGAAAAGGCGAAGGGCGGGAAGACCCGCCCTTCGATCACTCACTTCTTGTTGGTGTTGGCCGGCTTTGGCGGCGCCGGTGCGGCGGGCGCTGCAGCCGGCTTCTTGCCGAACATGCCCTTGATGTTATCGAACAATTCGATCTTCACCCCGTTCTTGCGCATGATGAAGCCCTGCTGGGTCACCGAGAGCAGGTTGTTCCAGCTCCAGTAGATCACCAGGCCGGCCGGGAACGAGCCGAGCAGGAAGGTGAAGAACACCGGCATCCAGGTGAACATCATCTTCTGCACCGGGTCCGGCGGCTCCGGGTTCATCTTCATCTGGATGAACATCGTGATGCCCATGATGATCGGCCAGATGCCGAGATGCAGATAGCTCGTCATGGCCGCGGGCAGGAAGAAGAAGATGTTCGTCGGATCGGGCGCGGCGAGATCGTGGATCCAGCCGAAGAACGGCGCGTGCCGCATCTCGATGGTGATGAACAGGATCTTGTAGAGCGCGAAGAACACCGGGATCTGCAGCAGCACCGGCCAGCAGCCGGCCACCGGGTTGATCTTCTGCGTCTTGTAAAGCTCCATCAGCGCTTGCTGCTGCTTCATCTTGTCGTCGGCGTAGCGCTCGCGGATCGCCGTCATTTCCGGCTGCAGCGCCTTCATCTTCGCCATCGAGGCGTAGGACTTGTTGGCGAGCGGGAAGAACAGCGCCTTGAGCAGCACCGTGACGATCAGGATCGCGACGCCGAAATTGCCGACATGCTTGTAGATCCAGTCGAGCAGCAGGAACATCGGCTTGGTAATGAAATAGAACCAGCCCCAGTCGATCAGCAGGTCGAAGCGCGTGATCTGAAGATCGCGCTCATAGCCATTGATCGCCGCGACTTCCTTTGCACCGGCGAAAAGCTTCGACTGCGACGCAGCACTCGCGCCCGGCGCCACCGCCACGGCTTCACCGAGGAAGTCGGCCTGGTAGGTGCGCTCCGAACCGGTCTGGACCGAAGAAAAACGGCCTTCGAACTTGCGCTTCTGGTCGGGGATGACGGTCGCCGCCCAATATTTGTCGGTGATACCGACCCAGCCGCCGACGGCATCCTTCCAGTTCCGGCCGACGGTTCCGGGCGACAGCGCCGGCTCTTTATCGAGCTTATCGTAGGTCCATTCCTCCAGGCCGTGGTCGCCGACATAGCCAACGAGGCCTTCGTGGAGAACGTAATAGCCCAGCGTGTGCGGTCGGCCCTGACGGACGACCTGGCCGTACGGGAAGAGCGTGACCGCGGTGGCGCCCTTGTTCTCGACTTCGTCTTGGATCGTGAACATAGCGTTGTTGTCGACGCTGATAATGCGCTTGAAAATCAGGCCCTGGCCGTTGTCCCAGCTCAGCGTGACCGGCGCGGCCTGGGTCAGGGTCTGGTTATCCGCAGTCCAAACGGTTTTTGCGTTGGGCACAGCTACCGAGCTGCCGGGCGCTGCGACCCAACCGAAATCCGAATAATAGGCGTTGGGGCCGCCGGCCGGCGAAAGCAGGACGATGATCGGGCTGTTGGGGTCTACCGTCTCGCGGAATGCCTTGAGCGAGACGTCGTCCACGCGAGCGCCCGTCAGCGAGATCGAGCCAGCGATCCGGGGCGTGTCGATCTTGATGCGCGGGCTGGCAGCCAGCGCCTGCTCGCGCGTGCCGACGGCCTGCGTCGCGGGAGCGCCGGGCGCGGCGGAGCCGCCGGGCTGGCCGGGCGTGGCGGGCGTCGGGGTCGAGCCGGAAGCTGCAGGCGCCTGCTGGCTCTGGGCCTGCTGGTTCTGCCGCGCGGCCTCCTGCTGCTTCTCCATCTGCGGCTTGGCATAGAAGAACTGCCAGCCGAGCAGGATGACCACGGACATGACGATCGCGAGAAGCAGATTGCGGTTGTCTTCTTTCATCATGATCGGAAACGAATCTCGCTTGGTCCGGCAGGGGGCGGCGTGTCTGGTCAGCCTCGCGGCGCCGCATCGCGCTTCATGCGCGAGCGGTGCCGGTCAGCATGCGGCTTTTGAGGCTTCGCCCGGTCGATGGCAATGGACAGATCGGCCACGAGTGCGTGAAAATCTGCCTTCAGCACTTCGGAGCGGGCAACGACCACGATGTCGCAGGGCTTCGCGGTCTGGTCACGCAGCGCCTTGGCGGCGGCTGCGCGCAGGCGGCGGCGGATGCGGTTGCGCTTCACGGCATTGCCGGTCTTGCGCGAGGCGGTGAGCCCGAGCCTGAGCCCGTCCCGCTCTTCCTCGGGCATGCAGTCGCGCACCTGTGCCATGAAGGCAGGCGAACGAAAACGGCGGCCGTGGTCGGCCGCCGCCAGAAATTCTTTGCGTTGCGTCAGACGGGCGAGGCGCATGGCGGTTGGCCAGTCTTCCGGAACGGGCGCGCTATGGTCACGCGCCAGTGCTTGTCAGGCCGACAGGCGCTTGCGGCCGTGCGCGCGGCGAGCAGCGATGACCTTGCGGCCACCCTTGGTCGCCATGCGAGCGCGATAGCCGTGGCGGCGCTTGCGAACCAGCTTGCTGGGTTGATAGGTTCTCTTCACGGTCCGTCTCCGGGGCCTTTATGAGCACGACGGCCGCGGCTTTCCGGGGAAAGCATGGCCAACCGAGCCTGTCATGCGATAAGGGTCGGCGCGGCCTTTCGGCTGCGCAGGTGGCGGGCTTATGACGGATGGACGACACCGAGTCAATGCCGAATGATCCGCGAAGCCGCCATCTGCGGCGAAGCTCCGCGCATCATTCAGCGCGGCCGGCGCTTCGTGCCCTGGCGGACGCTGAAGGCCAGAACCAGGATGGAGCCGCCCGTCAGAGCCGCGGCCACGCCGGCCGGGCTGGCGTGGAGGCCGAAAGCGAGGCAGGCGCATAGCCCGACCAGTACAAGGATGGCGAGGGCGAGCCGTTCGTCATCGATGAACAGAGCGGCAATTTCGCGCAGGATCATGCCGATCGTCTTCATGCTGCAGTCTCCATGGAGTTCCGGCGAAAGGTTGCGGCGAGGGTGAGTCCGCTCGCCAGCAGGAGCGCCGCCAGCGCCGGGATTGCGAAGTCGCCGCCGGGCCAATCGACGCCCAACCCTTCTCCCGTCCAGTAGATGCCGAAGGCCGATATCATCACGCCGACGGCGAATTTCAGGGTGTTCTCGGGAACGCTGGCGAGTGGCTTGCGCAGGACGAGGCCGAGCGCGAGCACGAGCGCGCAGGCGGCGAGCGCCCCGAGGCTGGCGGGCCAGAGCAGGCCCCGGCCGGCGCCGACGGCGAGCACGATGAAGACGACCTCGATGCCTTCGAGCATCACGGCTTTGAAGGCGGTCAGTCCCGCTATCCAGTCGTGATGGCCTGCCGCTCCGCCATCGCCGCCCTGCAAGGCCCCTGTTTCCTTGATGAAGGCCGCTTCCTCATCATGGAGCGCGATAAAGCCGGTGGCCCGCAGGATGGCCTTTCGCAGCCAGCGCAGGCCGAACATCATGAGCAGCACGCCGATGACGAGCTGAAGGGCCTGCAGTGGCACCCGTGTCAGGGCCGAGCCGAGCAGCAGCACCAGCAATGCGAGCACGGCCAGCGCGCAGCCCGTGCCGATGAGCGCCGGCCGCCAGCCGCGGACGGTCCCGACTGCGAGGACGATGGTGAAGGCTTCGACGACCTCGACCAGCGAGGCGAGGAAGGCGGCGGAAAGCGCTGGAGCGGCCATGGTCCACGTCATGAGCGACCTCTTGTGAATGGTCTCGCCGGCAGGTGACAATGGCGGCTTCTGCTGTCACTGCCGCTTCGGCCTTGAATGGCTGTGGTAAAATGTTATTTGTAACAGCGGTAACATTCAAGAGGTTCCATGGCGTCGCTCGAATGGTTGTTGCTGACCTACAAGGTTCCGGCCGAACCGGCGCGCAAGCGGGTCTCCATCTGGCGCAAGCTCAAGGGGATGGGCGCGGTCTATCTGCAGGGCGGCGTCTGCCTGCTGCCGAAGACCGACGACCATCTGCGGCGTCTCAAGATGCTCGAGAACGAGATCGCCGAGGCGGAGGGCGAGGCGCTGTTGCTGGCGACGGTCGGTCTCGACCAGAAACAGCAGGAGAAGGTCGTCGCGCGCTTCAATGCCGATCGCGACGACGAGTACAAGGAGTTCATCGAGAAGTGTCTCGCCTTCGAGGCCGAGATCGACGAGGAGACGCGGGTCTCGCATTTCACCTTCGCCGAGCTCGAGGAGAACGAGCAGGAGCTGATGAAATTCCGGAACTGGATCGAAAAGATCCGCAAGCTGGATTTCTACGGCGCGCCCCGCGCCGGCGAGGCGGCCGAGCGCCTGCAGCGTTCGGAAGCGATCCTCGACGCCTACGCGCACAATGTTTTCGCGGCGCAGGAGGAGAATCGCGCTCCCGAGGCGCCGAAGCGACCGTGACCGCGCTGGCGGATCTGGTGCCGGCAGGCTTGCACTTCGCGCCGACATCCCCGATATAGCGCCCGGGAGGTTGGCGAGGGACGTCTCACTCGCCAACCGGGTCAGGTCCGGAAGGAAGCAGCCCTAACGAGACCGAACGGGTCTTCGTCCAGCCTCCCACCTCATGCGCCGCGTGAAAGCGCCGTGCACCGGCGTCATGCCTGGGCCGAGGTCAAACGGCGCGGCGCGCAAACTGGCATAGCGCCATTGACCCTCGCCTCCCGATTGGCGAAACCAGTTTTCATGACCGACCAGATCGACGCCGCCTCTGCTGACGAACCGGGTTTCGCCGGTTTCGATCCGGCGCCTGCGCCGCAGGCGGCGTCCGGTGCGGCGCCGGCGCCCTATCGCGTGCTCGCCCGCAAGTATCGGCCGGCGCATTTCGGCGATCTGATCGGCCAGGAAGCGATGGTGCGCACGCTCACCAACGCCTTCGCCGCGGGCCGTATTCCGCAGGCCTGGATGCTGACCGGCGTGCGCGGCGTCGGCAAGACGACCACCGCCCGCATCCTGGCGCGTGCGCTCAACTTCCAGACGCCCGACGGACAGGGCGGCCCGACCACCGATCTGCGCGAATTCGGCGTGCATTGCCGCGAGATCATCGAGGGCCGCCATATCGACGTGATGGAGATCGACGCCGCCTCGAACAACAGCGTCGACAACATCCGCCAGATCAACGACGCCGTGCGCTATGCCCCGGTCTCGGCGCGCTACAAGGTCTATATCGTCGACGAGGTGCACATGCTGTCGACCGGCGCCTTCAACGCATTCCTGAAGACGCTGGAGGAGCCGCCGCCGCACGCGAAGTTCATCTTCGCGACCACCGAGATTCGCAAGGTGCCGATTACGGTGCTGTCGCGCTGCCAGCGCTTCGATCTGCGCCGCGTCGAGGCCGATGTGCTGGTCGATCACCTCGCCGGCATCTGCAAGGCCGAGGGCGTCGATGCCGAGCAGGAGGCGCTCGCGGCCGTAGCCCGCGCAGCCGAGGGCTCGGTGCGCGATTCGCTTTCGATCCTCGACCAGGCGATCGCCCATGCGGCCGGGCGGATCACGCTCGACGACATCCGTTCCATGCTCGGCCTCGCCGACCGGGCGCGCGTCATCGACCTCTTCGAATCAGTGATGAAGGGCGACATTGCCGCGGCGCTGGGCGAGTTGCGGGCGCAGTACGATGCCGGCGCCGATCCGGTCGTGGTGCTCAACGATCTCGCCGAGTTCACCCATCTCGTCACCCGCCTGAAGCTCGTGCCCGAGGCGGTGAAGGATAACAGCCTCGCCCAGGCCGAGCGCGTGCGCGGCGGCGATTTCGCCCAGCGCCTCTCGGTTCGCATCCTCGCCCGCACCTGGCAGATGCTGCTCAAGGGTATCAGCGAGGTGAAGCAGGCCGACCGCCCGGTGATGGCCGCCGAGATGGTCCTCGTCCGCCTCGCCCACGCCGCCGATCTGCCGACGCCTGACGAGGCGTTGAAGCTGCTGCGCGACGGCATGGGCTCCGTCCCCGCCGGAAACGGCAATGGCGGCGGCGCGCCGCGCCCGCCTTCCGGCGGCGGCAACACCGCGCTCGCCGCCCGGCCGATCCTCGCCAGCGCCAATCCGGCCCCTGTGCCGGTAGCACGCATTGCCGCCGCCCCCGCCGCGATCGTCGCCTCGATCGAGGATGTCGTTGCGCTGGCCTCGCAGAACCGCGACATCACCCTGAAGATCGCCCTGGAGCGCGATATCCGGCCGGTGCGCTTCGAGCCTGGCCGCATCGAGTTCTCGCTTGCCGAGGGCGCCTCGCGCACCCTCGCGCAGGATCTCTCGCGCCGCCTCAAGGAGTGGACGAACCAGACCTGGATGGTCGCCGTCGTCAACGAGGAGGGCGGCGCGACCCTGCGCGAACAGGCGGTGGCGGCCAAGGACCGGCGCGAGAGCGACGCTGCGGCTCATCCCTCGGTCAAGGCCGTGCTGGAGCGCTTTCCCGGTGCGCGCATCGTCGACGTCCGTGATCCGCGCGCCATCGCCGCGGCCGAGAATGCAGCCTCGGCGCCGGCCGAGGACGAGTACCTGCCTGATGCCGAGCCGCTTTTCGATGATTCCGAGCCGGATTTCGACGGCATCGATTTCTGAGTTTTTTAAGGAGGATTTCCCATGCGCGACATGATGGGTCTGATGAAGCAGGCTCAGCAGATGCAGCAGAAGATGGCCGACATGCAGGCCGAGCTCGACGCCATCGAGGTCGAGGGCACGGCGGGCGGCGGCATGGTCACGGTCACGATGACGGCGAAGGGCGCGCTCAAGGGCGTGAAGATCGACCCGAGCCTGATGGTGCCGGACGAGCGCGAGATCCTCGAGGACCTGATCGTCGCCGCCGCGAACGATGCCCGGACCCGTGGCGAGCGCGTCATGCAGGAGCGCATGGCCGAGATCACCAAGGGCCTGCCGATCCCGCCGGGCATGAAGCTGTTCTGAGACAGGCCGCCATGCCCGGGCTTGACCCGGGCATCTCGTGCAGAAGGGCTCCCGTCCTGAGATGGTCGGGTCAAGCCCGACCATGACGTATCCATCGACGAGTCATCATGTCCCGCGCCATTGCCGGTCCCGAGATCGAAAGGCTGATCCAGCTCCTGGCCAAGCTGCCGGGGCTCGGGCCGCGCTCGGCCCGGCGCGCGGCGCTGCATCTGGTCAAGAAGCGCGAGCAATTGCTCGGGCCGCTCTCCGAGGCGATGGCGGTGGCGCGCGAGCGCATCGTCGTCTGCTCGCGCTGCGGCAATGTCGACACCAGCGACCCCTGCGGACTCTGCTCCGATCCGCGCCGTGACGACGGGCTGATCGTCGTCGTCGCCGATATCTCGGACCTCTGGGCGCTGGAGCGCTCCGGCGCGGTCTCTGGCCGCTATCACGTGCTCGGCGGCGTGCTCTCGGCGCTCGATGGCGTCAGGCCCGAGCATCTCTCGCTCGATGCCCTGGTGGCGCGCGCTTCCGATCCGGCGGTGAAGGAGATCATCCTCGCGCTCAGCGCCACGGTCGACGGCCAGACCACGGCGCATTTCATCACCGACCTGCTCGCGCATCTGCCGGTCAAGGTGACGAAGCTCGCCCATGGCGTTCCGGTCGGCGGCGAGCTCGACTATCTCGACGACGGCACGCTGGCCGCCGCGATACGCCAGCGCACGGGGTTTTGAGACGTGGCGCGTCATTCTCGGGCGCAGCGACGCGCAGACCCGAGAATCGCAGGCCGGACGAGGCGCGCGAGCGTTTTTGTCACGGGATGCTCGGGTCAAGCCCGAGCATGACGGCCAAGCGGAAGCGTCCTCAGAACTTGTAGGCGATGCTGGCGCGGGCGCTGTGCGCCGTGAATTCCTGATCGCCTGTCAGGCCCGGAAAGGCGCCGGAGCTGGCGAAACGGTTCCGCCCGAAATCGGTGTAGCGGTACTCGGCGCCCAGGATCAGGTTGTCGGTGAAGGCGAAGTTGACGCCGGCACCGAGGTTCCAGCCGGTGCGTGCGCTGGTCAGCCTTTCGCCGAAGCCGGCCGCATCGAAAACGCGCCGCTCATATTCGGTAAAGGAGGCGCCGCCTGCGGCATAGATCATCATGCGGTCGAAGGCATAGCCGATGCGGATGCGCGCCGCGCCCTGCCAGTCCTGCGAGACGCGGCCGTTGACGCCGATGCCGGCGAAGCGGCTGCGGCTGTCGACGGCTTCGATGTCGCCCTCGAGGCCGAGCATCACGCTGTCGAACTGATAGTTGAAGCCGGCATGGGCTCCGCCGAAGGTGGAGTCGTCGTCGATGCGGAAGCTCATCGGCGCGAAGGGGCCGATCGGCGAGCCGATCCGCACGCGGTTGCTGCCCCAGGAGTAGCCGCCCTGGAGACCGGCATAGACACCGGTCCAGGAATAGAGCGCCGGCAGTTCAGGCGCGGGCGGCAGGGCGACGCCGCGCAGATCGGCCGCGGCGGACGCGCCGGACAGCAGCGCCACGCATGCTGCCAGGGCATATCTCAGCTTCGACATCGGGCTTTCCGAGGACATGTGATGCGCCCGAATGGTCGAACGCGCCCGGACATAACGAAGCATTAAGGTTAACAATCGGCTAAATTGGTGCCGGGGGAGGAAAGCGCGGGAACGATTGCGGCCGAGCGCGGTTCACCGCAAGCTGCGGCGAGGCAGGGCGGAGCGCGAAATCCGAGATGGCATTCCTGAAGCGGATCACCGGTGCGGCCGGCATCGGCGTCGCGCTCGGCTATCTGTCCGGGGTGCTTGCCAATCGCCGCGGCCGGCGCCGGCAAGAGGAGGCTCGCGGACGGCAAGCGCGTACACCGCTGCAGATGACGTGGCTTGGCTGGAAGGACGTGCTGCTGCGCTTCGTCGGCAATGTCGCCGACAACCGGCTGACCTCCCTTGCCGGCGCGGTCGCCTTCTTCACCCTGCTCTCGCTGGTCCCGGCGCTGTCGCTGCTGGTGACGATCTACCGCTATTTCACCGATCCGGCGACCATCGCCGGGCAGCTCGACGCGGTGACGACCATGTTCCCGCAGGCCGCGCGGGAGCTCATCCACGAGCAGGCGATGCGGCTCTCGACCCAGTCGGGAGTCAGCCTGTCCCTGACCTTCTACATCAGCCTCCTCGTCGCGGCCTGGTCCGCCAACGCGGCGGTGAAGGCGATCTTCGACGCGCTCAACATCATCTATCGCGAACAGGAGAAGCGGAGCTTCCTCAAGCTCAACGCGATCTCGCTGTTAACCACGGTGAGCGGCGTCGTGCTGCTGGTCGCGGCGCTGGTCGCGATCGCCAGCTTGCCGGTCGTGACCGCGCTATTTCCCTTCCATTTCGAGCTGGAACGGCTGATCCGGCTGGTGCGCTGGCCCGCCTTCTTCGTCATGGCAACGCTCTCGATAGCGGTTCTCTACTGGATCGGCCCGAGCCGCCAGCGCATGCGCTTCGTCTGGGTCATGCCCGGCGCCATCGCTGTGGCCCTTCTATGGGGCGCGGCCTCCTATGCGTTCTCCTGGTATGTCAGCACGCTCGGCAACTACACCGCCGCTTATGGCTCGCTCGCGACCGTCGTGGTGTTCATGACCTGGCTCTGGCTCTCGGCGACCATCGTGCTCGCGGGGGCCGAGCTGAACGCGGAGCTGGAACACCAGACCGCGCACGACACCACGACGGGCAAACCGAAGCCTCTCGGCCAGCGCGGCGCCACTCTCGCCGACCGGGTCGGCCCGGCGAAGGCGGAGTGATGCTCGATCCCGAAACCACACGCCAGGACGATCTGCGCAGTGGGACCGGTCCCTGGCGCGCCGGCATCGACCGGCCGGCCGGGCAGCCGCTTGAAGCCGATACGCGTTGCGACGTGGCCATCGTGGGCGCGGGTATCACCGGCGCGCTCTTGGCCGAGCATCTGACGGCGATGGGGCTCGACACCGTCTTGATCGATCGCGAGCGCGAAGGGGTCGGCAGCACGGCGGCCTCGACGGCCATGTTGCAATGGGAGATCGATCTGCCGCTGCGCGAACTGGCGGCGCTTTATGGTTTCGACCGGGCGGCCGAGATCTATCGGCTCAGCGCCGGAGCGGTTGCCGGGCTTAGCCGGCTTGTCGGCGAGCTCGAGCTTTCCTGCAGTTTCTCGCCGCGCCACACGATCTATCTGGCCGCCGGGGAGATTGGGCCGCGCGAGTTGCGCGATGAGGCCGAATTGCGCGGCCGGGCGGGATTGCCGGGCGAATTCGTCGAGCACGCGGCCCTGCTCGGCAGCTTCGGCTTCGATCGCAAAGCGGCGATCGTCTCGCCCGGCTCTGCCGAGGCCGATCCCGTGAGTCTCTGTCACGGCCTGATCGCGGTCGCCGCCCGGCGCGGCGCGCGCCTGATTCGCGACGAGGCGATCGGTTTCGACGGAGCCGCCCGTGGCGCGGCCGTCAGCCTGTCCGGGGGCCATGTCGTCGAAGCCGGGCATGTCGTGCTCGCAACCGGCTATGTCATGCCGGAGATCGTGCGCGACGACCTGCACCGCATCGCGTCGAGCTGGGCGATCGCCACTGCCCCGCAGCAGCCTGGGGTTTTTTGGCCGGGTCCGGCTCTCGTCTGGGAAGCTTCCGAGGATTATTGCTACTGCCGGACCACGGCCGGCGGCCGCATCGTCTTCGGCGGCGAGGACGAGGATTTCGCGGACCCGGACCGGCGCGAGGCGCTGGGAATGCTGAAGACGCAAGCCCTGCTGCACCGGCTTCAGGCATTGATCCCCCAGGCGCGCCTCGATGTCGACCATGCGTGGTCCGGTGCCTTCGGCCAGACGGAGGACGGCTTGCCGCTGATCGGGCGCGTGCCGGGTCATCCGCGTCTCCTCGCCGCCTACGGCTATGGCGGCAATGGCATCACCTTCAGTTTCCTCGCGTCCCGCCTGATCGGCTCGCTCGTCCGTGGCCGGGAGGAAGGCTGGTTCGGGCATTTCGCGATCGACCGCTCGCGACCTGGGTGAACGATCGCATTGCAGCGTTGCAATCTCGCCTTTGCCGGCGAAGATGGCGACAAGCGGGGTGGGAAGCGCCATGTTTGATGACGGCGGCCAGTGCGGCTGCCGTGAAAGGATCCCGCCATGTCCGCGACCGCAGAGAAGACCGCGCCTCTCGCCATTCTGGAGGCGCATGACGCTCCCTATCATGTCGGGGCTGTCACCTTGCGCGTGCGCGATCTCCCCAAGCTGGTTGCCTATTATCGCGATGCGATCGGGCTGCGGCTGAGCCGGCAAGACCGTGACAGCGCGGAGCTCGGCATCGGCGGGCAGGTGCTGGTCCGGCTTCAGGCCGGGGCGGCGCAGCCGAGTTCGGCGGCCGGCCTTTTCCATCTCGCCATCCTGCTGCCGTCGCGGCGCGATCTCGCCAACTGGCTGAAGCACGCCGCCGAGACGCGCATCCCGCTCGAAGGCGCCTCCGATCACCTCGTCAGCGAGGCACTCTACCTTTCGGACCCCGAGGGCAACGGCATCGAGATCTACCGCGATCGCAAACGGGCGGAATGGCCGCGCCGTCCCGATGGCGGCATTGCCATGGCGACCGAGCGGCTCGACCTGGACAAGCTGCTCGCCGAGGCCGAGAGCGCCCCCTATGCGGGCATGCCCGAAGGCACCGGCATGGGCCATATTCATCTGCGCGTCGGCGACACGGTGGCGGCCGAGGCCTTCTATCGCGACCTGCTCGGCTTCGATCTGATGGTCCATTATCCCGGCGCGAGCTTCCTCGCCAGCGGCGGTTACCACCACCATATCGCCGGCAATATCTGGGGCAGCCGCGGCGCCGGGCCGCGCCGGCCCGGGGAGGCCGGGCTCGATCGCTTCGAGGTCGTGGCGCGGGGCGAGGTGGATTTCGCGGCGATGCGCGAGCGCATCCTTGCCGGCGGCGGCAGCGAGGCCGAAGGGGCGCCGACGATTGCCGATCCCTGGGGCAACAGGCTGGTCCTGGCCCGCTGAGAAAGCTCAGCGCGTCAGCAGATGGGACCGGCGCCTACCGCCCGCATCCTGCTTGAAACCGTTCGCCTCCCAGAACGCCGCGGCATGGGGATCGCCAGCGCGCAGCGATAAGCGCGGCGCCAGTGCCAGCCCCTGCTGAATGAGCGCCGCGGCGAGCGCGCGGCCGACACCGCTGCCGCGATGGAGCGGCCTGACATAGACATGTCTGACCCGCAGGAGGTCCGGCTCGGGATCGTAGGGATCGGGCGTGAGGGCGCCGATGCCGGCGAGTTCCCCTTGCTGAAAGGCCGCGAAGGCAGCGAAGCGGTCGTCGCTGCCGGCATAATGCCCTGCCAGCCATTCCTCGCGCAGGCCTTCGACGAAACGATAGCTTTCCGCGCTCGCCTCGTGGCGCAAGGCCTCGAAATCGTCCGGCAGGCTTTCGGCCAGCCGGACGATCTGAATGGCTGGCGGGTTCACAGACCCTCGAACAGGGCGCTGGAGATGTAGCGTTCGGCGAAGGAGGGGATGATCACCACGATGGTCTTGCCGGCGTTTTCCGGCCGCGCGCCGACTTCGAGCGCCGCTGCAACGGCCGCTCCCGAGGAGATGCCGGCCGGAATGCCCTCGCTCCTGGCGAGCGCGCGCGCCGTATCGAAAGCGGTCTGATTGCCGACGGTGACGACCTCGTCGATCACGCTGCGATCGAGCACGCCCGGCACGAAGCCGGCGCCGATGCCCTGGATCTTGTGCGGGCCGGGCTGTCCCCCAGAGAGGACCGGCGAATCCTCGGGCTCGACCGCGACCATCTGCACGCTGGGCTTGCGTGCCTTCAGCACCTGGCCGACGCCGGTGATGGTGCCGCCGGTGCCGACGCCGGAGATGATGATGTCGACCTGGCCGCTGGTGTCGTTCCAGATCTCCTCGGCCGTCGTCTGGCGGTGAATCTCCGGATTGTGCGGGTTCTCGAACTGCTGCGGGATGATCGCGCCGGGAATCTCGCTCTTGAGCTCCTCGGCCTTGGCGACGGCGCCGCGCATGCCGCCGGGGCCGGGCGTCAGGACGAGCTCGGCGCCCAGCAAGGCGAGCATCTTGCGCCGTTCCAGAGACATCGTCTCGGGCATGACCAGGATCAGGCGATAGCCGCGTGCCGCCGCCACGAAGGCGAGCGCGATGCCGGTGTTGCCTGAGGTCGGCTCGATCAGCGTGCCGCCCGGCTTCAGCGCGCCGGAGGCTTCCAGCGCATCGATCATGTTGACGCCGATGCGGTCCTTCACGCTGGAGATCGGGTTGAAGAATTCGAGCTTGGCGAGGATCGTCGCCTTGACGCCGCGGTCGGCCGGCAGGCGGTTCAACCTGACGAGAGGGGTGTCGCCGATCGTGTCGGTAATCGAGTTGTAGATGCGCCCGCGTCCGGGGGCCTTTGTCGCTTCAGCCATGGATGAATCCTCCTGGAGGGCCTGCCAGCGGTGAAGCTAGGTCAATTCACAGATTGTGTCGATTAAAGAAGCAAATCACAATCTTAAATAGTGAAATCTGCTCCGGAACTACCTCTGCCGAAGACGGATCTAGCCTGCGCCCGCTGGCAGAGCTCTTCCACGGTCACCTTGTCGAGCATTGCCAGGAAGGCGGCCGACGCGGCCTCAACCTCCGGCCCGACGACCTCGTCGACGAGCCGCGATTGCGGCAGGGGGCCGAGCCCTTCTTCGCCGGATTCCTGCATCGCGGCGCGGGCGATGTCGCCGGCCGTGATCTTGCGCCTTTCGCGGGCGAGTTCATAGCCGCCGCGCGGGCCGCGCACGCCCTTGAGGATGCCGACGCGTACGAGCGTCTGAAGCAGCGTCTCCAGATGGCGCGGCGGCAAGGCATGGCGCGCGGCCAGAAGCTTTGCGGCGACCGGCGAAGGCCGGGCGTGCAGCGCGATGTCGACCACGGCTGCGATGGCAAGCAGGCTGCGGCGCGAGAGCAGCATCATGGCCGCTTCTCTCCGTGTTTGCCCCCGACGCCGGTGGAGCCGAAGCCGCCCGCGCCGCGCGCGGTGGCCTCGAGACTTGCGACCTCCGTCAGCTTGGCATGCGTCACGGGCGCGATCACCAGCTGCGCGATCCGGTCGCCGCGCGCGATGGCGAAGGCCTCCTGCCCGAGATTGATCAGCGGCACCTTGACCTCGCCGCGATAGTCGCTGTCCACGGTTCCCGGCGCGTTCAGCACGGTGACGCCGTGCTTGGCGGCAAGGCCCGAGCGCGGGCGAACCTGCCCCTCGAATCCATCAGGCAGCTGCATCGCGAGCCCTGTCGGGATCAGCGCCCTTTCGCCGGGTGCAAGCACGAGCGGCCCGGCGATGGCGGCGCGCAAATCGAGGCCGGCCGCGCCGGCCGTCTCATAGGCCGGCAAGGGCAGATCGGCGCCATGCGGCAGGCGTTGCAGCGCGACCGTCACCATCGCGATCAGCCCGCCCGGCCGGTCAGGGCAAGGCCCGCGATATGGGCGATCAGCCGGCTCGCAACCTCATCCTTCGGAAGCGTCGGCCAGGTTTCGACACCCGCGGTGGTGACGAGATGGACCGTATTGGCATCGCCGCCCATCACGCCGGTGCCGCCGACGTCGTTGGCGACGATCAGGTCACAGCCCTTCTTCGCGAGCTTGGCCTTGGCGTAGTCGATGACGCTCTGGGTCTCGGCGGCAAAGCCGACGACCAGCGGCGGGCGCCCGCTCTTGCGATGCGCCACGGTGGCCAGAATGTCGGGATTCTCGACCAGCGCGAGCGGCGCGAGCGCCTTGCCGTCCTTCTTCATCTTTTCGGGCGCGGCATCGGCGACGCGCCAGTCGGCGACGGCGGCGGCGAAGATCGCGATATCGGCCGGCAAGGCGGTTTCGACTGCGGCCAGCATCTGGCGGGCGGATTCGACATGGACGGTCTCGACTCCGTCGGGATCGGACAGATTCACCGGGCCGCTGACCAGCGTCACCCGTGCGCCCGCCGCCGCCGCGGCCGCCGCGATGGCGTGGCCCTGCTTCCCGGAAGAGCGGTTGGCGATGTAGCGGACGGGATCGATCGCCTCATGTGTTGGCCCCGATGTGATCAGCACATGCCGGCCGGCAAGGGGCCCCGGCTTGGCGTGGTCGCCGCCGGGCAGCCGGCCGAGGAAGCCGATGGCACGGGTGGCCGCGGGTTTTTCGCCGGCCAGCGCGGCCTCGATCGCGGCCAGCAGCTCGGGCGGCTCCGCCATACGGCCCGGCCCGCTCTCGCCGCGTTCGGCCATCGCCCCGACATTCGGGCCGACGACGAGGACGCCGTCCTTTTCGAGTTGCGCCATGTTCCGGCGCGTCGCCGGATGCTGCCACATCCGCGGATTCATCGCCGGCGCGATCAGGATGCGCTTGTCGGTGGCGAGCAGGGCGGTCGAGGCGAGATCGTCGGCGAGGCCGTGCGCCATCTTGGCGATGAGATCTGCGGTCGCCGGCGCCACGACGATGAGGTCGGTCGAGCGCGACAGCTGGATATGGCCGATATCCGCCTCGTCGGTCAGCGAGAACAGGTCGGTGAAGCAGCGCTCGCCGGCGAGCGAGGAGACGGTGAGCGGCGTGATGAATTGCTCGCCGGCCTTGGTCAGGATGCAGCGCGAGGCGATGCCGCGATCCTTCAGCCGGCGGATGACTTCGAGCACCTTGTAGGCGGCGATGCCGCCGCCGATGATCAGGAGAACGGAGCGGGAAGCGGACAAGGCGGCTCCTCGGGTAAGGCTTGCGGCGAACTGACCGCTTCCTAGCACCCGTGGTGCAGCGCTGTCATGCGCCGCGGCAAGCTGCCGCCTTCGTCAGTCGCGCGGCAGGTCCGGCACCTTGTAGGCCGTCGTCGCCTTGATCCGCTCCATGGCGAAGCGCGAGGTGACGTTCTTGAGCGGGATCGTCTCGATCAGCTTCTTGTAGAAGCCGTCATAGGCTGCCATGTCGGCGACGACGACGCGCAGCATGTAGTCGACATCCCCCGCCATCCGGTAGAACTCCATCACCTCTGGCATCGCCGCGACCATCTGCGCGAATTTCTCCAGCCAGGGGCCGGAATGATCGGCCGTCTCGATCTGGACGAAGACGGTGAGGCCGAGCCCGATCTTCTCCGGCGCGACCAGCGCGACGCGCTTCAGGATCACTCCGGCCTGTTCGAGCTTCTGGATGCGCTTCCAGCATGGCGTCTGCGACAGCCCGACCCGGTCCGCGAGCTCGGCAATGGAAATATTCGCGTCGGCCTGCAGGACAGTGAGAATTTTCCGGTCGATGGCGTCCATTCTCTCAAACTCGCTCTCTGGAGTGCTTTATACTTCAATGCTGCCATCATAGAGATAAAATATCTTTTTGAGGCTAATCTATTGCATTCAGATAGAAAATCCTTTTCTCAATCTGTCAATGGGGTGCCTTTCCGGCACCGTTCTGAAGGGTTTCGACGATGGATCGCCGCCAGTTTCTCATCGCCGGTTCGAGCCTGGCGGCAGCTTCAACTTTCGCCGGCGTTGCTCGTGCGCAGCAGAGCGTCACGGCCCGCGTCGGCTATATCCCGATCGTCGGTACGGCGCCGTTCTTCGTCGCCAATGGCGAGGGCTGGCTGAAGCAGGGCGGCATCGACGTCGCCGTCACCGTCTTCGAATCCGGCCCGAACATGATCCAGGCGCTCGCCTCCGGCACCATCGACGTCTATGTCGCCGGCGTAGCCCCGCTGGCCGTCGCCCGCTCGCGCGGCGTCGATATCCGCGTGGTCGCCTCGACGGCGATCGGCGAGAACGTGGTCGTCAGCGCGCCGTCGCTGACGAAGTTCTTCACGCCGGGTACCGGTGCCGCAGCCGCCTTCAAGGCCTTCCGAGCCGCCAATGGAAAAGCCGCCCGCCTCGCAACCCAGCCGGCTGGCTCGGTGCCGAATACGACGCTGCAATATTGGCTCTGGGAGGTCGCGAAGGTCGACGGGGCGGATGTCGAGATCGTGCCGATGGGCATCGACGCCACCCAGCAGGCGATTCTCGCCGGCGCCGTCGATGGCGGCAGCGTCCGCGAGCCGGCGCTGACGATCATCCAGAGCCGCAACCCGCAGATCAAGCTGATCGCCGGCGGCGAGGAGGTCTTTCCCGGCCAGCCCGGCACGGTCGTCGCCGTCTCCGGCGCCTTCGCCACCAAGAACCCGCAAGCCGTGCAGGCGCTCGTCGACGGCCTCGTCAAGGCCGCCGCGCTGATCAAGGCGAACCCCGCCAAGGCCGCACCGCATGTCGGCGCCGCCCTGGGCAAAGGCATTGTCGACCCCGAGCTGATCCAGAAGGCGCTGGTCTCGCCCGCGAGCCGGTTCGAGATCGATCCGCGCAAGATCATCGAGCCCTCGCGCGCCATGCAGGCCTACCAGGTCAAGCTCGGCTCGCTTGAGAAGGAGCTGCCCTTCGACGGCCTGTTCGAGACGCAGTATTACGAGCGCGCGGTCAAGACGAACGGCTGACACGGTGGCACGGCTTCGGGCTCCGGCCCTCGCCCTAGTGGGCCTCCTCGCCTTCCTGCTGCTGTGGGAGGCGATGCCTTGGTTCGGGTTGGTGAATCCGGCCTTCCTGCCGCCGCCCAGTGCGCTGCCGAAGGCTTTCATGCGTGAGGTCTCGTCCGGCGCCTGGTTGACGGCCATACTGGGCTCCCTCTGGCATTACTTCGTCGGGCTCTTCGTTGGCGCGGGACTCGGCATCGCGGCCGGCGTCCTCGTCGGCATGTCGCGGATCGCCGAGGAGGCGACGGCCTGGGTCGTGCGCGTCCTCCGGCCGATCCCCGGCCTCGCCTGGGTGCCCTTCGCCATCATCTGGTTCGGCGTCACGCCGGGCGCGGCGGTCTTCATCATCGCCATCGGCGTGTTCTGGATCGCCTTCTTTGCAGCGCAGGGGGCGATCCGCGGCGTCGATCGCGATCTCGTCGAGGTCGCCGACGCCTTCGGCTTCCGCTCGCCCTGGCAGCGCCTCTTCAAGATCCTCCTGCCGGCGGCGATGCCGGGGATCCTCGTCGGCTTCCGCACGGCGCTGGGCCAGGCCTGGATGGCGGTGGTGGCGGCCGAGATCTTCGGCGTCGCTGGTGTCGGCCAACGCATGATGCAGGCCTCGAGCCTGCTCGCGACCGACATCGTCGTCGTTTACATGCTGACCATGGCGGCGCTCTACGGCCTGCTCGACACCGGCTTCGTCGCCTTCCAGAAATGGGTGCTGCGTTGGAAAGCGTGATCGAGATCAAGGGCCTGTCGCTGACCTTCACACGCGACGGCGAGCAGACCGAGGTGCTGCACAAGCTCGACCTCAGCGTCGGGCGCGGCGAGTTCCTCGCCATCGTCGGGCCATCGGGAGTCGGCAAGTCGACGCTGCTGCGCGTCATCGCCGGTCTTGCACAGCCGAGCGGCGGCGAGGTGGTCATCCACGCGAAAGATACGACGCGCCGGCCGGTTGCCCTCGTCTTCCAGGATTCGCGCCTGCTGCCCTGGCGCAAGGTGGTGTCGAATGTCGGCTTCGGCCTGGAAGGCCGGGTCTCACGGGCCGAGCGTCTCGCAAAGGCCGGCGAGATGCTCGATCTGGTCGGGTTGCGCCCGCTGGCGCAGCGCTGGCCGCACCAGCTCTCGGGCGGGCAGCGCCAGCGCGTCTCGCTGGCGCGTGCGCTCGCGGTCGAGCCCGAGATCCTGCTGATGGACGAGCCCTTCTCGGCGCTGGACGCCCTCACCCGCGAAACCCTGCAGGACGAGTTGATCCGTGTCTGGCAGCGCACCGGCAAGACCGTGCTCTTCGTCACCCACGACATCGACGAAGCCGCCTATCTCGCCGACCGGGTGGTGATCCTCTCCGGCGCGCCCGGCCAGATCATCGCCGAGCACCGCGTCGACGCGGCCCGCCCCCGCCGGCGCGGTGCCGCGGCCGAGGCCGAGATCGTGCGGGCCGTCCGCCACGGGCTCGGCGCCGACATCGTCATGGACGGAGCGGCGATCTAAACAAGCGCGAAGCTCAGTCCTTGCCGAGAAAAACCTTGAACGCCTCGCTGTAGTCCTTGTGCCAGCGCGAGAGCGGCGGGCGGTTCTCGATGATGTCGCCCATTGCCCAGGCCATCCGCTTTTCGTCGAGGGCGCGGGTCGTCTCGCCATCGGGGCACAGGATGTAGAAGTCCCCGGCACCGAGACGCTCCAGCATGAAGTCTACAGTCTGCTCCGGCGTCCAGGCACCGTCCGGCTTCTCGACGCGTCCGCGCGCCGTCAGCGGCGTGAAGACGAAGCCGGGGATCAGCAGATGGGCGGTGACCTTGCAGCCTTTGGTGCTGCGCAGTTCGTGCTGCAGCGCCTCGGTGAAGGCCTTCACCCCGGCCTTTGAGACATTGTAGGCCGGGTCGCCCGGCGGGGTGGTGATGCCCTGTTTCGAGCCGGTGTTGATGATCAGCGCCGGCTCGCCATGGGCGATCATCTCCGGCCCGAAGAGCTGCGTGCCGGCGATGATGCCGCCGAGATTGACGGCGAGCGTGCGTTCCCAATTGTCCTGCGGCCAGAAGATCGCGCTGCCCGGCTGGGTACCGGCATTGTTCATCAGCACATGGACCTTGCCGAAGCGGGCGATGACCGCCTCGTGCAGATGGGCGATCTCGTCACGGCGCGAGACATCGGTCTGCACCGCAAGCACATTGGCGTCGCCGATCAGAGCCGCCAGAACCTGACCGGCTGCCTTGAGCGCCTCGGCGTCACTGTCTGCGATCGCGATCCTCATGCCGCGCTCGGCGAAGGCGCGGGCAGCGGCGAAGCCGATCCCTGACGCGCCGCCGGTGATGACCGCGACATGCGAGGGAGCGAGAGCGGGGTGGCTTGTCATGATCTTCTCGGTCCAGGATTGGGGCGGTGGAGCTAAGGCGCGAGCCGCGGCGACATCATGGCACGCTGCCCGCCGCAAGCGCATGACGGAGAATGCGGCGAGACCCGCCTCACCGCCTTGTCATTGGTATGCGAGACTGGATTGAGGCATGGGTCGGGATATTCGAGGACAGTGACGAGATCATGCAGCGCATTTTCGATGGGCGTTTCCTGGGCAAGGCCATGTTGGCGCTGGGGCTGTTGGCGCCCCGGCTGACGCTGGCGGGCGAGTCCGCCCCGGTGACCTCGCCGCGCGTTACCGCCACGCTGCTGTCTGGTCGCGATGCGGTGACGCCCGGCGAGCGCTTCAAGGTCGCGCTGGTCCAGAAGCTCGCGCCGCACTGGCATACCTATTGGCTGAACCCCGGCGATTCCGGCGAACCGACGGCGATTCAGTGGACGCTGCCCGCCGGTGCCACGGCCGGCGAGATCCAGTGGCCGGCGCCGAAGGCGATCCGGGTCGAGCCGCTCGTCAATTTCGGCTTCGAGGGTACGGTGCTGCTGCCGGTCGAGATCACGGTGCCCGCTGATGCCAGAGCCGGAGACAATTTCACGCTCAAAGCGGATGCGACCTGGCTGGTCTGCGAGAAGATCTGCATTCCCGAGGAGGGTTCGTTGACCCTCGATCTGCCGATTGCGGCTGCCGGCATCACCGACGAGGCGGCGCAGGCGCGCATCGATGCGGCCTTGGCAGCTCTGCCGAAACCGGCATCGTTCCGCGGCAAGCTCCGCGGCGAAGGCGACAAGCTCGTGCTGGATCTGCCGGGGCTTCCGTCCGGCGCGAGTGATGTGCGCTTTTTTCCGGTTCTCGATACGCTGATCGAGCATGCGGCCGACCAGCCGCTCACCGCCGGCGCGAAGCCGATGTTGACGCTGGTGCGCTCGGGCGCCTTCAAGCTGCTGGAGCCGGAGGTTTCCGGTGTCCTGACCTTCAGCGAGAATGGCGAGGCCAAGGCGGTGACGCTCGCCGCCGATGCCGACCCCGCGCTGCTGACCGCGGCCGAAACAGCTACGCCGGAGGCTCGGCCCGCCGTGGTGCGGATTCCGGTCCCGGTCGAAGGCGCCGATCTGACGATCTGGGCGGCGTTGGCACTGGCCTTCGTCGGCGGGTTGATCCTCAACCTGATGCCCTGCGTACTGCCGGTGCTTTTCATCAAGGCGCTCGGCTTTGCGCAGCTCGCTCACGCCCATCGCAACGCGGTGCGTGAGCAAGGTTTGCTCTTCCTCTGCGGTGTGCTCATCGCCTTCACGGTGCTGGCCGGTGCGGTGATTGCGCTGGGAGCGCTCGGCAACAGCGTCGGCTGGGGCTTCCAGCTCCAGTCCCCGCCGCTCGTCATTGCACTGGCGGTGGTGATGGTGCTGATCGGCCTGAATCTGCTCGGCGCCTTCGAGATCGGAGCCTCGGTCACCGGGGTCGGCGACGGCCTCGCCAGCCGGGGCGGTCGCTTCGGCGCCTTCATGACCGGCGTGCTCGCCGTGGTCGTGGCGACGCCCTGCACGGCGCCCTTCATGGGGGCGGCGATGGGTTATGCGGTGGCGCAGCCGCCGGCGGTCGCTTTCTCCGTCTTCGTGGCGTTGGCGCTCGGCTTTGCGCTGCCGGTGGTGGCACTCTCCTTCGCGCCCGGCCTGCTGCGCCTGCTGCCGAAGCCCGGCCGCTGGATGCTGGTGCTGAAGCAGGCCTTCGCCTTCCCGATGTTTGCGACCGCGATCTGGCTGATCTGGGTCGCCTCGGTGCAGAGCGGTCCGCAGGGCGTTCTGGCGGCGCTCGTCGCCGTTCTGGCCGCGGGCTTCGTCGTCTGGCTTGTCGGCGTCACGCGCGGCTCTCTGCCGCGTCGCGTCTTCGGCTCGGTGCTGGCGGCGCTGGTTGTGCTCGGCGCCGGCTGGTTCACGGTCCAGAACGCCGTTCCCGGCGCGACGACCGAAGCGCATGCGGGCGATATCCAGGCCTGGTCGCCTGAGCGCGTCGCGGCACTGCAGGCGCAGGGAAAGCCGGTCTTCGTCAACTTCACCGCTGCGTGGTGCATCACCTGCATCGCCAACGAGCGGGTCGCGCTCTCCCGCCAGGAGGTGAAGGATGCTTTCGCCAAGCTCGGCGTGGCCTATCTCAAGGCCGACTGGACCAACCGCGATGCGCGCATCGCCAAGGCGCTGGCCGAGCAGGGCCGTGCCGGTGTGCCGCTCTATCTGTTTTATCCGGGTCGCAAGGACGGGCAGGCCGAGATCCTGCCGCAGCTCCTGACGCCCGATGCTGTGATCGCGGCCGCCCAGCGCGCGGCGGGCCGGGAGGCGAAGACCGCGGCGGCAACGCCTTAATCTTCCCGTGAACAGAGAGGGAGACAGACATGAAAAGCCTGACCAGACAGATTTTCATCGCTGGCCTCGCTATGGCCGGCCTCGCCTTTCCGGCGGTCGCCTCCGCTCAGGGAGCCGCCAAGGTCGGTGCGTCGGCCCCGGCCTTTCAGGCCGTGGATGCCGACGGCAAGACCCGCAACCTCTCCGAGTTCGCGGGCAAGACCGTGATCCTCGAATGGACCAACCACGAATGCCCCTATGTGCGGAAGCACTACAACAGCGCGACCATGCAGACGCTGCAGAAAGACATGGCGAAGGAAGGCGTCGTCTGGCTCTCGGTCATCTCCTCGCCGCCGGGCGAGCAGGGCTATGTCGACGGTGCCAGGGCAAAGGAGCTGACGGTCCAGCGTGACGCGGCGCCGGCCGGCATTCTGCTCGATCCGAAGAGCCAGGTGGCGCGGGCCTATGGCGCGCAGACCACGCCGCATATGTACATCATCGATCCCAAGGGCACGCTCGCCTATATGGGCGCGATCGACGACAGGCCGTCTTCCGCAGCCTCGAGCCTCAAAGGCGCCAAGAGCTATGTCCGCCAGGCGATCGCGGAGCTGAAGGCCGGCAAGCCTGTTTCTGAGGCGAGCACCAAGGCTTATGGCTGCGTCGTGAAATACGCGCCGCTGAGCTGAGGCTCAAAGCCGTCATTCTCGGGCGGAGCGCAGACCCGAGAATCTCCGGTAAGAGTTGCTCGGGTCAGGCCCGGGCATGACGGTCTGCTGTCGCGTGGTTATTGCGAGCGCGGGCCGAGATCGCGCGGGGCGGCGTTGATCGTCACGATCTGGCCGTTGCGCAGCTCCAGCACGGCAAGCCCGCGTTCCACTTGCCCGTCCGGCCGGAAGCGGAAGACGCCGTCGGCGCCGGCAAAGCCGGAGGCATTGGTCAGAACGCTCTCGGAAAAGCGCTGCGAGCCCTGCGTGCGGGCCAGCGCTGCTGACAGCGAAACCGCGTCATAGGCGAGCGTCGCGGTGCGGGTCGGTGCGCTGTTGAAGCGCTGCTGGTAGCGCCCGGCGAAGGCGTTGAAGCCGGCAGTGTCGGGCGAGGCGAACCAGCCGCCCTGGATCGCCGGCACGCGTGCGATCCCTGCATCGTTCCAGACGCCGGTGCCGAGCGGCTTCACCTTCGCGGGATTGTAGCCGGCTTCCTGCAGGAACTGGCCGAGCGTCGGCATAGTATCGGCGGCGGCGGGCACGAACAGCGCGTCCGCCTGCTGCAGCGAGGGCATCAGCCGCTGGACCGCGCCGCGCATCGCCGCGGGATCGGCGCCGAAATGCTCGATCGCGGCGACACGGCCGCCTCTGCTGGCGACGGCCTGCTGGAAAGCTGCCTCGACGACCTTGCCATAGGCGGTATCGGGGAGGAGGGCGGCATAGGATTTCCGGCCCTGCTGGCTGGCATAGGCGATGACGCGGTTGACGTCGTTCTCGGGCGGGAAGGAGAGCAGATAGACGCCGCGCGAGGCGACGCTGGTGTCGCTCGAGAAGGCGATGATCGGACGATTCGCACCGCGCGCCACCTGCGCCGCCGCTTGCACCGAGGGGGCGAAGAGCGGGCCGATGATCAGTTCCGCCCCTTCCGACAGCGCTTCCTGCGCTGCCGCACGCGCGCCTTCCGGCGTGCCGCGGTCGTCCTTCACCAGGAGCGTGAGATCTGCGTTCGGAAACTCGGCCAGCGCCATCTCGGCGGCGTTCTTCAGCGAATTGCCGACGACCGCGCCCTGCCCTTCCGCCGTCAGCGGCAGCACGAGGCCGACCTTGACCTTGCCGTTGCCGATGGTCTGCCCGGTCGGTGCCCCGCCCGGCGCCGAATCGAAGCCCGGCAGGCCCGAGGTGCCGCCGCCGCAGGCGGCCAGCGTGAGCGGTAGAAGAACCGCGAGAGCCCGTGCCTTGAACCGCAGGACCGGCGCGACATACCGATGATGCAACACGGGCGATCTCCAGTCGTGGCCGGGCAGGCAGGCGCTCGCCCGGCGATGAGTTCCAGCGGAAGAATCGCCCCGCCGGACACGTGCCAGTGCGGAATCTTATTTTCAAGTTGTTAACTATGGGTTGCACACGCAGCGGGACGTTGTGCCATGGCGCGGCGGCTGCCGCTGTGGCAGCGTGGCGCGATGTCGAACGATGCCGCCGCCCGCCCTCCCAGCTACACCGCCTTCGGCCTGCGCGCCGAGGCCGAGCCGCTGGCGCCGGGCCTGCACATCGTGGCCACCCCGATCGGAAACCTGCGCGACATCTCGTTCCGGGCGCTGGCGACGCTCGCCGCCGCCGATGCGATCCTGGCCGAGGATACCCGCACCTCGAAGACGCTGCTGGCGCATTACGGTATCTCGACGCCGCTCCTGCCCTATCACGAGCACAATGCCGCGCAGATGCGGCCGAAGGTGCTGGCGAAACTGCGCGAGGGCGGCAAGCTCGCCCTGATCTCGGACGCCGGCACGCCGCTGGTCTCCGATCCCGGCTACAAGCTCGTGGCCGAGCTGGTGGCTGAAGGCCTGCCGGTCACCGGCATTCCCGGCCCTTCCGCGGTGCTGGCGGCGCTGGTGCTGGCGGGGCTGCCGACCGACCGTTTCTTCTTCGAAGGGTTCCTGCCGCCGAAATCGGGAGGACGTCGCACGCGGCTGACCGAACTTGCCGCCATTCCCGGAACGCTGGTCTTCTTCGAATCGCCCCGCCGCCTCGCCGAGATGCTGGCCGATGCAGCCGCCGTGCTGGGCGCGAGGCCGGGGGCTGTCGCGCGCGAACTCACCAAGTTCTACGAGACGGTCAGGCGCGGCACCCTTCCAGAGCTGGCCGCCCATTATGATGGCGAGGAGGAGGCGCGCGGCGAGATCGTCGTGATCATCGGCCCGCCCGGCGCCACCGAGCTCGTCCCGACCGATGATGTGATCGACGAACGGCTGCGCGTGGCGCTGGCCAGGGTCTCGCTGAAGGAGGCCGTCGCGCAGGTCGCAGCCGAGACCGGCCAGCCGCGCCGGAAAGTCTACGCGCGCGCCCTCGAACTCACCCGCGACCATCCGTGAGCGGAGCGGCGGCCGATCCGGGCAAGCGCAGCCGCAAGGCAAGACGCTCCGGGCTTACCGGCCACCGCGCCGAATGGCTCGCCATCCTCTGGTTGACCGCGAAGGGCTACCGGCTGCTCGAACGGCGCTTCGGCGGCAAGGGCGGCGAGATCGATCTCGTGATGAAGCGTGGCCGCACCGTGGCCTTCGTCGAGGTCAAGGCACGTGGCCGGCTGGAGGATGCGCTGACTTCGGTGACCCCGGAAAAGCGCCGTCTCGTCGAGCGGCGCATCCGGCACTGGCTCGCGCGCAACCCCTGGGCGAACGATCATCATCTGCGCGCCGATGCGGTGTTCCTGGCGCCCTGGCGACGGCCGCGCCATGTGCCGGCCGCCTTTGCGCTCGTCCTGTGACGCAAGAGCATTGCGCAAAAAAGTGGGTGCCGGTTTTTGCTGCAGAAATGCTCTAAGATTTTAAGATCGATCACGTTTTTCGAATTTTGACGATTCCGTCAGAATGCGACGTGATCGATGCCACCCACTTGCAGGAACCCCGCCCGCGGCCCGATAAGAACCGGCCGCAACAGGAAGGCCTGCCATGACTCTCTCCGTCGCTATCCAGATGGACCCGATCGAGCGCATCCGGATCGCCGGGGACACCGGCTTCTCCCTGATGCTGGAAGCGCAGGCGCGCGGCCACACGCTCTACACCTACACCCCCGACAAGCTCTCGATGCGCGACGGCAAGGTCACGGCGCCGATGCGCCCGGTCACCGTGCGGGATGCCGAGGGCGATCATTTCACGGCGGGAGCCGAGGAGAAGATCGATCTCTCGACGCTCGATGTCGTCCTGCTCAGGCAGGATCCGCCTTTCGACATGGCCTATGTCACCACCACGCATATGCTGGAGCGCATCCATCCGAAGACGCTGGTGGTCAACAACCCGGCCGAAGTCCGCAACGCGCCGGAGAAGATCTTCGTCACCCATTTCCCGGAGCTGATGCCGCCGACGCTGATCACCCGCGACAAGGCCGAGATCGAGGCCTTCCGCGACGAGCATGGCGAGATCGTCATGAAGCCGCTCTACGGCCATGGCGGCGCGACGGTGTTCAAGACCAGCAGGACCGACCCCAATTTCGGCTCGCTCTTCGACCTGTTCAGCAATCTCTTCCGGGAACCCTGGGTGGTGCAGGGCTTCATCAAGGAGATCACCGAGGGCGACAAGCGCATCATCCTGATCGACGGCAAGGCGGCGGGCGCGGTCAACCGCGTCCCGGCGGTGGGCGACCTGCGCGCCAACATGGTCCGCGGCGGCGCTGCCCGGCCGACCGACCTGTCGAAGAAGGAGCTTGAAATCTGCGAGGCGATCGGCCCGGCGCTGCGCGAACGCGGGCTGCTGCTCGTCGGCATCGACGTCATCCACGGCAAGCTCACCGAGATCAACGTCACCGCGCCGACCGGCGTGCGCGCCATCAAGAAGCTCGGCGGGCCGGATCTGGCGGCGCAGCTCTGGGACGTGATCGAGTCGAAGCGCTGAGCCACGCCTGGCTTCTGATGGAGTGAGCCCTCATCCTGAGGGCAGCCTCAGGCTGCGTCTCGAAGGATGATCTAACTTGCTCCGGAGCTTCCTGCATCCTTCGAGACGCTATTCCTTGGGAATGGCTCCTCAGGATGAGGGCTCGGAGGGCTGGATTAGACTAAGCCGCGACGCTGCCGCCGCTCAGCGGGTTCATCTCGTCCCAGCCATAGCGCAGCGTCTCGAAGCGCATCGTCAGCGCGTCGAGCAGCAAGAGCTTGCCGACCAGTGGCTCGCCGAAGCCGGTGACGGCGCGGATCACCTCCAGCGCCATCAGCGAGCCGAGGACGCCCGGCAGGGCGCCGAGCACGCCGGCTTCCGCACAGGTCGGGATCGAGCCGGGAGGCGGGGCCTCGGGGAAGAGGCAGCGCCAGGTTGGATTCGGCACGCCGTCCGGGCCGGTTTCATGGGCGCGGATCGTGGTCAGCGAACCGTCGAAGCGCCCCAGCGCCCCCATCACGACCGGCCGGTGCTCGTGGAAGCAGGCGTCGGAGACGGCATAACGCGTCGCGAAATTGTCGGAACCCTCGGCCACCACGTCGTAGAAGGCGATCAGCGCGCGGGCATTGTGCGGGTCGATGCGGGTGACATGCTCCTCGACCACGACGTTCGGGTTGAGATTGCGCACGAAGCGGGCGGCTGCGACAGCTTTGTGGGCGCCGATATCCTCGGTCGTGAAGATGGTCTGGCGCTGCAGGTTCGAGAGCGAGACGATGTCGTCGTCGACGATGCCGATCTTCCCGACGCCGGCTGCGGCGAGGTACTGGATCAGCGGCGCGCCCAGTCCGCCGGCGCCGATGACGAGCACGCGCGCATTCTTCAGCTTCTGCTGCCCCGGGCCGCCGATCTCCGGCAGCACGATATGGCGCGCATAGCGCTCGATCTCGTCGTCGCCCATCATCATCACGGCAGCGTAAGACCACTGCCGAACTTCGGCAATCGGCATGGTCGATTGCGGCATCGCCGAGCATGAACTTTGGCTGGCTTGGCCGCGCCGCCGAGCCATGCCATCGTGTCGCCATCGAGGGCCGGACAACGGCGCCCGGCTTCAAAGGGGATCGGTTCATGCGTCTGGGTTCTTTTGCGGCGGCACTGGCCGGTGTTGCGCTTTCGGCTGTGGCGGCGCTGGCGCAGCAGGCGATCAAGCCGGCCGTGGTCTATGACAAGGGCGGGAAATTCGACAAATCCTTCAACGAGGGCGTCTTCATCGGCGCCGACAGGTTCAAGAAGGAGACCGGCGTCGATTTCCGCGATTTCGAGCCGACGAACGATGCCCAGATCGAGCAGGCACTGCGCCGCTTCGCCCGCGACGGCCATTCGCCGATCATCGCGGTCGGCTTCTCGCAGGCAACTGCGCTGCAGAAGGTCGCGGCCGAATTCCCCAACCTGAAATTCACCATCATCGACATGGTGGTCGACCTGCCGAACGTGCAGTCGATCGTCTTCAAGGAGCATGAAGGCTCCTATCTCGTCGGCCTGCTGGCCGCGATGGCCTCGAAGACCGGCAAGGTCGGTTTCGTCGGTGGCATGGATATTCCGCTGATCCGCAAATTCGCCTGCGGCTATGTCCAGGGCGTCAAGGCGGGCAAGGCCGATGCCGAGATCTACCAGAACATGACCGGCTCGACGCCCTCGGCCTGGGCCGATCCGGTCAAGGGCGGCGAACTCGCCAAGTCGCAGATCGATCGCGGCGCAGATGTGATCTACCACGCCGCCGGCGGCACCGGCATCGGCGTGCTCAGGGCCGCGGCCGATGCCGGCAAGCTCGGCATCGGCGTCGATTCCAACCAGAACGCGCTCCATCCCGGCAAGATCCTGACCTCGATGCTCAAGCGCGTCGACGTCGCCGCCTACAACTCCTTCAAGGCTGCGCAGGACGGCTCGTGGAAGCCGGGCATCTCCGTGCTCGGCCTCAAGGAAGGCGGTATCGACTGGGCGCTGGACGACGCCAACAAGGTGCTGATCACGCCCGAGATGAAGGCCGCGGCCGACAGGGCAAAGGCCGACATCATCGCCGGTACGGTGAAGGTCCACGACTACATGTCCGACCAGAAATGCACGATGTGAGCGAGGGATCGTGCCGACGGGACCGAATGATGCGCGGAGAACCCTTCTCCCGTGTGGGAAAAGGGCAGGGATGAGGGCACGCCCTATCCGTAGAAGGTGCAGCGGCGGTCGCCTCGCCCCAACAATCAGCGGCGGTCCCTCACCCCTACCCCTCTCCCATCCAGGAGAGGGGTTCTACGTCGTGGTTCCCGTGCGATGATGGAGACCGTCTCGCCACCCGCCATTGAGCTCGTCGGCATCTCCAAGCGCTTCGGCCCGGTCGCTGCCAACAGGGACGTGTCCCTCTCGGTCGCGGCCAGCTCGATCCACGGCATCGTCGGCGAGAACGGCGCCGGCAAATCGACGCTGATGTCGATTCTCTACGGCTTCTACGAGGCCGATGACGGCGAAATCAGGATCGCCGGCACGCCGCGCCGCATCCGTTCCTCGGCGGATGCGATCGCGGCCGGGATCGGCATGGTCCACCAGCACTTCATGCTGGTTGAGACGCTGAGCGTGGTCGAAAACGTGGTGCTCGGCGCCGAAGGCGGCACCTTCCTCACGGGCGGACTCTCGCAGGCGCGGGCGGCGCTGGCCAGACTCTCGCAGGACTATGGCCTCGTCATCGATCCCGATGCGATCGTCGGCGAGCTTTCGGTCGGCCTGCAGCAACGCGTCGAGATTTTGAAAGCGCTCTATCGCGGTGCGGAGATCCTCATCCTCGACGAGCCGACGGCGGTGCTGACGCCCGCCGAAGCCGATCAGCTCTTCGCCCTGCTCCGGGCGCTGAAGGCGCAGGGCAAGACCGTCATCCTGATCACCCACAAGCTACGCGAGATCATGGATGTCACCGACAAGGTCTCGGTGATGCGCCGTGGCGAGATGGTCGCCCATGTCGCGACCGCCGAGACCTCGCCGCCGGAACTCGCCGAGGCGATGGTCGGCCGGCGCGTGCTGCTGCGGGTGGAGAAGCCGCCGCGCGAGCGCGGTGCGCCCGTCCTGGAGGCGGTCGGCCTGTCCTGCCGTGATGCGCGCGGGGCTGACACTCTTCGGGACGTTGGCTTGACCCTCCATGCCGGCGAGATCGTCGGCATCGCCGGTGTCGCCGGAAACGGCCAGAGCGAACTCCTTGAAGTGCTGGCCGGGCTGCTTCAGCCGACGCGCGGTGTCATCCGCCTTGGCGGCGAGATCCTGTCGGGCACAGATCGCCATCCGGCGCGGCTGCGCGAGCGCGGGCTGATGCATATCCCCGAGGATCGCCATCGCAGCGGCCTCGTCACCGCCTTCTCGGCCGCCGAGAACGCGATCCTCGGCTATCAGCATGATCCCGCCTTCGGTCCCGGCCCGCTGCTGTCGCCCGCCCGGATCGAGGCCCATGCCCGCGATGCCTTCGCCGCCTATGACGTGCGCCCGCCCGATCCGGCGCTGAAGACGGCAAAGTTCTCCGGCGGCAACCAGCAGAAGATCGTGCTCGCCCGTGAGATCGAGCGCCATCCCAAGGTTCTGCTGGTCGGGCAGCCGACGCGGGGCGTGGATATCGGCGCGATCGAGTTCATTCATCGTCGTCTGATCGAACTGCGCGATCAGGGCGTCGCGATCCTGCTGGTGTCGGTCGAACTCGAGGAGGTGATGGCGCTCTCCGACCGAATCATCGCCATGTGCGGCGGCCGGATCACCGGCGAGCGGGCCGGGTCCGGTGCCGATGAGCGCGAACTGGGCCTGCTGATGGCTGGCGTCGAGGAGGCCGCATGATGGAACAGAGGCTGACATTGGTGACGCTCGGCGTCGCCGATCTGGAGCGCTCGCGGCGATTCTATGGCTCGCTGGGTTGGCGCGAGATCGAGCCGCGGCAGGGCAGCGTCGCCTTCTTCCAGCTGAACGGCATCGGCCTGTCGCTGTTTCCGCGGGCCGAGTTGGCGGGGGATGCGCAGGTGGCGGACGGGCCGGCCGGGTTTTCCGGCATCACCCTCGCCCACAACCTGCGCAGCGAGGCGGAGGTCGATGCCCTGTTCGCGGAGATGGTCGCGGCGGGGGCGACGGCAGTGAAGACGCCCCGGAAGGTGTTCTGGGGCGGCTATTCCGGATATGTCGCCGATCCCGACGGCCATCTCTGGGAACTCGCCCATAACCCGTTCTTCCCGCTGGACTCGCTGGCAACGTGACGCTCGCCGGATGACGGCCCCGCTCAACCTGCCGCGCTGGGCCGATGTCGCGCTGGTGCCGCTGGTATCGGTCGCTGCCGCGCTGCTTGTGGCCGGGCTCGTCGTGCTCGGCATCGGCGAGAACCCGCTGGAAGCGACGACGCTGCTGCTGCGCGGCGCGTTGGGCAGCGCTGAGGGCATTGGCTTCACGCTGTATTACACGACGAATTTCATTTTTACGGGGCTTGCCGTGGCGGTCGCCTTCCATGCCGGGCTGTTCAACATCGGCGGCGAGGGGCAGGCGACCATAGCCGGCGTCGCGATGGCCGTGGCCTGCCTCGGCCTCTCCTGGGCGCCGGGCATCCTCGCGGTCCCGCTCGCTGTCCTGGCGGCGGCGGCGGGCGGCGCGTTCTGGGCCTTCATCCCTGGCTGGCTCCAGGCGAAGCGCGGCAGCCATGTCGTCATCACCACGATCATGCTGAATTTCGTCGCGGCGACGCTGATCGTCTACCTCCTGCGCGAGGTGATCGGGAAACCCGGCTCGATGCAGCCGGAGACGCCGGATTTTCCGGCCCAGGCGGTGCTGACGCCGATGCATCAGCTTCTCGCTCCGCTCGGGCTGAGCCTCCCTTCAACCCCGCTCAACAGCGCCTTCCTGCTGGCGTTGATGGCGCTCTTCGCCGTCTGGCTGCTGATCTATCGCTCGCGGCTCGGCTACGCGATCCGCACCGTCGGAGCCAATCCGCGCGCCGCTGCCTATGCCGGCATCTCGCCGGCTGCCGTCACGATGGTCGCGATGGCGATCTCGGGCGCGCTCGCCGGCGGCCTCGCGGTCAATGAGGCGCTCGGCGTGCAGCATCGGCTGGTGCTTGATTTCACCGCCGGCTACGGCTTCGTCGGCATCGCCGTCGCCTTGATGGGGCGCGGCCACCCCGTGGGCGTCGCGCTCGCGGCCCTGCTCTTCGGCGTCCTCTACCAGGGCGGGGCGGAACTCTCCTTCGACAAGCCGGCGATCACCCGCGACATGGTGGTCGTGATCGGCGGCGTCCTCATCCTCTTCGCCGGAGCGCTCGACGGGCTCTTTCGCCGGCTGGTTGCGGGTGTGCTGCGCATCGGCCGGGGTGCCGTCTGATGGATTGGCTCCAGACACTCGCCGTCGTGCTCGATTCGACGATCCGGTTGTCGATCCCGCTGATCTGCGCGGCGATGGCTGGTCTGTGGTCGGAGCGGGCCGGCGTCGTCGATATCGGCCTCGAGGGCAAGATGCTGATCGGGGCCTTCGCCTCGGCGGTCGCGGCCTTCGTCACCGGCTCGGCCTGGATCGGTCTTGGCGCCGGCATCCTCGCGGCAGTGGCGCTGGCGCTGGTCCACGGCTTCGCCGCCATCACCTGGCGCGGCAACCAGATCGTCTCCGGCGTCGCCATCAACATGCTGGCTGCGGGTCTCACGGTTGTCCTCGGCAATGCCTGGTACGGGCAGGGCGGGCGCACGCCCTCGCTGGAGGGTGCCGCACGCTTCGGCGAGCTGACGCTGCCCTTCGCGCCCTGGGCGCGGGAGCACGTTCCGATTCTCGGCCTGCTCTATGACGAGGTCGTCTCGGGCCATGCCGTGCCGGCCTATCTTGCCTTCGCCTGCGTTCTCCTGACGGCCTTCGCGCTGGGCCGGACGCGCTTCGGCCTGCGCATCCGTGCCGTCGGCGAGAATCCGGCTGCGGTCGATACCGCCGGTATTTCCGTTGCCGGTCTGCGCTATGGCGCGGTCGCGATCTGCGGCGTGCTCTGCGGCATCGGCGGCACCTATCTCGCCGTCGCGCAATCGGCCGGCTTCCTGCCGCATATGACGGCCGGGCGCGGCTTCATCGCGCTTGCCGCCGTCATCTTCGCGAATTGGCGGCCCTGGCCGGCGCTTGGCGCCTGCTTGCTCTTCGGCGTGCTCGACGCGGTCGCAATAAGGCTTCAGGGTGTGACATTGCCGGGTATCGGCCTCGTGCCGGTGGAAGCGATCCAGGCATTGCCCTATCTGATGACCATCGTCCTGCTCGCGGGCTTCATCGGCAAGGCGACGCCGCCCAAGGCCTCCGGCCTGCCCTATGTCAAGGAACGCTGATTTGCCGGCCGCGCCCGATTTCGACACGCTCTTTGCCGCGGCCGCGGCGATCCAGCCGCGCGCCTATGCGCCCTATTCGCGCTTCAAGGTGGGTTCCGCGCTCCTCGGCGATGACGGCGCGGTGTATGCCGGCTGCAATGTCGAGAATGCCGCCTATCCGGTCGGCACCTGCGCAGAGGCCGGCGCCATCGCCGCGATGGTCGC
Organism: Allobosea sp. TAF32; assembly: GCF_052113585.1. Classification (NCBI taxonomy): domain Bacteria; kingdom Pseudomonadati; phylum Pseudomonadota; class Alphaproteobacteria; order Hyphomicrobiales; family Alloboseaceae; genus Allobosea; species Allobosea sp. TAF32. The sequence continues at coordinate 840,908 of NZ_JBFRDM010000001.1, read as the reverse complement.
CGGGGGTGGGCAGGCGATCCGCGCAATCCTCGTCTTTGGCGACGGCGCTGAACTCGTTACGCCATGCGGCGCCTGCCGCCAGCGCATCCGCGAATTCGCCATGCCCGAAACGCCGGTGGCGATCGCGGGGCCCGAAGGCATCCGCGCGCGTTTCACCCTGGCGGAGCTGTTGCCAGCCTCCTTCGGACCGGCCAATTTGCCGCGGTGATTTGCGACGGCTGCTGCGGTGGCCGGGGAGAGGGACTGATGGCGGCCGATCCGGTGTTCGATGAGGCGGCATCCGTGCTGGCCGAGCGTGGCGTAGACACGATCGATTGCGCGCTTGTGCTGGGCACCGGCCTCGGCTCCATCGCCGAGGATGTGCAGGATGCAGTGCGGATCCCCTATGCCGAATTGCCCGGCTTTCCGCGCGGCGAGGTGTCCGGTCACGCCCGCCAGCTTTGCTACGGCACGCTGCATGGCCGCAAGGTTCTGATCTACCAGGGCCGCGCCCACTATTACGAGGGCGGCGATCCGGCCGTCATGCGTGTTCCGCTCGGTGTTCTCACGGCCTTCGGCTCGCCACCGCTGATCCTGACCAATGCGGCGGGATCGCTGTCCCCCGCCATGCGGCCGGGCAGCCTCGCCCTCATCACCGACCATATCAATCTCAATGGGCCCAATCCGCTGGTCGGCGACAAGGGCGACGGCCGTTTCGTCCCGATGGTCGATGCCTATGACCCGCATCTGCGCGGCCGGCTGAAGCGGGCTGCGCAGAAGGTGGCGCTGCCGCTCGGCGAGGGCGTGTACATGTGGTTCTCCGGTCCGAGCTTTGAGACGCCGGCAGAGATCCGCATGGCGAAGACGCTCGGCGCCGATCTCGTCGGCATGTCGACGGTGCCGGAGGTCATCCTGGCGCGGCGCCACGACATCCGCGTCGCCGGGCTCTCCATCGTCACCAATATGGGCGCCGGCCTGCAGGGCGGCGCGCCGCACCATGCAGAGACGCGCGATGTCGCGGCTGTGGCGGCCGGCGCGCTGCGGCGCCTGCTGCGCGCCTTCCTTTCGGAGCTCTGAACCATGTCGGATGCGGATACCGCCAGGCGCGCGCTCGCGCTACTCGATCTGACCGATCTCGCCGACGTCGCGACCGCCGACGGCGCGCGCGACCTGTGCCGGCGCGCCGTCTCCGGCCCGGTGCCGGTCGCTGCCGTCTGCCTCTGGCCGCGCTTCGTCGCCGTGGCGCGCCAAGCGCTCGGCGACAGCCCGGTGCGCATCGCGACGGTGGTGAATTTCCCGGAGGGCGACACCCCGATCGCGCCCGCCATCCGCGAGACCGAGGAGGCGCTCGAGGCTGGCGCGGACGAGATCGACTTTGTCCTGCCCTGGCGCGCCGTGCTGGCCGGGCAGCTCACCACAGCGGGCGCCATGATCCGCAACGTCAAGATGCGCTGTGGCGACAAGCTGCTGAAGGTCATCCTGGAATCCGGCGAATATCCCGATCTCGACAAGGTCAGAGTCGCGTCCGAGCTCGCCATCGCGGCCGGCGCCGATTTCATCAAGACCTCGACGGGCAAGACCGCGCGCTCGGCCAGCATTCCGGCGGCGCGCGCCATGCTCGGCGTGATCGGCATGACAGCACGCCCGATCGGGCTCAAGCCCTCGGGCGGGATCCGAACTCTGGCGGATGCCAAGAGCTACCTTGCTCTCGCCGACGCGATGATGGGCCCGGACTGGGCGACGCCCGCGACTTTCCGTTTCGGTGCGAGCGGTCTCTACACCGCGCTCATCGAGGAAATCGGCGGCGCTGCGCCCGGAGCGCCGCCGCGTGGGAGCTACTGAATGCGCCTGACCCAGGAGATCATCGCCGCCAAGCGCGACGGTGCCGAGCTGCCCGATGCCGATATTCGCCAGATCATCGCCGGTTTGACCGATGGCTCGGTGAGCGAAGGACAGGCGGCCGCCTTCGCCATGGCGATCTATTTCAACGGCATGAACGAGAAGGAGCGCGTCGCGCTCACCCTCGCCATGCGCGATTCCGGCACCGTGCTGCGCTGGGATGATCTGCCCGGCCCCGCCCTCGACAAGCACTCGACCGGCGGCGTAGGCGACACGGTGAGCCTGCCTTTGGCGGCTGCGGTGGCGGCCTGCGGCGGCTACGTCCCGATGATTTCCGGTCGCGGCCTCGGCCATACCGGCGGCACGCTCGACAAGCTGGATGCCGTGCCGGGCTATGTCACCCAGCCGGGCATCAATCTGTTCCGCAAGGTCGTGCGGGAGGTCGGCTGCGCCATCATCGGCCAGACCGCCGATCTCGCCCCGGCCGATAAGCGGCTCTATGCCATCCGGGACGTGACGGCGACGGTCGAAACGATTCCGCTGCTGGTCTCCTCGATCCTGTCGAAAAAGCTCGCCGCCGGGCTGCACGGCCTCGCCATGGATGTGAAGTTCGGTTCCGGTGCTTTCCTGCCCGACTACGCCAAGGCACAGGCGCTGGCGCAGGCTCTCGTCGCCGTCGCCAACGATTCCGGGCTGCCGACACATGCGCTCTTGACCGATATGGACGAGCCGCTGGCCTCGGTCGCCGGCAATGCGCTCGAGGTCGCCTATGCGCTCGACCATCTGACCGGCCGCCGCCGCGAGGCGCGCTTCCATGAGGTCACGGTCGCGCTGGGCGCCGAGATGTTGCTCCTGGGCGGGCTTGCCGCCGATCTCGATGCGGCGCGCGAAAAGATCGAGAATGCCTTCGCCTCGGGTGCGGCGGCCGAGCGCTTCGCGCGGATGGTGGCGGCGCTCGGAGGACCGGCGGACCTGCTGGAAAAGCCGGCAAATCATCTCGCCGCTGCGCCGATCGTGAAGCCGGTCTTCGCCGAAACGGCCGGGTCGGTCATCGCGGTCGACACGCGCGCGGTCGGGCTTGCGGTCGTCGCGCTCGGTGGCGGCCGCGTCCGCCCACAGGACCCGATCGACCATGCCGTCGGCATCGTCGAACTGGCTGGCATTGGAACCGAGATTGGCGCGGAGCGCCCGCTCGGGATCATCCACGCGCGCGACGAGGCGCACTTCGCCGCGGCGAGTGCGCGCTTGCGCAAGGCCTATCGGATCGGTGAGGGTGCGGCGCGCGGCCGGCTCGTCGCGGAACGGATCACGGAGAGGGTGTCGGCATGAGTTTGCTTCTGGCCATGACGGGCTGGCATGTCGAGGACTGGCGCGCCAGGTTCCAGGCGCTGCTGCCGGAGATGCCGATCGTGGTTCTCGGCGAGCCCTTCGACCGCCGCGCCGTCCATTATGTGGCAAGCTGGAAGCACCCGGCCGGCAGCCTGACCGGCCTGCCCAATCTCGCTGCGATCTTCTCGCTTGGCGCCGGCGTCGATTTCCTGTTCGCCGACGACAAGCTGCCGGCGGTGCCGATCGCCCGCGTCGTCGATCCCGATCTGACCACGCGGATGAGCGAGTACGTCGTGCTGCACTGCCTGATGTATCTGCGCCAGCAGCACCGCTACCTCAGCCAGCAGCGCGAAAGGCTCTGGGAGGACGATCGCAACCAGCCAGCGGCCCGCTCGGTTCGCGTCGGCATCATGGGGCTGGGCGAACTCGGGCAGGATGCCGCCGCCAAGCTCAAGGTCATCGGCTTCGACGTGGCCGGCTGGAGCCGCTCGCCGAAGAGCATCGAGGGGCTGTGCACCTTCTCAGGTGAGGAGGGCATGAAGGAGTTCCTGGCGCGGACGGACATCCTCGTCTGCCTCGTGCCGCTCACGCCGGAGACGCGCGGCATCATCGACGCCGGGCTGATCGCAGGGCTGGCGCAGGATGGTCGCCTCGGCGGTCCATTCGTGATCAATGCCGGCCGCGGTGGCCTGCAGGTGGAAGAGGATATCCTGGCGGCGCTCGAATCCGGCACGCTGAAAGGGGCAACGCTCGATGTCTTCGAGACCGAGCCGCTGCCGACCGCCTCGCCGCTCTGGACCCATCCGGGCGTGACGATCACGCCGCATAACGCGGCCATGTCGGAGCCTGAAGCGATCGCTTCGCTGATCACGGCGCAGATCAGGCGCCTGGAAGCCGGCGAGCCCCTGCAGCATGTGGTCGATCCGGCCAGGGGATATTGAAGGATCGGCCGCCTCTGCGGCTGTTCATCTCCAGTCCTCATCCTGAGGTGCCGCGAAAGCGGCGTCTCGAAGGATGGTTCGAGCGCGACCGGAAGACACAGGCTTCGCCTGCTCGCCACGATGAGGGCTGGTGAGTTCAATGCCCCGTCACCGAACGGTCGCCGCGCTGTCGTCGGGCCGCAATCCGGGCGGGTGAAGCGGGTTGGTCATTTCCAGCCCGGAGAATTTCATGCGCTCGTCGCTCGTCATTGCCCTGCTCCTGTCCTCGACCATGCTCGCCGGGGCCCAGGACGCCCAGAAGGAGTTTCCGTCGAAGCTCGTCGGTCACGCCCTGCTGCCGGCGAACACGATCATCCCGGCTCCTGCCGATGCGCCGGCCGATCTCAAGGTGTCCGGCAAGTTCGTAACCCCGGGCAAGCGCGTCGAAACCGTCGGTTCGGTGATGGGCACCTCGGGCGGCCGCCCGACAGGTCTTTCCACGCCCTTCGCCGGCCAGCCCGTGCAGGGCTTCTCCGGCATCCGCTCGCTCGGCAATGGCGAGTTCCTCGTCCTGACCGACAACGGCTTCGGCTCCAAGGTCAATTCGCCCGACGCGATGCTGTTCTTCCATCGTCTCAAGGCCGATTTCGACAAGGGCGCGATCGAGCGTCTCTCGACCACCTTCCTGCACGACCCCGACAAGAAGGTGCCGTTTCGCATCGTTCATGAGGGCACCGACAAGCGCTATCTGACCGGCGCCGATTTCGATCCCGAGTCGATCCAGCCGATCGGCGGCAAGTACTGGATCGGCGAGGAGTTCGGCCCCTACCTCATCCGCGTCGATGCCAACGGCAAGGTCGAGGCGGTGTTCGAGACCACCGTCGACGGCAAGCCGGCCCGCTCGCCCGACCATTACGCCGTGACGACGCCCGGCGCACCGAACCAGTCCGTCGAATTCAATGTCCGCCGCTCCAAGGGCTATGAGGGCATGGCGCAGTCTCCCGACGGGCGCTTCCTCTACCCGCTGCTGGAGGGGCCGCTCTGGAACGCCGAGACCAAGGGCAATGAAGAGGTCGACGGCAAGGAAGTGCTGCGCATCCTCGAATTCGATGTCGCCAACGAGAAGTGGACCGGCCGCTCCTGGTTCTTCCCGCTGGAGCAGAAGGGCCTCGCCATCGGCGACTTCAACATGATCGACGCGACGACGGCGCTGATCATCGAGCGCGACAACGGCGAAGGCACTGCCGACAAGGCCTGTGCCGCCGGCCAGAAGGGCCCGGACTGCTTCCACGACCTCGCCAAGTTCAAGCGCATCGTGAAGATCGAGATGACCGACGCCAATGTCGGCAAGCCCGTGCGCAAGATCGGCTTCATCGACCTGATGAAGATCGCCGACCCCGACAAGAAGGCGAAGCAGGGCGCCATCGACGGCGTGCTGCCTTTCCCGTTCTTCACCATCGAGAACGTCGACGTCGTCGATCTCGCCAAGGGCATCATCGTCGTCGGCAACGACAACAACCTGCCGTTCTCGTCCTCGCGTGATCCCAAGAAGGCGGATGACAACGAACTCGTCCTGCTCTCGGTGAAGGAACTGCTCGACGCGAAGTGAGAACGCCCGCATCGCTGGCTCGGTTGGGCGCAGCGATGCGGCTCATGTCGTCTTGCCCGGCGGTCGGATTCGATCGGCCGCCGGGCGTTCCTACTCTGTTCTTGAGCTATTGCTGACCTGAGCGTATAATAAAAATGACCAAGCGCCTCATGCGCGAGGCGTAGTGGTTGGATGATCGTCACCGATGGAGGTGATCATGTTGACCGCGAATACGAATGCCAGGCGACCGCAGGACTGGTGTAATCTGATCCTGGCCGGGCTGCTGTTCTTCTCACCATGGTACATGGGCTTCGTCGGCGACTTCGTGCCGACGCGCAATGCATGGATCGTCAGCGTGGCTCTCGCCGTGATTGCGGTCGCTGCGCTTTCGGCTTTCGCCGAATGGGAGGAGTGGCTGAATCTCGCGCTCGGACTCTGGCTGGTGGCCTCGCCCTGGATGCTCGGCTTCACCGGTAACCTCCGCGCCTTCTGGCCTCACATGATCGTCGGCCTGCTGACTGCGGCGATCTCGGGCTGGGCAGTCTGGGATTATCGGCACGAGCCGCACGCGACGGCGTAGGGAGCTTCGCGCTTCCCGCCGCTTCAGAAATCGACCCGGCGCGATCTAGCTGCGTAGCGCGCCGGGGCCGGCCACAGCGGCCGGCGGGCATTTGCCCGAGATGATCATGCCCAGCACCTCGTCCTGGGTGACGTCGGCAGTGCGCGCCGTGCCGACGACCTTGCCATTCTTCATCACCGTGACGCGGTCGGCGAGATCGAAGACATCGTGCAGGTCATGGCTGATCAGGAAGATGCCGATGCCCTGCTTCTTCAACTGCAAGATCAACTCCGCCACCTGCTTCGTCTCGGCCGGGCCGAGTGCCGCCGTGGGCTCGTCCATGATCAGCACGCGGGCGTTGAAATAGATGGCGCGCGCGATCGCGACCGACTGGCGCTGGCCGCCCGAGAGCGCCTTCACCGGCTCCTTGAAGCGGCGGAAATGCGGGTTGAGTCGACCCATCACCTTGCGAGTCTCGGCCTCCATCGTTGCATCGTCGAGCGTGCCCCAGCCGGAGAGTAGCTCGCGACCGAGGAAGATGTTGGCGGCGGCATCGACGTTATCGGCAAGCGCGAGCGTCTGATAGATCGTCTCGATGCCCTGCTGCTTGGCGTCGCGTGGGCTCGTGATCGCTGCTTCCTCGCCATTCACGCGGATCGTGCCGGCATCGGCGCGGTAGGCGCCCGACAGAATCTTGATCAGCGTCGACTTGCCGGCGCCGTTGTGGCCGAGCAGGCCGACGACCTCGCCCGGCATCAGGTCGATGCTCGCACCATCGACGGCCTTGATGCCGCCGAAGGCGATCGAGATGTCGCGCATCTCGATCAGCGGCGTGCCCTGGCCCGGATGGGTGTCGGCGAGACCAGCCGATTCCGTGATGCTCATCGCTCCCTCCTCAGCTCAGCCGCTTGCGGTAGACCCCGTCGAGCCAGACCGCGAGGACGAGGACGATGCCGACGACGATGTTCTGCAAGGGCGCATCGACGCCGATCAGCACCATGCCGGACTGCAGCGACTGCATCACCAGCGCGCCGAGCATGGCGCCGACGATGGTGCCGACGCCCCCCGCCAGCGAGGTGCCGCCAATGACGGCGGCAGCGATGACATAGAGCTCGTCGAGCGTGCCGGCGGCGTTGGTCGAGGCGTTCAGGCGCGCCGTCGAGATGCAGGCGGAGATGCCGACGAGCACACCCATCAAACCGAAGACCAGCATCAGCACCTTGCGCGTGTTTACGCCGGAGAGCTGGGCCGCCTCGGGGTTGCCGCCGATGGCGAAGACGTAGCGGCCGAAGCGCAGGCGGTTGGCGATGAAGGTGATGATGACGCCGACCGCGAGCGCGATCAGCACGGGAACGGCGAGCCCGTGGCCGATGGTCAGGCCGCCCTCAGGCCATATGCCGCCTTTCGCCTCGGTGACGCGCCGGGCGATGCCGGCGGGCAGCGCATAGGCGTTCGCCACCATCACCATCGCCAGAACCGTGGCGCAGCCGAGGCCGGCGATCGTGATCTCGGCCCAGAGCGGGCGCAGCAGGAAGCCGAAGCGCTTGCGCCGGCGCCGGATCAGCGCCGCGCCGATTGAGATCGCGGCGCAGAGCGCGATGCCGATCGCCCAGGAGGCGCTTGTGCCGATCGCGCCCTCGACGCCGCCGCCGAGCGGGCGGAAGCGCGAATCCATCGGCGCGATGGTCTGGCCCTGCGTCACCCACCAGGCCGCGCCGCGCCAGATCAGGAGGCCGCCGAGCGTGACGATGAAGGAGGGGATGGCGAGATAGGCGATCAGCGCGCCCTGCAGCAGCCCGACGAACCCGCCCAGCGCCATCGCGAGCAGCAGGCTGACGACCCAGGTCAGCGGGTGCTCGAAGCCCCAGATCTCGGGCAGGAGCCGGACCTGCACGAGCCCGACCACCATGCCGACGAAGCCGAGCATCGAGCCGACGGAGAGGTCGATGTTGCGGGTGACGATGACCAGCACCATGCCGCAGGCCATGATCGCGATCGAGGCGGTCTGGACCAGCAGATTCCAGAGATTGCGCGGCGTCAGGAAGGCGCCGTCCGACAGCCAGTTGAAGCCGAGCCAGATCACCGCGAGCGCGGCGACCATGCCGATCATGCGCGGATCGAACTCGATCTCGCGCAGACGATCGGCAAGGCCGCGCTCATCCTGCACCTGCTTGGCCGGCGCGGGTGCCACGTCAGAGCCGGACGATGTCAGATGGGATCGCATAGCGACCCCATCTGACATCCGAATCCGTCTCTCATCAAAAATCTGGAGCGCGAAAAACCGGTTCCCAATTTATCGCAGCCTGCTCTAGTCACAGGCCTTGACCTTGCCGGACGCGACGCCCTGGCAAACCGCCGATTTCGGTGCCCAGCCGGCCTCGATCACGACGGCGAGGTTGTCCTTCGTCACCGGCACGGGCTTGAGGAAGAGCGCCGTCATCTTCTGCTTGGACGGGCCCTGGTCCCAGGCAGCCGAACCTGGGATCTCCGAGAGCTTGGCGCCACCTGCGAGCTTCAGTGCAATCTCGGCGGCGTTGCGACCGAGCTCGCGCGCATCCTTCCAGATCGTCACGGTCTGGGTACCCAGCGCCACGCGGTTGAGCGCCGCGCGGTCGGCATCCTGGCCGGAGACAGGCACGGAGCCGGAGAGCCCCTGTGCATCCATCGCCGCGATGGCGCCGCCCGCCGTGCCGTCATTGGCGGCGATGACGGCATCGACCTTGTTCTGGTTGCGCGTCAGGATCTGCTCCATGTTGCGCTGGGCGTTCGCCGGCAGCCAGCCATCGGTGAAGGCTTCGCCGACATTCTTGATCTTGCCGCCGTCGATCGCGGGCTTCAGCACCTCGATCGAGCCCTGATAGAGGAAATTGGCGTTCGGGTCGGAGCTCGAGCCCTTGATGAAGACGTAATTGCCCACCGGCTTCGCCTTCTGGATCTCGCGCGCCATCATGCGGCCGACCTCGACATTGTCGAAGGTCAGGTAGAAGGCCTGCGGGATCTCGATCAGGCGGTCATAGCCGACGACGCCGATGCCCTCGTTGACCGCCTTCTCGACGGCGGGACGAATGGCCTGCGCGTCCTGCGCCAGCACGATGATCGCCTTGGCGCCGCGCGCGATCAGGCTCTCGACATCGGTGAGCTGCTTGGCCGGCGATGACTGCGCATCGGCGGAAAGATAGGTGCCGCCGGCTTTCTCGACCGCCGCCTTGATCGCGGCCTCGTCGGTCTTCCAGCGCTCTTCCTGGAAGTTCGACCAGCTGACCCCGATGACCGGGCCTTTCGATTGCCCGAAGGCGCTTGCGTGAACGGATAGGGCGGCAACGGCGATGCTCGCCGCGAGGACGAAACGCTTCATCACACTGACCTCCTGAGCTTCCTCTGCCGCAGACTCTCAGGCTTCTCCGAGCCCCCAAGGCGTCCGGCGCACGAAGCTCAGCCTAGCCGCCGGAGACTGTCAAGCAGGCGAAGGGACGGCTCGGGCAGCGTCAGACGACTCGCTTGTCGGGAGAGTCGCAAAGGTCGTTCTGGATGCAGCGCCCGCATTCGGGCCTCAGCGCCTTGCAGGTGTAGCGCCCGTGCAGGATCAGCCAGTGATGGGCATGCCGGCCGAACTCCTGAGGGATCGCCTTCTCCAGCCCGAGCTCGACCTGCAAGACGTTCTTGCCCGGCGCGATCCTGAGCCGGTTCGAGACGCGGAAGACATGGGTGTCGACCGCATGGGTGATCTCGCCGAAGGCGATGTTGAGCACGACATTCGCGGTCTTGCGGCCGACGCCCGGCAGGCTTTCCAGCGCCTCGCGCGTGGTCGGCACCTGCCCGCTGAACTCCGCGATCAACTTCTCGCAGAGCGCGATCACGTTCCTTGCCTTGGTGCGGAAGAGGCCGATCGTCTTGATGTAGTCGCGCACCTTGTCCTCGCCGAGCGCCAGCATCTTCTCCGGCGTGTCGGCGATGGCGAAGAGCGGGCGCGTTGCCTTGTTGACGCCGGCGTCGGTCGCCTGCGCCGAGAGCACGACGGCAACCAGCAGCGTGAAGGCGTTCACGGATTCCAGCTCGCCTTTCGGCTCGGGATTGGCGGCTTGGAAACGCGCGAAGATCTCGCGGATTTCGGCCGGCTTGCGGGCGCGCGGCAAAGTGATGCGCTTGACGGGGGCGCGGGGGCGGGCGGGCCTGTTCTGCGGGTCCATGACGGCGTTATAATGCCGCCATGGACCCCGGCAAGAGCCCTGCCAGCGAGATTCCTGCCAGCGGCAGCACCGACGCCATGAGGCGCCCGGTCTTCGACGCGACGATCACGCCGCATCGCTCGCTCGGCCAGAACGGCTTTCGCATCGTGATGACGTTGGTCTGCCTGGCGAGCCTGATCTCCTCGATCCCCTTCGTCGTGCTCGGCGCCTGGCCGGTCGCTGGCTTCTTCGGCCTTGACGTGCTCGCGCTGTTCGTCGCCTTCCACGTCAATTTCCGGCATGCGCGTGCCTTCGAGCGCATCGTGGTGACGCCGCTGGAGGTCTTGCTGCGCAAGGTCTCGCATCACGGCCGCGAGGCGATCTGGCGCTCCAACCCCGCCTGGACGCGGCTCGAACGTCAGACCGATGAGGATTACGGCCTGCTCGGCCTCACGCTGGTCTCGCGGGGCCGGAGCGTCGCGGTCGCCACCGCGCTCTCGCCGCGGGAGCGCGCCGGCTTCGCGGATGCGTTGGGAAAGGCGCTGGCGAGCGCCCGGCGCGGCCCCGATTATGGCGCATCCTGAGACGATCAGCCCCTGCGGGCGAGCCAGATCGTGTGGCCGCCGCAGCTTGCATCCTCGACGACATGCGCGACCACGGAGAAGCCGTTCTCCGCCAGAAGCGCGCGGTACTCCTCCGGCGCCAGGCTGCCGTGATAGAGCGGCTCGCCTTCGAAGGAGCCGATCGCTTCGCCATGCGAAGGTCCGCTGGTGAACATCAGCGCTGCGGTCGCGGTGGCGTGTTCGGCAAAGACCGGGAACATCGCCCGCTGGTCCTCCGGCGTCAGGTGGAAGAAGCTGTCCCAGGCGACCAGCCCGTCGAAGCGGCGGCCGAGCGCAAGTCGGCGCATGTCCTGCACATGCCATTCGGCCTGCGGGAAACGCTGACGGCACAGTTCGACCAGCGCGGCGGCAGAGTCGATGCCGGTGATGGCGCGGTTCCTGCCGAGGAAGTAGCGGGCGATCGGCTCGCCCGAACCGCAGCCGATATCGAGGATGGCGGCATGCTCCGGAACAAACGCGAGGAAACGGTTGAGCCACGCGCCTTCGAACAACGTCTTGCCGCGCAGCCGGTCGAAGGCAGCGGCGTGTCGCTCGTAGAGATCGATGATAGCGCTGGAGGCGGTCGCCATTGTCCGTCCAAAATATGGGGGTCTCTTGGGCTCGGAAACTATAGCGGCTGCAAGCCAGCCCTTGTCAGCTTTCGGGTGGGAACGGCATGGTTGGCGCCCTAGATTCGCATCATGACGAATGATGCGAGGTTTCAAGCCATGAACGCTCATGCTCCGATGAAAACGGCGATGACCCCGACGCGTTTTTCCAATGCGGTGCTGGCGCGCGCTGCCGAAGCCATGCCGAGCGAGGCCGATTTCCCCGCCGTGGCGCCGGGCTCGGACTACGATACGGTCCGCCGCATCCTGGCCTTCATCACGCATAACTGGCGCGAGCAGCCGACCATCGAGGCGATCGCGGATGCGGCCGGCGCAACGCCGACCGATGTCCACCATCTCTTCCGGCGCTGGTGCGGCCTGACGCCCAAGGCCTTCCTGCAGGCGATCACGCTCGACCACGCCAAGGGCCTGCTCGCCTCCTCGGCCAGCATCCTCGACACTGCGCTTGAAGTCGGGCTTTCCGGCCCCGGCCGGCTGCATGACCTCTTCGTCACGCATGAGGCGATGTCGCCCGGCGAATGGAAGCTCGGCGGCGAGGGGCTGAAGCTCTCCTATGGCTTCCATGCCTCTCCCTTCGGTGAGGCGCTGATCGTGGTCACGGATCGCGGGCTCGCGGGGCTGGGCTGGGTCTCCAACAGCGTCGATGGCGGCAAGGTCGTCGGTGGGCGCGCCGAGGCTCTGGCCGACATGATGCGCCGCTGGCCGCATGCCGGTTATCACTACGATCCGGTGCTGACGGCGCCCTATGCCGCCCGCATCTTCGAGCCCAAGGCCTGGACGGCCGAGACGCCCTTGCGCGTCGTGCTGATCGGCACGGATTTCGAGGTCAGGGTCTGGGAGACGCTGCTCCGAATCCCGGTCGGCTGTGCCACCACCTATGGCGACGTCGCCAGCCATATCGGCAAGCCCAGTGCCGCGCGCGCCGTCGGCATGGCGGTGGGCAAGAACCCGATCTCCTTCGTGGTGCCCTGCCACCGCGTCATCGGCAAGTCGGGTGCCCTCACCGGCTATCACTGGGGCCTGACGCGCAAGCGCGCCATCCTCGGTTGGGAAGCGGGTCAGGCGATCACTGGCTGAGCTTGCTGCCTACATCGGAGATACATATCCCAGAAGAGCGCGAGCGCGATCCGCCCGCGCTCTTTGCCTGCTCCGCCTAAAGCAGCCCGCGCTTCGCGAGGTGGCGCATCAGATGCGAGGCGCCGAAGGTCCAGGGCTCGCAGGCGTCGGTGCGTTTCATACGGTTGACGAGGCTGCCGAGCTCGGGCGCGGCGATGGTGACGATGTCCCCGTATTTATGGGTGAAGCCGCCGCCCGGTGCGTCGCGATCCTTGATCGGCGCGAACATGGTGCCGAGGTAAAGCGCCGCCCCGTCCGGATACTGGTGATGCGGGCCGATCATCTGTGCCGCGAGATCGGCCGGGTCGCGGCTGATCTTGGCGATCGAGGACGAGCCCTCCAGCGTGAAGCCGTCCTCGCCCTCCACCGTCAGGGTCACGGTCGTCTTGCGGATGTGATCGAGCGTGAAGCCGGCATCGAAGAAGCGGATGAAGGGGCCGACGGCTGCCGCCGCGTTGTTGTCCTTCGCCTTGCCGAGCAGCAGGGCCGAGCGGCCTTCGACATCGCGCAGATTGACGTCGTTGCCGAGCGTCGCGCCGACGATCCGCTCGTCCGAGGCGACGATCAGGACGATCTCCGGCTCCGGGTTGTTCCAGCTCGACGCCGGATGCAGGCCGGCATCGGCGCCTGTGCCGACCGTCGACATCGCCGGCGCCTTGGTGAAGATCTCGGCGTCCGGCCCGATGCCGACTTCGAGATACTGGCTCCATGCCCCCTGCTTGATCAGCACCTCCTTGAGATGCATCGCCTCGGGCGAGCCGGGCTTCAGCTTCGAAAGGTCGTCGCCGATCAGTTTTCCGATCTCCGTGCGGATCGTCGCGGCGGCGGCCGGGTTGCCGCGCGCCTTCTCCTCGATGACGCGTTCCAGCATCGAGACGGCGAAGGTGACGCCGGCCGCCTTCACCGCCTGGAGGTCGAGCGGCGAGAGCAGCCAGGGGCGCTTCGGATCGCGGCCGTCGACGGGCGTATTGGCCAGGATGTCGGCGAGCGAGCCCAGACCTTCGCCTTTCGCGGTGCGCAGCGCGGCCGCCGGATCGGCGCTCTCGCAGAGGTCGCGGCTGGTCGGGAATTCGGCTGTGATGTCGACGAGCTGTCCGTCGCGCAGCGTGACCACTGCCGGGCCGCCGAGATCGGGCCGCCAGACGCGGCCGGCCAGCGCGGCGGCGCCGGCATCCTGCGGCAGGGTTGTCGAGGCGGAAAGGACGAGGCTCGTCATGATGCGGTCCGGAAAAGGCGAGGCAGGACGCGCAGATCAGCCGTTTATGCGTGAATGCGCAAGCCGGCCGCGGCCATAAGTGCCTTGCAAAAACTGTCGTCGTTTTGTCATTGAACTGTCGCCTGCGCTTCATGCTAGCTTGCGCACCAACGACAAGAACCGCGGCGGCGCCCGCCCGCGGAAGGGAGACACTCCATGAGCATCAAATCGCGCATCCTGATGTCGGTCGCCGCCTTTGCGCTCGCCGGCGCTTCGCCGGCTCTGGCGCAGACCGAGATCCAGTGGTGGCATGCCCTGACGGGCGCCAACAACGACGTGGTCGTCAAGCTCGCCGAGGACTTCAACGCCTCGCAGAAGGACTACAAGGTCGTTCCCGTCTACAAGGGCTCCTATCCCGACACGCTGAACGCCGGCATCGCCGCTTTCCGCGCCGGCCAGGCGCCGCACATCCTGCAGGTCTTCGAGGTCGGCACCGGCACGATGATGTCGGCCAAGGGCGCGATCAAGCCGGTTCATGAGGTGATGAAGGAAGCCGGCGAGAAGTTCGATCCGAACGCCTATCTCCCCGCCATCACCGGCTATTATTCGACGGCTAAGGGCGACATGCTCTCGATGCCGTTCAACTCGTCCTCGATGGTGATGTGGTACAACAAGGACGCCTTCAAGAAGGCGGGCCTCGACCCGGCGAAGCCGCCGAAGACCTGGCCCGAGACCTTCGAGGCCGCCAAGAAGCTGAAGGCCGCCGGCTACGACAAGTGCGCCGTCTCGAATGCCTGGGCGACCTGGGCCAATATCGAGCAGTTCGGCGCCTGGCATAACATCCCGCTCTCGACCAAGGTCAACGGCATGGCCGGCTTCGACGCCGTGCTGAACTTCAACAAGAGCCCGGTTTTCCTCAAGCACTGGACCAATCTGGTCGAGCTGCAGAAGGACAAGACCTACGACTACTCCGGCCGCACCAACAATGGCGAGGGCCGCTTCACCTCGGGCGAATGCCCGATCTTCCTGACCTCCTCGGGCTTCTTCGGCAATGTCAAGGCGAACGCCAAGTTCGACTGGGGCAACGCGCCGATGCCGTATTATCCCGATGTGCAGGGCGCGCCGCAGAACTCGATCATCGGCGGCGCCTCGCTGTGGGTCATGGGTGGCAAGAAGGCTGACGAATACAAGGGCGTCGCCAAGTTCTTCACCTTCCTCTCGGATGTCGATCGTCAGGTGAAGCTGCACACCGAGTCCGGCTATCTGCCGATCACCAAGGCTGCCTATGAGAAGGTCAAGGCGTCGGGCTTCTACAAGGACAAGCCCTATCTCGAGACACCGATCCTCGAGCTGACCAACAAGACCCCGACCGACAACTCGAAGGGCCTGCGTTACGGCAGCCTCGTCCAGATCCGCGACATCTGGTCGGAGGAGCTGGAGGCGGCGCTGAACGGCCAGAAGTCGCCGCAGGCGGCGCTGGACGCGGCGGCCGAGCGCGGCAACCAGATGCTGCGCCAGTTCGAGCGGACAGCCTCGCGCTGAGCGGATAGCCCTTGCATCTTCAGGCCATCCCGGACAAGTCCGTCCGGGATGGCCGTCTCGTTCAAGGAAGCCGATGCAGAAGAACGCGTACTTCCGGGGGCTGACCATCCCCTTCCTGCTGCTGATGCCGCAGCTCGCGATCACCGTCGTGTTCTTCTATTGGCCGGCGAGCCAGGCGGTCTGGCAGAGCTTCCTGCTCGAAGACGCCTTCGGCACTTCGACCGAGTTCGTCTGGTTCGAGAACTACCAGCTGCTGTTCGCCGATCCCGGCTATCTCAAGGCCTTCATCAACACCGTCATCTTCTCGACCTTCGTCTGCGTGTTCTCGCTGTCGATCGCGCTGCTCTTCGCGGTGATGGCAGACCGGCAGATCCGCGGCGCTGAAATCTACAAGACCCTGCTGATTTGGCCCTATGCGGTGGCGCCCGCCATTGCCGGCGTTCTCTGGATCTTCATGTTCGATCCCTCGCTCGGCATGCTTGCACGCGGGCTGCAATCGCTCGGCATTCCCTGGAACCCGCGGCTCAACGGCAATCACGCCATGCTGCTCGTCATCCTCGCGGCGACCTGGAAGCAGATCAGCTACAATTTCCTGTTCTTCCTCGCCGGACTGCAGTCGATCCCGAAGAGCGTGATCGAGGCTGCCGTCATCGACGGCGCCCGGCCGATGCGTCGCTTCTGGACCATCGTCTTCCCGCTGCTCTCGCCGACGACCTTCTTCCTGCTCGTCGTCAACATCGTCTACGTCTTCTTCGACACCTTCGGCATCATCGATACCGTCACCGGCGGCGGTCCCTCGGGCGCGACCGAGACGCTGGTCTACAAGGTTTTCTCCGACGGCAAGGGCGGCTCCAATCTCGGCGGCTCGGCGGCGCAGTCGGTGATCCTGCTGATCATGGTCATCGGAATGACCGCGATCCAGTTCCGCTTCATCGAGCGCAAGGTGAGCTACTGATGGCCTCCGTGCTCTGGATGGACCTAACCGCCGAGGAGCTACGCGCCAAGGCGGCGAAGGACGCGATCGTCGTTCTTCCCGTCGCCTCGATCGAGCAGCACGGGCCGCATCTTCCCGTCGGCGTCGACACCATCCTTTGCAGCGGCGTCTGCAAGGCCGCGGCTGAGCGTGCTGATGATGTCGATGTCGTCGTCGCGCCGACGCTGTGGTGCGGCATGGCCGAGCATCACATGGCCTTCGGCGGAACCTTCACCTTCGATATCCCGACCTATCGGGCAGTGCTGCTCTCGCTCCTGAAGAGTATCGAGCGCCACGGTTTCCACCGCGTCCTGATCGTCAACGGCCATGGCGGCAACATCGCCGCGCTGACCGCCTTCCTGCCCGACTTCGCCCGTGAGACGCGGCTGCATGTCGAGGCGACCACCTATTTCCTGCTGGCCGAGGCCGCGCTCCCGGCGCTGCTCGAGGACCAGAAGGGTGTGCAGCACGCTTGCGAGGTCGAGACCTCGATGATGATGGTGCTGGCGCCGGGCTGCGTCCGCGAGCCGCGCCTGTCGGAAGCGTTCGGTGCGCGGGGTGGGTCGTCCGGACGCCCGGAGGTTTCTCGCCACCGTTCCTTCCGGGACATGACCGAAACCGGCGTGATCGGCGATGCACGCCGCGCGACGGCCGAAAAAGGTCAAGCCTGTCTCGATGCCTGCGCGGAAGCGCTGGCCGGCCTGCTGCGCGAGATGGGGAAGGGGATCTGATGGTCGAGGACCGCCGCCTGGGCGACATCATCGCCTATGTCATCCTGACGATCGGCGTGCTGATCGTCGCCTTCCCGGTCTGGCTGACCTTCGTCGCCTCGACCTGGGATGCCTCGACCGTGATCAACGGCCAGATGCCGCTCTATCCCGGCCCGTATTTCCTGGAGAATTACAACCGCATCCTCTTCATCGGCACGTCGAGCACGACGCGCGAGCCGGTGATCCACATGATGCTGAACTCCTTCATCATGGCGATGGCGATCGCGCTGGGTAAGATCTTCATTTCCGTGCTCTCGGCCTATGCGGTGGTCTATTATCGCTTTCCGTTCCGCATGGCCGCATTCTGGATCATCTTCATTACACTGATGCTCCCGGTCGAGGTCCGCATCTTCCCGACGTTCAAGATCGTCTCGGACCTGCGGATGCTCGACACCTATCAGGGTCTCGCCGTCCCGCTCATTGCCTCGGCGACGGGCACGCTGCTCTTCCGCCAGTTCTTCATGACGATCCCGGATGAGCTGCTCGAAGCCTCCAAGATCGACGGTGCCGGCCCCTTCAAGTTCTTCAAGGACACGCTCCTGCCGCTCTCGATCACCACGATCGCGGCGCTGTTCGTGATCCAGTTCATCTATGGCTGGAACCAGTATCTCTGGCCACTTCTGGTGACGACCAAGGACTCGATGCAGACCATCGTCATCGCCATCAAGAAGATGATCGTCACCGCCGACGCGCTGACCGAATGGCAGCTCGCCATGGCCACGGCCATGCTTGCGATGCTGCCGCCCGTCCTCGTCGTCATCGCCATGCAGAGGCTCTTCGTGAAGGGCCTGGTCGAAACCGAGAAGTAATCCGTGAATGGCCCAGGTCACTCTCAACAGCGTCAAGAAGGTCTATGCCGGCGGCGTCGAGGCCGTGAAGGGCGTCTCCTTCGACATCCCCGACGGCGGCTTCTGCGTGCTCGTCGGCCCCTCCGGCTGCGGCAAGTCCACGCTGCTGCGCATGGTCGCCGGTCTCGAGACGATCTCGTCCGGTGAGGTCGCGATCGGCGAGCGCGTCGTCAACCAGATCGAGCCGGCCGACCGCGACATCGCGATGGTGTTCCAGAACTATGCGCTCTACCCGCATATGAACATCTACGACAACATGGCCTATGGGCTGCGCAACCGCGGCACGCCGAAGGACGAGATCGACAAGCGCGTGAAGGAAGCTGCGCGCATCCTCGCGATCGAGCCCTTCCTGGAGCGCCGCCCGCGCCAGCTTTCCGGCGGTCAGCGCCAGCGCGTCGCCATGGGCCGCGCCATCGTGCGCAAGCCGCAGGTCTTCCTGTTCGACGAGCCGCTCTCGAACCTCGACGCCAAGCTGCGCGTCCAGATGCGCGTCGAGATCAAGAAGCTGCAGCGCGCGCTCGGCGTCACCGCGATCTACGTCACGCATGATCAGGTCGAGGCGATGACGCTCTCCGACAAGCTCGTGGTGATGAATGCCGGGCAGGTCGAGCAGATCGGCCTGCCCGCCGAGGTCTACCGCAAGCCGGCGAGCAAATTCGTCGCGACCTTCATCGGCTCGCCACCGATGAACATCCTGCCGGGCGTGGTCGACGGCCACGGCATCGTTGCGCTCGGCGACACCGTGTTGCAGGCGCACGACCTGCGCGAGGATCTGCCGCCCCAGATGCCGGTCGAGGTCGGCCTGAGGCCGGAGGATGTCGAGATCGTCTCCGATGACGATGCCGGCTCGCTGCCTTTCGACGTCGAGTTCATCGAGGAACTCGGCGCGACCCAGCTCTTCCACGGCAAGCTCTCCGGCCAGCCCTTTGTGATGCAGGCGGCGACCGGCGACGTTCCCGCTCAGGAGGGCCGGCTCTGGATCACGGTCGATCCCGGCAAGGTCCATGTCTTCGACCCGAAGACGGGCGCGCGGCTAGGAAAGGACTGAGCGGGGCGCTGCGGAAGCCGCAGGCGCTGGTACCTCGTCATGGTCGGGCTTGTCCCGACCATCCACGTCTTTGCTGGTCGAGGCTCGTGCTCAAGACCTGGATGCTCGCCACAAGTACGAGCATGACGCCGGTGACGCCCCCGAACGACGGCGAACCTCAAGCCGCCAGATCGGCCACCAGCGCATCGAGCAGCAGCGCGCCGTCCGGCGTCGCCGCAAGCCTGCCGCCCTGCTTATGCATCAGCAGCTTCTCCTCGATCAGGCTGGCGATGCGCTTGGCATTGAGCTCGCGGCCTGCGAGCGCCTTGAACACTGCGGGATCGATACCTTCGACCAGACGTAGGCCCATCAGCAGATATTCGTCGCCCTGCGATTCCTCGCTCAGGCGCTCGTCCTCGACCAGGGCGTGACCCTCGGCCTCGACCCGTTCCAGCCAGATTTCCGGCCGCTTCTCGGTCGAATGCGCCATCCGCCCTTGCGCCGTCACCAACCTGCCATGGGCGCCGGGGCCGACGCCGGCATATTCGCCATAGTGCCAGTAGACAAGATTGTGGCGGCATTCCGCGCCCGGCCGGGCGTGGTTGGAGATCTCGTAGACCGGCAGGCCGTGCTTGGCGGTGATCTCCTGCGTCGTCTCGTAGAGCGCCGCACCCGCATCATGGTCGGGGATGGCGAGCTTGCCGGCCCGGAACAGCCGCTCGAAGGCGGTGCCGGGCTCGATGGTGAGCTGGTAGAGCGAGAGGTGCTCGGCCGCGTGGCTGATCGCCAGCTCCAGCTCCGCGCGCCAGAGCGCCGGCGTCTGCGCCGGCGAGCGGGCATAGATCAGATCGAAGGAATAGCGCTCGAAATACTTGCGTGCGATAGCGACGGCCGCGAGCGCTTCCTCGGCCGAATGCATTCGGCCGAGCGCCTTGAGATCGGCATCGTTCAGCGCCTGCACCCCGAGCGAGACACGGTTGACGCCTGCCGCCCGGAAGTCACGGAAGCGGCCGGCCTCGACGCTGGTCGGGTTCGCCTCCAGCGTCACCTCGCAATTCGGATCGACCGTCCAGTGCTCGCCGATCGCGTCGAGGATCGCCCCGACCGTGCGGCCCTCCATCAGCGAGGGCGTGCCGCCGCCGAAGAAAATCGAGGAGACCGTGCGGCCCGGCGCCAGCGCGGCGCGATGCGCGATCTCGCGGCGGAAGGCGGCGATGTACCGGGCCTGATCCGGCGGCTGCAGGCGTACATGCGAGTTGAAGTCGCAATAGGGGCATTTGGCCAGGCAGAATGGCCAATGCACATAGACGGCAAAGCCCGCATCCGCAGTCGGATGCGAGGCGGTGGGCCGCTCCGACAGGGCGGCCGCGGCACTCACGCCGATTTCCTCAGGCAGGCGGCGGCAAGCACATGGAACGCGCGCGCCCGATGCGACAGGCCGGGCGAGCCATCGGCCGGGATGCCGTGCTTCTCGTCCGCCGTCATCTCGCCGAAAGTCTTGCCCTGGCCATCGGGGAGGAAGATCGGGTCGTAGCCGAAGCCGCCCGCGCCACGGATCTCATGAGTGACCGTGCCGAAGACGCGGCCCTCGAACAATTCCTGATGGCCGTCCGGCCAGGCGATGACCAGCGCCGAGACGAAATGCGCCCTGCGTTTGTCGGGCATGGCGGCACCGCGCTTGGCCAGCTCCATCTGCACGCGTGCGATCGCCGGGGCGAAATCCTTGCCCGGCCCGGCCCAGTTGGCCGAGAACAGGCCGGGGGCACCGTCGAGCGCATCGATGCAGACGCCCGAATCGTCGGACAGCGCCGGCAGCCCGCTCGCTTTGGCGGCGGCCACGGCCTTGATCGCCGCATTCTCCGAGAACATGGTGCCGTCCTCGACCGGTTCGGGCAGGCCGAGCTCCCCGGCCGAGACGAGCTCGATGCCGTAGGGAGCCAATAACTGGCGCATCTCGCGCAGCTTGCCCTGGTTGTGGGTCGCGATCACGACCTTGCCGGTGAGGAGGCGGTGGTTCGGCATCGGTTTTCTCGTATCCGCCTCGTCATCCCGGGCTTGAGCCGGGATCCATCGAAGGCGCCGAAGCTCTACGATGGATTCCGGGTCTTCGCTTCGCTACGTCCGGAATGACGGCGTTGTTTCGTTGTCTGTGCGATCAATCGATCAGGCTACCGCCGCCTTCTGCAGCGCGACGAGCTTGGAAACGCCGCCCTTGGCGAGCTTGAGCAGTGCGAGCAGTTCCTCCTCCGAGAAGGGCGCGCCTTCTGCCGTGCCCTGCACCTCGACGAGGCCGCCTGCGCCGGTGATGACGAAATTCGCATCGGTCTGCGCGCCGGAATCCTCGACATAGTCGAGATCGATCACCGGGTTGCCGGCGACGATGCCGCAGGAGATGGCGGCGACATGGTCCTTCAGCGGGTGGGTGCCCTTGAGGAGCCCGCGGCCTTCCATCCACTTAAGCGCATCGTGCAGGGCGACCCAGGCGCCTGTGATCGAGGCAGTGCGTGTGCCGCCATCGGCCTGCAGCACGTCGCAGTCGACGACGATCTGGCGCTCGCCGATCGCAGTCAGGTCGACGACGGCGCGAAGCGAGCGCCCGACCAGTCGCTGGATCTCCTGCGTGCGGCCGGAGGGCTTGCCGGAGGTGACCTCGCGGCGCGTGCGCTCATGCGTGGCGCGCGGCAGCATCGAATATTCGGCGGTGACCCAGCCCTTGCCGGTCCCGCGCAGCCACGGCGGCCCCTTTTCCTCGACAGTCGCGGCGCACAGCACCTTGGTCTCGCCGAACGTCACCATGCAGGAGCCCTCGGCATAGCGCACCACGCCGCGTTCGAGCGTGACCTTGCGCATCTCGTCGGCGGCGCGTTTGGAGGGTCGCATGAAATGATCCTATCTTGCGGAGGAGTGGCGGCTTTTAGGCTCTCCCGCCCGGTACGGCAAGGCAGGAGCCTTTCCGCCCCTTGATCCATGCGCATCGCATGACGACAATAGGATGGAGGAACGGTTCGCCCGTAAAGGTTCATGAGCGCCCATACGCCCCGCCCCGAGACGATCAGCAGCCTGGTCGAGACCGATCAGCGCTCGCGCGAGATCTTCCGCCAGATCGTCGACGGCTTCCTGGCGACCGGCGAGCCGGTCGGCTCGCGCAACATTGCCCGCCTGCTGCCGATGTCGCTCTCGCCCGCGACGGTGCGCAACGTCATGACCGATCTGGAGCTGGCCGGGCTGATCTACGCGCCGCATACCTCTGCGGGGCGACTTCCGACAGAAAGAGGCCTGCGCTTCTTCGTCGATGCGATGATGGAGGTCGGCAATCTCACCTCCGACGAGCGCAAGCGCATCGAGGCGCAGATCAGGGCTGCCGCAACCAATCGCAGCCTCGACCAGACGCTGACCGAAGCCTCGGCGCTCCTCTCCGGCCTGTCGCGCGGCGCCGGTGTCGTCGTCACCACCAAGGCCGATCCAAGGCTCAAGCACATCGAGTTCGTCCGGCTCGATCCCGCCCGTGCGCTGGTCGTTCTGGTCGCGGACGATGGTACGGTCGAGAACCGCCTGCTGGCGTTGCCGCCCGGCCTGCCGGCCTCGGCGTTGAGCGAGGCGGCGAACTTCCTCAACGCCCGCATCATCGGCAAGACGCTCGCCGAGCTGCGGGGCGAGATCGCGACCCAGCGCTCGCAGATGGAGCGCGAGCTCGATGCGCTGACTGCGCGCCTCGTCGAGAACGGCATCGCCACCTCGTCGGGCCCGAGCAGCGACCGCCATCTGATCGTCCGTGGCCAGGCCAACCTGCTCGAGGATCTGAAGGCGCAGGAGGACCTCGAGCGCATCCGCCTGCTCTTTGGCGATCTCGAGACCCAGACCGACATGATCGATCTTCTGTCGCGGGCGGAGGATGGCGATGGCGTGCGCATCTTCATCGGCTCGGAGAACAAGCTGTTCTCGATGTCGGGCTCCTCGATGGTGGCGGCGCCCTTCCGCGATGCCGAGCAGCGCATCGTCGGCGTCGTCGGCATCATCGGCCCGACGCGCCTGAACTATGCCCGCATCGTCCCGATGGTCGACTACACCGCCAAGGTGGTCGGCAGCCTGCTCGACGGCGAGCGTTGAGTCGAGAGCAGGGTGCAAAAAGTGGGAACCGGTTTTTCGCGATCCTGCTCTGACTTTTGAAGACGGATTTGGCTTCCGGCGCGGATGAGGCTACCTCTGCGCGCGAAAGCGACCTGTTCGCGCCCGAACATCCAAGGCCAGAGCCATGTCAGACCAGCTTCCCGACCGCCTCTCCGTCAACCCGGACAGCCCGTTTTACGACGCCGAGGTGCTGGCGCGCGACATCGGCATCCGTTTCAAGGGCGTCGAGAAGACCAATGTCGAGGAATATTGCGTCTCCGAAGGCTGGGTGAAGGTCGCCGCCGGCGCCGCCAAGGACCGCTTCGGCCGCCCGATGACGATCACGCTCAAGGGGCCCGTCGAGCCCTATATCCGCGGCGCGGCTCAGGCCGAGGGCTGACGGAAGGTTCCCATACGGCTGAGGAGACGAGGCGCCGGGCAGTGGCCGGCGCTCTCGGGAGCCTCTCGCATTAACGCAGTTGCCGCTACGGCATTGCGTTGAGGCGGCGCATATGCATTGATCATGCAACCAATGGTTGCGTGAGGCGATGATGCTGTCTCCTTGGTTGCTGATTGCGAACACCCTCCGAGGCATCTCCGAATACAAGGGCGCAGCCGCGGAACCGCGGATCTTGGAGATGTTCCGCCTGTCGGGGCACGGTCAGGTCCGCAGCGACGAACAGGCGTGGTGTGCGGCTTTCGTCGGTGCCTGCCTCGTGCTTTCCGGCTACGCGTCGAGCCGCTCGCTGATGGCCCGCAGCTATCTCAACCTCGGTGCGAAGCTCGAAGAGCCACGCGAAGGCTGCATCGTCGTCCTCTCGCGCAACGAGGCGAACAGCTCCTATGGTCATGTCGGCTTTTTCCTGCGCGAGGATGACGAGCACTTGTTCGTGCTCGGCGGCAATCAGAGGGATAGCGTCACGGTCTCCAGCTATTCGAAGTCCAGGCTGCTTGGTTTTCGGTGGCCAACCGAGCGGGTGCCGGTTGCGGCCAGCGG
This sequence comes from Allobosea sp. TAF32, assembly GCF_052113585.1. Classification (NCBI taxonomy): domain Bacteria; kingdom Pseudomonadati; phylum Pseudomonadota; class Alphaproteobacteria; order Hyphomicrobiales; family Alloboseaceae; genus Allobosea; species Allobosea sp. TAF32. The sequence goes on along the minus strand of NZ_JBFRDM010000001.1, from coordinate 816,722 downwards.
CCTCCTGCCGAACATTCAGCAGCTCGGCGTCCCCGACGAGCAGATCACGACGGAGGCTTTGGAGAATGAGCAGCGCGGGGTGCTCGGCGCGATCGATGGAGGGCAAGGCCTGCCCGAGTTTCTGCCCCTCGGTCCTGGCGTCAATCCAGATTTCATCGACAAGGTCGAGGCCGTCCAGAAGCTGCTGAACAAGCAAGGCTATCCGCCCGGGACCGAAGATGGCGATTACGGGCTGCGGACAATGACGGCCGTCTTCTCCTTCCAGCAGGCCAACGGCATCCCGCCGACGGGCATCGTCGATGCCTGGACCTGGTTCCAGCTCCAGAACGGGGAGCCGATGCCGCTCTGGCCGGAGCGGCGCAACGAGACGGCGCGGGAGCTGAAGCGGGAGGGCTCGGAGACGATCGCGTTGACCGACCGCGGGCGCTGGCTCGCGCTCGCGACCGCGCTGTTCGGCGTATTGGGGCTGACGGATGCGCGCACCGGTCTCTTCGAGAAGACCGGTCAGTTGGCCACCAAGGCCGAAGCAGCCGCAACGCAGGTCGTGCAATCCTCCTCGGTGACGGACTGGGTCATGCCTGCGGCCCTTGCCGACGAGGCGGGGAGCTCCCTGCCCACGATCCTGCCGGTCCTTCTGGGTGCCAGGGGCGGAGTCTGGATCATATTGATCGCGCTTGCCGTCATGCTCTGGCGCAATGCTCAGGCGACCACCGCTCAGCGCGTCGACGAACACCGGACGGGCGCGAATCTGCGTTACTGATCGAGGGGGAGCCTATGGTCGATTTCACGCAGGACATCGTCAACGAGATCACGCGGCTGGCCCAGACACAGGGGCTGGAGCCGGCCGTAGCTCTCGCCGTCGTCGAGGTCGAGAGCAATGGTCGCGCCTTCGAGGCCGACGGCGCCACTCCCGTCTTCCTGTTCGAGAAGCATGTCTTCCATCGGCTGCTGCGCGAGGCTGCGCCATCGCTGCTGGCGCGGGCGGAAGCGGAGGGTCTCGCCATCCCGAGCTGGCAACGCGCCTCTCAATACGCCGATCAGGGGCGTGCGGGCCGTCTGAGTGTGCTGCAGCGCGCCCGGGCGATTCACGAGGAGATCGCCAATCGCTCGGCGTCTTGGGGCCTCGGCCAGATCATGGGCTTCAACGCGGTCGCGCTGGGCTACGCCTCGGCCACCGATATGGTCGCGAGCATGGCAACGGGCGTAACCGCGCAGATCGAGGCGATGCTGCGCTTCATCGCGATGAATCCCGCGATGACGCGGGCCTTGCGGAGCCGCGACTGGGCCGGTTTCGCGTATCGCTATAATGGCAAGGGCTACGCTGCGAACCGCTACGACACGCGGTTGGAAACGGCCTACGGGGCCTGGGCGGCGCGGTTGCGCATGCCTGGAGCCCTCGCGACGGTTCTCTCCCCCTCGGTCACGCGTGGGCGGACCGAGATGGAACGCGTGCAGGAGCATCTTGCCCGTCTGGGCTATTCGGTGGGCAAGATCGACGGTCTCTTCGGTCCAATCACCTCCGGCGCCCTCTTCGCCTTCCAGATGCAGAATGGCCTGTCGGCGACGGGACAGCCCGACGATGCGACCTTGCTGGCTCTCGCGGGCGGGTTGCCGATGCCGATCGCGCGGGCGCGAGCGCAGGCGACGCCGGGAGATCTGTATGAGGATGGCGTGCCTGCCATCGTGGCCGCCGACAACAACCGCAAGGCCGCGATCGGTGTCGGCGCAGCCGGTGTCGTCGGCGGGCTGGGAGCGATCCCCGGCATCGGTCAGTCGGTCGAAGGCATTTTCAAAGCCATTTTCATGCCGGGGGCCGGAACTGGCGATGTTGCGAAATCTCTCGGCGACCTCGCTGTCGGCGCCCTGCCATATCTCGGGTCCGCTGGCCTCGTTCCGGCGGCGGCCGTCGGGGCGGGATTGTTTCTGTTTCGCAGTATCGCGGGAATTGCAGAGGAGCGCGTCGCCGACCGCCGCAAGGGCTTCGAGAGGAACTCACCGTCACGTGCGGTCTTTGCGCCGGTCGAGCACTGGAGGGGATGATGCTAGGCAGATCGATGCATGTGGCATGTCGCGGCATCGCCGTCTGCGGTGCTGTTTTCGCCGTGATCGAGCCCCTCGCCGCGGCGCCCGCCCTTTCCGATCTCAAAGGCGACTGGGTTCTCGTCGTTGAGCGCGAAGGCCATCTCGGCCTGGCGATCGATGTCGTCGGCCAAGAGGTGATGCTGCGGGAAACGATCCGCGTTGGCTATGCCGAATGCATGCTGACAGGCAGCGGCGTCCAGATAGGCGGCACCGCAAGCGCCAAGGTCAACGCCTTCGTTGTTCACTGCAGCGGCAGACGCATGTTCGGCCACCCGCGGGATTGCACGTTCAAAGCCGGCCAGTTCGCTGACATCGCCGAGGTTTCCTGCAGCACCGGCAAGCAGGCCGGTCCGACCGTCGTGCTGCGCAGGATCCGCAAGAGCTGACCTCGCAAGAGCCCCCTCAGCGCAAATCCTTGTAGAAGAAGGTCGATCCGCAATCGGCCCCGCCGGGCATCAGCGCAAAGCGCGGGATGGTGCCGACCTCCGTCCAGCCGAGGCGGTTGTAGAGCCGGCGCGCGGCACCATGTTCGTCGGTGTCGAGCACGAGCAGATTGCGGCCCATGTCCCGCGCCGCGGCCTCGGCATGCCGCATCAGCGCTTCGCCGATGCCTTGTCGGCGCGCGCGTGAATGCACCAGCACCTTGGCGATCTCCGCCCGGTGCGGCTGGTTCGGCTTGCCGATCAGATGCAGTTGCGCCGTGCCGACGAGGCCCCCGGCAGTTCGTGCAACGAACAGGGTGACCTGCCGGCTTGCGACGCCGGCTGCGACATCGCGCCAGAAGCGCTCATAATCCGCCAGAGTGTTCCAATCCATGAAGCCGACGGAGGCGCCATTGACGACGCAGTCGCGCAGGATTTCGGTAAGCGCGGGAATGGCTGCCTCGATAGCGCCGGCATCGAGCGTTTCGACGGCGACGGTGAGCGTGGTCGCGTTCATGCGGTATGTCCCGGAAAGGTGCCGCTTCTGGCGGCGAGGATGACGGCGTAGCGAGCGGGCGCGATGCCCGGATTGCGGTAGACGATCGCGCCGCGCAGATGCATCTGCAGGCAGTCGCCCTCGGCGAGCTCGTGGCGGACGCCTTCGACCGTCAGGTCGAGCCGGCCCCGGAGCACCCAGACCTGCTGATCGAGCGCCGGAGCGCCGGTCGCGCTGTCGAGCCGCACTTCCGCGCCTGCGGGCAATTCGACCTCGACGATCTCGAAGCCCGAGCCCGTGCCGCGCGGCGAGACATTGCGGCGCAGATAGCCGCTCGCAGGATCGCGCCAGACCGGCTGGGCGTCGCGGCGCGCGAGCGGGCCGGTTCCTGTTTGCTCTTCCAGCAACGCCGAAAGCGAGAGGCCGAGCCCGGAGCCGAGCCGGACCAGGAGCGCCGCCGTCGGACTCGATTCCCCGCGCTCGACGCGCGAGATCATGGCACGGCTGACGCCGCTACGCTCGGCGAGGGCGTCGAGCGTCAGGCCATGGCGCTGGCGTGCCGCTTTCAGCCGCTGCCCGAGCAGGCGGTCGATCTCGATGTCGTTTTCGAATTCCATAATTGAAGAATAATTCTGATATAGTGGAATTGGCAAGGGCGTGCGTTCAGACAGGGCCGCGACGGAGCCTCCGCCATCCGGGGGTTGACCCGGGACCTATCGGAGGGGTCTGTCGCGTTACGATGGATCCCGGATCTCCGCTTTCGCTTCTCGCGGGATGACGAGGCGGTTCCGGGAAAAGCGCCCCGGAGCCACCTTCGGACAGGTCAACCGCTTGGCGCCACCCCGCATCACTGCTATGGCGCGCGCATGAGCACCCGCAGCATCGACAATATCCGCAACTTCTCGATCGTCGCGCATATCGACCACGGCAAGTCGACGCTGGCCGATCGTCTGATCCAGCAGACCGGCACCGTCGCCGCCCGCGACATGAGCGAGCAGATCCTCGACTCGATGGATATCGAGAAGGAGCGCGGCATCACCATCAAGGCCCAGACGGTGCGGCTCGACTACCGCGCGCAGGACGGCAAGGATTACATCCTCAACCTGATGGACACCCCCGGCCACGTCGATTTCGCCTATGAGGTCTCACGTTCGCTGGCGGCCTGCGAGGGTTCGCTGCTGGTCGTCGACGCTTCGCAGGGTGTCGAGGCGCAGACGCTCGCCAACGTCTATCAGGCGCTCGACGCCAACCACGAGATCGTCACCGTCCTCAACAAGATCGACCTGCCCGCCGCCGACCCCGAGCGGATCAAGCAGCAGATCGAGGATGTGATCGGGCTCGACGCCTCCGAGGCCGTGCCGATTTCGGCCAAGACCGGACTCAATATCGAGGGCGTGCTCGAGGCAATCGTCCAGAAACTGCCGGCGCCCAAGGGCGATCCCGACGCGCCGCTGAAATGCCTGCTGGTCGATAGCTGGTACGACGCCTATCTCGGCGTCGTCGTTCTCGTGCGGGTCATCGACGGCGTGCTCAAGAAGAACATGACGATTCGGATGATGCGGGCGAAGGCGTCCTATGGCGTCGACCGCGTCGGCGTGTTCAAGCCCAAGATGCAGGAGGTCAAGGAACTCGGCCCCGGCGAGGTCGGCTTCTTCACCGCCTCGATCAAGGAGGTCGCGGACACCGCCGTCGGCGACACCATTACCGACGACAGGAAGCCGATCGCCGAGCCGCTGCCGGGCTTCAAGCCGGTGCAGCCGGTGGTGTTCTGCGGCATCTTCCCGGTCGACGCCGCCGATTTCGAATTGCTGCGCGCCGCGATGAGCCGGCTGCGGCTGAACGATGCCTCGTTCTCCTACGAGATGGAGACGTCGGCGGCGCTTGGCTTCGGCTTCCGCTGCGGCTTCCTCGGCCTTTTGCATCTGGAGATCATCCAGGAGCGGCTGGAGCGCGAGTTCAACCTCAACCTGATCTCGACCGCGCCCTCGGTGGTCTATCATCTCAAGCTGCGCGACGGCACGACGCTGGAGCTGCACAATCCGGCCGACATGCCGGATGTGATGAAGATCGAATTCATCGAGGAGCCCTGGATCCGGGCGACGATCTTCACCCCGGACGAGTATCTCGGCTCGGTGCTGAAGCTGTGCCAGGACCGGCGTGGCCTGCAGATCGACCTCAACTATGTCGGCTCGCGGGCCAAGGTCGTCTACGACCTGCCGCTGAACGAGGTCGTCTTCGACTTCTACGACCGGCTGAAGTCGATCTCGAAGGGCTATGCCTCCTTCGACTACCAGATCACAGACTATCGCGAGGGCGACCTCGTGCGCATGTCGATCCTGGTCAATGCCGAGCCGGTCGATGCGCTCTCGATGCTGGTCCACCGCTCGCGCGCCGATGCGCGCGGCCGCGCCATGTGCGAGAAGCTCAAGGAGCTGATCCCGCCGCATATGTTCCAGATCCCGGTCCAGGCCGCGATTGGCGGCAAGATCATCGCCCGCGAGACCATCCGCGCGCTGCGCAAGGACGTGACCGCCAAATGCTATGGCGGCGACGCGACCCGCAAGCGCAAGCTTCTGGAGAAGCAGAAGGAAGGCAAGAAGAAGATGCGGCAGTTCGGCAAGGTCGAAATCCCGCAGGAAGCCTTCATCGCCGCCCTCAAGATGGACGATTGAGCCAGCGGGACTGAATCCGAATACCCGTCTCTCTCAGGAAGAGCGTCATCCCGGACAAGCCGCGTCAGCGGCGCAGATCCGGGATCCATCATAGAGCTCTGGCGCCCTTCGATGGATCCCGGGGCAAGCCCGGGATGACGATGCGGTTCCCGAGGCAGATGAGACGCTAGAGCGCTTCCGCGCCGAGCTTCGCCTGCCAATGGGCGAGACGCTCCTTCAGCACGCGATCCCGCACATAGGCGATATCCTCGTCCGCCAGCCTTTCCAGCGCCTCGAAGCGAAAGGCATCGGGGCCATGCGCGTTCCACGCCGCCTGTAAGGAGCGCTGGCGGTGGCTGCCATGGCGCAGCGTGAAGCGCAGGCGGTTCTCGATTGTCGTGAGATCGGGCGCCCGCCCGACCCATGTCAGCCCGGCCGCCTCACAGCGGAGGGCAAAGATGCCTGCCACCGTCTTCCGTTCCTTGTAGGCGGCCGTCGCCGCTTTCCTGTCCGCCATCTGCATCGGTGCTGTCCCGTCCCGTTTGATGGCACACAAATAATACCCGGATTTTAATAAGGCAAGATTTTATCCGGGTAATTATACCGCCGTGACATTCCAAGTGAACAATTGCGCCGTTGAGGCGTTCTTTCCGTGAATCCACACTCGCATCAGGAGGTCCCGATGGACTGGAACCGCGTCGAAGGAAACTGGAAGCAGCTCAAGGGCAAGGTGAAGGAGCAGTGGGGCCAGCTGACCGATGACGATCTCGACGTCATCGCCGGCAAGCGCGACCAGCTCGAGGGCAAGATCCAGGAGCGCTACGGGATCGCCAAGGACAAGGCCCGCAGCGATGTCGACGCCTGGTACGGCCGCCAGACCTGGCAGTGAGCGACGGCCGTCGGCCGGGCATGAATGGACCGAGGAAGCCCGGCGCATCGCGCCGGGCTTCGACGTTTGGGCGCCTTGATCGCAGCGCGCGGCCGGCCGAGACTGGGCCGCGTTCGAGATGGGATGCCGGATGTTCGAGGATCTCTCAGGAAAAAGCGCCCTGGTGACGGGGGCCTCCGGTGGGCTGGGGCTGCATTTCGCCAAGCTGCTCGCGCGCCACGGTGTCGAGGTCACGCTGGCCGCGCGCCGGCAATCGGCGCTGGATCAGGCGAGCGGGGAGATTGACGAAGCAGGCGGCATCTCGAAAAGCATCGTGCTGGACGTGGCCAGTGCCCCGTCGATCGTGGAAGCTCTCGCCGATCGGCATTTCGACATCCTGATCAACAATGCCGGCGTGAGCGGGGCCGGCCGGGCGGCGGATCTCTCCGCAGGTGATTGGGATGCCGTGCTCGACACCAATCTGAAGGGCGTCTTCTTCGTTGCCCAGGCCGTCGCGCGCGGCATGCGCGAAAGCGGCGGGGGCGGCAGCATCGTCAATATTGCTTCGATCCTCGGTCATCGCGTTGCCGGCAACGTCAGCGCCTATGCCGCCTCGAAGGCGGGCGTGATCCAGTTGACCAAGGCGCTGGCGCTCGAATGGGCGCGTGACGGCATCCGCGTCAACGCGCTCTGCCCCGGCTATATCGAAACCGACATCAACCGGGATTTCTTCGCGACCGAACCCGGCATGCAACTGATCAAGCGCATCCCGCAGCGAAGGCTCGGCAGGCCGGAGGAGCTCGACGGAGCCTTGCTGCTGCTCGCCTCGGCAGCGGGCAGCTACATCACCGGCGCGACCATCGAGGTCGATGGCGGCCATCTCGTTTCGTCGCTGTGAGAACAACCATGGATTTCGAGATTTCCCCGCACATCGAAGACTACCGCGTCCGCATCGCCTCCTTCGTCGAGCGTGAGATCATGCCGCTGGAAGCGGACCGGGCCTCCTATGATGCCCATGGCAACATCGCGCTGCCCCTGCTGCAGACGCTCCGGGGGAAGGCACGCGCCGAGGGGCTCTGGTGCCTGCAGCTCAAGCCTGAGACCGGTGGAGCTGGGCTCGGCAAGATGGGCATGGCGGTCGCTTACGAGGAGATGAACCGCTCGATCTTCGGCCCCGTCGTGTTCAATTCGGCCGCCCCTGACGACGGCAACATGATGGTGCTGGAGGTGCTCGGCACGCCCGACCAGAAGGAGCGCTGGCTGAAGCCGATCGTCGAGGGCAGGGTCCGCTCGGCTTTCGCCATGACCGAGCCGCATCCGGGGGGCGGCTCGGACCCCTCGATGATCCTGACCAGGGCCGAGCGCCGCGGCGACCATTACGTCGTCAGCGGCCGCAAATGGTTCATCACCGGCGCGGAGGAAGCAGAGCATTTCATTCTGGTCGCCCGGACCTCGGACGACCAGCGCAACGGCCTCACCGCCTTCCTCTTCCATGCCGATCAGCCGGGCTGGCGCATCCTGCGCCGCATCGAGATCATGGGGCCGGAGGAGCATGGCGGCCATTGCGAGATCGAATTCGACGGCTTGGAGATTCCCGTCGCAGACGTGCTCGGCGGCGAGGGTAGGGGCATGAAGGTGACGCAGGTTCGCCTCGGGCCGGCCCGCCTGACCCATTGCATGCGCTGGCTCGGCCTTTCCAAGCGCTGTATCGAGATCGCACAGGCCTATGCTGCCGAGCGCTATGGCTTCGGCCAGCGCCTCGCCGATCGCGAGAGCATCCAGCTCAAGCTCGGCGATCTCGCCATGCGCATCGAGATCGGCCGCATTCTGGTGATGAAGGCCGCCTGGGAGCTCGACCGCGGCGGCTTCGCCCGCAAGGAAGTCTCGATGGCGAAGGTTCAGGTCGCCAATGTCCTGCACGATGCCGCCGATGTCGCCATCCAGATCAATGGCGCGCGCGGCTATTCGAAGGACACCGTCTTGGAGTGGATCTACCGCTATGCCCGTCAGGCGCGGCTGGTCGATGGCGCCGACGAGGTCCACAAGATGGTGCTGAACCGCTTCCTCACCGAGGAAGGCCGGGATTTCTGGCGCTGGCCCGTCGCCGGGCAGGCACGAGGCTAGGGCATCGCCATGACCGGAGGGAGCGGCGAGGCTGCAGGCGGCAAAGCGGATTTCGACCCCGCCGCACTGGCAGGTTTCCTCGACGAGCGCTTTGGCCGCGCTCCGCTATCGCTTGAGCGGATTGGCGGAGGCCAGTCGAACCCGACCTATTTCGTCGATCACGGCAGGCGGCGGCTGGTGCTGCGCAAGCAGCCGACGGGGCCGATCCTGCGCGGCGCCCATGCGATTGATCGCGAGTTCCGCGTTCTGGAAGCGCTGGCGCAAACGAATGTGCCCGTGCCCCGCGCCGTGCTGTTCCACGCCGAACCCGAACCGCTCGGCACGCCCTTTTACCTGATGGAACGGCTGGACGGCCGCGTCTTCCACGATTGCGCCTTGCCCGGTATCGCGCCGGCCGAACGGCGCGGCCTCTATCTCGGCATGGCCGAGGCCCTGGCGAAGCTCCATGCCGTCAGGCCCGATGATGTCGGTCTCGGTGATTTCGGCAGAACGGGAAACTATTTCGAGCGCCAGATCGCGCGCTGGACCAAGCAGCTGCGGGAGTCACGGGGCGAGGTTATCGCCGAGCTGGAAACGGTGGCCGGCTGGCTGCCCACGCATTTGCCTGATGACGACGAGCAGGTCGCGATCGCCCACGGCGATTTCAGGCTCGGCAATCTGCTCTTCCATCCGACGCAGCCCGAAGTGATCGGGATCCTCGACTGGGAGCTCTCGACGCTCGGCCATCCGCTCGCCGATCTCGGCTACTGCGCCATGCCCTGGCATACCGCGCCGGACGAGTATGGCGGCATCCTCGGGCTCGACCATGCGGCGCTCGGCATTCCCAGCGAGGCCGAGTTCCTCGCGCATTACTATGTCCACGCGGTGCCAACCGCTCCGCTCACGCGCTTCCATCTCGTTTTCGCGCTGTTCCGCTTCGCCGTGATCTTCGTCGGCATCGCCGACCGTGTCAGGAGCGGCACGGCGGCGGCTGCCAATGCCGCCGACTTCGCGCCGCTGGCACAGCGCTTCGCGCGGCGGGCGCTCGAAGCCATCGAAGGGGCAGGCGTCATTCTCGGGCGAAGCGAAGCATAGAACCTAGAATCTCCGGACCAGAGCGCGTTGATCACGGGATGGTCGGGGCGAGCCCGGCCTTGACGGCAGGGCTCAGGGCGCGTCGGCGGCGAGGCGCGGGCTCGCACCGGCCGTGCTCTCGTCCTTGAGCGCGACGCCCGAGAGACCCCGCGACAGCGAAGCCTCGATCAACCAGGCGGCCCGGCCGGCGGCTTCGATCGGCGACAGGCCGGCGCCGTGGATGTTCGAGACACAGTTGCGTTCGCCGTCGTTGCGGCCAGGATGGGGGGCGTAGGTGACGTAGAGCCCCAGGCTGTCGGGGCAGGAGAGGCCCGGTCGCTCCCCGATCAGCAGCAGCGTCAGCCTGGCGCCAAGGAGCTCGCCGATCTCGTCGCCTATGGCCACCCGGCCCTGCGAGACCATGACGGCCGGCGACAGCGACCAGCCGCGGCACTCGGCCAACCGCAGGAAAGCTGTGATGAACGACGCAGCATGAGCCTGCACGGCCCGCGCCGACAGGCCGTCGGCGATGACGAGCGCGATATCGCTGCCGGCAAGGCCGCTGGCCGCGACCGCCGCGCGGCTTTCCGGGGCGAGACTGCGGCCAAGATCGGGCCGCAGCAGATAGGAGGCGCGCCCGGCCGCCCGGCTGGCGACCTGCAGGGAGGCAAGCCCCAGAGATGCCAGCTCGGCGGCGACCACGGCCGCATCGAGCTCGGCATGGACGGCGTCGCGAGCCCGCGCATGGGCGAGGGCGAAGCGCAGGGTTTCGTGCGTGCCGAGGCCCGAACCAGCGCGGCCGATGCCGATGCGCGCCGGCGTCAGCGCGGAAAGCCGCCGCCAGGGATCGGGCGCGCTCACGCCACCATCTCCGCCAAAGACGTCACCAGGCGCGGTGCCCCAGCCTGGGCCAGCAGCCGGCCATCCGTCCCCGTAAGGCCCTGCTCCCGGAGCCAGCGCTCGAATTCCGGTGCGCGCTTCAATCCGAGGACGTCGCGGATGTAGAGCTGGTCGTGGAATGAGGTCGACTGATAGTTCAGCATTACGTCGTCGGCGCCGGGCACGCCCATGACATAGGTTACGCCGGCCGCACCGAGCAGCGTCAGCAGGGCGTCCATGTCGTCCTGATCGGCCTCCGCATGGTTGGTGTAGCAGACGTCGCAGCCCAGCGGCAGGCCGAGCAGCTTGCCGCAGAAATGGTCCTCCAGTCCGGCGCGAGTGATCTGCTTGCCGTCATAGAGATATTCCGGGCCGATGAAGCCGACGACGGTGTTGACCAGCAGGGGATCGAAGGCACGGCAGACCGCATAGGCGCGCGCCTCCAGCGTCTGCTGATCGACGCCGTGATGAGCCTCCGCCGAAAGCGCCGAGCCCTGGCCGGTCTCGAAATACATGAGGTTCTGCCCGAGCGTGCCGCGCTTCAGCGAAAGCCCGGCCTCGTAGCCCTCGCGCAGCACGGAAAGATCGATGCCGAAGGAGCGATTGGCCGCTTGCGTGCCGGCGACGGACTGGAAGACGAGGTCAACCGGCGCGCCGCGCCCGATCAGTTCGATCGAGGATGTCACATGGGTCAGCACGCAGCCCTGCGTCGGGATGGCGTAGCGCTGGATGACCTCGTCGAGCAGCTTGAGCAGGTCCGAGAGCACGCCGAGATTGTCGGAAACCGGGTTGATGCCGATCACGGCATCTCCGCAGCCATAGGAGAGCCCGTCGATGATCGAGGCGGCGATGCCGCGCGGATCGTCGGTGGGGTGGTTCGGTTGCAACCGCACGGCCATGGTCCCGGGCAGGCCGATCGTGTTGCGGAAGCGGGTCACCACCCGGCATTTGCGCGCGACTGCGATCAGGTCCTGCAGCCGCATGATCTTCGAGGCTGCCGCTGCCATTTCAGGCGTGATGCCCCGGGCGAGCCGGGCCAATGCTTCGCTCGACGCCTCGTCCGAAAGCAGCCAGTCGCGGAAGTCGCCGACCGTCAGGCTTGCTACGGGCGCGAAGGCCGCCGCATCATGCGTGTCGAGGATCAGGCGGGTGACCTCGTCGGTCTCGTAGGGGACCAGCACTTCACTGAGGAAGGTCTTGAGCGGCAACTCGGCCAGCGCCATGCGGGCAGCGACGGCCTCTTCTGCGGAGGCAGCTGCGAGGCCGGCGAGCTGATCGCCCGAACGCAGCGGCGTGGCCTTGGCCATGAGGTCGCGCAAATCCTCGAAGACATAGCTCTGCGAGCCGATGACATGGCGATAGGGCACGGATCCTATCCTTTCCGCTGCCGCCGGCCTGGGCGGGCCGATCATGAGCGATGCAATTTCCAGCACAAATCGTGCCGTCCGGCAAAAGCCTTGTCGACCCCCTGCGTCGGGGTGGAAATCCGGGTCTCGGCGAGCGCGCGATGCTCTTGGGAGTTAATGTTCCGTGATCGAATGCTGTGCGTTCTCAAAGAAAATCCCAGTATTCATTTCTTTAGAATAATTAAAATCTGAAGATTTGCTTTGTCTCCCGGCGAATGGTTGTGTTAGCGCGGGGCGATCTTCTCGATATGGACGGCTATCATGTTCGCTCTGTCCCGCCTGACGCGCCTCCTGCCTGCCGCCGCATTGGCTCTGGCGGTCTTCTCCGCTCCCTCCGCCAGCGCCGAAACGATCGAGGTCACCGATCTCGCCGGCCGCGTCGTCAGCGTCACGCGCGATCCGTCGAAGATCGTGCTGAGCGAAGGCCGCCAGCTCTATACGCTGGCGATGCTCGATCGCGAGGACCCGTTCAAGCGCGTCGTCGGCTGGGGCAACGATCTGATCGAGAATGATCCCGGCGCCTGGGCGAAATATCTCGCCAAGTTCCCGAAGGCCAAGGATGTCGCGAACATGGGCAACCCCTATGCCGCCGATGTCAGCATGGAGAAGATCGCCGCGCTCGGCACCGAGGTTTACGTCCTCGATCTCTCCAATTACTTCAAGGCGCAGGAGACCGGCCTGCTCGGGAAGCTGGAGAAGGCCGGCATCGCTACGATCTTTGTCGATTTCCGCCAGGATCCGACCCAGAACGCACTGCCGAGCGTACAGCTCCTCGGCCGCGTCCTGGGCCGCGAGAAGGAGGCGAACGCCTTCGCCGATTACTATCTGCGCCAGACCCGGAGCATCTACGCCCGAATCGGCGCGATCCCCGACAAGCAGAAGCCCATGGTCTTCGTCGAGCGGGCTGCCGGCCTCCTGCCCTGCTGCGCCACTTTCGGCCCCTTCAATTTCGGCCGCTATATTGAGGAGGCCGGCGGCCGCAACTGGGGCAGCCAGTTCTTCTCCGCCTTCCAGGCGCAGGCCGCGCAGGAAAAGGTGCTCTCCGACAACCCCGACATCTACTTCCTCACCGGCGCCAACTGGTATGGCAGCAATCCCGGCAGCAACGCCGTCAGCCTCGGTTATGACGCGACACCCGAGAAGGTTCAGAAGGAGATGGCGGCGCTGATGAGCCGGCCCGGCTTCCAGCAACTCAAGGCGGTGCAGGGCAAGAAAGTGATGGCCTTCTACCATCAGTTCTACGACATGCCCTATTACTTCATCGCCGAACTCGCCATGGCGAAGGAGTTCTATCCGGATCGCTTCAAGGACGTCGATCCGGAGGCGGTGTTCAAGGAGTTCCACGAGAAGTTCCTGCCGATCTCCTATTCCGGCGTGTTCTGGGCCAAACTCCAGTGAGCGCGGCTAAGCGATGACGGCAGTCCTGCCCGTGACGCCGGCTGCGTCCGCAGACTACCGCAAGCGCAGCACGACGCGCCTGAAGCTCGTTCTGCTCGGCGTGCTGGCCTTGCTGCTTGCGGTGGCGCTCGATGTCTCGATCGGGCCCGGCAATCTGCCGCTTGGCGACGTCCTGCGCACGCTCGCCGACCCGCAATCGGCCTCGCCGCGATTGTCCGTCATCGTCTGGGACCTGCGCCTGCCGATCGCGCTGATGGCGCTCACCGTCGGCGCCATGCTGGGCCTGAGCGGGGCCGGCATGCAGACCATCCTCGCCAATCCGCTGGCCGACCCCTTCACGCTCGGGGTCTCCGCAGCGGCAACGGTCGGCGCCTCGGTGGCCATCGTCTTCGGCTGGAGCGTCCTGCCCGGCGCCGGCCCCTTCATCGTCACGGCCAACGCCTTTGTCTTCGCTCTCTCCGCCTCGCTCGTGCTGTTCTTCATGACGAAGCTGCGCGGCGTCAGCGCCGAGACGATGATCCTGGTCGGCATCGCCCTGCTCTTCACCTGCAACGCCATCACTGCGCTGCTGCAGTATCGTTCCAACGAAGTTCAGCTTACCCAGATCGTGTTCTGGACCCTGGGCAGCCTCGCCCGCGCGAGCTGGAGCAAGGTCGGCGTGGCCGCAGTGCTGATCGCGCTGGCCCTGCCCTTCTTCCTGATGCGCGGCTGGGCGCTCACCGCGCTCCGGCTCGGCGACGAGCGGGCGGAAAGCCTCGGCGTCCGCGTCGACCGGCTGCGGCTGGAGATCCTGATCGCGACCTCGCTGCTGGCGGCGGTCTCGGTGTCCTTCGTCGGTGGCATCGGCTTCATCGGCCTCGTCGGCCCGCATATCGCGCGGCTTCTCGTCGGCGAGGACCAGCGCTTCTTCCTGCCGGTCGCGACGATCGCGAGCGCGGTGCTGCTCTCGCTCGCCTCCACCGTCTCGAAGGTGATCACGCCGGGCGTGATCTATCCGATCGGCATCATCACCGCGCTGATCGGCGTGCCCTTCTTCGTCAGCCTGGTCATGTCGATCCGCAACAGGGGGGCCTGAGCCGTGGCACTGCTCATCCGCGATCTCGATTTCCGCTATGGCGCCACGCCTGTCCTGCAAGGGCTGGGCACCGGCGAGTTGCCGCGCGGCGAACTGACCGCCTTGGTCGGTCCGAACGGCTCGGGCAAGTCGACCCTGTTCCGCTGCGCGGCTGGCCTGCTTGCCCCGCAGGCAGGCATGGTGAAGCTCGACGATCGCGACCTTGCGATGCTTCCGGCGCGGGAACGCGCGCGCAAGGTCTTCTATCTCGCCCAGGACACCGACGCGCGCGTGGCGCTCTCGGTCTTCGACATCATCCTGCTCGCCCGCAAGAGCCTGCATCGCGGTTTCGCGCTCGCGGCCTCTTCCGAGGATATGCGCGCCGTCGAGGCGGTGATCGCGGAGCTGGGCCTCGCTCCCTTCGCTTCGCGTGACATCGCCACGCTCTCGGGCGGCCAGCGCCAGCTCGCCGCCATCGGCCAGGCGCTGGTGCGCGAGCCCGACGTGCTCCTGCTCGACGAGCCGACGAGCGCGCTCGACGTGCGCCGCCAGCTCGACGTCATGGCGACGATCCGCGAGGCCACGCGCCGGCGCGGCATCGTTACCGTCGTGGCGATCCACGATCTTTCGCTCGCGGCGCGCTTCGCCGATCGTGTCCTCGTGATGAACGGCGGACGCATCGCCCAGGCGGGCGCACCGGCCGAAGTGCTTGCGCATTCGGCCGTCTCCGAGACATATGCGGTCGGCGTGCATCTGGAGCATTCCAGCCGGGGCACGCTTCTGGTCGAGCCCTATATCCAGGTTCATTGAGCCATGTCCGCTTCCGCTCCGCACGACAATTTCACGCTGAAGGAAGAGATCCGGGCCTATTGGTCGGCGCGGGCCGAGAGCTTCGATCTTTCCTTCGGCCATGCGATCAAATCCGACCGGGAGTTGCAGGCCTTCCAGCGCCTGATCCGCGATTCCTTCGGCCCCGCACCGCTCGACGTGCTGGATCTCGCCTGCGGCACCGGCGAGATCACCCGTGCGCTGCTTTCGCTGAACCACCGTGTCACCGCGCTCGACTTCTCCGAGGCCATGCTGGAGCGCGCCCGCGCCAAGCATGGCAAGGCGGCGCGTTTCCGGCTCGGCGATGCCGAGCACTTGCTCGACGACGACGCCAGCTATGATGCGGCGATCACCCGCCATCTCGTCTGGACGCTGACCGATCCGGAGGCGGCTCTCGGAGAATGGTTCCGGGTTTTGCGCCCCGGCGGGCGGCTGCTCGTCATCGACGGCGACTGGGTCAATCGCACGCGCTGGCAGGCTCTGGTCAACCGTTTCGGCAATTGGCTGCGCGACAGGCGCGGAGCGCCCGTCCACCAGATCGACGCGGACACCCATGCCTCGATCACCAAGCGCTTCTATTTCAAGGACGGCCTCAGCCGGCAGCGTCTCCAGGAGATGCTGAAGGCCGCGGGCTTCGTCGATATCGTCCCGGCCGACTATATCCAGGTCGTTCGCGAGCAGCAGCGAGCTGCTCCGCTGCACGACGCGATCCGGCTGGCATCCTCGACCCGCTTCGCCCTGCTCGCACGGAAGCCTTCGGCATGACCGCAAAGCCCGACTGGGACGCCGCACAATATCTGCGCTTCGAGGATGAGCGTACGCGCCCGTCGATCGATCTTCTCGCTCGGGTCCCGCTCGGCGATCCCAAGCGCTGCATCGATCTCGGCTGCGGCCCCGGCAACAGCACCGAACTGGTCGCGCAGCGGTTTGCGGGTGCCGCGACCGAGGGGCTCGATTCCTCGCCGGACATGCTGGAGAAGGCACGCAAACGCCTGCCGAACCTGTCCTTCGTGCTGGGCGACGTGAACTCATGGTCGGATGCGGCGGGCTACGATTTGATCTTCGCCAATGCCGTGCTGCAATGGCTGCCCGACCATGAAGGCCTGTTTCCGCGGCTGGCAGGTTCGCTCAAGCCGGGCGGCTGCCTCGCCGTGCAGATGCCGAACAATCTCGCGGAGCCCTCGCATGTCGCGATGCGCGAGGTCGCGGCGCAAGGGCCTTGGGCAGTGCGGCTGGCCACCGCCAAGGCGGAGCGCTCGGCAATCGGTTCCTTCGGCGATTACCGCCGCTGGCTGATGGCCGCAGGCTGCCGGGTCGACATCTGGCAGACGACCTATGTGCATGCGCTCGCCGGCGTCGAGGCCATCGCCGAATGGTTCAAGAGCACGGGGCTAAAGCCCTATCTCGACCGTTTGACGGCTGAGGAGCGGGAGGTCTTCCTCACGCGCTATCTCGCGCGCATCGCGCCGGCCTATCCGCCCGAACAGGACGGCAAGGTGCTGCTGCGCTTCCCGCGCCTGTTCATCGTCGCGGTTCGCGAGGGCTGACGCTACCGGTGCCGGGCACGCGGCCTAGAGATAGGGCGGCGTGCAGGCGCTGACGACGATGCAGCGCTCCGTGCCGATATTGCGGTAGCGATGCGGGATGCGGCTGTCGAAGAGATAGGCGTCTCCCGGCTTGAGCACCTTGACCTGGTCGCCGACGGTGATCTCGAGCTCTCCGGCGAGCACGACGCCGCCCTCATGCGAATCGTGCTTGAGCATGGCGATGCCGGTATCGGCGCCGGGCTCGTAGGATTCGTGCAGGATCTGCAGGTTGTGCGCCTGTGCATCGCCGACCTGGCGGAAGGACATCTGCCCCCGGCTTTCGCCGCCATTGACCTGATGCAGCCGCGAGGTGAGGTCGAGCAGGTCCGGCGCCTCGAAGAAGACCTTGTCCTTCGGCGCCCGGGCTTCGTCAAAAAAATTCACCATGCTCATCGGGATGCCGTCGAGAATCTTGCGCAGCGACGCCACCGACGGACTGTTCCGATTCTGCTCGATCAGCGAGATCAGGCTGTGTGTCACGCCCGAGCGCGCCGCAAGTTCGCGCTGGGAAAGCCCGGCTGCGAGCCTTATTTCCTTCAGCCTTCCGCCGACATCAAAGCTCATCGCTATTCAGCCTCCCCGTTTTGCGCGCCTTGTCGTTTCTGCGCGTCATGCAGGGCGCGCCCGCTCGACGGCCCTTGCCATGCTCAATATTCTGAGCAATGCTGACGGAAAGCCAATAAGAAAATAGTGTCATGGGGAACCGGCGGAGTGGAATAGTTTTCGCGTTTAGAGCAGGCCGTCCAGACTAAATTCCTGATCCTGTCCGGTAGGACCGCGTGGAAGCGATGTTTCGTTCCCATGTGGCGGTAGCTGCTTGCCGAATACTAGTCGCGTGCCAAGACCCCTGGCGAGAATTCAACAGGGAAAACAGGGTAAACAGGGTCGATGACGCAGGCCGAGACCGTTTTGTTGAATGGCCGCATCTTCTGCGGCTTGGCGGAAGGCTTCGTGGAAGCGCTGGCCATCGCGGGCGACAAGGTGCTCGCAGCCGGATCGGCTGCTGAGATTGCCGCTCTGCAGGGCGCGGGAACGAAGGTCGTCGATCTGGCCGGTCGCGTCGCCATTCCCGGCCTCAACGACGCGCATATGCATCTGCTGCCGCTCGGCCTCGCCATGGGGGAGGTCAATCTGCGCCCTGAGGAAGGCGTCAACAGCATCGACGAGATCCTGCGCCGCATCGCTGCCGCGGTGAAGGGCAAGAAGCCCGGCGAATGGGTCACCGGCCGCGGCTACGACCATAACGAACTCGCCGAGGGGCGCCATCCCACGGCCGAGGAGCTGGATCGCATAGCGCCGGACAATCCCGTCTACATCAAGCGCACCTGCGGCCATGTCGGCGTCGTCAACAGCCGGGCCATGGCGGCCGCGGGCATCGGCCACAATACTCCCAGCCCGGCTGGCGGCCTGATCGAGCGGCGCGACAACAAGCTGACCGGCCTGCTGGCCGAGAGCGCCATGCGGCTGATCGTCGAGGCCATGCCGCAGCCGAGCATTGCCGAGCTGAAGGCGGCGATCGAGAAGGCCGGGCACTACATGCTCGCGCAGGGCTTCACCAGCGTGATGGATGCCGGTGTCGGCATGGGCGCGGGCATGGCCGAGATCGAGGCCTATGAGGAGGTCGCACGCGCCGGCACGCTGCCGGTCCGGACCTGGGTCTGCATCTACGGCAATGCCGATGGCATCGGCGACGAGGCGCATGCGGCCGGCTATCGCTTCGGCCGCGAGACGGGCCTGCTGCGCTACGGCGCGATGAAGGTCTTCGGCGACGGTAGTGCCGGCGGTCTGACCGCCGCGATGAGCGAGCCCTACTTGGTCGGCGACCCCGACAATCGCGGCATCTTCATCTATTCCGACGCCGATATGCACGGCTATCTCGCGCATTATCACAAGCTCGGCTACCAGCTCGCCATCCACGCCATCGGCGACGCCGCGATCGAGCAGGTGCTCTCCGGCATCGAGAAGGCCGACAGCCCCGAGCATCCGATCCGCGGGCGCCGCCACCGCATCGAGCATTGCGGCTTCCTGACCGACGGCCAGCTCGCGCGCATGGCGGCGGCCGGCATCGACCCCGTGCCGCAGCCGGCCTTCATCTACGAGTTCGGCGATCTCTACGTGATCAATCTCGGCGAGCAGCGCGCCGGTGCCTCCTATCCGATGCGCAAATGGCTTGATGCCGGGCTTCACGCCGCGGCGAGCTCGGATGCGCCGGTCTGCGCCACCGATCCGTTCAAGAACCTCTTCACCATGGTCACCCGCCAGACCAAGCGCCACACGGTGGTAGGCGGCGCGGAGCGATTGAGCATGGAGGAGGCGGTCCACGCCTATACGCTTCTCGGCGCCTACACCCAGTTCGCCGAGGACAAGCTCGGCCGGCTCGTTCCCGGCCAACTCGCTGACGTCGCCGTGCTCTCGCACGACATCTTCTCGGTTCCGGTCGAAGCGGTCGAGAACGAGGTGCGTTGCGATCTGACGCTGCTCGGCGGCGAGGTCGTCTTCGACCGTCACGGTCAGCTCGCCGCTGCCGCGCAATAGGCCGGGGACCACTTCATGCTCCGACATACGCTGCAAAGGCTGCTGCTGGTCCTCCCGGTCCTGCTCGGCGTGCTGCTGATCGGCTTCCTGCTGATGCAGGTGGTGCCGACCGACCCAGCGCAGGTCCGCGCCGGCCCGACCGCGACGCAGGACGTCGTCGAGGCCATCCGTCAGGAGCTGGGGCTCAATCAGCCCCTCTGGAAGCAGTTCCTGATCTATATTGGGCGCCTTGCGCAGGGCGATCTCGGCGTCTCCATCATCAACAACGTCCCGGTCGTGCAGGAGCTTGGCAATACCATCGGCCCGACGCTCGAGCTGATGTTCGCATCGCTGGTCTGGGCGATCCCGCTCGGCATGCTGCTGGGCACGCTCGGCGCCTATTTCCGCGGCTCGCTGCTCGATCGCGCGATCATGGCGGTCTCGGTCGCGGGCGTCTCGCTGCCGGTCTTCTTCCTGGGGCTCGGCCTGATCTGGCTCTTCGGCTTCAAATACCCGATCCTGCCTTTCACCGGCCGCGTCGGCCCGCTCTGGACCTGGGAAGGGTTGCAGGGCGTCATCCTGCCGGCGCTGACTTTGGGCGGCGTCTTCGTCGGCCCGGTCGCACGTATGACCCGTACCTCGGTTCTTGACGAACTCGGCGCCGACCATGTTCGCACCGCCCGCGCCAAGGGGCTGGCTGAGTGGGTTGTGCTGATCAGGCACACGCTGCGCAACGCGCTTGTCCCGGTCGTCACGCTGATCGGCCTACAGATCGGCTTCCTGCTTGGCGGCGCCGTCGTCACGGAAACCGTGTTCTCATGGCCCGGCATCGGCCGGCTCGCCGTCGGCGCCATCCTGTCGAGCGACCTGCCGATGGCGCAGGGCACGATCATCGTGTTGTCCCTGGGCTTCATCCTGGTCAATCTCGCGGTGGACGTCCTCTACGCCGTGCTCGACCCGCGTGTGAGGGGCGCCTGATGAGTTCCGCGACCAGCCCGTTCCAGCCGGGCGCCAAAACCGTGGAGGCCGCCATCAGCGTGGCCGCCGCCACGCCTGTCCGCCGGAAGACGGTGCTCAGGATGCTGTTGTCCGATGTCGGCGCCTGCGTCGCGCTCGCCCTCGTCGTGCTCGCGATCCTCGGCGCGGTGTTCGCGCCCTGGCTCGCCCCGACCGATCCTTACGGCAACGACCTCGCCAACACGCTGAAGCCGCCGGGCGAGGCCGGGCTGCTCGGCACGGACGGTCAGGGGCGCGACATGATTACTCGCCTGCTCTTCGGCCTCAGGACGACGCTGCTCATGGGCAGCGCCTCGGTGATCTTCGGCTGCCTGATCGGTGGCGTCATCGGCTTCGCCGCGGCCTATTATCCCAAGCTCTCGGGCGTCCTGATGCGCCTGATGGATGTGCTGCTCTCCTTCCCGGCCATCCTGTTCGGCCTCGCCATCGCCGCTATCTTCGGGCCCGGGCTGACGGCGGTCATCATCGCGCTCTCGATCGCGACCGTGCCGCTGATGGCGCGCGTCGTGCGCGGCTCGGCGCTGGTGGTGCTGCAGCAGGGCTATATCGAGGCGGCCCGCTCGCTCGGCCTCAGCGATCTCCGCATCATCCTGCGCTACGTCCTGCCGAACTGCCTCTCGGCGATGTTCGTCTTCGTCACCTTGCGCTTCGGCCAGGTCATCCTGCTCGGCGCGGCGCTCTCCTTCCTTGGACTGGGCGCCCAGCCTCCGACCGCCGAGCTTGGCGCGATGGCCGCCGACGGCCGCAACTTCCTGTTCTTCGCGCCGCATGTCTCGGTCCTGCCGAGTCTCGCGATCTTCGCGGTCGTCCTCGCCTTCAACGTGCTCGGCGATGCGTTGCGGGACGCGCTCGATCCGAAGCTGCGCAAGTAAGCCGCTCATTCCAGTCAAGAAACGTCAAAAGGGGACCAGACCGATGATGAAACGATCCACCCTGCTTCTGGCCGGCGCCGCTGCCGCGACCTTGGCCGCCATGCCGGCCCTGGCGCAGCAGAAGGCGCCGCTCTCGATCCTGCGCGTGATCGACGCCGACAACTACGATCCGATCCGCACCACCGCCACGGCCGCCGCCGAGGTGCTCTACATGATGGCGGATACGCTCGTGACGGTCGACTTCGACATGAAGACGATCAAGCCCGGCCTCGCCAACAGCTGGACGGTTTCGCCGGACGGCATGACCTACACCTTCAAGCTGCGCAACGACGTCAAATTCTGCGACGGCCGGCCGATGACGATCGACGATGTCGTCTATTCGCTGAAGCGCTGGACCGACCCGGCCAACAAGTCGCCCGTCTCCTTCCGTGGCGGACCGGTCAAGGATATCCGCGCCGAGGGCGATTCCACGCTGATCTACGAGCTGAAGGAGCCCTATAGCGACCTGCTGTTCCAGATGGCGCTGTCCTTCGCCTCGGTCGTCGACAAGAACACGGTCGAGAAGCTCGGCCCGAACTTCGGCGTGCAGGGCTTCAACGGCACCGGCCCCTATTGCTGGTCGAAATGGACCCCGCGCCAGGAGCTCGTCCTCAAGAAGAACCCGCACTACAGCTGGGGCCCGCCGATCTACAAGGACCCGAAGCCGCAGATCGACGAGATCGTCTGGAAGGTTATCCCCGAGTCGAACACGCTGATGGCCGCGATTCAGGCCAAGCAGGCCGACGTGACCTATTACATGCCCTATATCGCGCTCGACACGATGCAGCGCATCCCCGGCATGACGGTGCAGCGGCAGGAAAACTACATCTACGACATCTTCATGGGCTTCAAGGTCGACAAGCCCGTCTCGAAGGACGCCGCGATCCGCGAAGCGGTCAACATGGCCGTCGACAAGCAGGCCATCGCCAAGGCGATCTTCTTCGGCAAGGGCACTGCGTTGCCGTCGCTGCTCAACCCGGCCGTGCTCGACTACGACAAGGACTCGGCCGGCAAGATGCCGAAGCATGACGCGGCCGGCGCCATCAAGGTGCTGGAAGCGGCTGGCTGGAAGCCGGGCGCCGACGGCATCCGCGAGAAGGACGGCCAGAAGGCAACCTTCATCGTCTACGGCATCCGCAACGACGTGAATCCGCGCATCTCCGAGGCGATGCAGGCCGATCTGCGCAAGGTCGGCATCGACCTGAAGATCCAGCTTTGGGACGCCACCGTCGCCTGGGGCAAGCTCGCGACGCAGGAGTTCGATGCCTTCTACATGTCCTACCCCTATGTGACGGCCACCGAGGCGCTGAACCTCTACTTCGCCAGCCGGCAGGCACCGACGCCGAACCGGATGAACTGGAAGGACGCGAAGACCGACGAGCTGCTCAAGGCGGCGGCTACAGCCGTCGATGCGGACAAGCGCAAGCAGGCGATCGGCGCCGTGCAGAACCAGCTCACCGAGGCGAATGTCTGGGTGCCGCTCGCCTCGCAGCCGCTCTGGGTGGTCGCGGGTGACCGGGTCGAGGGCGTGCGCGCCCACGGCATCTACGGCGCCGGCCTCTACAAGGGGCTGGATATCAAGCTGAAGCGCTAAGCTTCCTCCGCGCCGCGTGGCCCCGGCCGCGCGGCGCCTTTTCGACGTCTGGCTGGAGAAGCATTTTCGAGCGAAGTGGCTACCGGTTCGCGTGAAGAAAATGCGTCAAAACAAAGGGATAGAGAATTTCAACGCTTCGAAGCGGCGCGGGAATGCTCTGAGGAGGGAACATCATGACGATCACGGTCATCAAGAACGCCGAAATCGTTGTCGCCTGGGATGCGGAAGCCTCCCGGCATGTCTATCTGCGCGGAGCCGACGTCGCCTTCGAGGATGGCACGCTGCGCTATGTCGGCGCCCGCTATGAGGGGCAGGCCGACGAGACCGTCGACGGCGACGGGCGCATGGTCATGCCCGGCCTTGTCAACATTCATTCGCACCCCTCGAGCGAGGCGCTCAACAAGGGCTTCCTCGACGAGCTCGGCTCGCCCGCGCTCTACAATTCCTCGCTCTACGAGTTCATGCCGATCCTGCGGCCCGATGCCGAGGCGGTGCCGGACTGCGTGCAGGTCGCCTATTCCGAACTGTTGCTCTCCGGCGTTACCACGCTTGCCGATCTCTCGGTCGCCCATCCCGGCTGGCTCGATCTCGCCGCCGATAGCGGCCTGCGCGTCTGCGTCTCGCCGATGTTCCGCTCGGCCCGCTGGTACACTAAGAACGGCCATGTCGTGGAATACGAATGGGACGAGAAGGCCGGTGCCGCTGCCATGGCGACCGCCTTCGAGGTCATCGAGCAGGCCCAGAAGCACCCGTCCGGCCGGCTCTTTGGCATGGTCTGCCCCGCCCAGATCGACACCTGCAGCGAGGGCCTGATCAAGGACAGCTACGCCGAAGCCAGGCGTCGCGGCCTGCCCTGGCAGATCCACGCCGCCCAGTCGACGGTCGAGTTCCACGAGATCACCCGCCGCCATGGCGTGACGCCGATCCAGTGGCTGGAGAAGCTCGGCGTCCTCGGCGCGACCAGCATCGTCGGCCACGGCATCTTCCTCGACGACTACCCGCGCCTCGGCTGGCACAGCCGCCGCGACCTCGCGCTGCTGGCCGAGACCGACACGATGGTGGCCCATTGCCCGACGGTCTTCATGCGTCGCGGCATCGCGCTCGATGATTTCGGGCGTTATCGCCGCGCCGGCGTCCGGATCGGCCTGGGCACCGACACCTATCCGCATAACATGCTCGAGGAGATGCGCCATGTCGGCTATGTCGCCCGGCTGATGGCGGAGAACCCGCGCACGCTCACCACCACCGACATCTTCGAGGCCGCAACCACGGCCGGCGCCGCCGCGCTCGGCCGCGACGACATCGGCCGGCTTGAAGCCGGCTGCAAGGCCGACCTCGTCATGGTCGATCTCAGGCACCCGATGATGCAGCCGCACCGCGACCCCGTTCGCAGCATGGTCTATGCCGCTGCCGAGCGCGCTGTCGACCGCGTCTATGTCGACGGGAAGCTTGTCGTGCGCGACGGCACCGTCCTGACCATGGACTATCCCGCGGCGGCTTTGCGCCTCCACGAAGCCCAGAAGCGGACGGAAGCTGCGGCACCGGGCAATGACTGGATCAAGCGTCCGGTCACCGACTATTCGCCGTTGACCTTCCCCGTGAAGTAAGCCGGGGGGCGGAGCCCTAGCCGCGTCGTCGTGCGGCGGCCAGCCCGGGCTGTGCCTTGCGCATGGCCGCATCGCCGCATTGTGAGCCCCTGCGTCACGCCGCCCGCTTTCGGGCGGCGCCGGCTGGCGATAGGGTGGCGGAATGGTGCAGGTGGATCCGACAGCGCAAGCCGGGGCGGGCTCTTCGAGCCGCAACGGGCTTCTGTTGCTCGGCGGCGGCTTCTTCGGGCTGTTGCTGGCGGGCCTGCTGCTATGGTGGCGCGAGGGGGACCGGCTCTTCACCGACGGGCTCATCGCCGCCATCGTCGCGTGTTTCTAGCGGCTTGATGTCCGCTCTTCCGGGAAGCTCTTCGTGAACCGCCGTATCGTCCTGCCTCTCGTCGTGTTCCTTGCCGGCGCGCTCGCGCTGGCCGCGGCTGCGATCCTGACCTTCGCGCCTGGTCGCCAGGGCGGGGGGAGCGGCACCGCGAGCGTCGGCGGCCCCTTCACGCTGACGACGCAGGACGGCACGCCGCTTTCGGACACGGATCTGAAGGGTTCGCCGTTCCTGGTCTTCTTCGGCTTCACCCATTGCCCGGATGTCTGCCCGACCAAGCTCTTCGAGATATCCGAGGCGCTGCGGGCCGCTGGCGAGAGCGACAAGGCCAAGAGGCTCAAGGCGCTGTTCATCACCGTCGACCCGGAGCGCGACACGCCGGAAACCATGAAGAGCTATCTCGGCTCCTTCGATTCCCGCATCATTGGCCTGAGTGGCGACCGGCCGGCGATCGACGCCGTGGTCAAGGCCTACCGCGCCTATGCCAAGAAGGTGCCGCTGAAGGATGGCGACTACACGATGGACCACACCGCACTGGTCTATCTGATGGGCAAGGACGGCAGCTTCATCGGCGCGTTCAATATCGAGCAGACTCCGGCACAGGCTGCAGCGGAATGGCTGCGTCACTCGTAGCCGGCGCCTCGACGGGCGCGCGCCGGCGCGCCAGACCGTGCTCGGTCTTGTTCCAGACGAAGCGGCGATTGAAGTACTCGTAGAGCGCCATCCACGCGGCGACCGAGACCAACGCGTAATAGAGCGGCAGCAGCGGCAGCAGCAGGAGCAGGCCGGGCGAGCCCCTGCGCAGCGCGCCGACCGCCGGGGGCGCGAAAAGTGCGACGCTTCCGAGAAGCCAGACGCAGAGGGCGATTGTCGAGGTGACGGTCGCGAACGTGCCGACCGGCGCGAACAGCGAACCATCCCAGTAGGCGAGCAGCGCGGCGAGGGCGAAGACCGGATAGCCCAGCGCTGTCGCGATCGTGCCGAAAGTCAGCGACAGGAAGGCAAAGCTGGCGCTCAAACCGGCCTCTCGCAGCAGCGCGAGCGGGTTGCGCGAATGCGTCACCAGGGTCTGCATGTAACCCTTGATCCAGCGCGAGCGTTGCTTGAGCCAGGCCAGGATCGTCAGGGGCGCCTCCTCACGCGTCGTCGAGGGCAGATCGCAGATGCGATAGCCCGCACGCACCAGCCGCAGGCCGAGATCGGCATCTTCCGTGACGTTCCAGGCGTCCCAGCCGCCGACTTTGCGCAACACCTCGGTTCGGAAATGGTTCGAGGTGCCGCCCAGCATGATCGGCAGCTGGAACAGCAACAGGCCGGGGTTGAGCACCTCGAAGAGCCCGGCATATTCGAGGGCGAAAAGGCCAGGGAGAGTGCCTTCCTCGGCGTGGTCGATCACGAGCCTGGCCTGCAGGCAGGCAAGTTCAGGTGGCGCGCCAAGGAAGCGTGCTGCCGCCATGCGCAACTGCTGCCGGTCCGGGATGTCCTCGGCGTCGAAGATGGTGAACAGCGAACCGCGGGCTTCGAGCAGCGCGAGATTGAGCGCCCGCGGCTTCGTGCGCGGCACGCCCGGCGGCACGACCATCACGGTGAAGTGCGGCGGCAGCGCCATCTTTGCGAGCGCGGTGCGCATGCCCGCATCGTCGGCCTCGATCAGCAGGCGGATATCGAGCTTGGCTGGCGGATAGTCGAGGGCGCAGAGCGCATCGGTCAATTGCCGCAGAACCGCCTCCTCGCGGTACATCGGCACGGCGACCGTGTAGACCGGCAGGCGCGCATCGTCGACGCGCCACCGATGGCTTTGCCAGAGATCGGGCGTGGTGCGTTCGATCGTAGTCGCGAGGCGCAGCATGATGAGGCCGAGAAAGAGCGGGCCGAGCAGCAGGGCGAGCGCAAAGAACGTTTCGAGCGGCGCGAAGATGCCGCCGATCGCCGCCGCAGTGAGACCGATGCCCGTGGCGATCACCTGGCCGCGGCCGGCGCCGGTGCGGGCGCTGTCGCGGAGGAGCCCGGTCTCGTCGAGCCCAGCGGCATGGCGCGCCAGTTCGGCGGCATTGGAACGGCGCAAGGCCTCGGCGAAGCGGCGCGGCGTTGTCACCGCGATATCCGCGCGCCGTCGCGGGCCGCCTTCGAGCATTCGACGCAGCGCCGGCCCTTCCGGCGCGAGTACGAAGCGGAGCGCGGCCCCTTCCCCCGTGGGCGCGATGCCCTGGCGCAGGATCGCGCCATATCGGCCACCCGGCAGCAGCGGCGGGGGAGTGGATCGGAATGGTAGGCCCATCTCGGCAGCCAACGCCCGGTAGAAACCGACTTCGTCGACCAGGCCGAGCGCCATGGCCTCGCGCGCGGGATCGGTGCGGTTGCGCATGGCGCGCTCGGCCGCCCGCGTCAGCGCGGCAGGGGCTACGCCGTGCCGCGCGAGAAAAGCAATTTCGACCGGCAAACCCGCAGTCGCGAGTCCGGGATCGATCGAACAGCTGTCGCTACCGCTGTCCCCCACCGGCCCGGTCCCGCCTCATGCAGCAGTTCCGGTGCGAACGCATCGGAACAACTCATGGTTGCCGATTATATACCGGGAGTCGAGAGCCGCGAGGCAAGAACTTTGGGCGTGCGAGGCGACGATCAGCGTCCCGCGAGGAACTCCGCGACCTGCGGGATATCCTTGTCGCCGCGGCCAGAGAGATTGACCACCATCAGATGGTCCTTCGGCTTCTGCGGGGCAAGCTCGGCGACGCGGGCGAGGGCATGCGCCGACTCCAACGCTGGAATAATACCCTCCAACCTGGAGATTAGCTGGAACGCCTCCAGCGCCTCCTCGTCGGTGGCCGAGAGGTACTTCACCCGGCCGACATCGTGCAGCCAGGAATGCTCGGGGCCGATGCCGGGATAATCGAGCCCGGCCGAGATCGAGTGGGCGTCCTTGATCTGCCCGTCATCATCCATCAGCAGGAAGGTGCGGTTGCCGTGCAGCACGCCGGGGCGCCCGCCGGTGAGCGAGGCCGCATGCAGGCCGCTCGGGATGCCGTGGCCGGCGGCCTCGACGCCGTAGATCTCGACGGAGGCGTCGTCGAGGAAGGGGTGGAACAGCCCCATCGCATTGGAGCCGCCGCCGATGCAGGCGATCAGCGAATCCGGCAGGCGGCCTTCGGCCTCCTGCATCTGCTCGCGGGTCTCCTTGCCGATGATCGACTGGAAGTCGCGCACCATCGCCGGGTAGGGATGAGGGCCCGCGACCGTGCCGATGCAGTAGAACGTCGTCGCGACATTGGTCACCCAGTCGCGCAGCGCCTCGTTCATCGCGTCCTTCAGCGTCTTGGTGCCGGATTCGACCGGAACGACGGTGGCGCCGAGCATTTGCATGCGGAAGACGTTGGGAGCCTGCCGGGCGACATCGACCGCGCCCATATAGACGATGCATTCCAGGCCGTAGCGGGCGCAAAGCGTCGCGGTGGCGACACCATGCTGGCCGGCGCCGGTCTCGGCGATGATGCGCTTCTTGCCCATGCGCCGCGCCAGCAGGATCTGGCCGAGCACGTTGTTCACCTTGTGGGAGCCGGTATGGTTCAGCTCCTCGCGCTTCAGGTAGATCTTGGCGCCCAATAGGCCGGAGGCCGTCGACTGACTCCGAAAATGCTCGGTCAGTCGTTCGGCGAAATAGAGCGGCGAGGGCCGGCCGACATAATGCTTCAGCCCGTCCGTCATCTCGGCGTGATAGGCCGGATCGGCCTTGGCTGCGTTGTAGGCCTGTTCCAGCTCGAGGATGAGCGGCATCAGCGTCTCCGCGACGAAGCGGCCGCCGAATAGGCCGAAGCGGCCGTTCTCGTCGGGGCCGTTGCGGTAGCTGTTGGGGTTGGAGGGGGCGTTCATGCGCTCGAGCCTTCCTGTACTGCCGCGGCGGCCTTGCGGGCCGCCGCGATAAATTCCGCGATCCGTTGCGGGTCCTTGACCCCCGGCGCGCTTTCCACACCCGAGGAGACGTCGACAGCCGCCGGCCGGGCGATACGAATAGCGTCCGCGACATTCGCCGGATCGAGCCCGCCCGATAGCATGAAGGGAAAGCCGGGGTCGAGATCGGCGAGCAGCGTCCAGTCGAAGGGCCGGCCGTGGCCGCCGGGATAGGCCGCGTCCTTCGGCGGCTTGGCGTCGAGCAGGATGCGGCCGGCCACGTCGCGATAGGCCGCGATGGCTGCGAGATCGCCGATTTCGGCGATGCCGAGCGCCTTCATCACGGGCCTGCCGCTCGTTGCAGCGATGGCTGAGACCAGTTCCGGCGGCTCGGAGCCATGAAGCTGCAGCCAGTCGGGCTTCAGGAACCGGGCCAGTTCGGCGGCGCGCTGCAAGTCCCAGTCCACGACCAGCGCGACGATCTCGGCCTTGCCGCGTGCCATGTCGGCCAACTCGGCGGCGCGCTCGGGCGTGACGAAGCGCGGGCTCTTCGGGTGAAAGTTGAGCCCGATCATGTCCGCGCCGGCATCGAGCGCGGCACGCATGGTCTCGGGGGTTGAGAGACCGCAGATCTTGACCAGGAACGGGGAGCCAATCGACATGGCCGAGCCTTTAGCATGGTCCGTTCGCCGGTGCATGCCGTACTTGCGACATGATGGCGAAGGAAGTCATGCTGAACGGGGCGACGAAGGGGGCACGGATTGGTCCGGCTGGGCATGGGCAGGCGCGGTCTGGCGGTTCTGGCGGCATTGCTCGCCATGTCCGGCCTCGCTGCCGCGGGGTTTTACTATGTCAGCCAGCCGCACACGCTGCGTCTGGCTGTCGGCCCCCTCGGCTCCGAGGATGCGCGCATGGCGGCGGCCTTCGTCCAGGGCCTCAACCGCGACAAGGCCGCCATCCGCCTGCGCCTCATCCTGACGGAAGGCTCCGAGGACAGTGCGAAGAAAATCGATGCCGGACAGGCCGATCTTGCCATGCTGCGGGCCGACATCGCCATGCCCTCCACCGCAGACACGGTTCTGATCACCCGGCGGACCTTTCCCTTCTTCATCACGACCAAAGAGAGCGCCATCGCCCGCATTGCCGATCTGCGCGGCCGCAAGGTCGGCGTGATCCGCAACCCGCCGGGAAATCTCACCCTGCTCAAGCGCGTCCTGACGCAGTACGAGGTGCGGCCCGAGGATGTCGAGATCGTCGCTCTGGCGCCCGACGAGGTGATCCCGGCGGCGAAGGAGGGGCGCATCGAGGTGTTTTTCTCGATCAATGCCGTCGGCTCGCACACCAACAATGAAGGCCTGCGCCGCCTGCGGACCGCCTGGGGCGAGGACCCGGTCCTGATCCCAATCCGCGAGGCCGACGCGCTGGCGGCTCACTATCGCGCGATCGAATCCGGTGAGATCGTCCGCGGCGCGCTGGGCGGCGACCCGCCCCGACCGGCCGAGGGCCTGCAGACGATCTCGATCACCTCGCGCCTCGTCGCCGCGCAAAGCCTCGACGACAATCTGGTCGGGGACCTGACCAAGGACGTCCTCGGTCTGAGGTTGACGCTCGCGGGGGAGGTGCCGGCGGTGCAGGCGCTGGAAACTCCCTCGACCGACAAGGACGCGCCGCTGCCGGTCCATTCGGGCGCCGCAGCCTATATCGACGGCGAGCAGGAGACCTTTTTCGATCGTTACGGCGACTGGTTCTATATCGGTGCGATGGCCCTGTCGGCGGTCGGCACGGGCGGCGCCGCGCTGCTCAGCCGCGACAGCGCCAACCGGCGCCGCCGCGCCATGTCCGGCCTCGACGAGCTATTGGAGTTGCTCACCGTGATCCGCTCCTGCGAGGACGAGGCGGAACTCGCCCGGCTCGGGCGCGAGGCGGACCAGATTCTGACCCGCGTTCTCGCCGACTATGCCAAGGGCGACCTCGATACCGCCGCTCTGGCCGCCTACCGGCTTGCCATCGATCAGGTCGGGCGGGCCGTTGCCGAGCGGCAGCGGGCACTGGCCGAAGTCTGAGCATGCTCACCTTTCGGCAGCCTCAACGGTTGCCGAAACGCCTTCCAGCGTTTATGTGCAGCGCAACGAATTCCGGATTCACGTGAAACTGGCTGCGCCGGCAGGGCTTCGAACCTGACCGGCTCGTGGCCTTGAAAGCAAGGCCCTATCCGCATGTCCATGCGCAACATCGCCATCATCGCGCACGTCGACCACGGCAAAACCACGCTCGTCGACAAGCTGCTGCAGCAGTCCGGCACCTATCGCGACAATCAGCGCGTCATCGAGCGCGTGATGGATTCGAACGACCTGGAGAAGGAGCGCGGCATCACCATCCTGGCCAAGGCGACCTCGGTTGTCTGGAAGGATACGCGCATCAACATCGTCGACACGCCCGGCCACGCCGATTTCGGCGGCGAGGTCGAGCGCATCCTGAACATGGTCGACTCCGCCATCGTGCTGGTCGATGCGGCCGAAGGCCCGATGCCGCAGACCAAGTTCGTGGTCTCGAAGGCGCTGAAGCTCGGCCTTCGCCCGATCGTGGCGATCAACAAGGTCGACAAGCCCGACGCCCGCGTCACCGAAGTCATCAACGAGGTCTTCGATCTCTTCGCCGCGCTCGACGCCACCGACGAGCAGCTCGACTTCCCGATCCTCTACGGTTCGGGCAAGCAGGGCTGGATGGCCCATTCGCCGGAGGGCCCGCAGGACAACGGCCTCGCGCCGATGTACGACCTCATCCTCTCCCATGTGCCGGAGCCGACCGTCGAGGAAGGCCCGTTCCGCATGATCGGCACGCTGCTGGAGGCCAACCCCTATCTCGGCCGCATCATCACCGGCCGCGTGACCTCGGGCACGGCGAAGCCGAACCAGACCGTCAAGGTGCTCTCCGGCGACGGCTCGGTCGTCGAGACCGGCCGCATCTCGAAGATCCTCGCCTTCCGCGGGCTGGAGCGCCAGCCGATCGAGGAGGCCGTCGCCGGCGACATCGTCTCGATCGCGGGCCTGGTGAAGGGTTCCGTCGCCGATACCTTCTGCGACCCCTCGGTCGAGACCCCGATCAAGGCGCAGCCGATCGATCCGCCGACGGTGTCGATGACCTTCATGGTCAACGATTCCCCGCTCGCCGGCACCGAGGGCGATAAGGTCACGACCCGCGTCATCCGCGACCGCCTGTTCAAGGAGGCCGAGGGCAACGTGGCGCTGAAGATCGAGGAAGCCTCCGACAAGGACAGCTACATCGTCTCCGGCCGCGGTGAATTGCAGCTCGCGATCCTGATCGAGACGATGCGCCGCGAGGGCTTCGAGCTCGGCGTCTCGCGTCCCCGCGTGGTGCTGAAGCGTGGCGAGGACGGCCAGCTGCTCGAGCCGATCGAAGAGGTCGTGATCGACGTCGACGAGGAGCATTCCGGCGTCGTCGTGCAGAAGATGTCGGAGCGCAAGGCCGACATGCTGGAGATGCGCCCGTCGGGCGGCAATCGCCTGCGTCTCGTGTTCCACGCCCCGACCCGTGGCCTGATCGGCTACCAGGGCGAACTGCTGACCGACACGCGCGGCACCGCGATCATGAACCGGCTGTTCCACGACTACCTGCCCTATAAGGGCGAGATCGGCGGGCGCCGCAACGGCGTGCTGATCGCGATGGAGACCGGCGAGGCTGTCGCCTACGCGCTGTGGAACCTCGAGGATCGCGGCCCGATGATGATCGAGCCCGGCTGGAAGGTCTATCAGGGCATGATCGTCGGCGAGCACACCCGCGAGAACGATCTCGAGGTGAACGTGCTCAAGGGCAAGAAGCTCACCAACATCCGCACGACGTCGAAGGATGAGGCGGTCCGCCTGACGCCGCCGATCCGCATGACGCTGGAGCGTTCGCTGGCCTGGATCGACGACGACGAGCTCGTCGAGGTCACGCCGAAGTCGATCCGCCTGCGCAAGGCGATCCTCGATCCGAACGAGCGCAAGCGCTCGCAGAAGCAGAAGGCCGAAGTGGCTTGAGGAATTGGGCCGCCATATTGGCGGCCCTTTTCATTTCGGCCCGGTTCAGCGGCTCATCAAGAGCGGCAGCGGCGTGGACTTCAGCAGCGACTGCGTGACACCGCCGAGCAGCCATTCGCGCAGTCGCGAATGCTTGTAGGCGCCGCAGACGATCAGATCGGCGCGGAAATCCGCTGCCGCCTGCCGGATCGTCTCGGCCACATCGTTCTTTCCGCTCACCGCGACGTTCCGAACGGTCACGGACGCGCCGTGGCGCGCCAGATGCGGCGCCAGCTCCGTTCCCGCGACGAAGCGCGACAGATCCTTCTCGCCGGTGACGGAGAGAATCTCGACCTCGGCACCTTTCAGGAACGGCCGGACTTCTGCGACCGCGCGCGCGGCGCCCGCACTGCCGTCCCAGGCGATCAGGATGCGCTTGGCGGCAAAGGCTTCGGCACCTGGCGGCACGATGATCACTGGCCGGCCGCTGTCGAACAGGGCGGCTTCGATCAGGCCCCGGTCGCGCTCTGCCGCGTCCTTCTCGACATCGAGCACGGTAAGGTCGTGGACGCGGGCTTCGCTGACGAGCCGGTCGGCGAGCTCGGCATAGACCAGTTGTGGCGTCTCGATGGTGCTGGTTACGCCCGCGAGGCCGGCGCTGGTCTTGGCGTGCTCGGCGAAGCGCTCGGCGAGCGCGCTGATGCGGCGGTTCTCGACGTTGACGAAGCTGGCGCCAAAGTCTCCGACGAACGAGGCCGGAACGGCGTAGCGCATCGCCGCCGCCTGGATCGACAGATGCGCGCCGGCCTGCTCGGCGAGCGACAGGGCATAGCCCAACGCGGTGTCGTGCTCGCCCAGACCTTCCTCGGTATAGGCGGTGAAGACGCTCTTGATCGACGGGGCCATCGAAATCTCCGGTTGTTGGGCAATGTCCGGCACACGTTTGCCGGATCATTGTGCCTGCGCCTTGCGCTGGGTCAAATGCCCCACGGGAAACCGGAGGCGGGTCGGCATGGAAGTCTCCGTTCTGCGCGCGGCGCAGTGCCTGGGTAACGGCGGCTGCGCTTGTCGGCCTGTCCCGGCTCTGATCCTGTGTGCGCCTTCCGGAGGAGGATCACTGCCATGCAATTCCGCAATCTCGGCCGCTCGGGCCTGCGCGTCTCGCTCGTCGGGCTCGGCTGCAACAATTTCGGCGGGCGCATCGATCTCGACGCGACCCGCAAGGTGGTCGATGCTGCGATCGAGCACGGCATCACCCTGTTCGACACCGCCGACGTCTACGGTGAGCGCGGCGGCTCGGAGACGGCGCTGGGCGAGGTGCTCGGCGCAAGGCGCAAGCAGATTGTGCTGGCGACCAAGTTCGGCATGGAGATGGATGCCGAGGGCGTGAAGAAGGGCGGTTCGCGCGGCTACATCATGAAAGCCGTCGAGGATTCGCTGCGCCGCCTCAAGACCGACTGGATCGATCTCTACCAGCTCCACCGGCCCGATCCGCTGACCCCGATCGAGGAGACGCTGCGCGCGCTCGAGGACCTCATCCGCCAGGGCAAGGTCCGCTATGTCGGCTGCTCGAACGTCGTCGCCTGGCAGGTTGCCGATGCGCAATGGACGGCGCGCGATCTCGGCATTCCCGGCTTCGCCTCGGCGCAGGACGAGTACAGCCTGCTGAAGCGTGGCGCCGAAAGGGACCTGATCCCGGCCATTGCCCATTATGGCATGGGGCTCCTGCCCTATTTCCCGCTCGCCAATGGCGCACTGACCGGCAAGTACAAGCGCGGCGCGGCGATGCCGGAAGGCGCACGCCTGACCAAGCTGCCGCAGCGTGCCGGCGAGATCTTCAGCGAGGATAACTGGCGCAGGATCGAGGGTTTGACTGCCTTCGCCGAGGCGCGCGGCCACAGCCTCGTCGAGCTCGCCTTCTCCTGGCTCGCCGCGCAGCCGGTCGTCTCCAGCGTCATCGCCGGCGCGACCAAGCCCGAGCAGGTCGCGGCCAACGTCAAAGCGGCCGACTGGGCGCTGAGCGCCGAGGAATTGGCGGAGATCGATGCGATCGTGAAGTAGCTTGCCGTCATTCTCGGGCCGCGCATCGCGCGGACCCGAGAATGACGGAACAAGCGTGCACCGGTGAAGGAGATGTTGGGGTCAAGCCCGAGCATGACGGCTTGGGCGCCGCCATTCCTGACAGCTTCTTGCACGTCGCGCCGCCATCGCAATGGACCCGCTGCCTGCGCCCGCTTATGGTCCGCGCCATGAGCGATGCAGCCACGACCGCCCCCGCCCTGAAGCCCGGCGACCACCTCTTTCTGGTCGACGGCTCGAACTTCATCTTCCGGGCCTATTTCCAGTCGATCAACCAGGACCGGAAATACAACGCCCGCTCGGACGGTCTGCCCTCCGGCGCGGTCCGGCTCTTTGCCACCAAGCTCTTCCAGTTCGTGCGTGAAGGCGTGCTCGGCGTCAGGCCGACTCATCTCGCCATCGTCTTCGACAAGTCGGAGAACTCGTTCCGCAAGGCGATCTACCCCGCCTATAAGGGCAACCGCTCCGAGCCGCCGGCCGATCTCATCCCGCAATTCCCGCTGATGCGCGAGGCGGTCCGCGCCTTCGGTCTCATCCCGGTCGAGCAGGATGTCTACGAGGCCGACGACCTGATCGCGACCTATGCCCGTCAGGCCCGCGAGGCCGGTGCCGAGGTGCTGATCGTTTCCGCCGACAAGGACCTGATGCAGCTCGTTGGGCCGGGTGTCGCGATGTACGACCCCGCCTCCGGCGACCAGAAGAAGGGTGCCGGCTTCCGGGCCGAGCGCCGCATCGGCGAGCCGGAGGTGGTCGAGTATTTCGGTGTCACGCCGGATAAGGTCACGCATGTGCAGGCGCTCGCGGGCGATGCCACCGACAATGTGCCGGGCGCGCCGGGCATCGGCATCAAGACGGCCGCGCAGCTCATCGGGGAATATGGCGATCTCGAAACCCTGCTGGCGCGGGCCGGCGAGATCAAGCAGCCGAAGCGCCGGGAGACGCTGACCAATCCGGAAGTGATCGAGAAGGTCCGCATCTCGCACAAGCTCGTCACGCTGGTCGACGATGTGAAGGTCGAGACGCCGCTGGAACACCTGACGCTCGAACAGCCGGACCCGGCGAAGCTCGTCGCCTTCCTCAAGGCGATGGAATTCACCACCATCACCAAGCGCGTCGCCGAGGCCTATGAGGCCGATGTCGGCGCGATCGACCCCGATCCCGCGCTGGCGCCGGGCGGCTCGCGCGCGGCCGAGCTCAAGGCGCTCTATGCCGGCGCCGATGCCATAGAGGACGCCGTCTCTGCCACCGGCCCCGCTGCGCCGTCGCCGGCTGCGACTGCGCTGGAGGCCAGCGGTGGCGAGGCCGGCTGGATGAAGCCAGCCGATCTGGCCGCGTCCCGCAAGAACGAGGCGATCGCGGCCAAGATCGACCGCTCCAAATACGAATGCCTGCGCA
The DNA here is from genome assembly GCF_052113585.1 of Allobosea sp. TAF32. Lineage (NCBI taxonomy): Bacteria > Pseudomonadati > Pseudomonadota > Alphaproteobacteria > Hyphomicrobiales > Alloboseaceae > Allobosea > Allobosea sp. TAF32. The sequence continues at coordinate 780,541 of NZ_JBFRDM010000001.1, read as the reverse complement.
CGCTCGCCGATCTCGAACGCTGGATCGGCTGGGCCTATGAGGCCGGCCATGTCGCTCTCGATACCGAGACGAATTCGCTCGACGCGATGCAGGCCGATCTCGTCGGCATCTCGCTGGCGGTTGCTCCCGGCCGCGCCTGCTACATCCCACTTCAGCACCGTGCCGGGGATGGCGGCCTCTTCGACGAGGGCTTGCTGCCGGAGCAGATCCCGCTGGCGCAAGCCGTCGCGGCCTTGAAGCCCCTGCTTGCCGACAAGGGCGTGCTCAAGATCGGCCAGAATCTGAAATACGATCTACTGGTGCTGGAGCGCCACGGGCTCTCCGTGTCCCCGATCGAGGACACGATGCTGATTTCCTATGCGCTCGATGCCGGCACCAACAGCCACGGCATGGACAAGCTCTCGGAGCTGCATCTCGGCCACGAGACGATCCCCTATGCACAGGTGGCCGGCAGCGGCAAATCGCAGGTGACCTTTGACAAGGTGCCGCTCGACAAGGCGACCGACTATGCCGCCGAGGATGCCGATGTCACGCTGCGCCTCTGGCTCGCGCTGAAGCCGCGGCTGGCCGCCGAGAAGAAGACCGCGGTCTACGAGGTGCTGGAGCGGCCGATGGTCGCCGTGCTCGCCGCCATGGAAACGCGCGGCATCGCCATCGACCGGCAGATCCTGTCGCGCCTCTCAGGCGATTTCGCGCAGGGGCTGGCGCGGCTCGAGGACGAGATCTACGAGCTTGCCGGCGAGAAGTTCACCATCGGCAGTCCCAAGCAGCTTGGTGACATCCTGTTCGGCAAGATGGGGCTGGCAGGCGCCAAGAAGACCGCGACCGGCCAATGGGCGACGGGCGCCGGCGTGCTGGAGGACCTCGCCGAGCAGGGCCACGCGCTGCCCTCCAAGATTCTGGAGTGGCGCCAGCTCGCCAAGCTTAAATCGACCTATACGGATTCGCTGCCGGGCTATGTGAACCCGCAGACCAGCCGGGTCCACACCTCCTATGCGCTGGCGGCGACGACGACGGGCCGGCTCTCCTCCTCCGAGCCCAATCTGCAGAACATCCCGATCCGCACGGAAGCGGGCCGCAAGATCAGAACGGCCTTCGTGCCCGAGAAGGGCTATAAGCTCGTCTCGGCCGACTACAGCCAGATCGAATTGCGCCTGCTCGCCCATATCGCCGAGATTCCGCAGCTCCGGCAGGCCTTCGCGGATGGCATCGACATCCACGCGATGACGGCCTCCGAAATGTTCGGCGTGCCCGTGCAGGGCATGCCGAGCGAGGTGCGCCGCCGCGCCAAGGCGATCAATTTCGGCATCATCTACGGCATCTCGGCCTTCGGCCTCGCCAACCAGCTCGGCATCGGCCGCGAGGAGGCGAGCGCCTATATCCGCAAATATTTCGAGCGCTTCCCCGGCATCCGCGACTACATGGACCAGACCAAGACCCATGTGCGCGCCCACGGCCAGGTCACGACGATCTTTGGCCGGGTCTGCCATTTCCCGGCGGTTTCCTCGAAGAACCCGTCGGAGCGCGCCTTCGTCGAGCGCCAGGCGATCAACGCCCCGATCCAGGGCTCGGCCGCCGACATCATCCGCCGGGCGATGACCCGCATGGACAATGCTCTGGCCGCCAACCGGCTCAATGCTCGGATGCTGTTGCAGGTCCATGACGAACTCGTCTTCGAGGTGCCGGAGGAGGAGGTCGCAAGGACCCTGCCGATCATCGAGAAGGTGATGGTCGACGCCCCGCACCCGGCCGTGCAGCTCAGGGTGCCCCTCGCCGTCGAGGCCCGCGCCGCCGACAACTGGGACGAGGCGCACTGAGCCGCCGGGAACCGGGCCGATCCGTCCCGCGTTGACGCTTCCGACGCGCCAGGGGGCGCGCGCTCTAACGCGTTGGAAGCAGGAACATGCTCAGCTCATCGGCCTGGCGGCCGTTTCCGCGCTACATTGCGGAACCGGAACCGGTGGAGGAAAGCGCGGAGGTCACGGCTTACGAGCATGATCTCATCGTCCGCTACGCCATTGTCGGCATCTTCGTCATCCTGGCGACGGCCTCGCTCGCGCTGACCAAGGTCATCGCCATGCCGGTCATGGCAGGCGTCATCTTCGGGCTGGTGCTCGGCCCGCTGGTCGACGGGCTCGTTCGCTATGGCGTGCCGCAGCAGGCGGCATCGGCGCTCGTGGTTCTGTTCTTCATTGGCCTGCTGCTCGGAGCGGTCGCGATCCTTGCCGTGCCGGTCGCAGGCTGGAGCGATCAGGCCCCCGCGATGATGGCGGCCCTCCAGACCAAGCTCGCAGGCGTCTTCGCCTTCATGGACGAGTTCAAGCGCGGCATCGCCGCGATGACGGGCAAGGGCGCCGAGCTCAGCGTCTCCCAGGGCAACCCGCTCTTCGATATCGCCCTGACGTCCTCGGCGGCGGCAGGCGGCATGCTGATCTTTGTCGCCACCGTCTATTTCTGGCTGGCGACACGGCGTCACCTCAAGGCCCGGATCCTCAGGCTCTGCCTCGGCCGCGGTGCGCGCCGATCCGCCGGCTCATTCTTCGAGGAGATCGAGACCCGGGTGGCGCGCTACTTCGCTTTGGTGACAGTGATCAATCTCGGGATGGGCGTGCTGACCATGGCCATTGCCTGGCTGGCAGGGTTGCCTTTCCCGGTTTTCTGGGGTGCGCTCGCCTTCCTGCTCAACTATCTCGCCTTCATCGGTCCGGCGATCGTCGCCGTTCTGCTGCTGGCGGGCGCGCTCCTGGATGCGCCGTCACTTCTCTCCGCGCTCTGGCCGGCCGCGGCCTACTACGCCCTCCATCTCGTCGAAGGGAATGCCGTGACGCCGGTCTTCGTCGGCAATCGGCTGACGATCTCCCCCTTCCTCGTCTTCATCGCCTTCATCTTCTGGCTCTGGCTTTGGGGGCCGATCGGAGCGGTACTCTCGACGCCGATCGTGATCGTCGCCATGGTGGCGCAGGAGGAATTCGCCCGCTATCGCCGCGAGAAGGCCAAGGCTGACGTCGAGGAGGCGCAGGAAGCCCAGGCGGCCTAGCCGGAACAGAACCGCAGCCGGGCGCGTTGCGACAGCGGCGGGGCCTCTTGCGGCGGCGCAGCCGCCCCGGCACCATCCCCTTTCAGGAAAGCGACAGGAACCGATCGCCATGGCAACAACGACATCCGCGAAACGTCAGGCGGCCGCGGCCGCCAAGCGCGCCAAGGCCGAAGTCGGGGCGGGTGCCGAGGATGTTGCGGCCGAGATGCGCCAGTCCGGTGCCCGTGCCACGCGGCAAGCGAGCGCGCTCGAGGACACCTTGACCCGCAGCGCCGAAGAAATCGCGGCGACCGTGACGGATCGGCTGCGCGCCGTCGGCGTCGACACCGACAAGATGGTCGATGTCGCCAAGGAGCAGGCCACCGAGTTGCAGAGGTTGATCGAGGACGAGATCCGCGAGCGCCCGCTGCGCGCCCTCGGCCTGGCGGCTGCGGTCGGACTGTTCGTCGGCTATCTGTCGGCGCGCTGACCATGCTGGGGGGGCTCGGATCTTTCATCGCTTCGGAGGTTTCCGGGGCGGTGAAGCGCAACGTCACCGTTTACGGCCTGTTCGGTGTTGCCGCCTTGCTGCTGCTCTGCGCGGCCGGCTACGCGCTGAACGCCCTGCACACGCTGCTGGCGCTTCGCTACGGCGCGATCGCTGCGAGCCTGTGGATCGCGGGAGGGCTGTTTGCAGCGGCTCTGCTGGCCTTCGGCATCGGGCTTTTCGTCAAGAACCGGCGCCGGCCGCCGCGCCCGACCGCCGCGGCGGCGCTCGCTGCAGCGCCATTGGCCGCAAAGCTGATCGGTCCGAGGCTGAGCTGGCGCATGGCTGTCGCCGGTGGCGTAGTCGTGCTCGGCGCCATTCTCGGCCGACAGATCGTTGCCGGCGGCGACAAGGACAAGGACGAGGCGTGACCTCACAGACCTGTTCGGCGCCGCCGCGGTGGACGGCCTGTGTCATTTTACATAGGGATATCAGCATGCGTCCTTTAACAAGGCTGGCATGCCTGCCCAAGTGAGCACACGCAGTCGATTTTCGCTTCCGGCCCTCCCGGCCTTCGGCACGCGGCTTCGCTCGGCGACGACCACGATCATTGCGATCGGCGTGGTTGCCGTGGCGATCGTCGTGGCTGCGTGGATCAACCAGCAGGCGCGCGAGGCCGCCGACTCGGCCGCGCATGCCGTTGAGATCCGCGAGCGGGCCGAGCGCTTCCTCGGCCGGCTCCGCGATGCCGAGACCGGCCAGCGCGGCTATCTCCTCACGGGCCAGGCGAGCTATCTCGAACCCTTCACGGAAGGGCGGGCGGCAGCCGGGCCGGAGCTCGATATCCTCGCCGCCCTCGTCGATGCCGATCCGCTCCAGACGGCGCAGGTGGCCAAACTGCGCGACGACATGCGCCTTAAATTCGAGGAGCTCGACCGCACGATCGTGCTCGAGCGGGCAGGGCGCCGCGATGAGGCGCTGGCCCTCGTGCGCGATGCCACCGGCAACGACGCGATGGATCGGCTGCGCGACACGGTGCGGGAGATCCAGCAGACGGAGAACGTCCGCCTCCTGTCTCTCTATCGCCGGGAGGAGCGCCGCCGGCTCTGGGGCAGCACGGGTATCGTCATCGCGCTGGCGGGATTGGCGTTCGCCGCCTGGCAGCAGCTGCGCCGGCGCCAGCGCCGCAGCCTGGCGCTGGCGCTCAGCAATGCCGAGCTCGAAAAGATCGTCAGCGAACGGACCAGGCAGCTCGAGAACGAACATCTGCGGATCGAGGCGCTGCTGCGCGACGTCAATCACCGTGTCGGCAACAACCTGGCTATGGTCTCGGCGTTGCTCAACGTTCAGAGCCGGCAGACGCGGGAGCCGGCGGTGAAGGCCGCGCTGGCTCAGGCGCAGTCACGCATCCAGGCGATCGCGGCCGGCCAGAGGCGACTGCGCCTCGATATCGAAACGGACGAGATCGACGCGCGCCCCTATATGGAGGACCTGCTCGCCGAGATCGGCAAGGCGGCGGAAGGTCGCCCGATCACCATCGATCTCGATATGGATTCGATCCGCCTGCCGGGGCGCGATGCCGTCTCCTTCGTCGTCATCGTCAACGAGCTCGTCACCAACGCGATCAAGCATGCTTTTCCGGACGGTATGCCCGGGAAAGTCATGATCCGCTTCGCACGCGAAGACGCTGAGGACGCGCCGGCCCTCACCATGTCGATCGAGGACGATGGCGTCGGTCTGCCCGCCGCAGCCGAGAATAAGGGCCTGGGACAGACGGTGATCGCGAGCCTGCTGCGCAGCATGCGGGCCACAATGACGACCGAGCCGCTGCGCCCGGGGAACGAACGGCCCGGGACGCGTGTGACGTTGACGTTTCCGAAGCGGGAGAACTCGCAGCCTTCGCCTTGATGCGTTGAGTTTGTGCGGTGATCGAGCGCTTGGCGCTAGCCTTGGGCAGCCTCGTCGCGGGCCCCGATCGCATTCACGACGAAACGGGCCACCTCGTGAATCGAGAACGGCTTGCGCAGGAAGCGTTCGCTGCGCAGAGGGGCGGGAACATCGCTCGGAGCCGATCCCGAGACGAAAGCGAAGGGTGTTCCGGCTTCCTGAAGAGCACGCGCGACGTCGAAGGTCTTGCCGTCGACGACGTCGATGTCGAGCAGCGCACAGGACAATTTTCGTGCCGCGGCGCGGCGCGCTTCGGCTACGGACACGACCACGATCAGCTCGGCCTCGGCGCCGAGCTGCTCCGCCACGGCACTTTCGATGTCCATGGCGATGAACGGGTCATCTTCGACGATCAGAACGCGGATATCAGCCATCGACCGGCGGCTTCTCTCTCTGCAACCCCATGATGTCTCGATAACGTCAGGGGATTGCCGATGTTCCTGCTTCTATCTCGATCGTGGGGTAGAAGCGTTGACTTTGAGTCAATTTTGCCAGGTCAAGGTTAGCGAAAAGTAATTCTTCGGGGGATCACGCCTGCCCAGAGGTTTTGATCAGGTCGTGGGAACGCGTTCCCGCCCTATCGAATGTCGGTCTTTCAGCGCCGCTTGCCGGGAGGCACGAGCGTCAGTTCCAGGGCGGTCACGCCCGTCGAGACATTGATGCCCCGATGGCCCTGGAACGGCAGCGGCTGCAGGGTCACTTGGTTTTTCTCCCCCCCGTTCAGGACATGTCCGCTTGTTCCGGCGCCCGTCCCCGACGCGCTGTACTGACCCGTCAGCGCGCCGAGCGGCGCGCGTGCATACGGACCGAAGACGCGCCAGGCCATTGCCGCGCTGCGAATCGACGCGAGATCCATGCTGAAGCCGCGGACGACGCCGGTATATTGCTGGAGCGGCCCCCGCCGGGGGCGGAAGCGGCACTCCATCGGCTTCTGCGTCGTCACCGTTGCGGCAGGGGGGCTGCTGAGCGTGCAGGATAGCCGCCCGGTGGACGGCCCGGTCGGCTGCTGGGCCGATGCCGGGCTGGTCAGGCATGCCAGGCCTGCGAAGGCGGCGAGGGCAAGGCTGGATCGGGAATGCCCAGTAATCATCGCATATGCTCCTGGCGGTGGACCGATCGAAACGCCCCAAGAAACCCACAGTTCCGCCGTAAGGGAACCAAAGCTAGCCTGTTGCGTTGACTCGTTATCTTGGCATGGGAATGTCGATGTCCGTGAGTCGTCTGCGGGGAGAAATCCCAACAATCCACGACCAGGCCTCCGAGGCGGTTCTTCCGCCATTCTGGGAGCTCGAGGATTTGCTGGCGACCGGACTTGATTGCGACGCGGCGCTGGCTGTGATGGCGGCGCGGCGCGCCGCTCCGCGGCTTGTCGATGGCGACGGGATTGATGATACGCCGGAATCCCGGTCCTTCCTGCTGCGCTTCGACACTGGCGCCTAGATCTCCCCTACTGGCAAAAACGTGATGTGCGCGAACGTCGCGTCTGGATGTCGACGTGCAGGTGATTGGCATGGGCGGCGTCGGAGCCGGGCCCCAGCGCCGTCATGAAAGCCCCACACGCCGACTGACGGACTGCGTCGAGGAAGCGGTTCTGGACAAGGCCGGAGGGCTTCTCGACCAGGACTGTTTCCGACGTGCCGCCTTCCGCGAGTTTGAAGGCGAAGATGTCCAAGGCCTGACCGCTCGCATGCTCGCTGATCGGTCCGGTGGAGGCTCCATTACGTCGCCGGCATTCCTGCCCGCCGCCGACACGCATCGCGGCGAGGCTGAGGTTGAAATATCCGCGCGCCAAGGGCTGAATGCTGGTGTCGAGCCAGTCTGCGACGGCCGATGCCATCGCGCAGCTGATCAGCGGCGCCGGCTCGAAGGTCACCGTCTGTCCCGATGCGCTGCCCCGGATTGCGAGGGCGTGGAGGCGGACCGGCTCGTCCACGCGGCAGGCGGGGTCGGCCTTCGAAACATTCGAAACGGCAGACTCCAACCTGTTTCCGGGAATGGAGGCCATCCTGACGAGGCAAGCCTGGGGTTCTACGCTTGTCGTCTGGGGCAAGGGCTGGGAGGACGGGGGGGGCGAGGGCTTGGCTTGCTCCGGGGGAGGAGCGGGCGTGCGCGCCGCAAGCTCTGCGGGCCGCGGCGGCGGCAATCTTTGCAAGGACCATCTTTGCACGGACCCCTGGAACCGCGGTGACGCGACCTCCGCACGGACTGACGCGGGGACGAGGCCGACGGCGGTCAGCAGAAGTATTCGTGCAGCTGAACAGCCGAGGCGGCTTGCCAAGTTCAGCTGTCGAGAGCGGCTGCTCCAGCCACGGCCAGGCTGGTCAATGCGGCCAGTACTAGTGACAGAATTTCGCCGCTCATGGCGCCCGGTGCCACGGCTCCTGAAAACAGTGTTGCCGCGACCGAAATCGCTGCGATCGCTGCCGACAAGCAGGTCATCGCCATGGTCCATGCCCTCCCGCACCGAAAACCAAACCGACATCGTGTTGCGGAACGTGCGGCGGCGGTGCTGGTTCCGGGCGCGACAAAAAAAGCCCGCGGCGCGCCGCGGGCTTCTGATCAGCAAGGAAAGAGGCTCAGGCGGCCTTGCGGCCGGCCCGCCGATCGAAGAACAGCGCCTGGCTGATCGCGGCCTTCACCGCTTCCGGCTGGAACGGCTTGGTAATCAGGAAGGCGGGCTCCGGCCGGTCGCCCGTGAGCAGCCGCTCGGGGTAGGCTGTGATGAAGATCACGGGCACGTCGATCGAGGTCAGGATCTCGTTGACCGCATCGAGCCCGGAGCTGCCATCGGCCAGCTGGATATCGGCCAGCACAAGGCCGGGGCGCTTCTTGCCGACCAGCGCGATCGCCTCGCGCTGCGTGCGGGCCACGCCGGTGACGCTGTGGCCGAGTTCCTCGACCATCGTCTCGATGTCGAGCGCGATGATCGGCTCGTCCTCGATGATCAGCACGTCGGTCGCGACCTGCTCGGCAATCTCCTGGCCGGCGGTCTGGACGAGCGCGGCCGCCTCGGCCGTGTCGACGCCCATGATCGTCGCGACCTCTTCGATCGAGAAGCCCTCGACGGTTCGCAGCAGGAAGGCTTGCCGTGGCCTTGGCGTCAGCGCCTCGAGATTGCGCTCGGCCGGAGCCCGCGTGAGCTCGACAATCGGCTCGCTGGTATCGACGCCGGCCGAAGACCACAGCTTCAGGAAGGACTGATAGAGACCGACGCGCGGATCGATGCCACGAGGAAAGCCGGATGGATCGGCGACGAGCGCTTCCAGCATTGCGACGACATAGGCGTCACCGCTGGCCTGAGTGCCGCTGAGGGCGCGCGCGAACCGGCGCAGGTAAGGAAGATGAGGCGCAATTTCTTTTGCGATAGACATGAACGCGTCCCTTTTATCGTGCCTGGATAATGGCTTAGGATGAGCCGCTGACAAGGAATTTATTTTTTGCCGGATGCGGAACCTTTTGAAATCGCGGCTGTTATTAGGGCGCATTGGTGTCGCCACCGCCATCTGGCTCTGGTTTCGCCGACAGAGAGATGAAGTGCGGGACTTGCTGGAAAAGCAGGCCCGGTTGCGGCGCGAGGGCTGAGATGAGCAACGTGGATACAGCGATGTCCGAGCCGGACGGAGGCGACAATGACGACTTCGAACTGGTTCTGGATGCGAAGGTGCAGGAATCCATAGGTCGCTCGCTCAAGGCGCACTACGACGACATTGTGAACGCACCTGTCCCGGACAAATTCCTTGCGCTGCTGGCGCAGCTCGAAGCGACGGAACTGCGCGCAGCCGGAGCGTCGTCCGATGAGTGCAAATGATCTCCCTCAGGCTTCCCGCGCTGCCAACGAGTTCAAGGACGGCCTGATTCGCGAAATCCCGAACTTGCGCGCCTTCGCGGCTTCGTTGTCGGGGTCGATGCAGCTCGCGGACGATCTCGTCCAGGATACGCTTCTCAAGGCGTGGGGCAACTCCGACAAGTTCGAGCCGGGCACCAGCCTGCGCGCCTGGCTTTTCACCATCCTGCGGAACACCTATTACTCGCTCTATCGCAAGCGCGGGCGCGAGGTGCAGGACAGCGAAGGCACCTATGCCGAGAGGATGGCGACGCATGGCAATCAGGAAAGCCATCTCGACCTCGCCGATTTCCGCAAGGCGCTGGCGAAGCTTCCCGAGGAGCAGCGTGAAGTCCTGATCATGGTGGGCGCGACCGGCTTGTCCTACGAGGAGGCGGCGGACATCTGCGGCGTGGCGATCGGCACGATCAAGAGCCGGGTCAACCGCGCTCGGACGAAGCTCGCCGAGCTGCTTTCCATCGGTGGCGTCGACGATCTTGGGCCGGACCGCACCAGCGCGGCCGCGATGCAAAGGGTCGGTTCCGAACCAGTCGGCTCCTGATGCGTCTGGCGCGGTTCAGCACCGTTCGAGGGCGCCTTCTGGCCCTTCTGATCGCTATTGCGGTCCCGGTTGCTTGCGCCACTGCTTTCGCTGCCTATGCCACTTATCGCGCTGCCGTCGCGACGATCGAGGCAGCCCAGCTGCGCGCGGTCGATGATTTCGCGGTGCGCACGCGCGTCTGGTATCGGGGGGCTTCGCGCGCACTGCTCGCTTTTGGAACGATGGCGAGCGATCCGCGCGTCGATCCTGCTGTCTGCGAGGAAGCGGGGCTGGAAGCGATGCAGCGGGCGAGCGGCTTCCACGCCTTCTTCCTGCGCAGCGCCGATGGTCGCATCTGCACGGCTTCTCTCAATGCCGATCTCTCGAAGGAGACGCTGGGCGATGTCGCCAGACAGCTGGCAAAGCTTCCTTCCGTCGCGAACTGGAACGGCGCCGATCTCGGCAGAATCCGCTATGATCAGGTCACGCTCGCCGGCCGGCGTTATCTCGCCATCCTGATGGCCGACCCGGAGACGGCCGGCAGGGGTCTGCAAGAGGCACTTCTCCTGACCGCGCCGGAGCTGCTGGAGAACGTCTTCGATCTTGGCGATGGGCGGCGGGACATGAATGTCGCGTTGATCGGCCGGGGCAGTGACATCGTGGCCAACCGCGGCGACGATGCGGATATGAATTGGTTGCCGCAACAGAATCGGGTTCCGAACGGCCGCGAACGTTGGACGGCGCCCAGCCGCGCCGGTCCCGATCGCGTCTATTCGGCCCGGATGGTCGCCGATCCCGACTTCTACGTCATCGCCAGCTTCGACGACGGGCCGGCCCAGGCCGCGCGCCTGCAGTTCTTCGTGCTCCTGCTCGCGCCGCTGACCACTCTTGCACTGCTTTGCGTCGTCTACCTGCGCGCGATCGACAAGCATTGCGCCCGCTGGCTGCGCGGCATCGAAGCGGCGGCCCGTGCGCGGGCTTCGTCCGGGCGGGCGAGAGTGGCGCTCGCCGAGGACATGCCGAGCGATATCCGCAGCGTGGCGGAAGCTTTCAACGCCATGGTCGACGAGCAGGAGGTGCGTCAGCGCCGCCTGCAAACCGCCCTGGACGACAACCGTTTCCTCGTGCGTGAGCTGCATCACCGGGTGAAGAACAGCCTGCAGGTCGTCCAGAGTTATATCGGCCTGAGTAAGCGCGATTACCGCGACGAGGCCCGGCTGGCTCTCGCCGATGCCGAATGTCGCGTCCATGTCCTTTCGGCAGCCTATCGCTTCACGCTGGCGGACGGAGAGATGCAGCCGGTCCGCGTCGATCTCTTCCTCGACGACGTCGTCACGATGATCTCGAATCTGATCCGCAGCCGCGATCAGTGGGTGACGAGCCGGATCGATACGGCGGCGACGCTTTCGGTGGATCGCATCATCCCGCTCGGATTTCTCGTAGCCGATGTCGCTTCGCGCGCGCTGCGCAGCACGCCCAGCGTGCGCATCACGGTCAACGTCGTCGATATCGACGACGACACGATCGAGGTCTGGCTCGACGCCGATCGCGAGATCAGCCACGGCGCGCCGCCGCGTATTTTTGCCGGCCTCCTCGCCCAGATCGAGGCGGTGCAGACAGCAGAGCCTCAAGGCGGTTCGCTTGGCCGCTGGCGTGTCAGGCATGCGTCCTGACCGAACTCTTTCCAAGTGGGAGCCGGACTGGCCGATCACATTGATGCAGCCAGATCTGATCCGGCTTGGGGCGCGTCGACCGGTTCGATCGATACGCCGACGCTCAGCCCCAGGAAGGAGCCCGCCGGCCCGGTGAAGCTGCCGGCGATGGGGGAGGCATCCTCCGGCACGCGGGCGACCGCGACGCGCAGGAGTTGGCGATCGGCAACGAGATCATTGGTCGGATCGAACTCAACCCAACCATCGCCGGGGATGAAGACGTCCGCCCAGGCATGGGTCAATCCCACCGCGCTGGTCAGCAGGGCGTCGTCCGGGCTCCTGTCATGGATGTAGCCGGTGACGAAGCGTGCGGCGAAACCCATGCGCCGTGCGAGTTCGATGAACAGCCAGGCGTAGTCGCGGCAGGAGCCAAAACCGCTCTCCAGGGTGTCGACGGGGTGCTGCGTGCCTTCGTCGAAACGGGTGGTGTAGCTGAGTGCGTCATGGAGAGCGTGAGCAAGATCGCGCAGGAGATGGCCCGAGCCCTGGCCGGTTCTCGCCCTGAAATCGGCGAGCCAGCGGTCGAGCATCTTGTCGGGGTCGGCGCTGGCGAGAGCGAGGAACGGCTGCAGCACCGACCGCTCGTTTTCGCCGTAGACGACCCCGGTCAGCGCTGTGCCGGGCTTGATCTCGGAGCGCGGAATGGCGGGGCCGAAGCGCTGGAGTATCAGGGTGCTGACGATGTCGAGCGTATCGGCCTCGCCCTCGAAATTCGCGATGGCGACGGGATTGCCGTAGGCGTCGTGCATCCAGCTCAGGCTGGCGGACGGCGAGATCGAGAGGGCGGTATCGACGACGCGCAGGTCGAAGCTGTCACGTGGCCGCAGCATCAGCCGATGTGGGCCGAAGGCGACGGGCTGCGCATAGCGATAGGTCGTTGCGTGTCGGATACGCAGCATGGGGGCTCTGCCTGCACTCAAAAAATAAGCCGCCAGAGGCGGCCTTGAAGTGCGACGCGAGGATGCGCCGCGCGTTTAACGCGGGGAACCGCGTCAGGTTCCGCTGGCAGGCTCAGCGTACGACATGCGTTATAGGCCCGCTTGCAAGCGCCTGCTGAGACGGTGAGGCGATCGCCCTCTTCGCCGTGCTGCGCGTCCGGTCAGCGGAATCGACCGCGGCGAAGCGGAGATCCGCGGCCTTGTCGCGTTCGCCCCTGGCCATGGCGACGCTCGTCGAACTCTGGTCGGAGGGGATTTGCAGTTGCGCTCCGATGGTCAGACCCGTGACGGCCGCACCCATGAAGCCGAAGAAAAGCAGGGCTCGTGCAGCGGGGGCAAGGCTGGCTTTCGGCATGTCCATCTCCCAACGCTTCCGGCCCGGATGGGCCGGATTTCGACAGGAAAACGCAGCGGAAGCCGAGATGGTTCCTTTGGAGCCGATTCGGAACGCGCCGCCGTCTTGCGCGTTGGACGCTTGCCGATGCGTTCCGCGGCGGAGTCGGGGGGACCTATAGGTTCATGAACATCGTCAGTAAGCAGGGCCGCTTGGGAACGCCTTGCCTTGCCTGCCCGCTGCGGCTCAAGCCCGCCTTCAAGGACAAGGCAGACGACGAGATCCGCTTCATTCAGGCCATGAAGATCGACCATCGCAGCCTTCCGGCCGGTGCCGACATCATTCACCCCGGCCAGGAGGATGCCGAGCTCTACACGCTCTATTCGGGCTGGGCCTTCCGCTACCAATCCTTGCCTGACGGACGTCGCCAGATCCTCAATTTTCTCCTTCCGGGAGATCTCGTCGGCCTGCAGGCTTCCCTGCTCAGCGCGGCCGAGCACGGCATCGAAGCGCTCACCGATGTCGAGCTATGCGTCTTCCCGCGCAGGCGGATCTGGGACCTCTTCGTCAGAATGCCGACGCTGGCCTATGAGTTGGCCTGGCTGGGCTCACGCGAGGAGAGCCTGATCGACGACAACCTGACCACGGTCGGCCAGCGCAACGCGGGCGAGCGCATCGCCGCTCTGGTGATCTCGCTCTACCATCGCGCCGAGACGCTTGGCCTCGTCAGCAACCACAGCTTCGCCTTTCCGCTCTCGCAGCAGCAGCTCGCCGATGCGCTGGGCTTGTCTCTGGTCCACACCAGCAAGACCTGGTCGCGTCTGCGCAAGGCCGGGCTGTTCTCGCTCTCGGGCGGGCGGCTGACGCTGCTCAACCCGCGCCTGACCGCACATATGGCTGCGGTCTACGAGCAGGCTTCGCCGCCGAGGCCGTTGATCTGACAGCTTTTTGCCGGAACTGCGGAAAAGAACTTGGCGGGCGGCCGCTCTTGACCCCATATGCCGCGCAGGTAACGTTCGGCTGCGTCAGACGCGTCGTCTCTGCGGCGATCAAGGGGTGCCATGTCTTCGACGATCCGTCATCGTCCGCGCGCAACGTCGCTCGCCGCTCGCCTCGGGCAATCCCGCGTGGCGTCGCGGATCGAGGGCGAGGTGCGGGTGACGGCGGCTGACCTTGTCGACAGCGTCGCGGAAGCCAAGCTCAAGGTGGCGGCCGTCCGCTACAAGGTCGAGAGCGAAGTTCGCAGCACCGCCGAGAAGTTCAAGAGTCGAGTCAGCGAAGCCAGGGCGAAGCTCGGCGACGAGGCCCGCTTCATCAAGTCCTGGATCGACGACCCGCTGCGCACCGGCTCGGTGACGCCGTCGAGCCCGGCACTCGCGCGGCGGATGGCCTCCTTCGTCGATCCCGAGCAACCCGGCCCGGTCATTGAGATCGGCCCCGGCACCGGCCCGGTCACCGAAGCGCTGATCGAGCGTGGCATCGACGAGAGCCGTCTCATCCTCGTCGAGTACAGCCCGGAGTTCTGTGAGCTCCTGCGTCGGCGCTTTCCGCGTGCGACGGTGGTGCAGGGCGATGCGTATGCCCTGTCCAAGACTCTCACCGGCCATCTGCACGAGAAGGCGATCGCGCTCGTCTCGAGCCTGCCGCTGTTCAACCGGCCGCCGGCCACCCGCACGGCCTTGGCGCGCGAGGCCTTTCCGCTGCTTGTCGAGGGTGCGCCGTTCATCCAGTTCACCTATTCGGTGATCTCGCCGATCCCGCGCAAGGGATCCGGCCTCAAGGCCTTCGTCTCCGATTGGGTGCTGCGCAACATTCCGCCTGCGCGGGTCTGGGTCTACCGCCAGATCCGGTGACGATCCGAGTTTTCAGCAGCCCTGCATTGCATACAACGCTTGATTCGCGCGGCGTTCCTCACTGAATCGTAACCCCTGATTGCTAGGCACCCTTCGCGACCGGGTGCTCCGCTGGCCTGCTCGCCAGAGGAGCCGGATCAGCCGATGAGTGCCCCAGTCCTCCGTTTCAGCCTGCCGCGTTGGCGTGTGACGCGCTGGCTTGCGGATGCCGGCCCGGATGTCCCCCCCGATATCCGGGGCGCGCTGGTTGCAAGCCTCTACGGCACGCTGCCGATCTTCGCCGGCGGCGTCATCAACTCGCTGGCGGTGTCCTTCCTCATCGCCTGGCGCATCCCGACCCTGCCATTCACGCTCTGGTGTGCTTTCGAGATCGTTTGCTGCATCGTGCGCCTGTGCGTCCTGCTTGCGGCGCGCAAGCGTGCCGCGCGCGGCCAATCGACCCCAACCGACATCTATCTCCTGCTCGGTGTCGCCTGGGCGGCCGGCATCGGCGCCGGCACGTTCCTGAGCCTGATGAGCGGCGACTGGGTGGCGTCCACGCTCGCCTGCCTGTCGGCCGCTGCGATGGTGGGCGGCATCTGCTTTCGAAATTTCGCGGCGCCGCGCATGGCCGGCGTGATGGTCGCACTCACGCTCGGTCCCTGCGTGCTTGCGGCGCCCTTCCTGTCCGAGCCGATGATGCTCATCACCTTCATGCAGATCCCGTTCTATCTCTTCAGCATGACGATGGCGGCCTACAAGCTGAACGGGATGCTGATCTCCACCATGCGGGCGGAACGCGAGAATGCCTTCCACGCGCGGCACGACATGCTGACGGGGCTGTCGAACCGGACCGGGCTGGCCAAGGCCTTCACGACTAAATTCGACGATGCGAAGCCTCCCAAGGGGCTTGCCCTGGTCTATCTCGATCTCGACGGCTTCAAGGCCGTCAATGACAGCTACGGTCACATGGCGGGGGACGCTTTGCTCCAGCTGGTGGCCGAGCGGCTGCGCGGCCTCGTCCGGGCGTCCGACATCGCGGCGCGCATCGGCGGCGACGAGTTCGTCGTCCTCTCCGAGCAGACCGAGCACGTTCAGCTTCAGCGCTTCGGCGAGCGGATCGTGAGGGAAATCTCCGAGCCTTACGAGCTCGACAGCGGCCACAGGCTCCATATCGGTGCCTCCGTCGGCATTGCGCTCGCTCCCGAGCATGGCCGCGACATGAACAGCCTGATGACCGCGGCCGATGCCGCGCTGTACCAGGCGAAGTCGCGCGGCAAATCGCTGTGCGTCATCGCTTCGCAGCGTCCGGTGATCGGGGGCGCCTCCTCCGGCGAGACGCTTCGCCTGCAATAAGCGTTTGCCGGCGCGGCGGGGCTTGACCCGGCGGCCCCGCTCGGGCTTGCCTGCCATGCGCAGCAGCCGGGATCTCAGGCGTGACGGATATCGGGCGGCTCGTCCGCGACATTGCCGACGAGATGCGCGACGCCGGCGAGCGCGGCGAGGTCGCGACCTATATCCCGCCGCTCGCCCGCATCGATCCGCGTCAGTTCGGGCTCTGCGTCGTGACGGCGGATGGCGCAGTGCACGCCGCCGGCGACAGCGAGGAACCCTTCTCGATCCAGAGCGTCTCCAAGGTCTTCGCCCTGACCCAGGCGCTCGGCAAGGTCGGCGACACGCTCTGGCGCAGGGTGGGGCGCGAACCGTCCGGCACGCCTTTCAACTCGATCGTTCAGCTCGAACGCGAGCAGGGCGTGCCGCGCAATCCCTTCATCAATGCCGGCGCGCTCGTCGTCGCCGACATCAATCTCGCCGGCCACGAGCCACGCGTCGCGATCGGCGAATTGCTGCGCTTCGTGCGCTACCTGGCGGATGACGACAGGATCGTCATCGACGACGCTGTCGCGCGGGCCGAGCAGGCGACCGGTTTCCGCAACATCGCGCTCGCCAACTACATGAAGGCCTTCGGCAACGTCACCCACGCGCCGGAGCTGACGCTCGGCGTCTATTTTCATCAATGCGCGATCGCCATGAGCTGCCGCCAGCTCGCCATGGCCGGGCGCTTCCTGATGCATGGCGGGGTCTACGAACCGGGCGGCCCGCGCGTCGTCTCGGCCCAGCGGGCGCGGCGCATCAACGCGCTGATGCTGACCTGCGGCCACTATGATGCTTCGGGCGACTTCGCCTTCCGCGTCGGCCTGCCCGGCAAGTCCGGCGTCGGCGGCGGCATCCTCGCCGTCGCTCCGGGCAAGGCCGCGATCGCGGTCTGGTCGCCCGGCCTCAACGCCAACGGCAATTCGCTGCTCGGCACGCTGGCGCTGGAACGCCTGGCCGAGGCGACCGGCTGGTCGGTCTTCGCGCGCTAGCGAGAACGTCTAGCTCCGCAGGCCCGGCGCCTCTTGCCCGGTGCGCGCAACGTATTCCGTGTAACCGCCGCCATAGGCATGGACGCCTTCGGGCGTCAGCTCCAGCAGCCGGTTCGACAGTGCGGCGAGGAAATGCCGATCGTGCGAGACGAAGAGCATCGTGCCCTCATATTGCGAGAGCGCGGTGATCAGCATCTCCTTGGTCGCGATGTCCAGATGGTTGGTCGGCTCGTCCAGCACGAGAAAGTTCGGCGGGTCGTAGAGCATCATCGCCATCACGAGGCGCGCCTTCTCGCCGCCGGACAGGAAGCGGCAGCGCTTCTCGACATCGTCGCCGGAGAAGCCGAAGCAGCCGGCCAGCGACCTGAGCGAGCCCTGCCCTGCCTGCGGAAAGCGGTCTTCCAGCGCCTCGAACACGGTGCGCTCGCCGTCGAGCACCTCCATGGCGTGCTGGGCGAAATAGCCCATCTTGACGCTGCTGCCCACGGTGACGGTGCCCGCGTCGGCCTCGGTCGCGCCGGTGACTAGCTTGAGCAATGTCGACTTGCCGGCCCCGTTTACGCCGAGGATGCACCAGCGCTCCTTGCGGCGGATATGGAAGTCGAGCCCCTCATAGATGCTGCGGCTGCCATAGGCCTTGTGCACGTTCTTGAGGCTGGCGACATCGTCGCCGGAGCGCGGCGCCGGCTGGAACTCGAAGGCGACGGTTTGGCGCCGGCGCGGCGGCTCGACGCGCTCGATCTTGTCCAGCTTCTTCACCCGGCTCTGCACCTGCGCGGCATGCGATGCGCGGGCCTTGAAGCGCTCGATGAAGGCGATTTCCTTGGCGAGCATCGCCTGCTGGCGCTCGAACTGCGCTTGCATCTGCTTTTCGGCCAGCGCGCGCTGCTGCTGGTAGAATTCGTAGTCGCCGGAATAGGTGGTCAACGCGCCGCCGTCGATCTCGATGATCTTGCCGACGATGCGGTTCATGAACTCGCGGTCGTGCGAGGTCATCAGCAGCGCGCCTTCGTAACCCTTGAGGAAGGATTCCAGCCAGATCAGGCTTTCGAGGTCGAGATGGTTGCTCGGCTCGTCGAGCAGCATCGCGTCCGGGCGCATCAGCAGGATGCGGGCGAGCGCGACACGCATCTTCCAGCCGCCCGAGAGCGCGCCGACATCGCCTTCCATCATCTCTTCGCTGAAGCCAAGGCCCGCCAGAACTTCGCGGGCCCGCCCGTCCAGGGCGTAGCCGTCGAGTTCCTCGAAGCGGCCCTGCACCTCGCCATAGCGGGCGATGATGTCCTCCATCTCGTCGGCCCTGTCCGGGTCGACCATGGCGGCCTCGAGCTCTGCGAGCTCCGCCGCGACCGTGCTGACCGGCCCGGCCCCGTCCATCACCTCGGCGACCGCGCTGCGGCCGGACATCTCGCCGACATCCTGGCTGAAATAGCCGATGGTGACGCCGCGATCGATCGAGACCTGACCCTCGTCCGGTGCTTCCTCGCCAGTGACCATCCGGAAAAGCGTGGTCTTTCCGGCGCCGTTGGGGCCGACGAGGCCGACCTTTTCGCCCTTGAGGAGCCCGGCCGACGCCTCGATGAAGACGATCTGCTTTCCGTTCTGCTTGCTGATGTTCTCGAGGCGAATCATGCGTTTGGAAACCTTGGGAAGCGGCGCCCCCGTGCCACTAAGCCATCGGGAGCGAGTGGGAAAGGCGGCGCGAGGCCGCGATCAGGTTGAGAGCGGGGCGCTGCGCGCGTCGGCAGCACGCTGGAGATCGGCGGGCGTGAGCGCGATCTGCAGGCCGCGCTGGCCGCCATTGACGTAAACCAGCGTCTCGCCGGACGCGGCTTCGTCGACGATAGTCGGCAGCTTGCGCTTCTGCCCGAAGGGACTGACGCCGCCGACCTTGTAGCCGGTGAGCCTTTCGGCATCCGGCACCGGCATCATCGCTGCCGACTTGCCGCCGAAGGCCGCCGCGACCTTCTTCATGCTGGCCTCGCGATCGGAGGCGAGCACGATGCAGACCGGCTTGCCGTCGACCTGTGCGATCAGGGTTTTGAGGACGCGATGGGGCGGCTCGCCCAGCGCTTCGGCTGCCTGCAATCCGACCCGCTCGGCATTGGGATCATAGTCGTAGCTGCGTAGCTCGAAGCCGATGCCGAGCCGCTTCAATGCCTGGGTGGCAGGGGTCGTCTGGGCCATGATCCGGTGAATACTGGGCTAGTGGCGGAACCGGTGCAGGGCGCGAGCGCTCTCACCGCGACAGCCAAGTACCCCCTTGCCGGCGACTTGGAAAGCGCAGCGCCCGCGACTTCCTGCAGATCCTTCGACGTCGGTCGGCTAGTACTTTACCACACGGGCGCCAGGCACGGGCTCGGGCGGCGGCGCTGCCTGCGCGACGGCGCCGAGCGGGAACGCGATGCTGAAAAGACCGATCGTCCCCTGTGGCCGGTTCTCGACGCTCACCTCGCGCAGCACTTTGAGGCGTGCCGTGACCGGCGTGCCGGCGACGGCGAAGGAATAGGCGATCGTGCCGCCGACCGCGGTCACGCGGCCCTTATAGGGGCCGAGCGACGCGCCCGAACCGCTGTCGCCGGTGATCTGCTGGTAATGCGCGAACAACGCGCCGACCGAGAATTCCTTGCTGAAATATTGGCTGACGGCGAGGTCGACATGCACGGCGTTGCCGCTCTTGTAGTCGGTCGCGTCGTTGGTGCCGTTGATCTCGAGGCCGACCGCGCCGGAGATGTCCAGCCCGATCTTCGGATCGAGCCAGGTCGCGGCGGCGTAGATGTCGCCGATCCAGCGGTTGAACGAGAGGTTGGATAGCGAACCGTCTTGATAAGTGCCCGACGGGATGTTGACGGCGCCGCCGACCTGCCAATGGAAGTTGCCGGCATGCCAGCCGACGAAGCTGGTGAGAACTGGGTCGCCGAACAGGAAGTCCGAATCCCGCAGCTTTGCGCCGAAGGCGCGGCCGAGGCGGGGCGCGGCGATCAGCGCGCCCGCACTGACGCGGGGCTGCCCGAACGGCAGGGTCAGGGCGAAACCCAGATTGCCACCAAAAATCTCGATCGGCGTTACCCAGGTCGGCGTGACGAAATCGACCCGCGCCTCGACCTTCACATTGGCCAGGACGGCGCCGCCGATCTGCGTCTGCCGGCTCGCCGAGAGGCGCCCCGAATAAGAATAGATATCGTTTTCGAAGTAGAAGCCGGGCGGCGGGACGATGCCTGCGCCGGGTCCGCGAAATCCAGGAACATAAAGGCTCGCGCCGCCCTCGGTGGCGAATGCGGTATCTGGAATTGCACCGGCGACGACCCACGCCGTCGCTGCGAAGACGGCCGTACCGATGCGCCGCATGAACGATTTCCCTGACCCTGCCGTCGACGCTGGGCTGATTTGCTTCAGTCGTCAAGAAGCGCGGTCTTTCCGTTTCTGGTCCCAGGACCGGCATTGTTACGGTTACATGATGTTCAGCAAGCGATGACCTCAGCCAGAATGCGGACGTGCCCGTTCCACTGAAGAAGGCGCGGCCGATGGAAAAGGCGCAAAGACGCGGCCTGGCTCGCCTGATGCTTCGGTGGCCACAGAAACGCGCGGCGCTCAAGACCCTGTTCGACAGGGATGCGCGGATTGCGGAATTATGCGAAGCTTATGAGGTCGCCTGCGAGGCGGCGTCCTATTGGGACAAGTCTGCGGCTCCTGCCGCCCTCGAGCGGTCGCAGGAATATCGTTCGCTGATGATTGCGACAGAGCAAGATATCTTGAATCGACTTTCTTGAGGTCGGGAAGATTCGCGAGCGCGCCATGCGTATTCGCGCTTGCCCACGGGATTGACAGAGAGTCATAGTGCGATCGGCATATTGCGAATATCGACGTGGTTTCGGTCCAGCAGCGGGGCTGAGCGATGGGCGAGAGCTTGAATAGCGGGCAGGAGCCACCAGGAGCCGATCAGGTTCTCGGAGCCCTCGAAGTACTGCTGAATTCCGATGATCTGCGCCTGTCCGAGCGCAACCGACGCTTTCTCGCATTTGTGGTGACGCAGGCCGTCAAGGGCTCGGCCGATCGCATCAAGGCCTACACCATCGGGGTCGATGTTTTCGGCCGTGACGAAGCCTTTGACCCGACGACGGATCCGATCGTCAGGATCGAGGCGACCCGCCTGAGAACGGCCCTGGCGTCCTATTACGAAGGGGCAGGATCTGATGCCGCTCTCCGGATTTCACTTCCTAAAGGCGGTTACGTCCCGGTTTTCGCATGGTCCTGTGTGGTCGACGGTATCGAAGCTGGCTGTGGTCTCGTCGAGAGCGGGGCCGACCATTCGTCGTTCGCCCCGCAAGTCATCCTGCAGGACCATACCGGACGCGGCAACGACGACATGGCGGCGCGGGCCGAGCTTTTCGTCGATGCACTCGCCATGATGCTGCAGAGGGCTTCCTTCTCCATCCGCGTGGTGCCGTCGGATGAGCGCCGGGCGGCAGTTGAGTCGATTCAGGCCATCTACTCCGCGCCGCATGAGGCGTTTTCGCTCGATATCGCCGTGCGCCCCGTCGACAGCACGATGCGCTATTCCTGGCGCCTGGGCGATCTCGGCACCGGAGAAGTCCTGGCCACCAGTTTCCGGGACTATGTGGTCGCGAGCGCATGTGGCTATGAGCGCGTCGACAACCTGGCCGCCGAAGCCACGAGCGCGATCTCCGCCGCCATCGGCTTGCGTCGGCACGCGCGCGGCGCCGGGCGACCGTAACTGTTACAAGCTTAAGCCCGGAATGCCCCCGTGCGATGCATTCGATCGCGTGCGCGGACGAACGCTGTGTCGGCAATGTCTCCACTGTCGCGATGCGAAACCAGGAGCATTTCATGGAACGCCAAAAATTCCTGGCTGCGGTGGCGGCGGCGGCGTTGGCCACCGTCATGGGCCTCTCAGGGGCCGCAAAGGCCCAGCAACCCGCCCCGGCCTCGGCCCCTGCTCGGCCCAACATCCTCGTGATCTTCGGCGACGACATCGGGCAGAGCAACATCAGCGCCTATTCGCATGGGGTCGTCGGCTACCGGACGCCGAACATCGACCGCATTGCCCGGGAAGGCACGATGTTCACCGATTATTACGCGGAGAACAGCTGCACGGCCGGCCGTTCCACCTTCATCACCGGTCAGGTCTGTCTGCGGACCGGCCTCTGCAAGGTCGGCATCCCCGGCGCCACTGTCGGGCTGCAGGACCGCGACGTCACCATCGCGCAGGCGCTCAAGCCTTTGGGCTACGCGACCGGACAGTTCGGCAAGAACCACCTCGGCGATCGTGACGAATATCTGCCGACCCGGCACGGCTTCGACGAGTTCTTCGGCAATCTCTACCATCTCAATGCCGAGGAGGAGCCGGAGCGCCCCTATTATCCGAAGAACGACGCCAACTTCGTCAAATCCAATTCACCGCGCGGCGTGCTCAAGACCTCCGCCGACGGCAAGATCGAGGACACCGGCCCGCTCACGGCCAAGCGGATGGAGACGATCGACGACGAGACCACCGCGGCTGCGATCGATTTCATGCAGCGGCAGGTGAAGGCGCAGAAGCCCTTCTTCACCTGGATGAACACCACCCGCATGCATGTCTACACGCATGTGCGCGAGTCGATGAAGGGCCGCAGCGGCATGCCCGGCAACGACTATGCCGACGGGATGCTCGAGCATGACGAGGATGTCGGCAAGCTCCTGAAGGCGCTCGACGATCTCGGTGTCGCCAACAACACCATCGTCGTCTACACCACCGACAACGGCCCGAACCAATGGTCCTGGCCCGATGCGGCGACCACGCAATTCCGCTCGGAAAAGGATACGAATTGGGAAGGCGCCTTCCGCGTCCCGGCAATGATCCGCTGGCCGGGCAAGATCAAGGCGGGCGAGGTCTCGAACGAGATGGTCTCCGGCCTCGACTGGTTCCCGACACTGGTCGCCGCCGCTGGCGATGGCGATATCAAGGACAAGCTCGCCAAGGGCACGACGCTCGGCAACCAACAGGCCAAGGTCCATCTCGACGGCTACAATCAGCTGCCCTACCTGACCGGCCAGCAGCCGAAATCGGCCCGAAACGAGTTCTTCTACTTCAATGACGATGGTGAACTCGTCGCCTATCGCTACAACGACTGGAAGATCGTGTTCTGCGAGCAGCGTCAGCCCGGCGGTTTCATCGTCTGGGCGAACCCCTTCACCTGCCTGCGCGCGCCGAAAGTCTTCAACCTGCGCATGGACCCGATGGAGCGGGCCGACATCGTCTCGGACCAGTATTATGACTGGCTCGCGAAGAACGCCTATCTGATCCAATACGGCGTCTGGAAGGTCGCGCCGTTCCTGCAGACCTTCAAGGAGTATCCGCCGAGCCAACGTCCGGCGAGCTTCAGCGTCGACCAGATGGTCGATGCCCTGATGCGCAATCTGGACCGCACGGGCGCCTCAAAATAGCCGCTGGCCGAACCGGGGGGCCTGCAAAGGCGGGCTACCCAGGTTTCGCGGGGCGGAGGACGGGCGCGGTCGCAAATGGCGATTGCGCCCTCTTGGGGCGGCATGCGATCCAAGCGGGGGAAGTGTAGCAGAATGCCGCGGCGTTGCCTGTGCGGCCGATCTTCGCGAGAAAGGGCTGGCGATGCGGCCGGATGACATCATCGCTCGTTTCCGGGTCGCCGATGGCGACAGCTTCCGACTGAAGCAGTTCGATCCGGCCGAGACCTGCGGTCTCGACATCGAGAAGGACGAGGCGAAGGAGCTACTGCAGCTCGGCGTCAAGCGTCTGCACGACCTCCAGGAGCGCCTTTACGCCGAGCGCCGCTGGTCGATCCTGATCGTTCTGCAGGCGATCGACACGGCGGGCAAGGACAGCACGATCAAGCACGTCATGTCGGGCGTGAACCCGCAGGGCTGCATCGTGCATTCCTTCAAGGCTCCGAGCCTGTCGGAGCTTCGCCACGATTTCCTGTGGCGGGCCGGCTGCAAACTGCCGGAGCGCGGCGAAATCGGCATCTTCAACCGCTCCTATTACGAGGAGGTGCTGGTCGTGCGCGTCCATGAGGATTTGTTGCGCAAGCAGAACCTGCCGCCCGAGCCCGCCGGCGAAGAGCTCTGGACCAAGCGCTTCGAGAGCATTCGCGACTTCGAGAAACATCTCGCGCGGAATGGCACGGTCGTGCTGAAGTTCTTCCTGAACCTCTCCCGGGAGGAGCAGAGGCGTCGGTTGCTCGCGCGCATCGACGAGCCAGACAAGAACTGGAAGTTCGATCTGAACGACATCGTCGAGCGGGAACATTGGGACGACTACCAGCGGGCCTATCAGGCCGCGATCGCCGCCACCGCGACGAAGGTCGCTCCGTGGCATGTCGTGCCGGCCGACAATAAATGGTTCACGCGGCTCGTCGTGGCGGCGACGATCGTCGAACGCCTTGAAAAGCTCGACCCGCGCTTTCCGGCCTTCGACGAAGATCTGCGCAAGGCGATGGCGAAGGCGCGCAAGCAGCTTCTCGCCGATGGCGAACGCAAGAACGGCAAGGGAGACTAGGGCCATGGCAGATGCCGCGGAGATCGAGGCCCGCGCCGGGACGGATGGAATGGTGCATCTCCCCGGCGGCCTGTTCCGGATGGGCTCGGACAAGCACTATTCCGAGGAGGCGCCGAGCCATCGTGCCTGCGTAGACCCGTTCTGGATCGATGTGACGCCGGTCACCAACCGGCAGTTCCGCGCTTTCGTGGAGGCGACGGGCCATGTCACCTTCGCCGAAATCGCCCCGGACCCGAAGGACTATCCAGGCGCCCTGCCGCATATGTTGCGGGCGGGGTCGCTGATGTTCGACCCGCCTTCGCATCCCGTCGATCTGCGCGACTGGTCGCAATGGTGGACCTTCAAGTTCGGTGCGACCTGGCGCAAGCCCTATGGCGCAGGCTCCTCGCTCAAGGGGCTGGACGATCACCCGGTGGTCCATGTCGCCTATCGCGATGCCGAAGCCTATGCGGCCTGGGCCGGCAAGGCGCTGCCGACGGAGGCGGAATGGGAATTCGCCGCCTGGGGCGGCCGCGACGATTCTGAATTCGCCTGGGGCGACGAGCTCATGCCGGGTGGCCGACACATGGCCAATACCTGGCAGGGGAACTTCCCCTTCGAGAACACCAAGGAGGATGGCTGGGCCCGTACCTCGCCGGTCGGGACCTTCCCGCCGAATGGCTATGGCCTCTATGACATGATCGGCAATGTCTGGGAGTGGACCGCCGATTTCTGGTCGGTGCAACATCAGGGCGATGCGCCGAAAGCCTGCTGCGTGCCGCAGAATCCGCGCGGCGGCCCCGAAGCCGAAAGCTATGATCCGCGCATGCCGGACATCCGCATCCCGCGCAAGGTCCTGAAGGGCGGTTCCCATCTCTGCGCGCCGAATTATTGCCGGCGGTACCGGCCGGCGGCGCGTCACGCCGAACCGATCGATACCTCCACCAGCCATGTCGGCTTTCGCTGTGTTGTCCGCGGGCGCTGACCGCTCTAGAGATGAGCTGCAACCACGCGCGACAAAAGGACGGCTGAGGCCGAAATCCGCATGATCGACACCAGCAGTCTCCGTTTCTCCGCCTTGCTCACGCTCATCGTTCCCGCCGCCATGCTGGGTGCCTGTACGACCCAGGAGGCTGCTTCGTCGCCGGAGCCGCAGCTCAGCGTGACGTCGGTGCCGCCGCCGCGCAGCTATCTTGATCCCGGTCCGATCCCGTCGCGCGCCGGCGGACCTGCCTACATCCAGGCCGGCACGAACAGCTTCGCGCGCCAGACGGACAGCTTCGGCAACGATCTCGTTCCCAAGATTCCCTGAAGCCGGCGATGCCGGTTCGGGGCTTCGGCCCCGACCCGGCATTTACGGTTACACGCTTGACGACGCAGGCATGGGCCGCACAGAGCCGCTTCTCGCCATGGCGCGGGCGCGGCCGCCCCCTGCCGCCGTAACGGTTACGCGGCTGACTTGAGCTCAGCTTTCGCCACAGTCCGATCCGGATGCAGTTGAGGGATCGGGCCATGGATGGAGCCGGGCGGACCGCGCGCGATACCGTGAATGACCTGCAGAGCCGGATGAATGCCGACATCATCGGGCAGGAGCGGGTCGTCGAGCGCATCGTCGTCGCGCTGCTCGCCAACGGAAATGTCCTGCTCGAAGGACTGCCGGGCCTTGCCAAGACGCGGGCGATCAAGAGCCTCTCGGCCAATCTCGAATCCGAGTTCAGCCGCATCCAGTTCACGCCGGACCTGCTGCCCTCCGATGTGACCGGCGGCGAGATCCTGCGGGCCAATGGCCAGTTCGAATTCCGCAAGGGCCCGGTTTTCGGCAACCTGATCCTCGCCGATGAGATCAATCGCGCCCCGCCCAAGGTCCAGTCGGCCTTGCTCGAGGCGATGGAGGAGCGCCACGTCACCGTGGCCGGCAAGCGCTACGACCTGCCGCCGCTCTTCATGGTGCTCGCCACGCAGAATCCGATCGAGCAGGAGGGAACCTATCCGCTGCCCGAGGCGCAGATGGACCGGTTCCTGATGCATGTTCGCATCGACTACCCCTCCGATGCCGACGAGGTGAAGGTGATGCGGCTGGTGCGCTCCGAGACCGCCGCCGCGAATGTGAGGCCGCCGGAGACAGCCGCGTCGATCCCGCAGCAAGTGATCTTCGATGCCCGCGCCGAGATCGACCGGGTGACGACGAAGGGTGTTGTCGAGGCCTATATGGTCGGGCTCGTCGCGGCGACGCGGCGGCCCGCCGAATATGGCGAGCACCTCAAGAACTGGATCGCGGTCGGCGCCAGCCCGCGCGGGACGCTGGCGCTCGACAAATGCTCGCGGACCTATGCCTGGCTGCAGGGGCGGGACTACGTCACCCCCGAGGATGTGCAGGCCGTGGCGCATGACTGCCTGCGGCATCGGATTTCGCTCGGCTACGAGGCGGGTGCCGCAGGTGTCAGCGCCGATGCGGTGCTCGACGAGGTGGTGAAACAGGTCGCCGTTGCGGCGTAGCGAGGCGCGTCATGGCGTTGATGCGGGAGAGGGCGAGGACGGGAGGGCCGGCTCCGGCCGCGGGAGCCCGTGCCTTCGCCACGCTCGACGACCTGCTTCGGCTCAAGCATCGCGCCCTTGGCTTCAGCTTCCTGCCGCGCCAGCCCGTGCATAGCCTGCTCGCCGGCCGCCACGCCTCGCACCTGCGCGGGCGCGGCCTGAATTTCGAGGAACTCCGGCACTATTTCGAGGGTGACGACACCCGCACCATCGACTGGCTCGCGACGGCGCGGCTCGGCAGCCCGCATGTGCGGGTCTATTCCGAGGAGCGCGACCGCCCCGTCATCCTGCTTGTCGACCAGCGCAGCACGATGTTCTTCGGCAGCAGGGGGGCGATGAAGTCGGTTGCGGCCGCCGAGGCCGCCGCGCTCGCGGCCTGGCGTGTCACCTCCCTCGGCGATCGCGTCGGGGCCGTCGTCTTCGGTGACGATGATGTCGTCGCGGTCCAGCCGCGCGCCCGGGATCTGGGCGCCGTGCGTGTCCTCAGCGAGGTTGCCCGGCAGAATGCGGCGCTCGAACATGCCTCGCCATCCGACCGCAGCCCGGGCCGGCTCAACGAAGCGCTGAGCGCGACTGCGCGCATGGTGAAGCATGACGGGCTGATCTGCGTCATCTCCGATCTCGCCGGCGAGGACGAGGAAACCCGGCGGCTTGTGACCCGTCTCTGCGCCCATAACGACGTGCTTGCGGTCTTCGTGCAGGACCCCCTGGAGCAGGATCTGCCGGATATCGGCCGGGCGACCTTCAGCTCGGGGCAGGCGCAGATCGAGGTCGATGCCTCCGGGGCGTCGCTGCGCCGGCGCTTTTTCGACGAGCGTGTGGAATGGCGTGCGCGAATGGCGGGGCTCTCGCGCAGCCGCGCCATCCCGGTGCTGCCGATCGCGCCTGATCGCGACGTGGCCGAGCAGATGCGCGAGCTGATCGGCCGGCGGCAGGCGCAGAGGCTCGCAAGCGCCAGCGGGAGATCGCCATGAGCGGCGATCCCGGCGATCTCGCCAACATGGCCGATCTGGCGCTGCCGCCGGCGATCGCCTTTTGGCCGCCGGCCGTCGGCATCTGGATCGTCGGAAGCGCTGCGGTCGCGGCTCTCGCCGTGTTCGGCTGGCGCGCCCTGCAGCGTTATCGCGCCGACGGCTATCTGCGCCGTGCCGCCAAGGAGGTCGATAGCGCTGCGCGAGATGGCGACGCGGTCGGCGCCATTTCGGCCGTACTCAAGCGCGCAGCCATGGTCGCCTATGGGCGCGAGCGCGTAGCCGCCCTGACCGGCTCGTCCTGGACGGCCTTTATCCGCGCGACGGCACCTTCCGGCACGCCGATGGACGGATTGGCCGCCCGCCTCGACGCGTTGTTCGCGGCAAATGACGGGGCGCAAGCTCCAGCTCAGGTGGCGCTGGCCACAGAAGCGAAGGCCTGGCTGCGCGGCCAGCGCGGCCGTGTCTCAGGGCGGAGGTGACGATGCTCTCCTTCGCCTATCCCTGGGTCGGATTGCTCGCGCCCCTGCCGTTGCTCGTCTGGTTCGCGCTGCCCGCCCATGCCGAACGGCGTGCCGGCCTGCGGGTACCCTTCTTCGAGAGGCTGGCGCGGCTGAGTGGCGAGCAGCCCTATTCCGGCGGCGTGGTCGCGCGGCGCCATCTCGGACGCCTGCTGCTCCTGACGCTGGCGTGGCTCCTGACGCTCGCCGCGCTGGCCCGGCCGCAATGGATCGAACCGCCCCTGCATCACGATGTGCCGACCCGCGACCTGCTCGTCCTGGTCGATCTCTCCGGTTCGATGGACACCAAGGATTTCGTCGACGCATCCGGCAAGACCGTCGATCGGCTGACGGCTGTGAAGCAGGTGCTCGATGAGTTCCTCTCGCGCCGCAAGGGCGATCGCGTCGGCGTGGTCGTCTTCGGCGATGCACCCTTCGCGCTCGTGCCCTTCACCACCGATCTGGAGTTGTGCCGCGCGATGTTGCGCGACACCGATGTCGGCATGGCCGGCCCGCGCACGGCTTTCGGCGATGCCATCGGCCTCGGGATCGGCCTGTTCGCCCATAGCACGGTCAAGGCCAGGACGATCATCGCGTTGACCGACGGCAACGACACCATGAGCAAAGTCCCGCCGGCCGAGGCCGCGCGCGTCGCCAGGGACAAGGGCATCGTCATCCATACGGTCGCGGTCGGCGATCCGCAGGCGGCGGGCGAGGACAAGCTCGACGAAGCCGCGCTGAAGGAGGTCGCGGATACGACCGGCGGCGGCTTCTTCCGTGCGCTCGACCGTGCCCAGCTTGCCGATATCTATCGCAGGCTCGACGAGATCGAGACCCGCCATATCGATACGGTGAGTTTTCGCCCGCGCCGCGACATCTACTGGGTGCCGGTGGCGGGCATGCTGGTGCTGAGCATGCTGGCCCAGGCGCTGTTCATTCTGCGGCGTCACCGGCGCCGGGGAGCGTCTGAGCCCCCAGCGATCGCGGGAGCGCTGCGATGATGGACGCACTCGGCGCCTTCCATTTCCTGCGGCCGCTGTGGCTTTTGGCGCTGCTCCCGGCGGCGGCGCTGTGGCTGATCGAGCGCCGCAGCTCCGACGCGTTGCAGCAATGGCGCCGCGTCATCGATCCGGCGCTGCTGCCTTATCTCCTCGTCGGCGCGGATCGGCACCAGCGCATCACCCCGTCGGACTGGCTTTTCCTCGCCTGGATCATCGCGACGCTCGCCGTGGCCGGCCCTGCCTGGCAGCGCGAGCCCTCGCCCTTCGCGCAGGCCAAGCCTGCCGTCGCGGTCGTGCTGAAGGTCACGCCCTCGATGCTGACGCAGGACCTCGCGCCGACGCGGCTCGACCGTGCCCGGCAGAAGCTCGCCGACATCATGGCGGCGCGCGAAGGAGCTTCGACGGCGCTCGTCGCCTATGCCGGCTCCGCGCATCTCGTGCTGCCCACGACGCCGGATAGCAGCGTCGTGCTCGATCTCGCCAAGGCGCTCTCGCCGCGCATCATGCCGAAGGAGGGCGACGATCTCGCGGGGGCGCTGAAGCTGGCCGGGCGCGCGCTCGCAGGCAGTGCCGATGGCGGCTCGATCCTGGTCATGGCCGATACGATCGCGCCCGAGGCGGTCGCCGATCTCAGTCGGATCAAGGGGCCGGCCGTGACGCTGCTCGCCCTGGTCCCGCCGGAAGTCGATACGAGCGGCGTGGCCGATGCGGCGCGGGCTATGGGCGCCGCCACGATTCCGACCACGCCGGATCAGACGGACGTCGCCGCCGTGGTGCGCCGCCTCGACAGCGGCGATGCCGCTGCCAGCGTCGCGGGCGAGGGCGAGCATTGGAGCGAAGCCGGCTACTGGCTGGTTCCCTTGCTCGGTCTGCTCAATTTGCTCTGGTTCCGCCGCGGTTGGGTGCTGACATGAAAAGCGCTCGCTCGCTGTGGTCTTCTCTCTATGCGGCCATCGCGCTTGTTGCGATCCTGGCACTGTCGGCTGCGGCATATCGGATCGGCTGGCGCGATCTCTGGCTGACGCCCGATCAGCGTGGTCGGCTATTGATGAGCCGCAGCCGTCCGGCGGATGCCGCGAAGGCGTTTCGGGATCCGCTCTGGCGCGGTGTCGCGCTGTTCCGGGCCGGGGAATTCAAGGAAGCGGCGCAGGCCTTCGCCGCGCGCGATACGGCCGAAGGCGCCTTCGATCAGGGCAATGCGCTGGTGATGCTCGGCCAGTACGATGACGCGATGAAGCGCTATGACCGGGCGCTGGCGCTGCGCCCCGGCTGGTCGGCGGCGGTGAACAACCGCGAGATCGCCCGTATCCGCGGCGAGCGGAAGAAGATGGAAGGCGGCGAGACCGGCAACACGGACGACAAGCCTGACGAGATCGTCTTCGACAAGACGAAGAAGGGCGGCGAGGATTCGACGGTCGAGGGCGAAAAGCCGATGTCGGACGAGCAGGTCCGCGCTCTCTGGCTGAAGCGCGTCCAGACGCAGCCCGCTGATTTCCTGCGGGCCAAGTTCGCCTATCAGCTCCAGTCGCAGGCGGAGGGAGCGGCGCCATGAAGCTCGCGATGGCGTTCGTCTGGACGCTGATCCCGGCTTTGGCCTGGGCGCAGGCCCCTGCGGGCCAACCGGTGATCCGCACGACGATCAGCCCCGCTCAGGGCATCGTGATCGGCCAGCCGGTGCGGCTCGATGTCCAGGTCATGTTTCCGGGCGAGATGCTTCATCCGCCACGCGTAAGCATCTCCGAAGCCCCCGGAGCGCAGATCCTGCGCTTCGAGACGCAGGCGACGACGATGCGGGACCGGATCGACGATCAGGACTATGTCGGCCAGAGCTTCGAATTCATCGTCTTTCCGCGCCGCAGTGGTGAGATAGCCGTTCCCGCGCCGAATGTGACGCTGCTTGATCGCAATGGCGATTCCGTGGGGGCAGCGAAGGGCGACCCGATACGGATCGCGGTAACGGTGCCGCCCGGTCTCGATCCGTCGGGTCCGGTGCTCGCTGCCGACGGCGTCAGCGTCGCGCAGAGCTGGTCGCCGGATCCCCGGACCGCGCAGTTCAGGCCCGGGAGCGCGCTTGTGCGGACCATTCGGCGACAGGCGGATGGCGTGCCTGCGCTCGGCATGGCCGAGTTCGCATTTGCCGCACCTGACGGCGTGCGCATCTATGCCGATCCGCCGGTCGTCGAGGATCGCAGCGAGCGCGGTGCCGTCGAAGGCCACCGCACCGACAAGGTCACCTATGTCTTCGAGAAGGCCGGAGCCTATGATCTGCCGGCGCTGACGCAGCCCTGGTGGAGCCTCTCGGCCAAGCAGGCGCGGACGGAAACTCTGCCCGGCGTCGCGGTGACGGTCGCAGCGCCGGCGGGCCGTCCCGAAGTTCGCTTGGGTTGGACGTCGAGACCTCTATGGCTCGCAGCCGGTTTCATTCTCGCCGCACTCGCTCTTGGTTTGATCCTGCTGCGCGGGAGGTTGGCCGCGCTCCGGCAGCGGGCCGAACAGCGCCACCGCGCATCGGAAGGCGCGGCGCGACGGGAGCTGACGCGCACGGCCAAGGCGGGAGACGCTTCAGCGACCTACTGCGCGCTCATTCAATGGCTCCAGCGTCTGCCGGCCGATCAGCAAGCACATGCGCGTTCGACCGGCGAACTGGGCTCGGCCATCGCGTCGCTCGAGCGCAGCCTCTTCGGCGCCGGCGCGACCTGGGATCGCAAGATGGGGGAACGGCTGGCGGGTGCGGCAGTCGCCTTTCGCAAGCGAAGCGACGGCTCAATGCGAGGCTCCGGGAATTCACTGCCACCACTGAATCCAACTGCTTGGAGCGCGAGCATGAACAAAGCGTCCAGCGATGTCCGGCCTTGATCTCTTCGCCTGGATCGTCCTGATCGTGCTGGCCGCCAGCACGGTCTTCGTCATCGTCTTCATGGCGATGTGGCCCGGCATGGTCGCAAGACGACGCAACCATCCCTGGGCCGAGGCGGTGGCGATCGGCGGCTGGATCACCCTCTTCTTGGGCTTCGTGCTCTGGCCGGCCGTGCTGATCTGGGCCTATGTCGATATCCCCGCGAGGCCGGAGCGCCCATCCTCCGGAGCGGAGGCCGCGCGATGATCGTCGTCCTCCTCAACGCCTATCTCGCCCTGCTCTTCATCCTGGTGAAACTCAGGATCGTGCCCTTCAACTCCTTCTGGAAGGTCTCGCCCGTCCTTGTCTTTCTGCTGCTGCTCATCGGCCTTTTCATCCCGATGGGCTGGGGCGCGCCGCAGGGCAGCGTGCTCGTCGTCCGCAACTCCGTCGCGATAGTTCCCGATGTCGCCGGCGAGGTGATCGACGTTCCCGTTCAGGCCAATCAGCCGTTGAAGGCGGGCGACATCCTGTTCCGGATCGATCCGACGCCTTTCCAGTCGCAGGTCGACGCCATCCAGGCGCAGCTTTCGCTCCAGGAGACGCGCCTTGCCCAGATGACGCAATTGCAGACCCAGGGCACCGGCCGCGCCTTCGATGTCGAGGAGCGCCAGGCCTCCGTGGCTCAGCTCCGGGCCCAGCTCGACGGCGCGAAATGGAATCTCGACAAGACGACGGTCCGCGCGCCGGCCGACGGCTATGTCACGAATGTCGCGTTGCGCAAGGGCGCTCGCGTCTCCAGCCTGCCGCTCTCGCCGGTCATGGCCTTCATCGACACGGCAGACACGATCACGGGGGTCGAGATCAACCAGGTCGATTCGCGCTATCTCGCGCCGGGCCAGCCGGTTGAGCTCACCTTCAAGATGACGCCGGGAACGGTCCAGGCCGGCAAGGTCGAGAGCATTCTGCAGGCCGTCTCGACCGGACAAGTCCAGACCTCGGGTGCCGCCGTTACGCCGACCGCGATCAGGGCCGCTCCTTTCGTGGTGCGCGTGAAGCTCGACGACGAAGCCTTCGCCCGCTCCCTGCCGGCCGGCAGCACAGGCACGGCGGCGATCTTCACTGACCGGGTCAAGCCGGCCCACCTGATCCGCAAGGTCCTGCTGCGGCAGATCGCGATCACCAACTACATCAATCCCTTCTGAAGCGAGGAGACCATGATGAAGCACGTTGCAAAAGCTCTTTTCCTGCTCGTGGCGATCCTGATGCTGGCGCTGCCGGCCAGCGCGCAGCAAGGCAATCTTGGCCCGGCGACGGGCAGGGTCCATATCGAGCAAGTCCAGGTCGCGTTCATCGGCTCTGGCCAGGTGGGTGGCGGCACGCTCAACTTCCGCAAGCGGAATTACGGCATCACTGTCGGAGGCCTCGGCGTCGGCGGCATCGGCGCATCGAAGCTGACGGCGAACGGAACCGTTTATGGGCTGACCCGGCTCGACGACTTCCCGGGCGCTTATCTCCAGCTGCGTGAAGGCTGGGCGCTTGGCGGCCAGGGGCGCGGCACGCTCTGGCTGCGAAACGACAAGGGCGTGACCCTGAAGCTGGCCACCCGCCGCAAGGGGCTGCAGCTTTCGCTGGGCGCCGACGGCGTGCTGATCGGCTTCAAATAACGAGAAACCCGCGCAGATCAGGGTCTGCGCGGGCTGCCGACTTCCCGGATCGGCCTCGGCACCGAATGCGGGGTGGCCGGGCGTCCTCGCCTCGGCCTCGTCGGCGGTCTTCCTCAGCCCTGAGCCGGTGCCGGCGCCGCCGGAGCGCGCACCAGCGGCACCATCTGGTCGCCCCAGTTGCCGCTGCCGTCATGAAAGCGGGAGGCGCGCACCAGTTCGATCGAAATGCCCGCCTCGACCGCGCGCTGGACGGCCTCATTGAGGCGGTGAACCGCATCCGCAAGGCGGTGGATGGCGCGATCCTCGGTGGAAAGTTCGGCCTTCGGGACGATCTTGAATTCCGGCTGGGACATGACGGCCTCCCTCTGGTTGATGGGGCAGGAGCCGGCGCGGGAGCGCGCCGGCCGATTGGATCAGGCGGCGGCGAACTGGTTCATGGTGTTGGCGTGGCCACCCGCCTTCAGCGCGCGCTCGCCGGCGACCATTTCCTTGAAGCTGTCGCCGAGATCGGAGCCGACTTCGTGCTGGTGCTTCACCGCCGAGATCCCGCGCCGGATTTCCTCGCGCTGGACGGTGTTGACATAGGCCTTCATCCGGTCCGCCCCGAAATAGCCGCGGGAGAGCTCGTCGACGCTCTTCGCGGTGAGGTGGAAGGTCGGCAGCGTGATCAGGTTGTGGAAGACGCCGGCCTCGGCCGAGATATCGACCTGGAAGCAGGCGAGCCTCTCATCGGCCTCGCGCCCGAGCGCGCTGTCGTCGAAATCGGGGCCCATCAGCGCATTGTTGTCCGGGTAGTCCTCGGCCTTGATGCGACCGTCCTTCAGCCATTCGGCCCGGACCTGCTTGCGCAGGTTCAGCGTCCAGTTGAACGAGGGCGAGTTGTTGTAGGCGAGCTTGGCGCTCGGTGCCGCCTTGCGGATTTCAGCGACCATTGCAGCGATCTCGTTGACGTTGGGCGTGTCGGTCTCGATCCAGAGCAGGTCGGCTCCGCCGTCGTTGATGAAGGCGATGCAGTCCTCGATGACGCGCGCGCGCCCCGAGCCTTCCTGGAACTGGAACAGGCCGTTGGGCAGCCGTGCCGGCTTGACGAGCTTGCCGTCCTTCCAGAGCGCGACGTCGCCGTCGCGTAGCGGCGCCTCGGCCGTCACCGGCTCGGTCTTGAGCCATTTCGTATATTCCGCCGCGAGGTCGCCCGGCTGCTGGCTGACGGGGATCTTCTGGGTGAGGCCGGCGCCGAGGCTGTCGGTGCGGGCGACGACAACGCCGTCGGTCACGCCGAGCTCCTCGAAGGCGAGGCGGCAGGCGCGCAGCTTCTCGATGAAGTCCTCGCGCGGCACCGTGACCTTGCCGTCCTGATGGCCGCACTGCTTGGCGTCGGAGACCTGGTTCTCGATCTGCAGGCATGAGGCCCCGGCCCTGATCAGCTCCTTCGCGAGCAGATAGGTCGCATGCTCGTTGCCGAAGCCGGCATCGATATCGGCGATGATCGGCACGACATGGGTCTCGAACGCGTCGATGGCCGCGATCGCCTCGGCCTCGGCCTTGGCGTCGCCCGCCTCCCGCGCCGTCTTCAGCGCACGGAACAGGTCGTTCAGCGCGACCTCGTCGGCCTGGCGCAGCGAGACATAGATCTCCTCGATCAGGTCGGCGACCGCCGTCTTCTCATGCATGGATTGGTCCGGCAGGTGGCCGAAGCGGTTGCGCAGGCCGGCGATCATCCAGCCGGAGAGATAGACATACGCGCCCTTGGCCGTGCCGCGCAGCCGCTTGACCGACTTGATCATCTGCTGGGCGTGGAATCCCGACCAGCAGCCAAGCGACTGCGTGAATTGCGATGGGTCGGCGTCGTAGATCGCCATGTCGCGGCGAACCACGCTCGCCATGGCGCGGGCGATGTCGAGATGCGTGTCGAAGCTGTTCTGCTGCCGCAACTGCACGATATCATCCACCGCGACGCCGCCGGGGCCGAAGCCGGAGGGATAGCGGGCGAGAAGCTCGGCCCTCAGTTCCGAATAGGTCTTGCGCGGAGCCGCCTGCGCCTTGGCGGCGGTGTTCGTCCCGCGATGTCCGGCGGCTGGGTCGAAACCGATCACATCCATTGCGAAAGCCCTCTCGTTTGATAAGAATGACTCACACAATATTCGCTATTGCTGCGGCGCAAAATGACTGAAAATGTGAAATAATGCGAATGGCATAGGACGTGTTTGCGAATTTTGCGAATGGAACTTGCCTATGAAGAAGGTCTTTGCGGGCGTCCGCCTTAAGCGCCTGCGCGAAGAGCGCGGCTTGACCCAGCTTGCGCTCGCTCAGGCGCTCGAGGTGTCGCCGAGCTATCTCAACCAGATCGAGAAGAATCTGCGCCCGCTGACCGTCCAGGTGCTGCTGAAGATCAACGCGGTCTTCGGCGTCGACGTCCAGCTCTTCTCGGAAGGGGATGAGGCGCGGATGGTCGCCGACCTGCGCGAGGTCTTCGCCGATCCGGCCAATGGCGATTC
Organism: Allobosea sp. TAF32; assembly: GCF_052113585.1. Classification (NCBI taxonomy): domain Bacteria; kingdom Pseudomonadati; phylum Pseudomonadota; class Alphaproteobacteria; order Hyphomicrobiales; family Alloboseaceae; genus Allobosea; species Allobosea sp. TAF32. The sequence goes on along the minus strand of NZ_JBFRDM010000001.1, from coordinate 744,030 downwards.
CGTGAGTGTCAGCGAGATCCGCGAGGTGGTGGAGAACATGCCCGCGCTCGGCCGGGCGGTCGTCGCGCTGCATCGGCGCTACCGCAACGCGCTGGAGCGGGCCGATGCGATGGCGGGGGAACTCGGGCTCGGCAGCGGCGGCGAGGCGACCTTCCGGGCGCTGATGCCGCATGAGCAGGTGCGGGACTTCTTCTACGCGCACCACAATCATTTTTCCGAACTCGACGAAGCGGCGGAGCGCATCTTCGAAACGGCGGATTTGAAGGTCGGGCAGGTGGCGGAGGGGTTAGCCCGCCGCCTCGATCGCCGGCATGGCGTCCGTATCCAACTCTCCAATGACATGGCGGGGCAGGCCCAGCGGCGCTACGATCCGAAGGAGCGCCGGCTTCATCTTTCGGCTCTCCTCGATCCCGGACAACGCGCCTTCCAGATAGCCACGCAGATCGGCTTCTTGGAAATGGAGGAGGCGATAGGGCGGCTGGCCGAGGAGGCTGCGGCCGGGGCGGCGGAGGTGCACGCGCTCGCCCGCATTGGCCTCGCCAATCATTTCGCCGCGGCGCTGCTCATGCCCTATCGCACCTTCCTCGATGCAGCGGAGGCCGAGCGCTATGATATCGACCGCCTCGCCCGGCGTTTTGGTGTCGGCTTCGAATCCGTCTGCCACCGCCTGTCGTCGCTGCAGCGGCCGGGGGCGCCCGGCGTGCCGTTCTTTTTTGTCCGGGTCGACCGGGCCGGCAATATCTCCAAGCGGCAGTCCGCGACCGATTTCCACTTCTCGCGGGTGGGCGGAACTTGTCCGCTCTGGAACGTCTACGAAGCCTTCGCGCAGCCCGGGCGCATTCTGACGCAGACCGCGCAGATGCCGGACGGGCGGACCTATCTCTGGATCGCCCGCACCGTGAACGATGCGGTTGGCGGCTATGGCGACATCGGCAAGACCTTCTCGATCGGGCTTGGCTGCGATATCCGCCATGCGAGCCGCCTCGTCTATTCGAAGGGGCTCGATCTGGGCGACCCGAGCGCGGCGACGCCGATCGGCGCCGGCTGCAAGGTCTGCGAACGCTCGAACTGCCCGCAGCGGGCTTTCCCGCCGATCGGCAAGCCGCTCGCCATCGACGAGCGCATGCACGGCTTCGTGCCGTACAATGCCGTGTAAAGCCTTTCATACTGGGCGTGGCGAGGCCTTGGGCTCGCGTTGCGGTATGCGTGCCGGGCCGACGGTGGCGATCATCGAAGGCGCCGAATGAAGGGCATAGCGACCTATTGACACCGGAACAGCGTTGGCCACTAGATCTGGTGGTCGATGGTCTCTCGAATCGCAAGATCGAGAGCTAAGAGGGAAGCCGGTGCGATACCGGCGCTGCCCCCGCAACTGTAAGCGGCGAGTTCTGAGCCCAGCCAAGTCACTGAAGCCGGAAGGCTTTGGGAAGACGGGACCAGAGCGACGACCCGCGAGCCAGGAGACCTGCCGCGACCTAGTGAACGTCCTCGGGCGGGGTGTCCCGGTGGTGCGCTTGGCAGGTCGCGGCCTTGTGGTGCCGCGCGCCTTCTCGACGCAACCGCTCTGGCCTTTGCCCCCAACATTTGGGGTTGATGCCATGTCTCTTTCTCTTGAAACCGAACGGCCGGTTGCCGTCGCTCCGACCGCCGATCCTGTGGTGGCCAAGGCCGCGACTAGCGAACCCGGCTACCAGGTCATTCGCCGCAACGGCGCAGTGACGCCGTTCGACCCTTCGAAAATCTCGGTCGCGCTGACCAAGGCGTTCCTGGCGGTCGAGGGATCGAACGCCGCCGCTTCGCGTCGTATCCACGAAGCCGTCGCGGAAATGACCGAGCAGGTCGTTGCAGGACTGACCCGCCGCGCCGCGAACGGCCGCACCTTCCATATCGAGGACGTCCAGGATCAGGTCGAGCTCGCGCTGATGCGCGGCGAGCACCACAAGGTCGCCCGCGCCTATGTGCTTTATCGCGAGGAGCGAGCCCGGGAGCGGGCAAAGGCGGTTGCCGAGACGAAGCCGGAGGCCGTCTCGGCACCAGCATTGCGCATGAAGCTCGCTGACGGCGCGATGGTGCCGCTCGATGCCGGCCGCCTTGAGAAGGTGGTGCGCGAAGCCTGCGCGGATCTCGACGGCGTTTCGGCCGAGCCGGTCCTCGCCGAAGCCCGCCGCAATCTCTATGACGGCATCTCCCTCGACGAGCTGGCGCTGGCGCCGATCCTGGCCGCGCGCACCCTGATCGAGAGCGAACCGAATTACGCCAAGGTCTCGGCTCGGCTGCTGCTCGACAAGCTGCGCCGCGAGGCGCTCACCTTCGTCCAGGGTCATACCGAGCAGGCGACGCAGGCCGAGATGGCCGCCGGCTACGGCGACTATTTCGCGGCCTACCTCAAGACCGGCATCGAGAACGAACTGATCGATCCCGAGCTCGGCCGCTTCGACCTTGCCCGCATCGCGGCGGCGCTGAAGCCCGAGCGCGACCTGCAATTCGACTACCTCGGCTTCCAGACGCTCTACGACCGCTATTTCCTGCACGTCCGCGGCTCCCGCTTCGAGCTGCCGCAGGCCTTCTTCATGCGCGTCGCGATGGGCCTCGCCATCCGCGAGATCGACCGTGAGGCGCGGGCGATCGAGTTCTACGACCTGCTCTCGTCATTCGACTTCATGGCCTCGACACCGACGCTGTTCAACTCCGGGACGCTGCGGCCGCAGCTCTCCTCCTGCTTCCTGACCACTGTCGCCGACGATCTCGACGGCATCTTCAAGGCGGTGAAGGACAACGCGCTGCTGGCTAAGTATTCCGGCGGGTTGGGAAACGACTGGACGCCGGTGCGCGGTCTCGGCGCCCATATCAAGGGCACGAATGGCGAGAGCCAGGGCGTGGTGCCGTTCCTCAAGGTGGCCAACGACACCGCGATCGCGGTCAACCAGGGCGGCAAGCGCAAGGGCGCGGTCTGCGCCTATCTCGAGACCTGGCATGTCGATATCGAGGAGTTCCTCGAGCTCCGGAAAAACACCGGCGACGACCGCCGCCGCACCCACGACATGAACACGGCGAACTGGATTCCCGACCTGTTCATGCAGCGCGTCGAGGCAGGCGGCGACTGGACGCTGTTCTCGCCCGACGAGGTGCCGGACCTGCACGATCTCTATGGCAAGCCCTTCAAGACGGCCTACGAGGCCTATGAGGCGAAGGCCGCCCGCGGCGAGCTGCGTGTCCATAAGAAGTTGAAGGCCGTCGATCTCTGGCGACGCATGCTGACCATGCTGTTCGAGACCGGCCATCCCTGGATCACCTTCAAGGACGCCTGCAATCTCCGCTCACCACAGCAACATGCCGGAGTGGTGCATTCATCCAACCTTTGCACCGAGATCACCCTCAACACCTCGGCCGACGAGGTCGCGGTCTGCAATCTCGGCTCGGTCAATCTCGCCGCCCACGTCGGCCCCGACGGGCTCGACCAGGCTCGGCTGGCGCGGACCGTGAAGACGGCGATGCGGATGCTCGACAATGTTGTCGACATCAATTTCTACACGATCCCCGAGGCGCGCCGCTCCAACCTGCGCCATCGGCCGGTCGGGCTGGGCCTCATGGGCTTCCAGGATGCGCTGCAGACACTGCGCTTAGCTGCAGCGTCCGAGGATGCCGTCGCTTTCGCCGACTCTTCGATGGAGGCGATCAGCTTTCATGCGATCTCGGCCTCGGTCGATCTCGCCGCCGAGCGCGGCCGCTATCCGAGCTTCGAGGGCTCGCTCTGGTCGAAGGGCATCCTGCCGATCGACTCGCTGGATATCCTCTCGGAGGCCCGCGACGTCGACGTCGAACTGGATCGCTCGTCGACGCTGGATTGGAAGTGCCTGCGCGAGCGGGTCAAGACCACCGGCATGCGCAACTCGAACACGATGGCGATCGCGCCGACAGCGACGATCTCCAACATTGTCGGCGTCTCGCAGTCGATCGAGCCGTCCTATAGCCAGCTCTATGTCAAGGCGAACATGTCGGGCGATTTCACCGTCGTGAATGCCGGGCTGGTTCACGACCTCAAGGCGCGCGGCCTTTGGGACGAGGTGTTGGTCTCGGACCTCAAATATTACGACGGCAAGGTCAGCCAGATCGACCGCGTGCCCGCCGATCTCAAGGCACTCTACGCCACCTCCTTCGAGATCCCCACCGAATGGCTGATCCGGGCGGCCGCCCGCCGGCAGAAATGGATCGACCAGGGCCAGTCGCTGAACCTCTACATGGCGCAGCCCTCGGGCCGGAAGCTCGACGAGGCGTATCGTCTGGCGTGGCGGCTGGGCCTGAAGACGACCTATTACCTGCGGGCGCTGTCGGCGACCCATGTCGAGAAGTCGACGCTGAAGGGCACCGATGGCAAGCTCAACGCGGTCTCGGCCACGGTGCCGGTCGCTGCCAAGGCCGCCGCGCCGATCATCGTCGATATCCCGCTGGAAAACGGCATGGCCGTGCCAAACGCCTGTTCGATCGACGATCCGACCTGCGAAGCCTGCCAGTAACGGCCGCCTTCATCGCAATCCGCGTCATCCTCGGGCGAAGCGAAGCGCAGACCCGAGAATCTCCGTCAGGACAAGGCGCTGGAGCCTCCTCGGCAAGAGATGCTCGGGTCAAGCCCGAGCATGACGCCCCGCACTCCATTGAACGGAACATCCCATGCTCGACTGGTCCGACACCAAGCCGGCGACCCCGGCCGACCCCGCCATCCTGACTGACCCATCGTCCGCGCCCGACGCCACCGGCCTCGGCGAGATCGACCGCAATGGCGGGCGCGTCACCGTCGACGAGAAGCGCATGATCAATGCGCGCGCCGACGTGAACCAGCTCCTGCCGCTCAAATACAAATGGGCCTGGGAGAAGTACCTCTCCGGCTGCAACAACCACTGGATGCCGACCGAGGTCTCGATGCAGGCCGATATCGCGCTGTGGAAGTCCAAGGACGGGCTGACAGAAGACGAGCGGCGCATGCTCAAGCGCAATCTCGGCTTCTTCGCGGCGTCCGAGAGCCTCGTCGCCAACAACATCGTGCTGGCGATCTATCGGCACCTCACCAACCCGGAATGCCGGCAATACCTGCTGCGCCAGGCCTTCGAGGAGGCGATCCACACCCACACCTTCCAGTACATCGTCGAGAGCCTCGGCCTCGACGAGGGCGAGCTGTTCAACATGTATCGGGAAGTGCCGTCGATCACCGACAAGGCGGCCTGGGCGCTGAAGCACACGCAGAGCATCGAGAACCCGGAGTTCTGCACCGGCACGCCGGAGAACGACCAGGCCCTGCTGCGCGACCTGATCACCTTCTACGTGATCTTCGAGGGGATGTGGTTCTACACGGGCTTCGCGCAAATCCTCTCGCTCGGCCGACGCAACAAGATGGTGGGGATCGCCGAGCAGTACCAGTACATCCTGCGCGACGAGTCGATCCATCTGAACTTCGGCATCGACGTCATCAACCAGATCAAGATCGAGAACCCGCATCTCTGGACCAAGGCCTTCCAGGACGAGGTGCGCGGCATGCTCCGGGAAGCCGCGGAGCTCGAAGCCGCCTATGGCCGCGACACGATGCCGAGGGGCTTCCTCGGACTGAATGCGGCGCTGTGCGAGCAGTACATGCACTTCATCGCCAACCGTCGCTGCGCCCAGCTCGGTCTTCAGCCGGTGTTCGCCGAGACCGAGAACCCATTCCCCTGGATGAGCGAGGCGATGGACCTGAAGAAGGAGAAGAATTTCTTCGAGACCCGCGTCATCGAGTACCAGAACGGCGGCGCGCTGAGCTGGGAGTGAGGACGACCGGCGAGGCGACCGAATATGGCGGCGCCGCCGAGTTGGCCGTAGAGCGCGTTATCGCGGAACACGGGCTCGGAAGCGAACCAGCGGCGGAACCGAGCGGGCTCGCATCGGCGGCGCGCCGAGCTTCCCGATGCCCCGGGGCTCGCCTGAGGCGGATCAATGCGCTCCTGGCCAACTGCGAGCGGAGAAGCCGACGCAAGTTCCTGTCGGCCTGCGACCGCAAAGCCATTTGATCTCGGCCGCGTCGGTGATATCGAGGCATCGGAGGTCGATGCCTTGAGCCATCGCAGCGGATCGGATGTCAGGAGCTGGGTCGCGATTTTCGCGGCCTATCTGCTCGTGATCCAGGCCCTGTTCGCGGGCTTCGCCGCCGGGACATACGCCAATGCGCTCTCGCTGGACCGCACGCTCGCGTTGACGCACTGCGCGCCGGGCGGCGATGTGCAGACGGGAAGCGACCATGACAAATCGCAGAACCATGCCGGCATGAGCTGCTGCACGGCCGGCTGCCCAATGCTCGCTGGAGCCGATCCGGCCCAGCCGGAATTCCAGCTGCTGCTGCATCGGCCGGTCGATCAGGTCGCCTTCGCTCGCCGGCTCGACCGGCCCGTCGGATTCCTGTCCGACCATTCTCCCGCTAACCCGCGCGCCCCTCCGGCTATCGTCTGAGCCGCCGTCCGGCGCTCTGAGCGTCCGCGACGGCTGACTTCAGCCTGCCGCCGGCCGTTGTGACGCGCTTCATAGCCCGATCCGACGCCGGCACGGCGCGGATCCGGTGCCATGCCATCCCATACCCCGGCTCGCCTCGCGGGCCGCTTCGCGACAGGCGCGATCGCAGCCGCCATCGCGCTCATCGATGATGTCCTGGGCGGACGCGAGCGGCCACTTGCCGCCGCCGGGCTGCCGCATGGCGCATCGCTTCCGCACCGTCGTTTCCCGCTTTTCTCAATCCGGCGGGCTGCCAGCCTGTCGCAAACCGGCCGACGAAACGGCCTCAATCAGCAAGGGCAAGCATCATGAAATATCTTCTCGCAGTGGCCGGCCTCATCGCTGCCGGTCCGGCTTTCGCGCATATCACGCTTGAAGGCCCCTCAGCCGCCCTCGGCTCGACCTACAAGGCGGTGCTCCGCGTACCGCATGGCTGCAAGGGCGCGGCGACGACCAAGGTCCGCGTCCAGATCCCGGAAGGCGTCATCGCCGTGAAGCCGATGCCGAAGCCGGGCTGGACCCTCGAGACCGTCAAGGGCAAGTACGACAAGTCCTACGACTACTACGGCACGCCGACTTCCGAGGGCGTGAGGGAAGTGGTCTGGAGCGGCGGCAAGCTGCTCGACGAGCATTACGACGAGTTCGTCCTGCGCGGCTATCTGACCAAGGATCTGAAGGCCGACACGACGCTCTATATGCCGGTCGTTCAGGAATGCGAGGGCGGCGCCGTCGAGCGCTGGATCGAGATTCCGGCCGCCGGGAAGGTAGCGGACGATTACAAGTTCCCGGCGCCGGGCGTGAAGCTCACCCCCGCGAAGTGACCGCTTGGCGGCGGGGCGCATCCTGCGCTCCGCCGCGAGGATTCGCCATGTCAGTCCGATTCCGCCGCTATGTGCTGCTGCTTCTCCTTGCTCTGGTTGGCGCCGGGGCGCCCGGTCTCGCCTGGGCGCATGCGGCGCTGAACCGTGCCGTTCCGGCCGATGGCAGCGTGCTCGTGGCTCCTCCGGGGCAGATTGATCTCGTTTTCAGCGAGCCGGTCTCGCCGCTTGCGCTGAGGCTGCTCGGGCCGGATGGCGCAGCCCGCATACTCGATCGCTTCGCGCTGAAGGACGGCACGGTCGTGATCACTGCTCCGGCCGGACTGGTGAGCGGCACCTACGCGCTGAGCTGGCGCGTCGTCTCGGAGGACGGCCACCCCGTCGGCGGCACGTTGGTGTTTTCGATCGGTGCGCCCAGCAGCACGGCGCCCGAGACCGGCGAGCAGTTCGATACGAGCGTGCGAATGCTCGTCTGGCTGAGCCGGCTGGGTCTCTATCTCGGATTGTTCCTCGGCTGCGGCGCCGCTGCGAGTGGGGCATGGGTCGGCCCGCTCCCCGGCCCGGCGAGGCGCTTCGCCACCGTCATGACCGTGCTCGGCTTGATCTGCGTGCCCGTCGCTTTGAGCGCGCAAGGCCTCGACGCGATGGGGGCTTCGCTCGTTGCCTTCTTCCAACCGGCGATCTGGAAAGCCGCGGCGTCGACCAGCTATCTCTGGACCGCCGTCGGCGCGGCCATGGCCCTGGCCATCGCCTTCGTCGGAATCCAGCTGCGTGGAACGGCGGCGGGCGTAGCCGGGCTTCTCAGCGCATTGCTGGCCGGGGTTGCCCTCGCGAGCAGCGGGCATGCCAGCGCCGCCCATCCACAATGGCTGATGCGTCCTGCCGTGTTCCTGCACGCGAGCGCGATCGCCCTCTGGACAGGCGCGTTGCTGCCGCTGTCTCTGGCCCTGCGGATCAAGGCAGGTCGTGGCGCACTGCGGCGATTTTCCTCCGGAATTGCGATCGTCGTCGCCGCGCTTCTGCTCAGTGGATTCGTTCTGGCCGTCGTGCAGGTCGAAACGCCTGCGGCGCTGCTCTGGACGGCTTATGGCCGCGTCCTGCTCGCCAAGCTTGCCCTTGTCGCCGTGGCCTTCACGCTGGCCGGATTCAACCGCTGGCGCCTGACGCGGCGGACCGAGGCCGGCGACCTCATCGCCGCACGCGTCATGAGGCGTGTCATCGCTGCCGAGCTTGCTGTGCTGGTCGTGGTCCTGGGCACCGCTGCGCTCTGGCGCTTCACGCCGCCGCCGCGCTCCATTCTGGCGGCGAAGACGCAGCCAGCCTTGGTCCATATCCACAGCATGCAGGCTATGGCGGACGTCACCGTCTCGCCCGGCCGGGTGGGACGGGTCTCGGTCGATGTGGTGCTGATGAACGGCGAGTTCGGTCCGCTGCCCGCCAAGGAGCTCAGCCTCGGCTTCAGCAACCCCGCGGCCGGGGTCGAGCCGATCGAGCGGCGCGCGCGTCTTGGGGAGGACGGCATCTGGCGGGTGGACGAGCTGAACCTGCCGGTACCCGGCCGCTGGGAGGTCGAGCTCGAAATCCTGATCTCCGACTTCGAGATGCGCCGGATCAAGGACGCCGTCCTGATCCGGCCATGAGTTTCAAACCGCGGGCGGCGGGAGCATTCCATGAACAAGCGCATTCGCTATCTGCCTCAGGGCGATGTGACGAGGTGCTCTACCGGAACGGGGGTGAGTATTGCAGTCCGCCTTCCATCCAGAGGGCGTTGGGCCCTCGCTGGAGCTTCATGGGCGAGCTCATGCCGAGATTGCGCTCGAAGCTCTCGCCGTAATTGCCGACCGCGGTGATGATCCGAACGGTCCAGTCGGCGGTCACGCCGAGACCTTCGCCATATTTCCCGTCTTTGCCGAGAAAGCGGCGGATCTCGGGATTGGCTGAAGTCTCCGCCAGCTCCTTGACATTCGCCTTGGTCACGCCGAGCTCCTCCGCATTGATCAGGGCGAACAGGGTCCAGCGTACGAGATTGAACCAGGTATCGTCGCCGCTGCGGACCCAAGGACCCAGCGGTTCCTTCGAGATGATCTCGGGCAGCACGACATGTTCGCTTGGGTCGCGGAACTTGAGCAGATTCGCAGAGAGCGCAGAGACGTCCGTGGTGTAGGCATCGCACCGTCCGGACTCGTAAGCCTTGAGAGCATCCTCCGCCGTGCCGAAGGCTGCGACCTCGTATTTCATCTTGGTGCGGCGGAAATAGTCGGCGAGGTTCAGCTCGCTTGTCGTGCCCTGGGCGACGCAGATCGATGCTCCGTCGAGCTTGCTCGCGCTGGCGACCCCGAGCTTCTTCGGCACCATGAAGCCTTGCCCGTCATAGTAGTTCACGCCGGTGAAGGTGACGCCCTGGCCCGTGTTGCGCGCCAGCGTCCAGGTGGTCGTGCGCGGCAGAACGTCGACCTCTCCCGCCTGCAAGGCGATCAATCGGTCCTTGGAAGTCAGCGGGACGAAGGAGGCTTTCTCCGTATCGTTGAAGATTGCGACGGCGAGTGCGCGACAGATGTCGATGTCGAAGCCCTGCCAGCGGCCATTGGCGTCCTGGGTCGAGAAGCCGGCGACGCCTGTGCTGGTGCCGCATATGATTTTGCCGCGATCTCGAATCGTCTTGAGCGTATCCGCGGCAGCCGGCTGCGCGGTAAGACACGCCGCCACGAGGGCTGCGCCGAGCGCGGTGAAAACCATCTTCATCGTACTTCCCCTTCTTTTTGTGTTCCAGACGCCGTCTTCGGACAAAGTTCTCCCGATCACGGCGCGAGCCTCGCGCCGTGTCTTCGTCGTCCCCGGCTTGGCTTTGCTTCTTGTCAGGCAGCCTTGTTCGCGGGGGCCTGTCCGAGGACCGAAAGCAGTCGGCTCAGGTCGGCCCACAGCTCCTCCGGATCTTCGAGGCCGATGCTGATGCGCAGCAGCGGACCTTTGGCTGTCCAGTTCGTCGCGGTCCGATCCTGCACGACCGCCTGCGGCGCGACGAGGCTGCGCGTGCCGCCCCAGGAGGCTCCGATCGCGAAGATGCGCAATGCGCTCAACGCCGCGCTCATGGCGTCGTCGTCGACAGGCTTCAGCACCAGGCTGAAGAGTCCCGAGGACCGCCCCATATCGCGCTTCCAGATCGCGTGGCCCGGGCATGACGGCAGGGCCGGATGCAGCACGCGCTCGACCATGGGATGATCGACGAGCCGGCGCGCGAAATCCTCCGAGACCTTGCCCATGTGAGCAACGCGCAGGCCCATGGTCTCGATCCCGCGCAAGGCGAGCTGGCATTCGTCCGGCGAGACGCCGATGCCGAAACCGCGCAGGATCTCCTTCATCTTCTGGCGCAGCGCCACGTCCTTGACCGTGATGGAGCCGAGCAGCAGGTCGGAATGGCCGCCGACATATTTGGTGAGCGCCTCGCAGGCGAAATCGGCGCCATACTCCAGCGGCTTGAAGATCAGCGGCGTCGCCCAGGTGTTGTCGCAGCCGACGAGCGCGCCCTTCGCCTTGGCGGCAGCCACGATGGCGGGCACGTCCTGCACCTCCATCGTATTGGAGCCGGGCGACTCGACCCAGACCAGCTTGACGGTCTCGTCGATGAGATCGGCGATGCCGGCGCCGATCAGCGGATCATAGACGCCATAGGCGATGCCGCGCGGCGCCAGATATTCGGCGCAGAAACTGCGGACCGGCGGATAGACATGGTCGGGGATCAGAACCTTGTCGCCGGGCATCAGCACGGACAGCATCACGAGAGTGACGGCCGCCTGCCCTGAGGGCACCAGCACAGTGCGGACACCATCGTGCAGGACCGTCAATTGCGCTTCGAGCGTGCGGGTCGTCGGCGTGCCGTGCAGGCCATAGGTATAGCCGTCGAAGCCGCGATACTTGCGGGCCATGAAGCTCGCTCCGTCCGGATAGACGATGGTCGAGGCGCGATGCGTCGGCACGGCGAGCGAGGCATAGCCCTCCTCGTCGACGGCCGGGTGATGAACGCAAAGTGTCAGGTCGTGCATGGTCGTTTTCCCTTGTCGGGCTGATACTCAAAGCTTTGGAAATTGGCGGCAATCGACCGGAGGGTATCGAGCGATGCCGGGATGTTATGGATTCGCAGGGTCGGCCCGCAGCGCACGCGTGGCGACGTCGTACATTCAGCTGCTCGCGACGGCGGGATGGCGTCATTGACGCCGTGGCGGACCGTCCGGCCGACACAATCTCGACATCCGGCGCTGGAAGGCCGTCCTGATGCCGGCCGCAGGCCCATCGACGCGGCGGGTAGCATCAGCTTGCCGCCGGATTGAACCTTTCGGCAGTGCGCGGGGTGCTAGCGCCGCATATCCTGAAACAGGGCAAGAAATCGATCCTGTGCAGGCAGCATGTCCATTCTCGCCAACTCGCGATCACGCGGTTGCTGGCCTGCGAGGCCTTCCACATTCTGCGGAAAGAACTGGACCGCCGGGGTGCCGATGATCCCGTAACGGGCGGCAAGCCGCTTTTCGGTCAGCCTGGTCCCATCGAAATCCGTCACCTCGCGCGAACCCAGGATGTTGAGGTGCAGGATGGCGAAATGGTCGCGGATATAGGTCTCGATCGCGGGGTCGGCCATGTAGACCTCATGCATTCGCCGGCAGGCGGGGCAATTGCGCAACCCCCACAGGATCGCAAAGCGCTTGCCGTCTCGCGTTGCCGCTCCGAGATCATCCGCGAGATCCAGAAAGCTCTCCAGATACCAGTCGAACGCGTAGAGGCCGTCCTCGCCGGAGGGCCGCGCCCAAGGCCGGGGCGAGCAGGTCTCTTCTGGTGATCATGGGCAGCCTCCCGCGGCAGGCTTGGAAGTCGCTGGTATAAACATATGAATATGACTATGTTGTCGATATGATTGCAAGCTGGTGGCATGGGGGGAAGATCGCTGCGGCAGCCTTTGTGCTGTCGGCCCAATCCCTCGCATCGGCAGGTGCTGCGGAACTTGTCATGTACCGGCGCAACGGCTGCCCGTTTTGCGTCCGCTTCGAGCGCGAGGTCGCGCCGGTCTACGCCAAGACGCGCGAAGGCGCGCTCGCCCCGTTGAGGCGCATCGATCTTTCGGCAGGAGGGGTGCGAGATGCCGGCCTGCGGGAGCCGGTCATCGCGACGCCGACCTTTGTGCTGGTCGACGATGGCCGTGAAGTCGGCCGCATCACCGGCTATCTGAACGACGATATGTTTTGGGGTTTGCTCGGGCAGCTCTTAGCTGGCATGGACAAGCGCGATGGCAAACCGAAGCCTTGAGATGGGGGCAGAATGACCGCGATCGTCTCGAAAGCGCTCGAAACCGAGCTGCGCGACGGCGCCGAATTCTCGCCGGAGCTCGATCAGCTCATGCGCAAGGCGCGCAAGGCGAGCGATTTCCTGAAAGCGCTCTCGCATGAGAATCGGCTGCTGTTGCTGTGCCTGCTGGCCGAGCGCGAAAGAACGGTGACGGAGCTTGAGAACCTGCTCTCGCTTCGTCAGCCGATGGTTTCGCAGCAATTGGCGCGGCTCCGGCTGGATCAGCTCGTCACGACGCGGCGCGACGGCAAGGCGATGTATTACAGCCTCGCCAACGACGATGTCCGCCGCGTGATCTCGGTTATCTACGACATCTTCTGCGGCACCGGCGCAAGCGAGACGACCAAGTCGTGAGCCCGTTTCCGGCGGACCGGCTGCTCGGACCATGACGGAGTTCTCCGCCTGGGGCGCAGCGCTGGCGGGCGTCGCAACTGGAGCGGTCTGCGGCTTCACGGTCCGGCGCGCGCGGCTGTGTTCCTTCGGCGCGGTCGAGGATGCCTGGATCGGCGGGGATACGCGCCGGCTGCGCATCTTCGGGCTGGCCCTCGCGGTCGCGCTCGCGGGAACGCAGTCTCTGGTCGCTCTCGGCCTGCTCGACCCTTCCAGCTCGACCTATGTCCAGCCCGCCTTGCCATGGCTGTCGATCATCGTCGGCAGCACGTTGTTCGGGCTCGGCATGGCTTTGGTCGGAACCTGCAGCTTCGGCTCTTTGGTACGGCTCGGCGCCGGCGATCTTCGCAGCCTGATCGTCATGATGGTGTTCGGCTCGGTGGCCTATGCCACGTTGCGCGGAATGCTGGCGCCAGTTCGTATCGATGTCCTCGAAAAGGTCGCGTGGCCGCTGCCGGGCCAGATCAAAGGCAATCTCGACAGCGTGCTGGACTATTTCGGGTTTCCGCACTCCCGGCTGCTTTTGACGCTGCTCGGAGCCGCCCTGCTCGGAACGCTGGTCTGGATCGATCCGCGGCTGCGGCGGTCGCCTCGCCTGCTCATCGCCGGGGCGACGCTGGGGTTGGCGGTTGTGGCGGGCTGGTGGGTGACGGGCGTTGCGGTCGACGCTTTCGAGCATGTTCCGCGCGCCCAGAGCCTGACCTTCGTTTCGCCCGTCGGCCGCGCCCTTTACGCGGTTCTGACGGCGCCGGCGGCGCTGCTCGAATTCGGCATCGGGACGCTGGCCGGCGTCGTGCTCGGTTCCTTCCTCTCTGCACTCTATGACAGGGAGTTTCGTTGGGAAGCGTTCGATGACGATCGCGAAATGCGCCGCCATCTCCTGGGTGCCGTGCTGATGGGCGGCGGCGGGGTGCTGGCAGGGGGATGCACGATCGGGCAGGGGATTTCGGCCGGTTCGATGATGGCGCTTTCCTGGCCGCTCGCGATCGCGGGCATGATGATCGGGGCAAGGATCGGCATCGCCTTTCTGATGGAAGGCTCGCTCAGAGGGCTTCTGCAGAGACGCTGACACCGGCTTCGCTTCCGCAATAGAGGCGGTGAAGCGTTTCGAGAACGGCCGCCGCCTCCGCGCTCGCCAGGGAAAACATCACAGAAATCCCGCGGCGGCGCGCGGCGATCAGGCCGAGCCGCCGCAACTGAGCGAGGTGAGACGCGACGCCGGCCGAACTCAGGCCCGTGACGCCCGCCAATTCCGCGGCTGCAGCCTCGCCCTCGACGAGTCGGCACAGGATGGCCAACCGCCGCGGATTCGCCATGGCCCCGAGCAGAGCGGCAGCTTCCTCGATTGGCGGCGCCGTCAGGGCGGCTCCGGTGGCGCTTCCGATTGACATATTCGAATTTCTATATATATCGACTATTGCATATCAAATAGACCCGGAGCCTGACATGGTCAATATCGGTTCTCGCGATCGCATGCTGCACTTCATTTTCGGCGCCTTGCTCGTCGCAGCCGCCTTCGTACCGCCGCTGGCCGGTTGGGCCGCGCCGCTCGGAGCCTGGAAATACGCGCTCACCGCGTGGGGTGCGGTGATGCTCCTGACTGCGACCATCCGGCATTGCCCTGTGTATGGTCTGCTTGGCATCAGCACTTGCGGCGTGGGGCGTTCGTCATGATCGCGACCAGCTTTACGCCGTTCGCCTCGCTTGCCGGCGGCGCGCTGATCGGCCTGGCGGCCGTCGCGCTGATGCTGTTCCAGGGACGCATTGCCGGTATCAGCGGTGTCGTCTCGCGTCTGTTGCCGCCGGAGCGCGACGGGCAGACCTCCGGTCGCGTCGCGATGGTCCTGGGGCTGGTGCTGGCGCCTCTCGCCTATGCGGCGCTTGTCGGGGTCTGGCCGGTGCCTCAGGTGAGCGTGGCGATGCCGGTGCTCGCGGCCGCGGGGCTGTTGGTCGGCTTCGGTTCGGTCTGGGGCAATGGCTGCACCTCCGGACACGGCATCTGCGGGCTCTCGCGGCTCTCGCTGCGCTCGCTCATCGCGGTAGCGACCTTCATGACGACGGCGATCGCGACCGTCTTCGTCGTCCGGCATCTGTTGTGAGCCGACCATGTCGATTCTGATCCAATTCCTCGTAGGGCTCGTCTTCGGTCTCGGCCTGATCCTGGCCGGCATGGCGGATCCGGCCAAGGTCCTGGCCTTCCTCGATCTCGGCGCCATACCGCGCGGAACGTGGGATCCGAGCCTGATCTTCGTGATGGCCGGCGGCATCGGCGTGACCCTGGTCGGTTATCGTCTCGTGCTGGGCCGGGGCCGCCCGCTGCTCGCGGAGCGCTTCGCATTGCCAGCAGCGAACCGGCCGGACAGGCGGCTCGTCACCGGGGCGGCGCTGTTCGGTATCGGCTGGGGGCTCGCCGGCTTCTGCCCGGGCCCGGCTCTCGTCGCCACCCTGACCGGCGGCCTGCCCGCTCTCGTCTTCATCGTGGCGATGCTCGCCGGGATGGCTCTCGCGCGGCGGCTAGCCGCAAGCCCGGCAACACCGCCGACCGCGCCGGCTCACCGCAGCTGAGGATCGATCCCATGCAAGGCATTCCCCATCCCGTCGACCTCGCGACCAGGCCCGAGGTCACCGCCTTCTTCGACAGGGCGACCAACACAGTCAGCTATGTCGTGAAAGACCCGGCCTCGACCGCCTGCGCAGTGATCGATTCCGTCATGGATATCGACTATGCCGCCGGCCGCATCTCCTATGAGTCCGCCGACGCGATCATCGCCTTCATCCGCGAGCGCGGGCTTCTCCTCGAATGGCTGATCGAGACCCATGTGCATGCCGATCATCTCTCGGCCGCGCCCTATATCCAGGGCAAGCTCGGCGGCAGGATCGGGATCGGCGACCGGATCACCGTCGTTCAGGAAACCTTCGGAAAGATCTTCAACGAAGGCACCGAATTCCAGCGCGACGGCAGCCAGTTCGACCGGCTCTTCGCCGATGGCGGCACCTATGGCATCGGGGGATTGACCGCCTTCGCCATGCATACGCCAGGACATACGCCGGCTTGCATGACACATGTCATCGGCGACGCCGCCTTTGTCGGCGACACCTTGTTCATGCCGGATGGCGGGTCCGCGCGCGCCGATTTTCCGGGCGGGGATGCGCGCACGCTCTACCGCTCGATCAGGCGGGTCCTGGCGCTGCCGCAGCAGACGCGGCTGTTCATGTGCCATGATTACGGTCCCAATGGCCGTGAAATCCGCTGGGAAACCACGGTCGCCGAGCAGCGCGAGCACAACGTCCATGTGCGCGACGGCATCGGCGAGGATGAATTCGTGGAGAAGCGCGAGGCGCGCGACCGCACGCTCGACATGCCCAAGCTGATCATCCCGTCGCTGCAGGTGAACATGAAGGCCGGCGAGTTGCCGAAGGCCGACGACAGCGGCACGCGCTTTCTCAAGGTGCCGCTCAACGTGCTCTGAGCCGCCCGCGATCCACTCCGGGGGCCGGTCCACGGGCTCCCGACTTGCCCAGAGAGCGCGGACGGCGCCGGCCTCGTGAGGACGACCATGCAGATCGAATGCATCGACGACACCCTGTTGGAATCGGGACGGATCGGGCGGGCGGACGCCGCGAAGCCGGAGCTCGCGGCATGATCGCGGCGCTCGATATCGCCTCGGTCGGATCCGGCTCGCTGGTCGGCTTCGTTCTCGGCCTCATCGGTGGCGGCGGTTCCATCCTGGCCGTGCCCCTGCTGGTCTATGTCGTCGGCGTCGGCTCCCCGCATATCGCGATCGGCACCAGTTCGGTCGCGGTGGCGCTCAGTGCATTTTCCAACCTCGTCGGGCATGCGCGGGTGGGCAATGTGCGCTGGCCCTGCGCGCTTGTCTTTTCCGCCGCCGGCATCGCCGGAGCCGCTGTCGGCTCGGCCATCGGCAAGCGCTTCGATGGGCAGAAGCTGCTTTTGCTGTTCGGGCTGCTGATGATCGTGATCGCGGTCATGATGCTCGTTCGCAAGAAGGGCGATGGCGTCGCGTTCCAATCGCTCGGCCGGGCGACGGCCAGGACGCTGCTGCCGAGGTTGCTCGGCATGGGCGGGCTGGTCGGCGGCCTGTCGGGGTTCTTCGGAATCGGAGGCGGCTTCCTGATCGTGCCGGGTCTGATGGGTGCGGCGCGGATGCCGATGATCATGGCAATCGGCTCTTCGCTCGTCGCGGTCACCGCCTTCGGGATCACAACGGCAGTGTCCTATGCGCTGTCAGGCCTGGTCGATTGGCGCATTGCCGCCCTCTTCGTCGCCGGCGGGATTGCCGGCGGCATCGGAGGGACGCTGCTCGCGCATCGGCTCGCAGCCGGCAAAACGCTGCTCACGCATGTCTTCGCTGGCATTGTCGCGCTGGTGGGGCTCTACGTCGTGTGGCGCGGCTATGGCGCGGTGTTCGGCGGGGTTGCCACCTGATCGCCGCTCAGCTTGCGGTGAACCGATAGGCCGGGCCGTGCTTTTCGACACGGCCTGCCGCTCCGGGAAGATGATAGCCGATCGCGATCGTCCGGTCCGCGCTCAGCCTGTCGAGCAGGGATCGACGCGTGGCGACCGCCACATCGGCATCTTGGTCGGATGCGGGCCGCCATTCGGGATAGGCGAAGGAAATTCGCGGATGGGTGAGCGCATCGCCCAGAACCATGACGGGCTGGCCTCCCGCCTCGAAGGCGAAGGAGACGTGTCCGGGCGTGTGACCGGCCGTCTCGACTGCCGCGATTCCGGGCAGCCATTCGCCCCCGGCCTGCAGACGCTCCAGCTTGTCGCCAAGCCCTCTGGCGATGCGCTGCGCCCCTGCGGCGAAGGCGTGCCGGTCGGCCGGCAATTGTTCGTAGACCTTCGGCGCCGTCCAGAAATCGATCTCCCGGGCGGCGGCGAGCCAGCGCGCATTCGGGAAGAGGGGGCTATCGAACTCGTCGAGCGCGCCCCAGAAGTGATCCGGATGCAGATGGGTGAAGAGCACATGCGTCACGGCTTCGGGCTCGATGCCGGCGGCGCGCAGGCTCTCCTGCAATTGCCCCGAGCCGGGCAGAAAATGTGCGCCGGCTCCGCAATCGAACAGGATGAGCTCGGCGCCGCGCCGCAGGCAGGTGACGTTCAGCACCGTCCGATAGGGATCGGCCGGTCCGGTCTCGGCCGCGATCGCGTCGGTCGGCACCTCGCGCGCCAGCATCGCGAGCGGCATTTCGAAGCCCCCATCGCTCAGGATGGTGAGCTGCTCCGCCTCGGGGCCGAGCCTGGTCACGACTTGCGCGGCGGCCGGAGCGGCGAGGCTCGCGGCTCCGGCGGCGAGCAGCAGGCGGCGTGTCAGCATGGCCCGGCCTATTTGTTGACCGGCGATTCGGGATCGAACAGATAGGCCATCACATCCTTGATCTGGGCCTCGCTGAGGACCTTGTTCACGCCGAAGCGCGGCATGTTGGAGCAGGGCACCACCGCCATCGAGTTGTAGATTTTGATGTAGGCGTCCTTGACGCTCTCGGCATCGTATTTGCGGTCCTTGCCATAGGCGGTGAGGCTCGGGCCCAATGTGCCGTAGCTCACTTCCTTGGGATCGAGCTGGTGGCAGGCGAAGCAGTTGCCGCCGGCGACCGTGCCGGGCGGATCGGAAAACTGGCCGCCGCGGCCGTTATTGGCGACGGCGTAGCCCTTCTTCCAATCGCCGAGGAACTTGCCGTCGGCCGGGTAGGTCACGCGCGTGGCCTCACGCTTCAGGATCTCGTCGGACTGCGCCGACGACGGATTGTTCCGCATCGTGTTGCAGATCGCGAGGGTTTCGTCGGGCTTGATCCGGGCCTGCCATTCCGGCGAGGCCTTGCCGAAGGTCGAGTGCAGATAGGCGTCGATGACCGCCTGGCTGGGGCGCTCCTGCGCGGCCGCCTGCCCGGCGAGGAGAACGCCGGCGGCGAGCGCGATGGCGAGTTTCAGCATCGTCTTGTCCTCAGCGCTTGATCGAGGGAACGTTGAGCTCGCCGCCTTCCGCCCGGGTCTCCAGGAAGACGGTCAGGGCGGTCAGTGCCTCCGAGCCGTAGGCCGGCTCGGGCCAGCGCTGCTGGCGGTAGCAGTCCCAGAGCCGATGCTGCATGGTGCGCAGCGCGCTCTGCGAGACGCGATAGGTCGGCCAGGAGGCCATGGTTTCCTGCGCGGTCTTTCCCTTGACCGAGAGATTCGGCAAGCCCTGAAGGCGGATGCGCTTGCCTTCCTCCGCATGGCAGGTGGCGCAGGAGAAGTCGTTGACGCCGCCGCGGGTGTAGAACAGGGCCTCGCCGACGGCGGCCGCCTCCTTCTCCTTCGGGTGCGAGAGCGGTGGCTCGATCTTCATGCCATTCGACTTGTTGGCGATGAAGGCGACGAGATCTTCCAGGTCGGAGGCCTTGCCTGGACCGGAGAAGCGGCGGGCGACGACGTCCTTGGTGTCGAGCCCCTGGACCTTCTCCATGCACCAGACCAGGCGCTGTTCCAGATCCATGACCTTGTCCGCATCGGCGAAATGGCGTGGCAGCTTCGCATAGGCGCCTTCGAGCTTGCCGGCGCCTTCGCCGAGGTCGCAGCCTTCGAGCGAAACGTTCTTCGTTCCTCTCGCCTCGCTCCACAGCGCCTCTCCGCGATCGACCGCCAGGAAGCCGGGATTCGAGAACGGGTCCGACAGCATCTGGCGATAGCGTTCGATCTCTTTCTCGCTGTCGTCCTGTGGCGACTGCGCCGACACGAGGCCGGCAGCAAATGTCAGGGCAGCCGCGAATGCGGCTGCCGCGATCACCGGAATCTTCATCCCTAGCCCTTTCGTTTCCTCATCGCCCGCTTATGCTGCGGGTGCCTTCAGCCCTTCGAGGGGCTTTACATTCAAAAAAATCGATATAACGATACGTGCAAATGATGTGCGGCGTTTCGCCGCCCCGTCAAGCATTAAAATGAGACCAGTTCCAGGGAGGAACGCGAATGAAGAAGGGCCTTTCAGGGCTGTCGCGCCGCGACTCGATCAAGGCTGCGGCCATGGCTTTCGCCGCTGCGGCGATCGCGCCGCGCCTGGCTTTCGCCGACGAGAAAGCGGTCGCTGCCGAGATCAAGAAGCTCTACGGCGACAAGAAGATGGCGCCGGGCAAGATCAAGCTCGACGTCCCGGAAATCGCTGAGAACGGCCTCGTCGTACCGGTCAATGTCGAGGTCGAAAGCCCGATGACGGATGCCGATTACGTCAAGGCGGTCCACGTCTTCGCCGACGGCAATCCGCAGCCCGGCGTGGTCAGCTACCAGTTCACGCCCGCCTGCGGAAAGGCTTCCGCCGCGACCCGCATGCGCCTCGCCCAGACGCAGGATGTGATCTGCATCGCCGAAATGTCGAACGGCGACCTCTATTCCGCCAAGGCGAATGTGAAGGTCACGATCGGCGGCTGCGGCGGCTGACAAGCCGACCCGGCGAAACGACGAAAAAAGGCGAGGAAACCATGAGCACGAAACCGACGCCCCGCGTCCGCGTCCCGGCCAAGGCCGCGCCCGGCGAGATGATCGAGATCAAGACGCTGATCTCGCATGAAATGGAATCCGGGCAGCGCAAGGACGCCAAGGGCGAGACGATCCCGCGCAAGATCATCAACAAGTTCACGGCGAGCTTCAACGGCAAGCCGGTCTTCGTCGCGGACTGGAACCCGGCGATCTCCGCCAACCCCTACCAGTCCTTCTTCTTCAAGGCCGCCGAGTCCGGCGAGTTCACCTTCGTCTGGAAGGATGACGACGGCTCCGATTACACGGCCAAGAGCAAGCTGACGGTCGGCTGACGCCGGTCCCCGCCGGCGCGCGCCGAGGGCGCCTCCGGATCCGCTTCGACCATCGATCATCTCCCGGGGCGCGACATGCGCGTCTCCGAAGGACGACCCATGATCTCAAGACGCGAATTTCTTCAGGCGACGGCTGCGGCGGCGGCGATCACCGCCGCCTCGGGGCTCGGTCCCCTCGGACGTGCCGCCGCGCAGCAGAAGCTCTCGCAGGCCGACATCCTGCGCTTCGATCCGCTGGGCACGGTCACCATCCTCTACCTGGCCGATATCCATGCCCAGCTCGTGCCGCTGCACTTCCGCGAGCCCTCGGTCAATCTCGGCGTCGGCGAGGTCAAGGGCCTGCCGCCGCATCTGACCGACGCCGCCTTCCGCGATTACTTCAAGATCGCCGCGGGAACGCCCGACGCCTTCGCTCTCACCTCTGACGATTTCGTCCAGCTTGCGCGCAACTACGGCCGCATGGGCGGCCTCGATCGTATCGCGACGCTGGTCAAGGCGGTACGGGCCGAGCGTGGCGACGGCAACGTGCTGCTGCTGGATGGCGGCGATACCTGGCAGGGCAGCTGGAGCGCGCTGCAAACCAGGGGCCAGGACATGGTCGACGCCATGACGGCGCTGAAGGTCGATGCGATGACCTCGCATTGGGAGTTCACGCTTGGTGCAGACCGGGTCAAGGAGATCGTCGAAACCGCGCCTTTCGCCTTCCTCGCGCAGAATATCCGCGACAAGGAATGGAACGAGCCGGTCTTCCCGCCGCGCAAGATCTTCGAGAAGGGCGGCGCCAGGATCGCCGTCATCGGCCAGGCTCTGCCGCGCACCGCCATCGCCAATCCGCGCTGGATGTTCCCGGACTGGGAGTTCGGTATCCGCGAGGAGGAACTGCAGAAGCAGGTGGACGAAGCCCGCGCCGAGGGCGCCCAAGTCGTGGTGCTGCTCTCGCATGACGGCTTCGACGTCGACCGCAAGCTCGCTTCGCGGGTCAAAGGTATTGACGTCATCCTGACGGCTCACACCCATGACGCGATGCCGGGATTGATCCGCGTCGGCGACACCGTGCTTGTCGCGACCGGCTCGCATGGCAAGTTCCTGTCGCGTCTCGATCTTTCGGTGAAGGACGGCAAGCTCGCCGATCTCCGTTTCAAGCTGTTGCCGGTTTTCGCCGACGCGATCGCGCCCGACCCTGAAATGGCTGCCTTGGTGACGAAGCTGCGCGAGCCCTTTGCCGCCGATCTCGCCAGGGAGATCGGCCGGACGGACGCGCTGCTGTATCGTCGCGGCAATTTCAACGGCACCTTCGACGACCTGATCTGCGATGCGATGATGCAGCAGCGCGACGCCGAGATCACGCTCTCGCCGGGCTTCCGCTGGGGCGGCTCGCTGCTGCCGGGCGAGGCGATCACCTGGGAGGCGATCACCAATGCCACCGCCATCACCTATCCGAACTGCTACCGGATGGAGATGACCGGCCAGCAGCTCAAGGATGTGCTGGAGGACGTCGCCGACAACATCTTCCACCGCGACCCTTATTTCCAGGGCGGTGGCGACATGGTCCGAGTCGGCGGCATGGGCTACGCGATCGACGTCGCCAAGCCGATGGGCAGCCGCATCTCCGAGCTCACCCACCTGAAATCCGGCCAGCAGATCGAGGCCGGCAAGCACTATGTCGTCTCGGGCTGGGCGAGCGTCAACGAAGGTACGCAAGGCCCGCCGATCTGGGACGTGGTGCGCGATCATGTGGCCGCAACCAAGACGATCGCGCCGAAACCCAACAATGCCGTGAAGGTCAGCGGCGCATGAGCGCCGCGACCGCCTGGCCGCGAAACTGATCGGAGGACATGAGAGAATGACCTCGCACGCTGACAATCCGGCGCCGAGCCGGCGTGGTTTCCTCGGTGGCGCCGCATTGGCCGGTGCCGGCCTCGCGACGGCAGGCGTCGCCCGCGCGGAAACGGCCAAGCCCGATCCGCTGATTACCGAGGTGCAGGATTGGAACCGCTATCTCGGCGAGGGGGTCGACAAGCACCCTTACGGTTCGCCCTCGCGCTTCGAGAAGAATGTGATCCGTCGCGACGTGCCCTGGCTCACGGCCTCGCCGGAATCCTCGGTGAACTTTACGCCGCTGCACGATCTCGACGGCATCATCACGCCCTCGGGGCTGTGCTTCGAGCGTCACCATGCCGGCATCGCCGATATCGACCCCGCTAACCACAGGCTGATGATCCACGGTCTCGTCGACAAGCCGCTCGTCTTCACCATGGAGGACATCAAGCGGATGCCGCGCGAGAATCGCGTGCACTTCCTCGAATGCGCGGCGAATTCGGGTATGGAATGGCGCGGGTCGCAGCTCAATGGCTGCCAGTTCACCCATGGCATGGTCCACAACGTCATGTATACGGGCGTGCCGTTGAAGGTGATCCTCGCCGAGGCGGGGCTGAAGCCCAGCGCGAAATGGCTGATGCTGGAAGGGGCCGACGCTGCCGGCATGAACCGGTCCCTGCCGCTGGAGAAGGCGCTCGACGATGTGCTCGTCGCCTTCGCCATGAACGGCGAGGCGCTGCGCCCGGAGCAGGGCTATCCGCTGCGGGCGGTCATCCCGGGCTGGGAAGGCAATCTCTGGGTGAAGTGGCTTCGCCGCATCGAGGTCGGAGACATGCCGTGGATGGCGCGCGAGGAGACCTCGAAATACACCGACTTGCTGGCGGATGGGCGCTCGCGCCGCTTCACCTTCATCATGGATGCGAAGTCGGTCGTCACCAACCCTTCGCCGCAGGCGCCGCTCAAGGCCAGGGGCCGCAATGTGCTCTCGGGTCTCGCCTGGTCGGGCCGCGGCACCGTCAAGCGTGTCGACGTCACCTTGGACGGCGGCAAGAACTGGCAGCAGGCACGCATCGACGGCCCTGTTCTCGATAAATCGCTGACGCGCTTCTATGTCGATTTCGATTGGAATGGCGGCGAGTTGCTCGTGCAGTCGCGCGCGATGGACTCGACCGGCTACGTCCAGCCGACGAAGGAGGAACTTCGCAAGATCCGCGGCGCGAACTCCATCTACCACAACAACGGCATCCAGACCTGGCATGTGAAGCCGAACGGGGAGACCGAGAATGTCGAAATCTCCTAGGATCGCGCTGCTCGCCGGCGCGGCCGGTCTCGTAGTCGCCATTGCCGGGCCCCTGCTGGCACAGCCCGCGCACAAGCAGCATTCCCAGCCGAAGCATCCCCATGCCGTCCAGTCGCCGCCGCCCGGCGAGGCACTGGCCGCTCCCGCCAAGACGGGTCTCGGCCGTGAGGCGCTGCCGGAGGAAGTGAAGGCCTGGTCGATCGACGTCCGGCCCGATGGCAAGGGCCTGCCGCCCGGCAAGGGCACGGTCCGCCAGGGTGACGAGATCTTTCAGGCGCAATGCGCCAGCTGCCATGGCGAGTTCGGGCAGGGCAATGGTCGCTGGCCTGTGCTCGCGGGCGGGCAGGGTTCGCTCAAGGACGACCGGCCGGAGAAGACGATCGGCTCGTTCTGGCCCGATCTCTCGACGGTTTACGACTACATCCATCGCGCGATGCCCTTCGGCAATGCGCAGTCGCTGGAGCCGGATCAGGTCTACGCGCTGACGGCCTATCTGCTCTATCTGAACGACATCGTGAAGGACGAGGATTTCGAGCTCTCGGACAAGAACTTCACCTCGGTGAAGCTGCCGAATGCCTCCGCCTTCTATGACGACGACCGCGAGACGGCCGAGAAGTCGTTCTGGGGCAGGCAGCCCTGCATGAAGGACTGCAAGAGCGAGGTGCGGATCACCGGGCGCGCCACTGTGCTCGACGTGACGCCGGACTCCAAGACCGCGCCGAAAGTCGATTGATGGGGATGGCACAGGGCACGCCCGGCTGGATCGGCTTTGCCGCCGTGGCGGCAGGGCTGGCAGTCGGGCAGGCCCATGCCGCGGGCGATCGCGCGCTCGGTGAATATCTCTCGGCGGAATGCGCGACCTGTCACGGCAATGCGCCGAAGGCAGGCGGCATCCCTGGGCTCGCGGGAATGCCGGTGGATCAGTTCACCGCATTGATGGATGCCTATCGCTTGGGAGACCGGGACAACGCCGCGATGCGCAACGTCGCCCGGCAGCTTTCCGCGGAGGAAGTTGCGGCTCTGGCCGCCTATTACGAGGGGCTGAAAACGGCCCCCTGACCGTCGATATGCGACGGCAAACAGGGAGGAAGACGATGACGGATTGCGCTGGGATACCGTCGCGCCGCGGGCTGCTCGCGGCTGCGGCTTCTGGCTTGGCCGCCGCTGCGACGGCAGCCGCGGCCGCTCCGCCACAGGTCAGCCTGGCGGATCTCAAGAAGGAGGCCGATGTCGCCTGCGTCTACCATTGTGATTTTGGCGACCCGCAGCGCTTCGTGCAGATGCTGACGAATATTTCGAACCATTATTCGGCTTATGGGGCCGATCCCTTCGCCTTGCAGATCGTCGTCGTCGCCCATGGTGCAGGCGTCAAGTTCTTCCTCAACTCCCTGGAGGGAACCAGTTGGGCGGACGAGGCCATGGTGCCGAAAATCTTCGAACGGGTCGAGGATGTCGCCAAGAGCGGCCTGCGGATCCACCTCTGCGAGATCACCTTTCAGCGTAACAGGATCGACAAGGCCAAGGCGCGTGACGCGTCCTTCATCAGCTTCGTGCCCTCAGGAGTGGCCGCCGTCGCGGCGCTGCAGTCCAAGGGCTTCGCCTATATGAAGATCGGTTAGCGCCATGCGGATCGATCGCAGGGGATTGATGCGATCCGGCCTCATCGCCGCGGCGACGCTGGCGGCGCCTGCCGTGCTCGGCCAGGCCAGGCCCCGAGTGGTGGTGATCGGCGGCGGTGCCGGCGGGGCCACAGCCGCCCGCTACCTGGCCAAGGACACCGGCGGGGCCCTTGCCGTAACGCTGGTCGAGGAGAACGAGCTCTACCACACCTGCTTCCACTCGAACCTCTATCTCGGCGGGTTCAAGAGCTACGACGAGATCACCCATCGCTATGATGCGCTGGTGAGCCGGCACGGCATCACGCTGGCCAGGGCCCGCGCCACGCAGATCGACCGAGACAAGCGCGAGGTCGTGCTCGCCGACGGCCGCAGGCTGCCCTACGATCGCCTCGTCGTCTCGCCCGGCATCGACCTCAAATATGATTCCGTTCCCGGTTGGTCGGAAGCCGGGGAGGAGGCGATGCCCCATGGCTGGAAGCCGGGAACGCAGACGCAGCTCATCAAGCGCAAGCTCGATGCCGTGCCGAATGGCGGCACCATCGTGATGATCGCGCCGCCCAATCCCTATCGCTGCCCGCCCGGACCTTATGAGCGCGCCTCGATGTTCGCCCATGTGCTCAAGAGCAGCGGCCGGGGCGATGCGCGAATCGTCATCCTCGATCCCAAGGAAAGCTTCTCGAAGCAGGGAGTCTTCCAGGAAGGCTGGGAGGCGCATTACGGCACCATGATCGAATGGCTCGGGCCGAAGGTGCATGACGGCATCAAGTCGGTCGATCCGGCGACGAACACCGTGGTGACCGGCTTCGAAACCTACCGCGACTGCGCCTTCGTCAACGTGATCCCGGCGCAGATGGCCGGCGAGATCGCGCGCAGCGCCGGCCTTGCGCCCATGGGCGGCTATTGTGCGATCGACCCCGCGACGATGAAATCAGCGGCCGATCCGAATATTTACGTTCTCGGCGATGCCTGCATCGCCGGTGATATGCCGAAATCCGCCTTCGCGGCCAACAGCCAGGCCAAGGTCGCGGCAATGACGATCCGCGCGGAGCTCACGGGCGCGCGCAGCTTTCCGCCGCGCTATCTCAACACCTGCTGGTCGTTGGTCGAGACCGACGACGCGATCAAGGTCGGCGGGCGCTACGAGCCGCGCGACGGACGCATCGCGGCGATCGAGACTTTCGTGTCCCAGAACGGCGAAGCGGCCGAGCTTCGTAAGCAGAACGAGGTCGAGAACCTGTCCTGGTATGCCGCGATGACGGCCGACATGCTCGGTTAGCGCAGCTTTTTCCTGTTCACACCGCCACAGAGGAATCCGATGAAGACGTTGATCCCCGTTCCCTTCCTGCTCGCACTTGTCGCGGCGCAGCCGGCCCCTGCGCAGGATGTCTCCGCCGGCGAGCGCTCCTTCAATAAGTGCAGGGCCTGTCACCAGCTTGGTGAGACGGCTAAGAATGGCGTCGGTCCGGAGCTGAACGGCCTCTTCGGGCGCCATACGGGCTCGGTCGAGGGCTACAGCTATTCGACGGCGAACAAAGCGGCGAATCTGACCTGGGACGAAACCAATTTCGCCGAATACATCAAGGACCCGAAGGCCAAGATCCCGGGAACGAAGATGGTCTTCGCGGGCATCAAGAACGAGAAGGAAATCATGGATCTGACGGCCTTCCTCAAACAATTCGGCAAGGACGGCAAGAAGATGTGATTTCCAGACCGGCCGCCATCCGGCGGCTGGTCTCCCGTTCGCGGCCTTCCACCTGCGCGTCGCAGCCTCGGTCTCGATTCAAGGCGTTCGAATAAACAAAGCCGAATTCAGATGTCGACGGTCGCGTTCAGCGCGTTCGTCTGGATGAACTCGCGTCGCGGCTCGACGACATCGCCCATCAGCTTGACGAAGAGATCGTCGGCCTCGTCGTTCTGGTCGTTCTTGACCCGCAGCAGCGAGCGCACGTCGCGGTCGAGCGTCGTTTCCCAGAGCTGGTCGGGGTTCATCTCGCCCAGTCCTTTGTAACGCTGCAGCGCGACGCCCTTGCGGCCGATGGTCGAGACCGCGTCGAACAGATCGCTCGGCCCATTGATCGTGAAGGAATCGCCCTTGCGGGCGAGCGTGCCGGGCTTGGCATAGGCCTCCTGCAGCGAGAGCGCCGCGGCATCGAGCTTGCGGGCCTCGGCGCTGGCGAGCAGGCCGGCATCGATCGTCGCCGCCTGCTTCACCCCGCGGACCATGCGCGAGAAGACGAAGCCGCCCTCGCTGACCTTGCCTTCCCAGCCGCGCTCCAACTCGTCAGAGATCGCATCGAGCCGGCGCGCGACATAGGCTGCGGCCTCGTTCGCCTGCGCCTCGTTCTCCTCGCTCACCGGATGCAGCACGCCGGCGATCGCCATCTGCTCGACGACGCGCCGGTCATAGCGCGAATGCAGCTGCGACAGCGCATTGCGCACGTTGCGAGCTTCCTCGATCAGGACGCGCAGATCCGCGCCGCCGCGCTCGATGCCGTCGCCGGTGCGGAAGGTGGCGCCGTCGACCGTCGAGTCGACCAGATATTGCTCCAGCGCCCGCTCGTCCTTCAGGTAGACATGGCTCTTGCCGCGTGCCGCCTTGTAGAGCGGAGGCTGGGCGATGAAGAGATGGCCGGCATCGATCAATTCCGGCATCTGCCGGTAGAAGAAGGTCAGCAGCAGGGTACGAATATGGGCGCCGTCGACGTCGGCGTCGGTCATGATGATGATCTTGTGGTAGCGCAGCTTCGCCAGGTTGAAGCCGCCCTGTTCGGCATCGGCCCGGCCGATGCCGGCGCCGAGCGCCGTGATCAGCGTGCCGACCTGGTCGGAGGAGAGCATCTTGTCGAAGCGGGCCCGCTCGACGTTCAGGATCTTGCCGCGCAGCGGCAGCACAGCCTGGTATTCGCGGGCGCGGCCCTGCTTGGCGGAGCCGCCGGCCGAGTCACCCTCGACGATGAAGAGTTCGGACTTGGCCGGGTCGCGTTCCTGGCAATCAGCCAATTTGCCCGGAAGCGAGGCGATATCGAGCGCGCCCTTGCGGCGGGTGAGGTCGCGTGCCTTGCGGGCGGCCTCGCGGGCGGCAGCGGCTTCCGCCACCTTGCCGACGATGGTCTTGGCCTCGCTCGGATGCTCTTCCAGCCACTCGGAGAGCGCCTGGTTGACGACGTTCTCGACGACCGGGCGGACTTCAGAGGAAACCAGCTTGTCCTTGGTCTGCGACGAGAACTTCGGATCGGGGACCTTGACCGAGACGATCGCGGTCAGGCCTTCGCGGCAGTCGTCGCCGGTCAGCGAGACCTTTTCCTTCTTCGAGATGCCCGAGCTCTCGGCATAGCCGGTGACCTGGCGCGTCAGCGCGGCTCGGAAGCCGGCGAGATGGGTGCCGCCGTCGCGCTGCGGGATGTTGTTGGTGAAGCAGAGCACGTTCTCGTGGTAGCTGTCGTTCCACCACAGGGCGACATCGACGGTGATGCCGTCCTTCTCCGAGGTCAGCATGATCGGCTTTTCGATCACCGCCGTCTTGGCCCGGTCGAGATAGCGCACGAAGGCTTCGACGCCGCCATCATACATCAGCTCTTCGCGCACCACCTCGGCATGGCGCGCATCGGTCAGCACGATGCGCACGCCCGAGTTCAGGAAGGCGAGCTCGCGCAGCCGGTGTTCCAGCGTCTTGTAGTCGAACTCCACCATGGTGAAGGTCTCTTGCGACGGCAGGAAGGTGACCTCGGTGCCGCGCTTGTCGCCCTGCGGGCCGACCACGGCGAGCGGCGCCACCGCGTCGCCATGGCGGAATTCCATGAAATGCTCATGGCCGCCGCGCCAGATGCGCAGCTTGAGCGAGACCGAGAGCGCGTTGACGACGGAGACGCCGACCCCGTGCAGACCGCCCGAGACCTTGTAGGAGTTTTGGTCGAACTTACCGCCGGCATGGAGCTGGGTCATGATGACCTCGGCCGCCGAGATGCCTTCCTCGCTGTGGATATCGGTCGGGATGCCGCGGCCGTTGTCGGTCACGGTGACCGACCCGTCGGCATTCAGCGTCACCGTGACGAGGTCCGCATGTCCGGCGAGCGCCTCGTCGATCGCGTTGTCGACGACTTCGTAGACCATGTGGTGCAGGCCGGAGCCGTCATCGGTGTCGCCGATATACATGCCAGGCCGCTTGCGGACGGCATCCAGACCCTTGAGAACCTTGATGGAATCGGCGCCGTAATCGTCGGGCTGGGCGCTGAGCGCGGCATCGGTCATGAAGTGGTCCCTGAGCGGGCGAGCGAGTGCCCGCGATGATCCTGATTCGAAAGGACAATATAGGGGTAGACGATGGCTTTTTCACGCGCTCGCGTACGTGCGTGCGCAAGGAGGCGGTTTCGGCCGCCCCACACACGCATGGGAGCGTCGCGAAGCCACGAGGCCGGAGCCCATGAGCGCGGCGCTACCCGTCATGGTCGGCCTTGTGCCGACCATCCACGCCTTCCTTCGTGCAATGCGGTGTTCAAGACGTGGACGCTCGCCACAGGGGCGAGCATGTCGGAGAGGTTCAGGGCACCCTTCTATCCCCGAAATTCCGTTATCGCCTCGATGAAGGCCTCGCCATATTGCGCGAGCTTGCGCTCGCCGACGCCTTCGATCGCGCGCATCTCGTCGAGACTGAGCGGCCGCTCGCGCGCCATCGCGATCAGGGTCCGGTCGGTGAAGATGATGTAGGCCGCGACGCCTTCCTCGCGGGCAAGCTGGAGGCGAAGCTTGCGCAGATGCTCGAAGAGGGCGGCCGTGCCCTCGTCGAGACCGTCGGCGCGGGCGGCATCGCGCTCTCCGCGGCGGGAGCGACGCTCGGCGAAGGGATCGGCCCTGAGCGCGATGCTCTCCCGGCCGAACAGGATGTCCTCGCCCTTCGGCGTCAGGCGGAAGCCGCCATGCTCGGTGCTGGCCTCGGCCAGCGCGCCGGCGGCGAAGAGCTTGCGCGTCAGCCCGGTCCAGGCCGCCTTGGGCTTGTCCGAGCCGACGCCGAAGGTCTTGAGCCCGTCATGGTTCTGGCGGCGGATCGTCTCGGTTGCCGTCCCCGTCAGGATGTCCGCGAGATGACCGGCGCCAAAGCGCTCGCCCGAGCGGATCACGGCCGAGAGCAGTTTTCGCGCATCGAGCGTCGCGTCCTGAAGCGCCGGCGCCTCGGCGCCGCAGAGATCGCAGCGGAACGGGGCCTGGCCATGCCTGCAGGGTGGCGTCTCCTCGCCGAAATAGCTGAGCAGCGCACTGCGCCGGCACAATGCATTCTCGCAGAGGTCGATCATCGCGTTGAGGCGCTTGTGTTCGATGCGCTTGCGCTCGTCGTCGACCGGCTTCTCGTCGATCTGGCGGCGGCGGAGCGCCATGTCGTCGACGCCGTAGAGGGTGAGCGTGTCTGCCGGCAGGCCGTCGCGGCCGGCGCGGCCGATCTCCTGATAGTAGCTCTCGATCGAGCCGGGCATGTCGGCATGAACGACGAAGCGCACATCCGGCTTGTTGATGCCCATGCCGAACGCGATGGTGGCGCAGACGACGACGCCGTCCTCCTGCAGGAAGGTGTCCTGGTTGCGGTTGCGCTCCGCCTGCTCCAGCCCGGCATGGTAGGCGAGCGCGTTCCAGCCCTTCTCGCGCAGGCCTTCGGCGAGCCGTTCGGTCTTGTTGCGCGACGAGCAGTAGACGATGCCGGAGCCGTTGCGGTGGCGCCGCAGAAAATCGTCGATCTGCCGACGCGGCTGATCCTTCGGCGCGAAGGCGAGCTTCAGATTCGGCCGGTCGAAGGAATGCACCACCATCTGCGGCGGCTGCGGAAAGAGCTGGGCGGCGATGTCGGCCTGGGTCTGCCGGTCGGCGGTGGCGGTCAGCGCCGTCACCGGCACGCCGCCAAGTGCTTCGCGCGTCTTGGCGAGCAGCCGATATTCCGGGCGGAAGTCGTGGCCCCATTGCGAGACGCAATGCGCCTCGTCGATGGCGAGCCGCGTCACCCCGATGCGCTTGAGGCGCGAGACCAGCCCCTCTCCGGCAAGCCGCTCCGGCGAGACGAAGAGGAGCCGCAGATCGCCCGCGTTGAGGCGGTCCCAGGCCTCGGTGGCCTCGCTCTCGCTGTTCATCGAGTTGAGCGAGGCAGCCGGCACTCCGGCCCGGACGAGCTGGCCGACCTGATCGCGCATCAGCGCGATCAGGGGCGAGACGACGAGAGTGAGGCCGCCCGCGACCAGCGCCGGGAGCTGGTAACACATCGATTTGCCGGAGCCGGTCGGCATCACCGCGAAGACGTCGCGGCCGGTAAGGGCAGCTTCGATCACCTCCCACTGGCCGGGGCGGAAATCATCGTAGCCCCACACGGATTTCAGGATCGCGCGGGCTTCTGATTCGCGGGATGGCGACATGGGGAAGGGGTGTGCCGCAGCCGGACGCGCTTGGCCAGTCTTTCGCCCGCCTAGCCGCGCGCCGCCAACAGATGAACGAGTGCGGTCAATGCGAAGATCGCGGCGATCAGCCTCGACGGCCAGGGCCGTAGATCGAACCAGATGAATTGCAGGACGAGCCTCAGGCTCCAGAAGCCGGCACCGGCCAAGGGTAGCAGCGGCTGGGCGCTCGCTTGCTCCGACTGCCAGAGCAGCGCCGCCCCATAGGCGAGGAAGACGAAACCCAGCATGACGTTGAGCGTCTGGGTGATCGCGGTGTTCAGGCTGCCGGAGCGCTCGAGCTTCTCCGGCCAGCCGAACAATCGCCAGAAGGCGGCGTGGAACAGGGCGAAGCCGAGATCGAGCAGGCCGGCGGCCAGCAGCACGACGGCTCAGCTTCGCGTCGCGATGGCCGCTGCGGCGCCAGCCATCACGCCGCCGGTCGTCCGGTTGATCCAGCGCATGGCGCGCGGGCTGGCGACGAGGCGCCGTGCCCGATCGGCCGCATAGGCATAGGCCAGCATCGTCCCGCCGAGGATCGGCGCGATCAGCGCCATGACTTCCAGATAGGCGAGCGGGGTCAGCGCGTTGAGATCGATGACCAATGGCAGGATCGACAGGAAGAAGATCATGACCTTGGGATTGCCGAGCGTCAGCGCGATGCCGCCCAGGAACAGGCGGATGCCCTCGCCGCGCGCGGCGGGGGAAGGTTTGGGCGGCTCGGCCGGAGCCGTCCAGGCTTTGAAGGCGAGATAGATGAGATAGGCACAGCCGGCATATTTGATCGCGACGAAGACGCCGTGGAAGCTCTGCATGAGGACGCTGAGGCCGAGCGCCGAGAGCGTGAACCAGACGAGGTCGCCTGCGACGATGCCGGCGAGGAAGGGCAGGGATCGCCGAAAGCCGGTGGAGAGGGAGCGTGCGACGAGAGCCGCAATCGCCGGCCCGGGCGAGGCGACGGCGAGGAAATAGACGCCCGCGAACAGGGCGAGGCTGGCGAGTTCCATGGGCGTCTCCCGATTTATCGAGATGCTAACAGCGACGCTCCGCCCCGTCCCATCGCAAGACGTGGTCCGATCGATCAATCCAGCGGGTCGGCCCGGCCCGGCGTGATCGCGAAACGCTGCGCGCCGGCCGGCAGGTCGCCGAACAGGGCGGCGTCGGCGCCGGTCATCCAGACCTGGCAGCCCAGCCCGGTGAGGCCCTCGTAAAGCGCCGCGCGCCGGCGCGGGTCGAGATGCGCGGCGATTTCGTCGAGCAGGACCAGCGGGGCGATGCCGCTCATCGCCGCGACGAGCCGGGCATGGGCCAGCACCAGCCCGATCAGCAGCGCCTTCTGCTCGCCGGTCGAGCCCTGTCCGGCCGGGATGTCCTTCGGTCCGTGGCGGACATCGAGATCGGAGGCCTGCGGGCCTGCGAGCGTGCGCCCGGCTGCCCGGTCGCGATGGCGGCCCTGGCGCAGCAGGTCGCGATAGGCGTCCTCCGCATCGATGGCCGGCAGGCGGGCCACGAGTTCGTCGATCTCGCCCGAAAGCGTGATATCGGCATAGGGGAAGGGCGAGGCTTCATCGCGGGTCTCGGCTATGATCGCGGACAAACGCGCCACTGTCTCGGCGCGCGCAGCCGCGACGGCGACGCCGAGTTCGGCGACCTCGCGTTCGATCGCGTCGAGCCATTGGGCCTGTCCAGGGCTTTCCTCGAGGATGCGGTTGCGCGAGCGCAGCGCCCGTTCCAGCGCATTCGAGCGGGTGGCGTGGCCCGGGTCGATCGCCAGCACCAAACGGTCGAGGAAGCGGCGGCGGTCGCCGGCGGAGCCCCGGAACAAGCCGTCGAGATCGGGCGTGAGCCAGACCACGCGCAGATAATCGCTGAAGGCGAGCGCTGAGCCGACCGCGGCACCGTCGATGCGGGCAAGACGCGGCCGGCGCCCCTCTGCGTCGAGGGGGCCGAGGCCGAGGCCGAGCCGACCAGCATCCTCGGCGAGCGTGATCGAGGCGGCGAAGGAACCGTCGCCACCTTGCCGCGCCATGACTGAAAGCTCGGTACGGCGCAGGCCCCGTCCCGGTGTGAACAGCGAGAGCGCTTCGAGGATATTGGTCTTGCCGGCTCCGTTCTCGCCGATCAGCGCAACGATTTGGCCCCCGACCGGAAGATCGAGGGCCTCGTAGGAACGGAAGTCCTGCAGGATCAGGCGCGCGACGGCGGCCATGGGCCGCTCGTTCAGACGCGCATCGGCATCAGCACATAGAGCGCGGAAGCGCCTTCGCGATCCTGGATCACGGTCGGCGACCCCGGGTCGGCGAGCTTGAGCAGGGCGGTGTCGCCGTCGAGCTGGGCGGCGATGTCCATGAGGTAGCGGGCATTGAAGCCGATATCGAGCGGGCTCGCCTCGTAATCGACCTCGATCTCCTCGGTCGCCGAGCCGGAATCCGGATTGGTGACGGAGAGCGTCATGCGCCCGTCAGCCATGGAGAGCTTCACCGCACGGCCACGCTCCGACGAGATGGTCGAGACGCGGTCGACGGAAGCGGCGAAATCGCCTCTGTCTACCGTTAGCCGCTTGTCGTTCCCGCTCGGGATGACGCGCTGATAATCGGGGAAGGTGCCGTCGATCAGTTTCGAGGTCAGCACCACGCTGGCGGTCGCGACGCGGATCTTCGAGCCGGAGAGCTCGACCGCGACTTCGCTCTCGCCGTCTTCCAGCAGCTTCTGGATCTCGGCCACGGCCTTGCGCGGCACGATCACGCCGGGCATGCCGACCGAGCCCTGCGGCGCCGCGGTGTCGACGCGGGCGAGCCGGTGTCCGTCCGTCGCTACGGCGCGCAGCACCGGGCGGCCATCGACGTCGATGGTGTGGAGATAGATGCCGTTGAGGTAGTACCGCGTCTCCTCGGTCGAGATCGCGAACTGTGTCTTGTCGATCAGCCGCTTCAGCTCGCCGGCCGGCAGCACAAAGCGATGCGCCATCTCGCCTGCGGTGATGTCCGGGAAATCGCTCTCCGGCAGTGTCTGCAGCTGGAAGCGCGAGCGGCCCGAGCGCAGCACGAGGCCGCTATCGCCGGTCGTCTCGAGCGAGACCTGCGCGCCGTCGGGCAGCTTGCGGACGATGTCGTAGAGGGTATGGGCGGGAACCGTCGTGGCACCGGGCTCCGCTGCGTCGGCCGGAATCGTCTCCACCACCTCGATGTCGAGATCGGTTGCCTTGAGCCGCAGGCCGTTCTCGGAGGCGCTAAGCAACAGGTTCGACAGGATCGGGATCGTGTTGCGGCGCTCCACCACGCGATGCACGTGGCCAAGCGACTTGAGCAGCGTGGAACGTTCGACCGTGACCTTCATGATTGTCTAGTCTTCTGGCGCTAGCCGCCCGGGCATGGCTGCCCGGGCCGATGAATGGCCAGCGACATTGCAGGACGCGGGGCGGGCGCGCAAGACCTGTGCGCTCCAGCAGCCACAACCTTTGGCGGCAACGGGCGCGTGCCTGCGTATCGGCCCGAAAAGCGGAACCCACCTTTCGGGCGAAGTCGACGCTTGGACAAAGGGATAGACCGCTTCACGCCCGGAGGGACGCAGGGCGATCTATCCGCGCCGGGCTCACTCCTGCAGCATGCGCTTCAGGAGATCGACCTCGTCATGCAGCGAGCGGTCCTCGCTGATCGCCTTCTCGATCTTGCGCACGGCGTGCAGCACCGTGGTGTGATCGCGTCCGCCGAAGCGGCGGCCGATCTCGGGCAGCGAGCGCGGCGTCAGCGCCTTCGACAGATACATCGCGATCTGGCGCGGCTTGACCACTGCCGCGGTGCGGCGCTCCGAGAGGATGTCGGCGCGGCTGACGTTGTAGCGGGTCGCGACGAGCTTCTGGATGTCCTCGATCTTGACCCGGCGCGGCTCGCGCGTCCGAACGAGATCGCGGATTGCGGATTCTGCCGTTTCCAGCGTCACGAGCTGGCCCGACAGCGTCGCATGGGCGAGCAGGCGGTTGGCGGCGCCGTCGAGATCGCGGCCGTTGGTCGTGACGACGCGAGCGACATAGGCGATCACATCCGGGCTGACTTGGAAGTTCGGATGGGCGCCCTGCAGCGCGTCCATGCGGGTCGCCAGAATCTTGACACGCAGGGCTTCGTCGAGCTCGCCGACCTCGACGACGAGGCCGCCGCCCAGCCGCGAGCGAATGCGCTCGTCGAGCGCTTCCAGTTCACCGGCGAGGCGATCGCCGGCGACGACGATCTGCTTGCCGGCATCGAGCAGTGCGTTGATCGTGTGGCCGAACTCCTGCTGGATCGACTTGCCCTGGATGAACTGCACGTCGTCGACGATGAGCAGGTCGATGCCGCGCAGCTTCTCCTTGAAGGCGAGCGCGGTCTGCGACTTCAGCGCCGCGACGAAGCCATACATGAAGCGGTCTGCGGTGAAGTAGGCGACGCGCTTGCCCTGGCGGCGCGCTTCCTGCGCGACTGCCTGCAGCAGATGCGTCTTGCCGAGGCCGACGCCGGCATGGAGATAGAGCGGGTTATAGGGGCTCTGGCCCGCCGGTGCGCCGGCGATGCGTTCGGCCGCCGCGAAGGCGAGCTGGTTCGACTTGCCGACGACGAAGCTCTGGAAGCTCATGCGCTTGTCGAGCGCGGTGCCGCAGGCGTCGACGAGATCGGATTCGCAGGGTTGAGCGCCGCCAGCGGCAGCCGGCCGGGCGGCTTCGGCCGCGACGGGGGAGGGCGTGGTGGCAGGCCGGGCGCGCAGGGCGGCGTCGACGCGTGGTGCGACGACCGTGGTTTCGCGCGAGACCGTGCGAACCGAGAGCAGCACGCCGCCCGGCGCCGGCAGCTCCGCCATGCAGTTCACCCGCAGGCGCTCAGCATAATGCGCCTCGAGCCAGCTCTTCAGGAAGCGGGTCGGGACCGTGAGATAGGCCACGCCCTCGACAATGCCGGCGAGCTCGAGCCGGCCGAACCAGCTGGAGAAGACGTCTTCGCCAAGCTCGGCGCGCAGACGCCGCCGGACGCGTTCCCAGGCGTCCTGAACCGAAACCTCGTCCAGCTGAACCCCGGCGGCCTCGTCAGCCGCGATCACCACCACAGACGCTGTATCGACCGTATCACCGAGTTCCTGTCGCTCGAACATCAATGGCCCCATTCTTTGAAATGCACGCGCCTTCGGAGCGGCGGCCACAGGGCGGCCGCGTTCCTGGCACTGTTGTCCGGTTAAAAAAAGGATCCCGTCCTGTCGGGCGCTTTATCGCCCGCAGGTTCCGATCCATGCTCTGTCGATTACGCTTGGAAGGCTCGTCGAGGGACGATGCCGCCCTTTATCTCAACACTAAAAGACAAAGGAGCTACATCCTCCAACCTCCATGGTCGCGAGCCAAAACGCTTATCATCTCTGGAAAACGCCTGGCGGTCATTGCTGTCCGCCGGGCGATGAAGGGACCTTACAAGGCGCTCTCGACGGGCTGCAACATCCCTTTCAGCCGGCTTCGAAGACTCGCCTCGCGAGGTGGCTCCGCCAAAGCGAGGCTGCGCCCTGCAATTGGTTGGGGAACTTAAGATTTTCTTGATGCCCGGCTCCCCTGCACGCCGCGAATCTTTTTTTCGCTGGTCTCGAAAAGCCCGCCGCAGAGTCGCCGCGATTCTACTCGCCAAAATCCTTTGCCCACTAAGATGATGATAATACAGGTCTTTTTGTGAGCGGCGGAGTCTGTTGCGGAGGCCGATTTTTCGCTCTGAAGCGCGCCTGAGAGTCAAGTCCGCAAACCCGTGGAAAGCCTGCGGAAATGGCTTGCGGGCGAGGTTTTTCTGTTCCTTCGGCGCCTGTGGCGGAGTCGCAACAGGAGAGGCTTTAGCCAACGAAAAAGCCCGGCCGCGAGGCCGGGCTTTTCGCCGTCGAAACAGGCGGAATTTTACGCTTAGGAAGCCAGCGCGCCGATGCGGTGAGCAAGGCGGGAAACCTTGCGCGAGGCGGTGTTCTTGTGAACCACGCCCTTCTGCGCAGCGCGCATGATCTCGGGCTGAGCAGCCTTCAGGGCCTCGGCTGCGGCAGACTTGTCGCCCGAGGCGATCGCCTCCTCGACCTTGCGCAGGAAGGTGCGCATCCGCGAACGGCGGGTCTTGTTGACCTCGGTGCGGCGGGCGATCTTGCGCGTAGCCTTCTTGGCCGACGTCGTATTGGCCATCGAAACGTCCTCGTTCTCATCGCGGTTGGGCGCCTGGCATTATTGCCGGCGGGCCTGGCCGCTTCCTTGCTGGAAAAACGTGAGCGGCGGCCGAGCTTGCGCGGGCCGCCGCGAGTGGTGGGGCTATAGTCGCTTGCGACACCGCCGTCAACGCCGGAATCGCTTTCGCCGCGCTATCCTCACGCGGAGGGCGCGATGAAGCGGGCGAAGCTCGCCAGATCGACGTTGCCGCCGCTGATGATGACGCCGACGCGCTGGCCTTCGACTGGAACCTTGCCGGTCAGCGCCGCGGCTGCAGCGAGACAGCCGGTCGGCTCGACCACGAGCTTCATCCGCTCGGCGAAGAAGCGCATGGCCTCAATGAGCTCGGCGTCGCTGACGGTGACGATGTCCTCGACCAGCGCCTGGATGATCGGGAAAGTGCGATCGCCCAGGAATGCGGTCTGCGCGCCGTCGGCTATGGTCTTCGGCACGCCGATCCTGACGATCTTGCCGGACCGCAGCGACTGCTGGCCGTCATTGCCGGCCTCGGGCTCGACCCCGAAGATGCGGCAATTGGGATTGAGCGCCTTGGCCGCCAGGGCAGCCCCGGCGAGAAGCCCGCCGCCGCCGAGCGGCACGATCAGGATGTCGAACGGCCCGGCATCCTCGATCAGCTCCTTGGTCGCGGTGCCCTGGCCGGCGATGACGTCGGCATGGTCATAGGGCGGGATCAGCGTCAGCCCGCGCTCGGTGGCGATGCGGTTGCCGATCTCCAGCCGGTCCTGGGTGTAGCGGTCGTAGCGAACGACCTCGCCGCCATAGCCCTGGGTCGCCTCGACCTTCGCCTTCGGTGCGTCTTCCGGCATGATGATGGTGGTGGGTACGCCGAGCAGCTTGCCGGCATAGGCGATGGCCTGGGCGTGGTTGCCTGAAGAGAAGGTGAGCACGCCCGCCTTCTTCTGCTCGGGGGAGAGTGCGGAAATGGCGTTGTAGCCGCCGCGGAACTTGAAGGCGCCCATGCGCTGCAGGTTTTCGGGCTTGAAGACGAGGCTCGCCCCGGTGCGCCGATTGGCCGTCGCCGAGCTCATCGCCGGGGTGTGATGCGCGACGCCCTTCAGGCGCTCGGCGGCGAGCTCGACATCGGCATAGGTCGGTAGCGTGATGCCCTCGGGGGCGGCGATGCGGGCTGCGGTGGTCATGGGTTTCGTCCTGCTGATGAAGGTGCATCGTGTCAGCAGGGCGGGGCCGGGTTCAAGTCAAAGATCGACGCCCCGGCCATGCATGGAGGTGATCGGTCGTGCGCGCCGGCGCGGCGTCGGCCCGCACGCGCGGCGTCAGGCGTTCTTGAAGTCCGGCTTCCGCTTCTCGGCGAAGGCGGACATGCCTTCCTTCTGGTCGGCGGTGGCGAAGAGCGAGGAGAAGACGCGGCGCTCGAAGCGCAGGCCTTCCTGCAGCGTCACCTCGAAGGCACGCTCGACCGATTCCTTCGCCATCAGTACGGAGGGCAGGGACTTCGCCGCGATCGCCTCGGCCGCCTTCAGCGTCTCGGCCATCAGATCGGCGAGCGGCACGATGCGGGCGACGAGACCGGAACGCTCGGCTTCCTCGGCATTCATCATCCGGCCGGTGAGGATGAGGTCCATCGCCTTGGCCTTGCCGACCGCCTTGGTCAGGCGCTGGGTTCCGCCGGCGCCGGGAATGACGCCGAGATTGATTTCGGGCTGACCGAACTTCGCATTGTCGGCCGCAATGATGAAGTCGCACATCATGGCGAGCTCGCAGCCGCCGCCGAGCGCGAAGCCGGCGACCGCCGCGACGATCGGCTTGCGGCGCTGGCCGATCCGGTCCCAATCTGCGAACTTGTCGTCGAGATAGGTGCCGGGAAAGGTCCGGCTCTGCATCTCCTTGATGTCGGCCCCGGCGGCGAAGGCCTTCTCGGAGCCGGTGATGACGATGCAGCCGATGCCGGCATCCTTTTCGAAGCCGTCGAGCGCCGCGTTGATCTCGCCGATGAGCTGGCCGTTCAGCGCGTTCAGCGCCTGCGGTCTGTTCAGGGTGATCTGCCCGACCTTGCCCTTGGTCTCGACGAGAATGGTCTCATAAGCCATGGCGGCCTCCCCGATGATGCTGTCGTCGCAGCTTTAGCGGGCCGGGAAGGTCCAAGTCCATGCGCGTTGCGCGCATCCGCGCATTCGCACCCGGGATCAGGGGCTCGTCATGCTCGGGCTTGACCCGAGCATCTCCTGCAGAATGAGGCACCCGTGCCTTTCCGGCCTGAGATTCTCGGGTCAAGCCCGAGAATGACGCGAGGTCCTCACCGTCGTGGCTGGCAGCACTCGCAATAGAAGGTCGAGCGGCCCGATTGCACCAGCCGCTTGACCGGCTGACCGCAGCCGGGCGTGACGCAGACCTCGCCCTCGCGGTCATAGACCTTGAAGCGGTGCTGGAAATAGCCGAGCGAGCCGTCGGCATGGGCGAAGTCGCGGAGCGTCGAGCCGCCGGCCGCGACCGCCTCCTCCAGCACTTCGCGGATGATGCGGGCGAGTTCATGCGCCTTGTCGCGTGGGCGGCCGGTCGGCGTCGCGATCGTCCCGGCTTCCGCCTCGGGATGAAGCCCGGCGCGGAACAGCGCCTCGCAGACATAGATATTGCCGAGACCGGCGACGAGCCGCTGGTCGAGCAGCGCGGCCTTGAGCGGAGCGATCTTGCCGGCGAAGAGCTTGGCCAGCATTTCGCCGGACAATTCGTTGCCGAGCGGCTCGATGCCCATGCCCGAAAAATGCTTCGACGTTGCGAGCGCGGCACGTGGTACGAGGTCCATGAAGCCGAAGCGACGCACGTCGTTATAAGTGATGCGCGCGCCCGTCCCCATCTCGAACACGATATGATCGTGGATCAGGTGCCGGCCGATCTCATTATAGTAGGAGCCCGGCTCGGTCGGGGGCGTGCCGGGCGCCTCGACGATGAAGCGCCCGCTCATGCCCAGATGCATGACGAGTGCCTCGCCATCGTCGAGATCGGCGATCAGATATTTCGCCCGGCGCGACAACGCCTCGATGCGTCGGCCGGTCAGCCGCTCGGAGAACCGGTCGGGCAACGGAAAGCGCAGATCGGGCCGGCGCTGCTCGACGCGCGCGAAGCGCTCGCCCAGCATGGCCGGCTCCAGCCCGCGCCGGACGGTTTCGACCTCGGGTAGCTCAGGCATGGGTTGAGACCTTCGTAAAGCCTGCGTCGAGACGGGCCGCGACAAGCCCGCCGCCTTTGGCTATTCATCGCCTCAGCCGAATACAAGGTCCGCCCGCAAAAGGTCCGCCCAAACGTGACAGCAGCCTCCGACACCACTCATTTCGGCTTCGAGACGGTGAAGCTCGCCGAGAAGCAGGCCAAGGTCGACGACGTCTTCCACAAGGTCGCCAATCGTTACGACCTGATGAATGATTTGATGTCGGGCGGCTTGCACCGCGCCTGGAAGAGCGCGCTGCTGACCGCGATCAACCCGGCCAAGGACCGGCCTTTCCACCATCTCGACGTGGCCGGCGGCACTGGCGACGTTGCCTTTGCGGTGCTCGAGGCTGGCGGGCCGCAGACCGACGTCACCGTGCTCGACATCAACGCCGATATGCTGCGTGTCGGGCGCGAGCGGGCCGACAAGCGCTTTCCGGAGGATGATCGCGTCCGCTTCGTCCAGGGCAATGCCGAGGCGCTCGGCCTGCCGGATAACCATTTCGACTGCTATACGATCGCCTTCGGCATCCGCAACGTGCCGCGCATCGACAAGGCGCTGGCCGAGGCCTATCGCGTGCTGAAGCGCGGCGGGCGTTTCCTGTGCCTCGAATTCAGCCATGTCGACGTGCCCCTGCTCGACAAGATCTACGAGACCTATTCCTTCAAGGTCATTCCGCCCATGGGCCGCATGGTCACCGGCGAAGCTGAGCCCTATCAGTATCTCGTCGAATCGATCCGCAAATTCCCGAAGCCGCAGGCCTTCGCGGGGATGATCGAGGATGCCGGCTTCCGTCGGGCCAAGTTCACGCCCATGACCGGCGGGGTCGTCGCGCTGCATTCCGGCTGGAAGCTGTGATTAGAAACCCTATTATAGCCGCAGCCCTCATCCTGAGGAGCGCTCGGCAGGAGCGCGTCTCGAAGGATGGTCCAGCCGGCTCCGGTACCTCCTGGAGCATCCTTCGAGACGCGCCTGCGGCGCTCCTCAGGATGAGGGCTGCGAGTGGGACTGCGGCAACCATGACGGTTGAGGCTCTTCCCGCATGATCTCCTCCTTCTTCCACATGTTGCGCGGCGCGCGCGTCGGCTTCGTCTTGGCGCGCGAGGGCGCGCTCTCCCTGGTCGATCCTTCCGTGCTGCCGCCCCTGGCACGTGGTCTCATCCGCCTCGGCCGACTGATCGAGCGGCGGGGCGCCGGTTCCTCGGCGACGCGGCTCGCTGCGGCCCTGACACGGCTCGGCCCGTCCTATGTCAAGTTCGGGCAGTTCCTGGCGACGCGGCCTGATGTCGTCGGCATGAAGATCGCAGAGGACTTGTCTGCCCTGCAGGACCGGATGCCAGCCTTCCCGATGGCGGAGGCGCGCGCCATCGTCGAGGCCGCGCATGGCGTCCCGTTGCAGACGCTGTTCCCGGAATTCAGCGAACCGGTCGCTGCCGCCTCAATCGCACAGGTCCATCGCGCCCGGCTGAAGGACGGGCGAGAGGTCGCGGTCAAGATCCTGCGCCCCGGCATCCGCGACCGATTCAACCGCGACCTCGCCGCGATGCGCTTCGGCGCCGAGCAGGCCGAGCGGCGCTCGGCCGAGGCGCGGCGCCTGCGCTTTACCGGGGTCGTCGAGACGCTGGCGCGCTCGGTCGCGATGGAAATGGATTTGCGGCTGGAAGCGGCCGCCCTCTCCGAATTCGCGGAGAATACCAAGGAAGACGCCGATTTTCGCGTGCCGGAGCCGGACTGGCAGCTCACCGCCCGCGAGATGCTGGTCGACGAATGGATCGAGGCGATCAGGCTCTCCGACATCGAGGCCCTGCGCGCTGCCGGCCACGATCTGCCGGAACTCGCGCGCACGATCATCCAGTCCTTCCTGAAGCATGCGATCCGCGACGGCTTCTTCCACGCCGACATGCACCCCGGAAACCTCTTCGTCGATGCGGAAGGGCGGCTCGTCGCAGTCGATGGCGGCATCATGGGCCGGCTGGGCCTGAAGGAGCGGCGCTTCCTTGCCGAGATCCTGCTCGGTTTCATCACCCGCGATTACCGCCGCGTGGCGGAGGTGCATTTCGAGGCAGGCTATGTCCCGGCCCATCACGATGTCGAGGACTTCGCTCAGGCGATCCGCGCCGTCGGCGAGCCGATCCACGACAAGCGCGCCGACCAGATTTCGATGGCCAAGGTGCTGACCCTGCTCTTCGAGATCACCGGCATGTTCGACATGGCGACCCGCACCGAGCTCGTCATGCTGCAGAAGACCATGGTGGTGGTCGAGGGCGTGGCGCGCTCGCTCGACCCGCATCTCGACATGTGGGGCACGGCCGATCCGGTCGTCCGCAGCTGGATCACCCATCATCTCGGGCCGATCGGCAAGCTGGAGGAGGCCGGCCGCGGCGCCCGCTCGCTGCTCGGTTCGCTTGCCGCGCTCCCGGACACGATCGTTCGTGCAGAGCGCGTGCTCGGCCAGTTGGAGGACGCCTCGCGCAACGGCTTTGCGCTCGACGAGCGCAGCGTCGAGGCGATCGGGCGTGCCGAGGCGCAGCGCAATCGCTGGGGCACCGCCGCGCTCTGGGTGATCGCAGCGCTGGTCGCCTACGGCGTGTTCGGCTGAGGCAGGCGCTGAACCGTCATTCTCGGGCGAAGCCTCGCGTCGATCCGAGAATCTCTCGGAGGAGAGGGCGCTTTTCCGTCACGAGATGCTCTGGTCAAGCCCGAGCATGACGCCGCTTCTCCCCTCGCTTACCGGAACGGCGGCTCGTCGAAGCTGCGCAGCTTGCGCGAATGGATGGCGGAGCCTGCCTCCTTCAGCTTCTCCAGCGCAGCGAGCCCGATCCGCAGATGCTCGCCGACGGCGCGCTCATAGAAGGCGTTGGCGGCGCCCGGCAGCTTGATCTCGCCATGGAGCGGTTTGTCGGACACGCAGAGCAGCGTGCCGTAGGGCACGCGGAGCCGATAGCCTTGCGCGGCGATGGTGCCGGATTCCATGTCGACCGCGATGGCGCGCGACAGGTTGATGCGCCGCCGTTCCTTGGTCCATTGCAACTCCCAGTTGCGGTCGTCCTGGGTCACCACGGTCCCGGTGCGCAGCCGCTGCTTCAGCCGGTCGCCCTTCTCGCCGGTGATCTCGGCGGCGGCCTGCTGCAATGCGACCTGCACCTCCGCCAGCGCCGGGATCGGAACTTCAGGGGGCACCAGCTCGTCGAGAATGTGGTCCTGCCTGAGATAGGCGTGGGCGAGGACGTAGTCGCCGATGATCTGGGTCTGGCGCAGGCCCCCGCAATGGCCGACCATCAGCCAGCAATTCGGCCTGAGCACCGCCAGATGGTCGGTGATGTTCTTCGCATTGGACGGGCCGACGCCGATATTGACCAGCGTCACACCCTCGCCGGTCTTCCGGATCAGGTGGTAGGCGGGCATCTGGAAGCGGTGCCAGGGCGCCGAC
This sequence comes from Allobosea sp. TAF32, assembly GCF_052113585.1. Taxonomy (NCBI): domain Bacteria; kingdom Pseudomonadati; phylum Pseudomonadota; class Alphaproteobacteria; order Hyphomicrobiales; family Alloboseaceae; genus Allobosea; species Allobosea sp. TAF32. The sequence continues at coordinate 699,236 of NZ_JBFRDM010000001.1, read as the reverse complement.
ATCACCCGTTCCGCCGCCGAGACGTCGAGGCCGTCGCGCCCGATGCGGATGCCGCCCGGCGCGACCAGCGCCTCGGCCGTTCCGGCTTCGATCTCGGCCAGCCCAAGCCGCACGAACTGGTCGACATAGCGGTGATAGTTCGTCAGCAGAACCCAGGGCTGCACCGCCCGCCAGTCCGTGCCGGTGTAGTGCACGAGGCGCCGCAGTGAATAATCGACCCTCACCGCGTCGAACAGGGAGAGCGGACGCGGCTCGCCTTCGATCAGCTCGTAGGTCCCGTCGGCGATCTCGTCGCCGACCAGCGCCAGCAGCGGAGTCGGGAAATGCCGTGCGAGTTCGGCGGGCGTGGTCTTCCCGCGTCCGAGCTCGTCGCCGCCTTCGAGCGCATAGGGGTAGGGGATTTCCTGCGTGCTGATGCCGGTCTCGATCGTCGCGCCGTATTCGGCGACGAGCGGCTTGAGCTGATCCAGCAGATAGGCCCGGAATTCGGCGGGCTGCGTTACCGTCGTCGAATAGATGCCGGGTGCAGCGAACTTGGCATAACCGCGCCGCGTGGCCTCCGGGAGCTTCGACGGTTCGTAGGTCACCCGCAGCATGGGGTAGCGGTAGCGCTCCCGATCCTCCGTGGTCGGGGCCTTTCCGGTATCGAAGAAGTGCTGCAGGTCGCCGCGCAACGCCGAGCGGGCTTCGTCATAGAGCTGCTCGAGCCGGTCGATGGCGGCTTCGGGTGTCGCTGCGGTCTCGAAGCTCATGAGCGGGTCCGTCCTCCTCGTATGTCGGTTCTAGAGCATTTTCGAGCGAAGTGGACACCGGTGCGCGTGAAGAAAATGCGCCAGGACGAAGAGCCTTGTTTGCGTGTCCTTGCTCCTGACAACAACCGGCGGTGGCCTACGACAATCTGCTTCTGAAGGCGGTTGACAGGTGGGAAGGGCAGCATTACAAAACCGATCAGTTAATTAACTGATCGGTTTCATATGATGTCGACGGACCCGCTCAGCCTGACTTTTGCCGCCCTCGCCGATCCGACGCGCCGCGCCATTCTGGCCAGGCTGTCGCAAGGCGAGAGTTCGGTGAAGGAACTGGCCGAGCCCTTCGCGATGAGCCTCCCCGCGGTCTCGAAGCACCTGAAGGTGCTGGAGCGCGCGGGGCTGATCACGCGGGGGCGGGAAGCCCAGTGGCGACCCTGCCGGCTCGACCCCGGGCCCTTGCAGGACGTCTCGGAATGGCTGGAACACTACAGCCGTTTCTGGGACCAAAGCCTGGGCCGGTTGGACGAGGTTCTGCGTGAGATCAGGGCGAAACCACCCGATGAAACGAGCGTGTGACGCTCGACCATTCCCCTCAGCCTTTTTGCAGGTGACTACCATGCTCAAGACCGTTCTTCTCAGCCTGCTCAGCATCGTCGTGGTCGGGATCGCCGTCGTGCTGATCCTCGCCGCCCGCAAGCCCGACACCTTTCAGGTGACCCGCACCGCCACGATCAATGCGCCACCCGAGCGGGTCTACCCGCTGATCGCCGATTTCAAGGCCTGGGGCGCCTGGTCGCCCTGGGAGAAGAAGGACCCGGCGATGAAGCGCAGCTATGGCGGCCCCGAGACCGGCGTCGGCGCGACCTATGCCTGGGCAGGCGATAAGAACGTCGGCGAAGGCAGCATGCGCATCATGGAAGCCAACACGCCGAGCCGGGTCGCGCTCAAGCTCGATTTCGTCAGGCCGTTCGAGGCCCATAACGACGTGGCCTTCACGCTGACGCCGCAAGGTCCGGCGACGCTCGTGACCTGGACCATGATCGGTCCGACCCCGTTCGTCGGCAAGATCATGCACGTCTTCATGGACATGGATCGCATGGTCGGCGGCGATTTCGAATCCGGCCTGACGGCGATGAAGACGGCGGCCGAGCGCCCCGCCTGAGCCGCCCTCGGCAACCGCGATCAGCTGGCCGACGGCAATCATTGAGGATCATGCGCATGATGGGTGAACCGCAGAAGGAACATGAGTGGCTTCATCAGCTCGTCGGCGCGTGGACCGCGGAGATGACGTGCTCGATGGGGCCGGGCCAGCCGCCCACGACATCGACGGGCGCGGAGACCGTCCGCTCCCTCGGCGGGCTCTGGACGCTCGGCGAAGGCGAAGGCACCTGTCCGGACGGCACGCCGGTCACCAGCCTGATGACGCTCGGCTTCGACCCGGCCAGGGGCCGCTTCGTCGGCACCTTCGTCGCCTCGATGATGACGATGATCTGGCGCTATTACGGCGCGCTTTCGGCCGACGACAAGTCGCTGGTCCTCGATACCGAAGGGCCGAGCATGGCGGGCGACGGCTCCACGGCCAAGTATCAGGATATCATCACCTTCCTGTCGCCCGATCACCGTACGCTGACCTCGCGCGCTCTCGGCGCCGACGGCCAGTGGACCGAGTTCATGGCGACTCACTACCGCCGCATCGCCTGAACGTTTCAACATAGCGAGGAGGAAAGACGATGAAACTCTCGACCTATCTGATGTTCGAGGGCAATTGCCGCGAGGCCTTCACCCATTACGAGAAGGTACTGGGCGGCAAGATGCTGGCCATGATGGACCACAAGGGCACGCCGGCCGAAGCGCATATCGCACCCGAGTGGCACGACAAGATCATGCATGCTTGCCTCGAGGTCGACGGGCAGATGCTGATGGCGTCCGATGCGCCGCCCGATCGCTCGGACGGACCGATGCGTTCGGTCTTCGTCAGCGTCGGCGTGAAGACCCCCGAGGAGGCCGAGCGCATCTTCGCGGGGCTCTCCGAAGGCGGCGCCAAGATCACCATGCCGATGGCCGAGACCTTCTGGTCGCCGCGCTTCGGCATGCTGGTCGATCGGTTCGGCACCAGCTGGATGGTCGGCGCCGAGCAGCCCGCCGACAAAGCGAACTGCGGCTGACGCCACAAACGCTCGTCATGCTCGGGCTGGGCCCGAGCATCTCCTGCCCGATGCACTTTTTCGGAACGAGATTCTCGGGTCGACCTTCGGTCGCCCGAGAATGACGGCTGAAGGCCTAGGACCGCCCGCCATCCACCGAGAGGATTTGGCCGGTGATCCAGCCGGCCTGTTCGCTCAGGAAGAACAGCGTGGCGTTGGCAATGTCCTGCGGCGTGCCGAGGCGCCTTGTGTGGATGCTCTCGACGAGGCGCTTCTGCCCTTCCGGCCCATAGCTCTGCCATTGCCGCTCGGTCGCGGGGTTCGAGCGCACGAAGCCCGGCGCGACCGAGTTTACCGTGACGCCATGCGGGCCGAATTCCCAGGCGAGTTGCTTCGTCAGCCCCACCAGCGCGTGCTTGGCGCTGGCATAGGCCTGGATGCCGGTGAGGCTCGGCCGCTGGCCAGCGCCCGATGAGATGGTGACGATCCGGCCGTAGCCTCCCTGCTTCATCGCCGGCGCCGCCGCCTGCGCGAGGAAGAAGGCGGCATCGACATTGGCGGCGAAGATCACCCGCCAGTCTTCCTCCGAAATCTCCTCGATCGCGCGGCCGACCTGTCCGCGCACGCCGCCGGCGGCATGGACAAGGAGTTCGAGCCGGCCTTCCGTCGCGACGATGTCGCGGACCAGCGCCTGCGCGGCCTCGGGCGAGCCGAGATCGACCCCATGCCCGGTCGCGCCGATCTCCCGAGCAGCCGCCAGCACGCCGCCTGCGTCGATGTCGGCGATGTGGACGCAGGCTCCGGCTTGGGCGAGCACGGCAGCGATAGCACGCCCGATGCCCTGGGCCGCGCCGGTGACGAGGGCTACGCGGCCGTCGAAGCGGATCTGCATCGGTCGATCAGCACTTTCAGCGTTTCGAAGGCCATCGGGCGGCGGCCTTCCTCGATGTCGTGGATCAGCGCGACCAGCGTTTCCAGCGCGGGCGTCGCCACGCCGACCTCGCGGCCAACAGTCGCGATGATGCCGATCTGCGGATCGACCTCGGTCCTGCGCTTGCGCACGGCAAGGTCACGCCAGATGCCGGAATGGGTCTTGGCCGTCTGCGCGGTGTAGTGGGCGAGCCAGCGGATGGCCTCGATCTGCGGGCCCTCCGGCCGGCCCGGGGCGAAGACCATCGGGTCGAACTCCCCGAAGCCTAGCGAGATCACGCCGCGCTTGGCTGCGACCGCACCGACCTCGCGGCCGAGCGCGAGCCAGACCGGCAAGCGGGTGGGATCGGCGAAATTCGCCGACATAGAATCGTCGGTGAGCGCCGTCGCGAACAGCATCGCGCCATAGGCGAGCTTACCCCAGAGATAGCCGAAGACATTGTCGGTCAGGATCGCATCGGGCTCGAACAGCCCGAGCAGGCGACGCATCTCGGCGGCACGTTCGCTGATCGACCCGTCGAGCTCACCGACCACGACCGCGCCGTGGTTGCCGTAGAGAATCTCGCCCGGCCCGAGCCAGTCGGCTCCGAAATTGACGAAGGAGCCCATGGTGCGCCGTTCGCCGACGGCCCTGGCGATGGCGAGTTCGTTGAGCCCGTTCTGGGCGGAGAGCACGAAGCCGTCCTCGGCCAGATGTGGCTTGAGCGCCGCGAGCGCCGCTTCGGTCGCGCCCGCCTTCACGGCGAGCACGATGCGGCTATAGCGGCCGCTGAGCTCAGCAGGTGTCGCGGCGGGTATCACCTGTGTGAACTCCTCGACCGGCCCCGAGATGGCGAGGCCGCGGGTCCGGCAGGCCTCGACATGCTCGGCGACGATGTCGACCAGCAGAACCGGCACGCCCGCCCGCGCCCAATAGGCGCCGAGCGTGCCGCCGATGGCTCCCGCACCCCAGATCAGGATCGGCTCGCTCATCGGTGCTGCCTCACGCCTGGCCGGCCATCTCGACGCTGCTGTGGGTGGCGACATGAAGCAGGCCGTCGGCCGTCACCCAGCCGCGATACATGCCGTCGGTGTTGAAGGGAGCGACGACCGTGCCATCCGCGCCGACTGCCACGAGCCCGGCCCCAATCTTGTGCTCGGAGAGCTCCGCCATGACGGCCTGCGTCGCGGCCTCCAGCGAAAGGCCCTTATAGGCGATCAGCGATGCGATCTCATGGCCGACGCAGTAGCGGATGAAATACTCGCCCTTGCCGGTGCCGGAGACGGCGCAGCGCCCGTCGCGGGCATAGGTGCCGGCGCCGATGATCGGGGTGTCGCCGACGCGGCCGGCCGGTTTGTTGGTGTAGCCGCCGGTCGAGGTCGCGGCGGCGAGATGGCCCTGCACGTCGCAGGCGACGGCGCCGACCGTGCCGTGCTTCTCGGCCTCGCTCGCCTCGGCGGCGGTGCCGACGATCTCCCGGATCTTCATCGAGGCCAGGCTTTTGCGCCGACGCTCGGTCGAGAAATGCTCGTTGTCGACGGTGTCGACCCCCTCATTCTCGGCGAAAGCGTCGGCGGCCGGGCCCGCGAGCAGCAGCGGGTCGCCGCGCAGCATCAGCGCCTTAGCGGCGGTAATCGGGTTGCGGATGCGCTGGGCTGCGCAGATCGCGCCGGCCGCCAGTGTCGATCCATCCATGATCGAGGCATCGAGCTCGTGCTCGCCATCGGTGTTGAAGGCCGCGCCATGGCCGGCGTTGAAATGCGGCGAATCCTCCATCACCCGCACGGCGGCCTCGACGGCATCCACCGCCTTGCCACCCTTGGTCAGGATCGTCCAGCCGGCCCTCAGCGCGGCGGCGAGGTCGGCGCGGGCCTGCGCCCATTCGGCCTCGGTCATCTCGGCCTTGGGCAACGTGCCGCAGCCGCCATGGATGGCAAGCGCGAGGGTCATGTCGATTTCCTGTCAGGTAACTGAAGCGGTCTGGTCGAACGGCGTCATGGCCGGGCGGGCCGATCATGACGCCTGAGGGCCGCGGCGTTACTTCTTGGCGGGCTTGATGTCCATGGCCAGCGTGTCCTCGTCGACGCGCGGGCTGATCGTCACCTTGTCCTTCTGCATCGCCCAGGCCGAGCCCACGGCGGTGATCGGCAGGCGCGGCCGGTCCTTGGCGACGATCGCCGCGACATCGGCCAGCATCTGGTTGCGCTTGGCCTCGTCCATCTCCACCGCAGCATCTTCGATCAGCTTGTCGACCTGGGGATTCGCGTAGTTCTGGACGTTGAAGGCGCCGAGCTTCTTGGCCGGGTCGTTCGAATGCACCAGTGAGGACAGGGTGTAGTTGGCCTCGCCCGTCAGCGTGCCCCAGCCCGACATCGACATCGAGAAGTCGCCGCGCAGGCGGGCGGGGAAGAACACGGCGCCCGGCTGGGCGTTGGCGTTCACGTCGATGCCGATGCGCGCCAGCATCTGCGCGATCGAGGTGCCGACCTGCCGATCGCCGGGCAGGCGGTCATTGGTGAAGGAGAAGCTGATCTTGAAGCCGTTGGGATAGCCGGCCTCCTCCATCAGCTTCTTGGCCTTGGCGGTGTCGGGCTTGAGCGCCGGCAGGCTCTTGTTGAAGCCGGCGATGGTCGGCGTCACCAGCTGGTTGGCCGGGGCGCCGAGGCCCTCCATCGCGATCTCCGCCAGCGCCGGCCGATCGATCGCGAGATCGATCGCCTCGCGCACGCGGACGTCCTGCAGCGGGTTCTTCGGCAGGGCCGAGCCGTCCTTGGCGGTGACCTGCGGGGTCTTGTCCCGCATGTCGAGCTCCATGTTGAACAGATAGACGCTCTCGACCGTGGCGACGTTGAGTTTGGCGTCGCGCTTCAGCGTCGGCACGTCGGAGGCCGGCGCGCGTACGATGATGTCGGCCTGGCCGGCTTTAAGCTGCGCGACGCGGGCGGCATCGTTCGGCAATTCCTTGCGCACGACCTTGGCCCAGGGCTCCTTCGGGCCCCAATAGCCATCGAAGCGATCCAGCACCATCTGGTCTTTCGGCGTCCAGGAAACGAACTTGTAGGGGCCGGTGCCAACAGCTGCCTTGCCGGAGTTGAAGGCCTCGTTGGCGTTGTCCTTGTTCAGGCCGGCAGCTGCCTTGTGCGAGACGATGAACAGGCGAATGAAGTCGTTCGGCAGGTTCGGGGCCGGCCCGTCCGTAACGATATGCACCGTCAGCGGGTCGATGATCTTCACCTCCTTGACGCGCCGGACATAGATCGTCGTCGGGTTGGGGCCGGCGACGACCGGGATGCGTTCGATCGAGAACTTCACATCTTCGGCGGTGAAGTCCGAGCCGTCATGGAATTTCACGCCAGGGCGCAGCTTGAACTCCCAGACGGTCGGCTCGAGCGTCTTCCAGCTCAGCGCCAGCCGCGGCTCGATCTGCAGTTTGTCGCCGGACCAGGTCAGCGTGTCGAAGACGTGCTTCAGCGCCTCGGCATGGGTGCCGGTGGCGGTGAAATGGGGGTCGATCGATTCAGGCCCGGCGCGCACGCCGATCGTCAGGGTCTGGGCCAGCGCGCCGGTCGAGACGGCAGCGGCGAGCAGGCTGGCAAAGGCCGCTATGCGGAAGGTGCGGGCCGGTTTCATGATGATAAGTTCCCCTCGTTTTCGAGTTCGTTGGGCCAGACGGGCGAAGCGATGACGAGCTTGTCGAGCAGCACGCAGAGCTGATGCTGCTCGTCCTCGTTGAGGCGGGAGAGCATGGTGTTTTGGTGCCGCAGCATCAGCGGCATGGTTTCGTCATAGATCTTGCGGCCTGCCGTCGTCAGATGCAGCACATAGCTGCGCAGGTCGCCGGGATCGGTCTCGCGCTTGAGCAGCCGCCTCTGCAGCAGCTTCTGCACGGCGCGTGACAGCGTGTTCTTCGGCAGGCCTGACGAGGCGACGATGTTCTTGGCGGCGACTCCCTCCCGCAACCCCACGGCATAGAGCGCGACGAATTCGGGCCGCACCAGGCCGTAGCGGGTCTCGATCCAGCGATAGACCGGATCGTTGAAGCGGAAGGCGAGGAAGTTCAGCCGAAATGACAGCCAGCAGGGATTGTCCCAGAGCTTCGTGACGGTGAGCGGATCGAGCGTCGCCAGCGCGGCCTCCCGTTCCGGATCGACGGGCGAAAGAGAGGTTGGCGAGCGCCGCATGCGAGGGTTCCCTGCCAATTTAGTTCCAAATGGAACTTGACGCTCCGGAATGCCAGAGTCAAGGATGGTTTTGGCGGGTGGCTGGGCGAACTGTCTACTGCCTGCGGAAGCAAAGCAAGGAACGCGCCGTGCTGGTCGCAGAGATGAACTGGATGCAGATCGAAGCCCAGGCGAAGCGGGACGACCGCTGCGTCCTGCCGCTCGGCAGCGTCGAGCAGCACGCCTATCTGAGCCTTGCCACCGACGTGATCCTTTCCGAGCGGGTGGCGAAGGAGGCGGCCGCGCCGCTCGGCATCCCCGTCTTCCCGGTGCTGGCCTATGGCATGACGCCGGGCTTCCTCGATTTTCCGGGCAGCATTTCGCTCAAGCTCGACACCTACACGGCGCTGCTGGGCGACATCTTCGATGGCTTCTATCGCTCGGGCTTCCGCCGGATCGTGCTGGTCAACGGTCATGGCGGCAATTCGCCGGCGCTGAATTTCGCGACCGAATGGCTGGGCCGCCATCCGGATGCGAGCATCCGGCTGCACAATTGGTGGGCGGCGCCGTTATTCCAGGCCGCGGTAAAGGCCATCGACCCCGCCGCCTCGCACGCCTCCTGGATGGAGAACTTCCCCTGGACGCGGCTTGCGGGCGTGACGATGCCCGATACGCCGAAGCCGCCCTTCAATACGGCGCAGTACCAGGCGGCGAGCCCCGTGAGGCGGCGCGAGATCATTGGAGATGGCAATTTCCACGGCCTCTATCAGCGGCCTGACGACGAGATGCTGAAGGTCTGGCAAGTGGGTGTCGAGGAGACCCGCGCGGCGATGGTGGAGAACTGGCCGTGACGCCATCTCGGAGGCCGGCCGCATGCTAGGGCATGTCGCCCTCCGTCTGCTGCAGGCGCTCGTCGTCATGCTCGTCATGTCGGTGCTGGTCTTCGTCGGCGTCTATGCGATCGGCAACCCGATCGACGTGCTGATCGGCCCCGATGTCAGCCAGGAACTCCGGCTCCAGACCATTGCGCATTACGGGCTCGACCGGCCGCTCTGGGAGCAGTACCTCACCTTCCTCGGCCGCGTTCTGCACGGCGATTTCGGCCGCTCCTTCGTCTTCGGCATGCCGGTGATGCAGCTCATTCTGTCGCGGCTGCCCGCGACGCTTGAGCTGACGCTGGCTGCCGTCTGCGGCGCTGCTCTGGTCGGCATCCCCGCCGGCATCTATGCAGGCTACAGGCCGGATGGCATCGCCTCCAAGCTCATCATGACGGTCTCGATCCTCGGCTTCTCCGTCCCGACCTTCTGGATCGGCCTCGTGCTGATCATGGCCTTCGCCGTCGAACTGCAATGGCTGCCGGCTGGCGGGCGCGGCGAGACCGTTTCCGTCTTCGGTGTCGGATGGAGCTTCCTGACTCTGGACGGGCTCACGCATCTCCTGTTGCCCGCGCTGAACCTCGCCTTTTTCAAGCTCGCCCTGATGACGCGTCTGGCCCGGGCCGGGACGCGCGAGGCCATGCTGTCGGATACGGTGAAGTTCGCCCGCGCTGCCGGCCTCTCGGAATGGACCGTGCTGCGCCGGCATGTGCTGCGGCTGATCTCGATCCCTCTGGTCACCGTCTTCGGCCTGGAATTCGGCTCGACGCTCGCCTTCGCCGTGGTCACAGAGACGATCTTCTCCTGGCCCGGCATCGGCAAGCTGATCATCGACTCCATCCAGTCGCTCGACCGGCCGGTGATGGTCGCCTATCTCATGCTCGTCGCCTTCGTCTTCATCACCATCAACTTCCTCGTCGACCTCGCCTATGTCGGGCTTGATCCGCGCCTCAGGAAGGGAGGCGCCCGATGAAGGACGCTTCTCCCGCCGCCCGTTTCTGGGCCGAGTTCCGCGAAAGCAGGACCGCGGTCGTGGCGCTCGCCGTGGTCGTGCTGATGATCGGCATCGCGCTGCTGGCGCCGCTCGTCGCGCCGCAGGACCCCTACGACCTCGCCAATCTCTCGCTCTCCGATGCGCGCCGCCCGCCGGGATATGTCGGCGAGGGCGGCTATACGCATTGGCTCGGCACAGATGCGCAGGGGCGCGACCTGTTCTCGGCTATCCTCTATGGCCTGCGCATCTCCTTGCAGATGGGGCTGGTGGCGGGCGCGCTGGCCTTCGCGCTCGGCGTCTCGCTCGGCATCGGCGCCGCCTATGCCGGGGGGCGCTGGGAAGCCTTCATCATGCGCGTCATCGACCTGCAACTCGCCTTCCCGGCGATTCTGCTCGCGCTCGTGCTTTCCGCCTTGCTGGGGCAGGGCAAGCTCCAGCTCATCGCCGCGCTCGCCGCCGCGCAATACGCCTATTTCGCCCGTACCGCCCATGGCGCGGCCTCGGCCGAGCGCGGCAAGGACTATGTCGAGGCGGTGCTGTCGACGCCGCTGCCCGGCTGGCGCGTGGTGCTGCGCCACATCTTCCCGAACTGCCTGCCGCCTCTGATCGTCGTTGCGACCGTGCAGGTGGCGAACGCCATCGCGCTGGAGGCGACGCTGTCCTTTCTCGGTGTCGGCCTGCCCGTCACCGAGCCTTCGCTGGGCATGCTGATCGCGAACGGCTTCCAGTACATGCTCTCGGGCCGCTACTGGATCTCGATCTATCCCGGCCTCGCCCTGATCATCCTGATCGTCGCCATCAATCTTGTTGGGGACCGCGTCCGCGATCAGGTCAATCCGAGGCTCAAGCGATGAGCGCGCGGGGCACGCCATACCCGTCATGGTCGGGCTTGTCCCGACCATCCACGTCTTTGTTCTTTGAGGACTGTGTTCAAGACGTGGATGCTCGCCACGAGGGCGAGCATGACGGCGGGGGTCAACGCCGATGACCGAGACCCCTCTCCTCGAAGTCACGAATCTCGCCACCCATTTCCACACGCGTGCCGGCTTGGTGAAGGCGGTCGACGGCGTTTCCTTCGCGCTGAAGCGCGGCGAAGTGATGGGCCTCGTCGGCGAGTCCGGCTCGGGTAAGAGCATCACCGGCTTCTCGATCATCGGGCTGATCGACCCGCCCGGCCGCGTCGAGCCCGGCTCATCGGTGAAGCTCGAGGGCCGCGAACTCGTCGGTTTGCCTGCCTCCGACTTGCGCAAGATCCGCGGCAAGCAGATCTCGATGGTCTTCCAGGACCCGATGATGACGCTGAACCCGATGCTGACCATCGGGACGCAAATCCGCTTGGCTCTGGAAGCGCATGAGACGGTCTCGGGCGCCGAGGCGCGCCGGCGCGCCGTCGCGGCATTGGCGCAGGTCCGCATTCCCGACCCCGAGGGCAAGGTCGATTTCTACCCGCACCAGTTCTCCGGCGGCATGCGCCAGCGCGTCGCCATCGCAATCGCTCTGCTGCATCGTCCCAAGCTGATCATCTGTGACGAGCCGACCACCGCGCTCGACGTGTCCGTGCAGGCCGAGATCCTCGCCGAGATGAAGGAACTGGTCGCCGAACTCGGCACGGCGCTGATCTGGATCAGCCATGATCTCGCCGTCGTCGCCGAGCTCGCCGACCATGTCTGCGTCATGCGCCATGGCAAGATCGTCGAGGCCGGGCCGACGCTCTCGGTGCTGACCCATCCGAAGCACCCGTACACGCAGTCCCTGCTCGACGCGCTGCCTTCGCGCGCCGAACCCGGCACACTGCTCGCCGGTGGCGTAGGCTCAGACGTTGCTCCGCCGCCGCGCGTGGTCAGGCAGGCCGAACCGGTAGCTGCCGATGCGGCGCATTACGTCCGCATCGAACACGTCGCCAAGCGCTTCGCAGGGACGCCCGGTCTGTTCCGCAAACTCGCCCAGAAGGCCGGTCTGTCGAAGGCGCCGGCCGCCGTGCAGGCTGTCGACGACGTCACGCTGGTGCTGAAGCGTGGTGAGGCGCTCGGCCTTGTCGGCGAATCCGGCTCCGGCAAGTCGACGCTGGGACGCGTGGCGGCCGGCATCTACGCGCCGGACCATGGCCTCGTCCGCATCGACGGCGCGCCGGCGATGAGCGCCGGCGAACGGCCCCGCAAGCTCACGACCCGCGTCCAGACGATCTTCCAGGATCCCTTCGCTTCGCTCAATCCGCGCATGACCGTGGGCGACAGCATCGCCGAAGGGCCGCTGGCGCATGCGCTCATCAAGAGCGGCGAGGCGAAGGACTATGTCCGGCAATGGCTGGCGGCGGTCGGGCTCGATCCCGCCTTTGCTGCCCGCTATCCGCATCAGTTCTCGGGCGGCCAGCGCCAGCGCGTCGCCATAGCGCGGGCGCTCGCGATGCAGCCCGATGTCGTGGTCTGCGACGAGCCGGTCGCTTCGCTCGACGTCTCCATCCAGGCGCAGATCATCAACCTGCTGATCCGGCTGCGGCAGGAACTCGACCTGACGCTGATCTTCATCTCGCACGACCTCTCGGTCGTCCGCCATCTCTGCGACCGCGTCGCGATCATGTATCGCGGCCGTATCGTCGAGAGCGGCCCGGCCGGCGAGGTCTACGACCATCCGCAGCACGACTACACCAAGCGACTGCTCGCCGCCGTGCCGGTGTTGCCGGGCGCTGCGACGATCTGAGGAGACAGCCGATGAGCGACGCCGAACTCGTGGAACTCTTGCCCTGGCAATGGCCGGAAGAGATCTGGCGCGGCAAGGTCGAGCAGGTGCGCGCCGGCCGCAACCTGAAGCCGGCCAAGTGGAAGAACGGTGCCCGCTGCGCGATCGCGCTCTCCTTCGACGTCGACCATGAGACCAATGAGCTGAGAGACGGCGGCAAATCGGTCGGGCGCTTGTCCTGGGGCCAGTACGGCAATCGCGTCGGCATCCCGCGCATCCTGAATCTCCTCGAGAAGGAAGACATCAAGGCGAGCTTCTTCGTACCGGCTGTGACAGCACTGCTCTATCCCGACGAGCAGCGCCGGATCGTCGGCGAGGGGCACGAGGTCGGCCTTCACGGCTGGATCCATGAGGTCAACACGGCCGTCCCGCCGGCCGATGAGCGTGAACTGCATCTGCGCTCGGCCGATACGCTGGAGAAGATCACCGGCATCCGCCCGGTCGGCATGCGCACCCCGTCCTGGGATTTCTCCGAGGTGACGCTCGCCGTCGAGCGCGAACTCGGGCTGCTCTACGATTCCTCGCTCTTCGCCGATGACGATCCTTACGAGATCGTCGAGAAGGGCGAGGCGACCGGCATGGTCGAGCTGCCGGTCGAATGGATTCGCGACGACGCGGCCTATCTCAGCATGAACCGCTTCCAGGCACTGCGGCCCTACACACCGCCGGAGGCGGTCTTCGACATCTTCCGCCGCGAGTTCGAGGGAGCTTATGCCGAAGGCGGCCTCTTCCTGCTGACCATGCATCCCCATGTCATCACCTACCGCTCGCGCTTCTGGATCCTCGAAGAGCTGGTCCGGCTTGCCAAGGCCAAGGGCGATTGCTGGTTCGCGACCCATGCCGAGATCGCAGCCTATGTGAAGGCCGAAGCCGGGCTCTGACCCGTCCGATGGGAACCGCTGCCCGATTCCTGCCGTTTTCGCTTCATCGCGGGTTCAGGCCCTGACCGGCCTGATACCCGCGCGTTGAAACGAACAACGGGAATTGCAATGCGCACGAAACGCTGGTTGCTGGTCGGGACCGTCCTGCCGGCCCTCGTCATTTCGCAGGCCGGGCAAGCCTTTGCCGAAGCCGGATACCGGCTGGCCCAGGCCCCCGCAGCCGGCGACGAGGAGCCGGGACGGGGACCACGCCAGCGGCCACAGGAGCAGCACCGTCCGCCGGGTGGGCAGCCGGGCCAGCGCGGTCCCGAGCGGCCCGTCGCGCCGGGCTCCCCCCAGGCTCCGCGCCCGCCGCAGATGCAGCCCGGCCCGGCTGTTCCGCGGCCGCAGCCTCCCGCGATGCCCGCGCCGCAACCGCGTGCCGAGCCGCCTGCTGCGCGTCCGCAGCCCGAGCGCCCGCCAATGCCGCAGCGTGAGGCGCCTCCCGCTCCGCGCCCCGCCCCGAACATGGCGCCTATACCTCAGCAGCCGCCCGCGGCCCGGCCGACGCCGCCACGTCCGCCCGCGGAACCCACTTTGCCGACACCGCCGCGCGCAGCGCCTCAGCCGCCTGCACCGCCGGCTGCCGCGCCCGGCGTGCAACCCGGCCTGCGCCCGCAAGCAGCTCCGCCATCCGCTCCGGCCCAGCCCGGTGCGCCGCCTTCGGCCGTGCCGCGCGGCGGCCCGGCCATTCCGCCTTCGGCTGCTCCGCCTCAAGCGCGTCCTCCGGCGGCTGCTCCGCAGTCAGGTGCGGTTCCCTCGGCTCCGGCAGGGCAGCCGCGTCCGCCCGGAGCTCCGCCTTCCGCTGCTCCCGGCACACCCGCTCAGCCCGGCGCCGGCGCGCCGCCCTCCGCGGTTCCGCGCGGGGGGCCGGCTGTTCCGCCGTCTGCGGCTCCGTCCCAGCGCCCGCTGGGCGCAGCGCCGCAGCCGGGCGCCGCTCCCGCGCAGCCGAGCGTTACAGCTCCGACTCCACCGGCCGGCGCAGTTCCGGCACAGCCGTTGCGCCCGGCAATACCTCCGGCCACGGCTCCGATCGCTCCGGCTCCGACCCAACCCGGCGCCGCGTCTCCGACCTCGCCCCCGGGCACGCCGCCCGCGGGACTGGCGCCCGCTCAGCCTGCACGCCCCGCTCCGGGCGGGCCTCCGGCAGCCGCTCCTGGCGCCCCGCCCCCGGCGCAACCCGGTGTCGCACCGGCCCAGCCCGGCGCGGCTCCGGCGCAGCCGCCGTCCGGCGGGGCCTTCCCCAGCCAGCCGCCGCAGCGCGAAGGCCGTCGCGGCGGCATCTCGCCGGGCGTGGCGGGTGCGATTGGTCTCGGCGTGGGCGCGATCGGCGGCATCATGGCCGTTCAGGGAGCGCAGCGCTTCGACGACATTCGGGCGCGGCGCGAAGAGCGTCGCGAGGGTGACGTTACCGTCATCCGCGAGCCCGGCCGCACCATCATTCGCGACGATGACGGCCGGGCCATCATCCGCCGCGATGAGGACCAGCGCTTTCGCGATCTCGGCTGGCAAGGCCGTTCCGAGCGCCGCGACGGCGAGATGCGGACCGTCTTCGAGCGGCCTGACGGCACGCGCATCGTCACCGTCACCGACGAGGAGGGCCGGCTGATCCGCCGCACCCGCATCGATCGCGACGACCGCGAGGTGGTGATCATCGACAATACCTTGCGCGATCGCCCGGGGCGCTTCGCCGACGATATCGTCGTGCTGCCGCCGCCGCCGCTGCCGATCCCGCGCGAGCGCTATATCGTCGATGCCGACCAGGCCGACGAGGCGTTGATCTACGAGACGATCATGGCGCCGCCGATCGCCGCGATCCCGCGCCGTTACACGCTGGACGAGGTCCGCTATTCGCCGGATCTGCGCGCCCGCATGCGCAGCGTCGATATCGACACGATCAACTTCGAGACCGGCTCCTGGCAGGTCACGCCCGACCAGGCGCAGCGCCTCGCAGTGATTGCGGATTCGATCCGGCGCGTGCTGCAAGGCTCGCCGAACGAGGTCTTCCTCGTCGAGGGCCACACCGACGCGGTTGGTGCCGATGTCGACAATCTCTCGCTCTCGGATCGCAGGGCCCAGTCGGTCGGGGAGATCCTGACGCGCGACTTCCAGATCCCGCCGGAAAACCTGACCACCCAGGGCTATGGCGAGCAGTATCTGAAGGTGCAGACGCAAGGGGCATCCCGCGAAAACCGGCGCGTGACGTTGCGGCGCATCACGCCACTGCTGACCGGCCAGAACCGCTGATCCTCGGGCGGGGCTGCTCAACGGGCGGCCCCGTGCGCCGCGGCGTGCGGGGAACCCCGCACGTCCACAGCGGTTTCTCTTCCGGAGGAGTCGCTGATGGGAGATGCAGCCATGAAGATGTCCGCTCTGGCGATGGCAGGTCTGGTGCTTGCCGGTTCGTTCGCGCCGTTTCCGACATGGGCTCAGAATGTTCCCCCTGCCGAGAAACAGCCTGCTCCAGGTGTGCCGGTGGCGCCGCGTGCGGATGAGGCCGTGCGGCCGCCGGCAGGGGAACGCGGTATGCGGCCTCGCGCCGACAGGCGTGAGCAGCGCTATGACAGGGCGCAGGCTGGTCCGCCGCAGCCGAGTCGCGACCCGCCGATGCCGCGCTCGGTGCCGTCGATCATCAGGCCCTGAAGGTCGTTCAGGATTTGGCAAGGCGGGCGCATTAGCGTCGCCGGCATGAGCGACGCAGCCTCCGTTTCCCGCAGCATCGTCACGATGCAGGCCGCCTCGACGCAGCAGGCGCTGTCGGTCGAGATGCTCAAGCAGAACGCGCAGGCTGACCAAAGCCTCGTCACCATGCTCCAGCAGAGCGCTGATGCAGCCAAGGCGACGCTCCCGGCCGGTCAGGGCGGTCTCGTCGACCGCACCGCCTGATCTCCTTTCCCCAGCTTCGATCGTTTGTCGCTGAGGCCGTTGCCAAGCGACTTCTCTGCGCCTAACCTCGCCTCTGTTCCGAGGGGTGCCCGCAAGGGCTGAGATGGCTTCCGAAGCCGAACCCGTCGAACCTGATCCGGGTCATACCGGCGGAGGGACTGGAACGCGTGCACAGGGCCGAGCCTTGTCCGCAGACAGCGACTGTACCGCTTTCAAACCCGGATCTCCTGACCTGTCGCAAGGAGGAGATCCTCATGAATGCCCACGCAAAACCCCAGAAGAACAGCGTCAAGACCGCGCCGCAAAGCGTGACGACCGGCCCGATCATCGGCTCGCGCAAAATCTATGTCGCCGCGCCCGAGCATCCCGAAATGCGCGTGCCCTTCCGCGAGGTCGTGCTGACGACGGATGCCGAGCCGCCGGTGCGCATCTACGATCCCTCCGGCCCCTATACCGAGACCGACGCCAGGATCGACCTGAATGCCGGCCTGACGCAGCCGCGCCGCGCCTGGCTCGATGCCCGCGGCTTCCAGACCGTGCCCGGCCGCGCCGTCACCGCCGCCGACAACGGCCATATCAGCGAAGCGCAGCTCGTGCCGGCCTGCCCGGCCGAGCGCCCGATCCTCGAGGCGAAGCCCGGCCAGATGGCGACGCAATACGAATTCGCCAAGGCCGGCATCATCACGCCCGAGATGATCTATGTCGCACATCGCGAGAATCTTGGCCGCGCCGCCATGATGGAAGGCGCCAGGGAGCGCCATGCCGACGGCGAGAGCTTAGGCGCCGTCGTTCCGGAATTCGTCACGCCCGAATTCGTCCGCGAGGAGATTGCGCGCGGCCGGGCCATTATCCCGGCCAACATCAACCACCCCGAGCTGGAGCCGATGGCGATCGGCCGCAACTTCCTGGTCAAGATCAACGCCAATATCGGCAATTCTGCCGTGACCTCAGGCGCAGCCGAGGAGGTCGAGAAGCTCGTCTGGGCGATCCGCTGGGGCGCCGACACGGTGATGGACCTCTCCACCGGCCGCAACATCCACAACATCCGCTCCTGGATACTCAGAAATTCGCCGGTGCCGATCGGCACGGTGCCGATCTATCAGGCGTTGGAGAAGGTCGGCGGCGATCCTATCAAGCTCGACTGGGAGGTGTTCAAGGACACCCTCATCGAGCAGGCGGAGCAGGGCGTCGACTACTTCACCATCCATGCCGGCGTTCGCCTGCCTTACGTCCCGCTGACGGCCAGTCGTGTGACCGGCATCGTCTCGCGCGGCGGCTCGATCATGGCGCGCTGGTGCCTGGCGCATCACAGGGAGAGCTTCCTCTACGAGCGCTTCGACGAGATCTGCGACATCATGCGCAAATACGACGTCTCGTTCTCGCTCGGTGACGGCCTGCGTCCGGGCTCGATCGCCGACGCCAACGACCGCGCCCAGTTCGCTGAGCTGGAGACGCTGGGCGAGCTGACCCAGGTCGCCTGGAAGAAGGGCTGCCAGGTCATGATCGAGGGCCCCGGCCATGTGCCGATGCACAAGATCAAGGAGAACATGGACAAGCAGCTGCGCGAATGCGGCGAGGCGCCCTTCTACACGCTCGGACCGCTGACCACCGACATCGCGCCGGGTTATGACCACATCACCTCTGGCATCGGCGCGGCGATGATCGGCTGGTATGGCTGCGCCATGCTCTGCTACGTCACGCCGAAGGAGCATCTGGGTCTCCCGAACCGGGACGACGTCAAGACCGGCGTCATCACCTACCGCATCGCCGCCCATGCCGCCGATCTCGCCAAGGGCCACCCGGCGGCGAAGATCAGGGACGACGCGGTCTCCCGCGCCCGCTTCGACTTCCGCTGGGAGGACCAGTTCAACCTGGCGCTCGACCCCGACACGGCGCGCGAGTTCCACGACGAGACGCTGCCGAAGGATGCCCACAAGGTCGCGCATTTCTGCTCGATGTGCGGGCCGAAATTCTGCTCGATGAAGATCACGCAGGACCTGCGCGCCGAGGTTCTCGCGATGAGCGACAATGAGAGGGCAAGTCTCGAGGCCATGGCTGCTGAGGGGATGGCTGCCAAATCGAAGGAATTCCTCGACAAGGGTGGCAGCATCTATCTACCTGCGGCCGAATGAGCGGCATGAACGACAGCCTCGACGCGGCCAAGGTCGCGTCGATCCTCGCGCGGGTGTCCGAGCGCCGCCCGCGCATCCATTGCCTGACCAATACCGTAGCGCAGAACGTCACCGCCAACATGCTGCTCGCCTTCGGGGCCGTGCCCTCGATGGCTGGTCATCCCGAGGAGGTTGCGGCGGTCGCGGTCGGGGCAAGCGCGATCCTGATCAATCTCGGCACGATCAGCCCTGAGGGCGAGCGCGCGATCCCGAAGCTCGTCGCTGTGGCGCGCGAACGCGGCATTCCGCTGGTGCTCGACCCGGTCTTCGTCGAGCTGTCGCCCCTGCGGCTGGGGCTGGCCGAGGACGTTTTGCGGCTGCCGGGCGTCGTCGTGCGTGGCAACGCCGCCGAGATGGCGGCCTTGGCCTGGCTGCTGGAGCGCTCCCCCGGCGTCACGCGCGCGACGACAGGGGCTGTCGACGCGATCGACGGTCCTTCCGGCAAGCTCTCCGTGGCCTTCGGGCATCCGCTGATGAGCCGGGTGACCGGACTGGGCTGCGCTTCGAGCGCGCTGGTGGCTGCCTGCCTCGCGGTCGAGCCCGATCCCGTGATTGCAGCGGCTGCGGCGCTGACGGCCTACGGCATCGCGGGCGAAATCGCAGCCGAGCGTTGCCATGGCCCCGGCAGCTTCGCAGTCGAACTGATCGATGCGGTCGCTGGCCTCGATGCCGGAATGCTGCAAGCACGTATGGCGCGAATGTCACACATGAAAGACATGATGTAGCCGGGATTCACCGCCGCCCGCAGGCATCCTAGGGTCGCATGGCTGATTCGCCCGGCTGGCGACGGCCGCGCCGGGGGGCAACAGACAACATGATGCGTAACGAAGCCTGCGGGCAATCGCACAGGCCCTTTCGGCTTGTCGCCCTGATGGCCCTTGGTCTGGCCGCCGGCTGCGTCGGGTTGCCGGAGGATGTCCGGGCGGCCGAGAACGGCACGGGCTTCTATCTGCTCGGCGGCCGTGGCGCGATGGCTGGCTATCTGCCGCCTCCCGGGGTCTATTTCGAGAGCGACACCTACAGCTACGACGCCAAGCTCGACGCCCGGAAGTCATTGCCTTCCGGCGGTCGCTTCGTTGCCGGCGTGCGGAGCCAGGCACGGGCCGATTTCCTGAGCGGAACGTGGGTGACGCCCTGGGAACTCGCCGGGGGCAATCTCGCCTTCGGGGCCACTCTGCCTGTCGGCCGCGTCCGGGTCGCGGCCGGTGTCGAATACGATTCGCCGCAAACGAACCGCCTTGTCGGCTCCAATTTGCGCGACAAGGCCACGATGGTCGGCGATCCCGTATTCTCGACGATTCTCGGCTGGCATGCCGGCAAGTTTCATTGGAACGCGACCGTCATGGTGAACGCGCCTGCGGGCGAGTACCGCAACGGGGAACTGGCCAATCTTGCCTTTCACCGCTGGGCCACGGATCTGTCCGGCGCCCTCACCTGGTTCGATCCGGAAACCGGCATCGATCTCTCAGGCATCGCCGGGGTGACGTTCAACGGCACCAATCCGGCCACGGACTACCGGACGGGCACCGAGTTCCACCTGGAATGGGCCGCCTCGAAAGCGTTGACCAGCGCGCTTTCCGCCGGAGTGATCGGCTATCACTATCAGCAGGTCACCGGTGACAGCGGAGCGGGCGCGCAGCTCGGTGCCTATAAGGGCCGCGTGACCGCGCTCGGCGGCACGCTGGCCTATAATTTCACCATTGGAAAGACGCCGATCTCTACCCGCATCAAGGTTCTGCGCGAGTTCGCCGTCGAGAACCGCGCGCGCGGAACCGTCGGCCTGCTCACGGTCTCGCTGCCGCTGACGACCTCTCCCTGACGCAAAAAAGAAGCCCGCGTGAATGCGGGCTTGGTCCTCTCGGTCCTTGGGTGGCCCGGAGAAGAAAATGCCCGCTCTCGAAGGGGAGAGCGGGCAGCTTCGGCATTACGGCTTCGCGAACTGAAGAGCCGGAGGCACCGGGTTCGGCTTGAACGGCGCGACCTGAAGTGCCTTGGCGTCGAGGTCGAAGCTGGTCAGGTCGACCATGCGCAGGACCTGATCCTGATAGCTTTTGATATAGTACTTCTTGGCCCTGAGATCCGCGACCGACGTCCACTGGGTATATTCGAGCTCTCCGCCCTTCGCCGCCGAGTTGATGAAGCCGACCGGGATGTCGAAATTGTTCATGATGTGCTCGACGAGACGAACGGTCTGGGGGCCGTCGGGAGCCTGCTTCGCCGAGGCGACGTAGCCGAGCGCGCGGATGAAGCGCGAGGGCGGCGTCGGGTCGCCGGGAATGCCGAGCAGGCCGGAGCCTTGCCCGAAGGGCTCGAAGGTCTTGCCGCCGATCTTCAGCGGATCGGCCGCGACGGGCGAAATCTTGACGTAGTTGCGGATGTTGTTGAGGTGCCAGTCGAAGGTCGGGGAGTTCGTCAGAACGCCCATCGGGTTGTCATAGACCTTCAGTTTGCCGTCCACCGGCTCGATCACGATCGAGGCGCCCGTCGCATCGTGGATCGGGAAGTGGAATGGCAGCGTGAAATTCACGATCGGCGCCGGAAGGTCGACGATCACGGCCTTGTTGAGCGCTTCCTTGACCTCAGCGACGGTAGCGAAGTTCGACAGGACCCAGCTCAGGAATTCCCAGGGCGCGAGCGCGGTGTTCGGGTCGGCTTGCGCCACGGGCGTGTAGCCCACGAAATCCGGGAAATACAGGGCGCCGCCAGCGAGTCCCTTCTCGTTCATGCCGTCGGAGACGAAAGGCTGGCCGAAGCTCATCACGCCGACGAATGCATAGCGCGTGTTCCACTTGGGAGCCGGCATGTTGGCGGGGCGGGTGCCGACGAAGGCGTAGTTCCGCGGGACGACGACGACGTCGGACGGTGTCTGGAGCGCGTATTCGAGCGTGCGGCCGTAAACCGGCGTGCCGTCGGCCGCGATCATCAGAATATTCGTGCAGGCCTGAGCCGGCGCGGCGCTGGCGAGCAGGCCGGCGAGCAGGGCCGACAGGCCTTTTCTCGCGAAACCCCAATTCATAAGACGCATTCTATCCCCCAAAGCGGTGTGCCCGGGCTTGGTACGCGGTCACTCACGCAGCAATCGTAAAGAAGCGCGCTGCCTTCTGGGGGCCGGAAGGAGAGCCGGAAAAATTGGTGAATGGAGCCCTAATAGGGGACGAACCCGGCGCCGCCGGAAGGGGCCAGGCCGACCTTCTACTGCGTCGGGGCGAGCGACAGCGGTGCCGGCTTCGGCGTTGCCGGGCGCGGCTTCGGCTTGGGGGCGGGCTTGGGCTCGGTGCTGAGGCCGAGCCGGACGCGCAGCGCGGCGGCCCGGGCTTCCGTGATCCGGGCCGCGCAGAAGCCCATCTGACCCTCGCGCTGGAAATCGCGGCAGATGGTTTCGCGCTCGGAGGAGAAACCCGCCTGCTCGCGGGCGATCGAGCGCTGCTCGACGGCGTCAGACTTGGCCGTCAGGGTCCGGTACCCCTCGCGGACGGCGCGCTCGGCGGTGCCGCGCGCCCGCTCGATCTCCCTTGCCTGCGCGGCGATCGTTCGGGCGTCCGGCCCCCACAGGCCACGCGGATCGATCCGGCACTGGGCCGCCTCGACGACGCAAGGTTCGGTGGGCTCCACGACGAGGACGGCGCCGTCGAGGACGTCGAAGACGATCGGGCAGATCGGCGCCTCCAGCCGGTAGCGGGGCACGCCGGCCGGCCGTCCCAGCGCCGTGACCGGGACGGGCGCGTCGCCGAAGGAAACGGAGCAGGGCTCGACCAGATTGACTGGCTGGAAGCCGTCGAGGCCGAGCCTCATCCCGAAGCCGTTGGCGGTTTTCGTGAAGGTCGCTTCGCCGTGATGGCCGTTGCGGTGAAGGATCTTTCCGAGGATTGCCTCCTCGGTCGGGATCTTGATCGCGGGCATGCTCGGTGGTCGCGGTGCTGCCGGCGCGCCGGGCGCAGAGGGAGCACCCTGCTGCGTGCCGGGAGCATTGAATGGCTGTGCGCCCGGCAATTGCAGGGGCTGCGCCTGCGCGAGCGCCGTCATCGCGGCCGAGATAGCCACCAGCATAGGGGCGATGCGCGTCGATCGGCTCATGGTGTCCATGCGCAAACGGAACGGCCTTCCTGCATGAAGGCAGGCGCAATTCCACGCAAGGGCCGCAAGGACACAGTCGCTGCGGAAAGCGCCGGTGCAGCCCAAAACCCCACAATCCCCGCTTCTTAATCGGCTCGCCTGTCTTGCAAGGGCGGGAACACCCTCACTATATACGCCGCCAAGGGGCGGTTTAACCACCGTCAAACGTGGAATGCCGGAGCGTTCGCCGCTGAAGCGGGGGCGACCCGGTCCATGGGCCGGCAGGCGGCGTGAATGCGTCGCAGGCCGGCGATCTGCTCAATCGAAAGGGATCCCATCCATGGGTAAAGTCATTGGTATCGACCTCGGCACGACCAACAGCTGCGTTGCAGTGATGGAAGGCACCACGCCAAAGGTCATCGAGAATTCCGAGGGCGCGCGCACCACGCCCTCGATCGTCGCCATCACGGATGACGGCGAGCGCCTTGTCGGCCAGCCTGCCAAGCGCCAGGCCGTCACCAATCCGGAGCGTACCTTCTTCGCGATCAAGCGCCTCATCGGCCGCACCTACGACGATCCGATGACGCAGAAGGACCTGAAGCTCGTTCCCTACAAGATCACCAAGGCCTCGAACGGGGACGCTTGGGTGTCCGCCGACGGCAAGGAATATTCGCCGTCGCAGATCTCGGCCTTCACGCTCACCAAGATGAAGGAGACGGCGGAGGCCTATCTCGGCCAGCCCGTCACCCAGGCCGTCATCACGGTTCCCGCCTATTTCAACGACGCCCAGCGCCAGGCTACCAAGGATGCCGGCAAGATCGCGGGCCTCGAGGTACTCAGAATCATCAACGAGCCGACGGCGGCCGCGCTCGCCTACGGGCTCGAGAAGAAGTCCGCCGGCACCATCGCGGTCTATGACCTCGGCGGCGGCACCTTCGACGTCTCGATCCTCGAGATCGGCGACGGCGTCTTCGAGGTGAAGTCGACCAACGGCGACACCTTCCTCGGCGGCGAGGACTTCGACATGCGTCTCGTCGAATATCTCGCGGACGAATTCAAGCGCGAGCAGGGCATCGACCTGAAGAAGGACAAGCTCGCTCTCCAGCGCCTGAAGGAAGCGGCCGAGAAGGCTAAGATCGAGCTCTCGACCACGGCCCAGACCGAGATCAACCTGCCCTACATCACGGCGGATGCATCCGGTCCGAAGCACCTCGCCATCAAGCTCTCTCGCGCCAAGTTCGAGAGCCTGGTCGACGATCTCATCCAGCGCACCATCGAGCCCTGCAAGAAGGCGCTCAAGGATGCCGGCCTCTCGGCGGGCCAGATCGACGAGGTCGTTCTCGTCGGCGGCATGACCCGCATGCCGAAGGTCCAGGAGGTCGTGAAGCAGTTCTTCGGCAAGGAGCCGCATAAGGGCGTCAACCCCGACGAGGTCGTCGCCATCGGCGCCGCGATCCAGGCCGGCGTCCTCCAGGGCGACGTCAAGGACGTGCTGCTGCTCGACGTGACCCCGCTGTCGCTCGGCATCGAGACGCTGGGCGGTGTCTTCACGCGTCTTATCGACCGCAACACCACGATCCCGACCAAGAAGAGCCAGGTCTTCTCCACCGCCGAGGACAACCAGAACGCGGTGACGATCCGGGTCTTCCAGGGCGAGCGCGAAATGGCGGCCGACAACAAGCTGCTCGGCCAGTTCGACCTGATGGGCATTCCGCCGGCCCCGCGCGGCATGCCGCAGATTGAGGTGACCTTCGACATCGACGCCAACGGCATCGTCTCGGTGACGGCGAAGGACAAGGCCACCAACAAGGAGCAGCAGATCAAGATCCAGGCTTCGGGCGGCCTCAGCGAGGCCGATATCCAGAAGATGGTGAAGGATGCCGAGGCCAACGCCGCTGAGGACAAGAAGCGCCGCGAGCTGGTCGAGGCCAAGAACCAGGGCGAGAGCCTCGTTCACTCGACCGAGAAGTCGCTGAAGGACTATGGCGACAAGGTCTCCGAGGCCGACAAGTCGGCGATCGAGACCGCGGCCGAGGCGCTGAAGACCGCGCTCACCGGCGAGGACGTCGAAGTCATCCAGGCTCGCACCAACGAGCTGATGCAGGCTTCGATGAAGCTCGGCGAGGCGATGTATGCCGCCAGCCAGGCCGAGGGCGCTGCCGCCGGTGGTGAAGGCGAAGCTGCTGCGGAAGCCAAGAAGGACGACGTCATCGACGCCGACTTCAAGGACGTCTCAGACGACAAGAAGAAGAGCGCGTAATCCGCGTTCGTCGCGGAACGCGATGGGGTGGCCGGGCTCGAACCCGGCCATCTCGTTCCGGGGCGGCGTGAAGGCAGGATGGACAACGCCTGTCGCGCATGGCCGGGCCGCCGCGCCCGGCCATGGCGCGTCAAAGGCAAGGGGCAGACGTTTCGATGTCGAAGCGAGACTACTACGAGATCCTCGGCGTCAGCCGGACCGTGACGGAGGTCGAGCTCAAGAGCTCCTTCCGCAAGCTCGCGATGCAGCATCACCCGGACAAGAATCCCGGCGACAAGGAAGCCGAGATCAAGTTCAAGGAAATCAACGAGGCCTATCAGATCCTCTCCGACGGCCAGAAGCGGGCGGCCTATGACCGCTTCGGGCATCAGGCTTTCGAGAATGGCGGCGGCCCCGGGGGCAACGCCGATTTCTCCGACTTCATGTCGGACATCTTCGATTCCTTCTTCGGCGATGCAAGGCGCGGCGGCCCGCGCAGCGCCAATGGCCGCGAGCGCGGCGCCGATCTGCGCTACAATCTCGAAATCGGGCTGGAAGAGGCCTTCACCGGCAAGAACGCCTCGATCCGCGTGCCGACCTCGGTCTCCTGCGAGTCCTGTTCCGGCACCGGCGCCAAGCCCGGCTCGAAGTCGCGGCAGTGCCCGACCTGCGGCGGCCATGGCCGCGTCCGCGCCAATCAGGGCTTCTTCTCGGTCGAGCGGACCTGCCCGACCTGCTCCGGTCGCGGCGAGATCATCGACGACCCCTGCAAGAATTGCCAGGGCGCTGGCCGCGTCACCCGCGAGCGTACGCTTTCGGTCAACATTCCTGCCGGCGTCGAGGACGGCACGCGCATCCGCCTTGCCGGCGAGGGCGAGGCCGGCCTGCGCGGCGGGCCTGCGGGCGATCTCTACATCTTCCTCTCGATCAAGCCGCACGCGATCTTCCAGCGCGACGGTGCCGATTTGTTCTGCCGCGTGCCGATCGGGCTGGTCTCGGCCGCGCTCGGCGGAGAGATCGAGGTTCCCACGCTCTCGGGCGAGCAGGCGCGAGTGAAGATCCCGGAAGGCACGCAGACCGGCAAGCAGTTCCGCCTGAAGGCTAAGGGCATGAGCGTGCTGCGCTCGCGCGATGTCGGAGACCTCTATATCCAGGTCGTGGTCGAGACGCCGCAGAAGCTGACGGCCCGCCAGCGCGAGTTGCTGGAGGAGTTCGAGCGCGAGAGCTCGCACAACAATCATCCGGAGACGGCCGGCTTCTTCGGCCGGGTCAAGGATTTCCTCGGCGGGCTCGGCGGCACCGCCTGAGCCGCGGGTTTGAGCAGCCAAAAAAAGGGCCGCCTTTCGGCGGCCCTTTGTGCTTCGAGGCGGTGCTTCAGGCCTTGTCGACGGCCTTCTTGACCGCGTCCTTGCCTTTGCCAAGTGCCTGCTGGGCTTCGCCCTTCAGTTCCTGCGCCTTGCCCTTGGCCTCCCATTCCGGCTTGTCGAGCGCCTTGCCAGCGGCCTGCTTGACGTTGCCGGCGGCCTCGTTGGCCATGCCTTTGATCTTGTCGGTCGTGCTACCCATTGCGTGGCTCCTCCTGGTTCCGGTGCGACCTCGGTCGCGTCCCTCCAAGAAACTGCACTGCGCCGGATCGGTTCCGGGCGACTACGCCGTCCCGCTTCCGCTCGCGGCGAGCGCGCGCAGCACCTCAGCCGTGGCCGTATCCGCCGGGAAGAACGTCTCCAGCGCCAGTTCGGACAGGGTGACGTCCACCGGCGTGCCGAAGACCGTCGTCGTCGAGATCAAAGACAGCACGGTTTCGCCGAGCCGCAGCTGCATCGGCACGACGATGCCGGCTTCGGCGTCCGGATCGTGCCGCTCCTGTCCGGCCTTGCCGGGATGCGGATAGGTGGAGAGTTCTTCCAGCAGGGCGCCCAGCGTGCCGTCCGACGTGGCGCGGACCTGCTGGCGCAGCCTGGCGAGCAGATGGCCGCGCCATTCGTCGAGATTGACGATGAAGGGGGCGAGCCCGCCGGGGTGCAGCGACAGGCGCAGAACATTGACGGGTGGCTGCAATAGCGCCGCATCGGCGACGAGGCCGAGCAGCCGGGTCACCGCGCCATTGGCGGCGAGCAGCGTCCAGTGCCGGTCGACGGCGAGCGCCGGGTAGGGTTCGTGCCCCTTGAGGATCAAGTCGATCGCGCCCCTGGCGGCGTTCAGCGACGGATCTTCCAGTGAGCGCTCGGGATATACCGGCGCATAGCCGGCCGCCAGCAGCAGGGCGTTGCGCTCGCGCAGCGGCACGGTGAGATGCTCGGCGAGCAGCAGCACCATCTCGCGGCTCGGGCGCGAGCGTCCGCTTTCGACGAAGCTCAGATGCTTCTGCGAGATCTCGGCTTCGAGCGCGAGGTCGAGCTGGCTGAAGCGGCGCAGCTGGCGCCAGTCGCGCAGCAGCGTACCGAAGGAGGGGGCGTGATGCTTGTTCATGGCAGGCAAGCTAGCGATCCCTGCGGGCCGTTCCAATTACCTCCCGCTTAATCGACGGGCTCTCCCGAAATCGGCAGCATTCCCCGCATCGAAACGGGCTGCCTGCCCATGAAACGGAAGGAGAATGCCATGTCGCTCATCCAACCCTCACCACTGCTGCGCAACGCCCTCGCGCTCGATGCCGCGGCCTGCGCCGGCATGGGCCTGCTGCTCGCTACGGCCGCCGGCCCGCTCGCCGCGCCCTTCGGCCTGCCGGAGGGGTTGCTGCGCGGAGCAGGCATCGTGCTGCTGCCTTGCGCGGCGCTGCTGGGCTTCTTCGCCAGCCGCACGATTCTGCCGCGCCTCGCCGTTTATGCGGTCATCGGCATCAACCTGCTCTGGATCGTCGACAGCATCGCGATCCTGCTGACGGGCTGGCTGGCACCGACCGGGCTCGGCATCGCCTTCGTGCTCGCCCAGGCCGCGGCAGTCGCCATCGTCACCGAGCTCGAGGTGATCGGCTTCCGGCGCTCGCCGGCCCACGATAATGCCGCATTGGGCGCAAGTCTTGGCTGACGCTGTCACGCGGCTGTCGCATGGGCTCTCTAGCCGCGGATATCCTTTTCCGTCAGCGGGTCCGTTCCATGCGCCAGCCTTTCGTCCTCGCGGCTCTCGCCTCCCTCCTCCTCGCCGGCACCGCCGGTGCGGAGCCGGTGTTCAACCGCATCGCCACCTTCTCCGTGCCGCAGAACCTGCCGGCCGACCGCGATCCCGCCAAGAAGACCGTCTCCGAGATCATCGCAGCCAGCGAGGACGGCATGCTGCTGGCCTATACCGATGGCGAGCAGAAGGCGCTCGGCATCATCGACATCGCCGACCCGGCCAATCCGAAGCCGGCCGGCTTCGTGCCGCTCGACGGTGAATCCACCTCGGTCACGATCCTCGGCGACAAGGCCTTCGTCGCCGTCGTCACCTCCGGCGACAATTTCAAGGAGCCGGCCGGCCATCTCGCCACGGTCGACCTGAAGACCAGGCAGGTCGTGGCGAAATGCGATCTCGGCGGCCAGCCGGATTCGGTGACGCTCACCAAGGACAAGGGCAAGATCGTCATCGCCATCGAGAACGAGCGCGACGAGAAGCTCAACAAGGGCGCCTTGCCGCAGCTCCCCGCCGGCAACCTCACCTTGATCGGCATCAAGGATGGCGCCATCGACTGCGCCACCCGCCAGATCGTCGACCTGACCGGCCTCGCAACCGTCGAGCCGACCGATCCGGAGCCGGAATTCGTCGACGTCAATCAGGACGGGCTCGTCGTGGTGACGCTGCAGGAGAACAACCACCTCATCGTCGTCGATTCGAAGACGGGCAAGGTGGTGACCCATTTCTCGGCAGGCAGCGTCGATCTCAAGAACATCGACAAGACCCGCGACGGCAAGATCAGCCCGACCGAGGAGCTGAAGGGCGTTGCGCGCGAGCCCGACGCCGTGCGCTGGATCGACAACGACCGCTTCGTCACCGCCAATGAGGGCGATTGGAAGGGCGGCTCGCGCGGCTTCACGATCTTCCGCAAGGACGGCACGGTGGAGTTCGATTCCGGCTCTGACGTGGACCACCTCGCCATGCGGCTCGGCCACTATCCCGAGAAGCGCTCGGCCGCCAAGGGCAGCGAGCCCGAGGGCATCGAGGTCGCGACCTATGGCAACGACCGGCTGATCTTCGTCGGGCTGGAGCGCGCCTCGCTGGTGCTGGTCTACAAGGACGAAGGACCGGGCAAGGCGCCGCGCTACCTGCAGGCCCTGCCGACCGGCATCGGCCCGGAAGGCCTGCTCGCCATCCCGCAGCGCGACCTCTTCGTCTCTGCCTCGGAGACCGATGTCGGCGAGAAGGGCGGCGCGCGTTCGGCGGTGATGATCTATCGCCGCGCCGAGCAGGCCGCGGCTTACCCGACCATCCAGTCGCAGAACGAGAACGGCCTGCCGATCGGCTGGGGTGCGCTCTCCGGCCTTGCAGCGGACCGCACCGCGCCGGGCAAGCTCTTCTCGATCACCGACAGCGCTTACACGCCCTCGCGCATCCTCGAGATTGACGCGACGCAGAAGCCCGCCCGCATCATCGGCGCGATCACCGTGACCAAGGACGGCAAACCCGCTTCCTACGATCTCGAAGGCATTGCGACCCGCGAGGGCGGTGGCTTCTGGCTGGCCTCCGAGGGCAATCCCGAGAAGAAGGATGCGCCGCTCGCCGACATCCTGCTGCGCGTCTCGGCCAAGGGCGAGGTCGAGGAAGAGATCGTCCTGCCTGAGGCTTTGGCGAAGCATGCGGTCCGCTTTGGCTTCGAGGGCGTGGCGGTGACCGGTACTGGCCCTGAGGAGACCGTCTGGCTCGCCGTGCAGCGCGAGTGGAAGGACGACCCGAAGGGCAAGGCCAAGATCCTCTCCTACAAGCCGGCGACGAAAGAATGGGGCGTGCTGCACTACCCGCTCTCTCAGCCGGCTGCCGGCTTCTGGATGGGCCTCTCCGAGCTGGTTGCCCTTGGCGACGACCGTTTCGCCGTGATCGAGCGGGACAACGGCTTCGGCGCCAAGGCGGCGAAGACGCTCCAGACCTTCTCGGTGAAGGGCCTGAAGCCCGCCGCCATCGGCGCGGCGGACATCCCGACCGTCGCGAAGACCCTGCTGCGCGACCTGACGCCCGATCTGATGAAGACCGGCGGCTACGGTCTCGACAAGGTCGAGGGCATGGCCGTCGACAAGGCCGGGCACCTCTTTGTCGTCACCGACAATGACGGCGTCGACGATTCCTCCGGCGAGACCCAGTTCTTCGCCTTCGGCAAGATCGGCAACTGACGAGCCGCCCGCGTCATTTCTCGGGCGAAGCGCAGACCCGAGAACCTCATGACCGGAGGACGCTGGTTTCCGAGATGGTCGGGTCAAGCCCGACCAAATGACGCGTGATAAAAAAAGCCCCGGATGCGATGCATCCGGGGCAAGGCGCCTGGCCCATGAAGAAGCCAGGTGGGAGGAAAACGGTCACCAGCCGGCGAGCACGGCGCCCTTGTAGCGCTCGGCGATGAAGCTCTTGATCTCCGGGCTCTGATAGACTTCGACCAGCGTCTTGACCCAGGGCTTGTCCTTGTCGGCGGCGCGGACTGCGATCAGGTTGACATAGGGACCCTTGGCATCCTCGCGCAGGATGGCCGAGGCCGGGTCGATCTTGGCGTCGACGGCGTAGTTGGTGTTGATCGCGGCGGCGGCGACGTCTGCGAGCGAACGCGGCGTCTGGGCGGCCTCGAGCTCGATGATCTTGAACTTCTTCGGGTTGCCGGTGATGTCGGCCACGGTCGGTTTGAAGCCGACCCCGTCCTTCAACTTGATCACGCCCTTGTCCTGCAGCAGCAGCAGCACGCGCCCGCCATTGGTCGGATCGTTCGGGATGGCGATGGTGGCGCCGTCTGGGATCTCGGCCCAGCTCTTGTACTTCGACGAGTAGATGCCGATCGGGAAGTTCACGGTGAGGCCGACCTTGACGATCTTGTAGCCGCGATCCTTCACCTGATTGTCGAGATAGGGCTCGTGCTGGAAGGAGTTGGCGTCCAGCTCACCGGCGTCGAGCGCCTGGTTCGGCACGACATAATCGGAGAACTCGGTGATCTTGAGGTCGAGGCCCTTTTGCGCAGCGAGCGGCTTCACCTTCTCGAGGATCTCGGCATGAGGGCCGGGCGTGACGCCGATCCGGAGCACCTGGTTCTGCTGGGCGAAGGCGGGGCCGGCTGCGAGCGCCATGGCGAGACCGGCTGCGAGCGCGGCGCGGCGGCTGAAAGAGGTCGTCATGATCGTTGTTTCCTTCGGTATGAAGCGGGTGAAAATGATCAGGCGTGGCGCAGGCGCTTGTTCAGGCGGCGCGCCAGGCGGTCGCCGAAGCTCTGCACGAGCTGGACGAGAACGATGAGTACGGCGACGACGGTCGCCATCACGTCGGGCATGAAGCGCTGGTAGCCGTAGCGGATGCCGAGATCGCCGAGTCCGCCGCCGCCGACCGCGCCGACCATCGCGGAGAAGCCGATCAGGCTGACCACGGCGAGGGTGAGGCCGAGCACGATGGCCGGCAGCGCCTCGGGCACCAGCACCTTGCGGACGATCTGGATGGGCGTTGCCCCCATGGCGCGCGCGGCCTCGACCAGACCCTGATCGACCTCGCGCACCGCGCCTTCGATCAACCGGGCGATGAAGGGCGTCGAGGCGACGGTCAGCGGCACGATCGCCGCGGCGGTGCCGATCGACGTCCCGGCGAGAAGCCGCGTGAACGGGATGATCGCGACGACGAGGATGATGAAGGGCGTCGAGCGGGTGGCGTTGACCAGCACGCCGAGCAAGGCATTGGCGGCGGGTGCGGCGAACAGCTCGCCGCGCTTGCTGGTGGCAAGGAAGACCCCGAGCGGCAGGCCGAGCAGCGTGCCGATGCCGGCCGAGACGGCGACCATGGCGAGCGTGTCGAGCGTGGACTGCCAGATCAGGCGGATGAGTTCAGGAGACATGGCCGATAACCTCCGCCTTGAGCCCGAGGCTCTTCAGGGCGCCGAGCACCGCGTCGCTTTCCGGCGCGCGCGAGGGCACCGAGACGAGCAGGCTGCCGAAGGGCTGGCCGGCGATGGCGTCGATCCGCCCGGCCAGGATGTTGACGTCGACGCCGACGACCGCGCTGAGCCGGCTGATCACCGGGGCCGTCGCGTTCTCGCCGATGAAGGTGATGCGCAGCACGAGATTGTCGCCCGGGCGCGCCTGCGTGCGGATGCGGCCGGCGAGATGCTCGGGCACCTCGACGCCGGTGACGGCCTCGACGAAGCGCGCCGTGGTCGGGTGCTGCGGGTTGGTGAAGACGGAGAAGGTTTCGCCCTGCTCGACGATGCGCCCGCCCTCGATCACCGCGACGCGGTCGCAGATCTCCTTGATGACGGGGATCTCGTGGGTGATCAGCAGGATCGTGATCCCGAGCTCTCGATTGACTTGGCGCAGCAGCGCCAGGATCGAGCGGGTCGTCTCCGGGTCGAGCGCCGAGGTCGCCTCGTCGCAGAGCAGCACCTTCGGATCGGTGGCGAGCGCGCGGGCGATGCCGACGCGCTGCTTCTGCCCGCCCGAGAGTTCCGCCGGATAGCGCGCGCTCTTGTCGGCAAGGCCGACGAGCTCGAGCAGCCGCTCGACCTTGGCGGTGATCTCGGCGCGCGGCGTGCCGGCGATCTCCAGCGGCAGCGCGACATTGTCGAAGACGGTGCGCGAAGACAGGAGGTTGAAGTGCTGGAAGATCATGCCGATGCGGCGGCGCTGCGCCCGCCAGCCGGCCTCGGTCAGGTTGGTGACCTCCTGGCCTTCGATCAGGATGCGGCCGGCGGTGGCGCGCTCCAGCCCGTTGACGAGGCGGATCAGGGTCGACTTGCCGGCGCCGGAGCGGCCGATCACGCCGAGGATGCTGCCGGCGGGCACGTCGAGATCGATGCCGGCGAGCGCGCTCACGGGCTGCTGGCCGCTACGTGCCGCATAGGTCTTGCCGACCTGCTCGAAACGGATCGCGGGCTCGGCCATAGCGACTGGCAGGGCGCCGGCGCTCAAAGCGCCGGGGCTGACGGGGGCGTTCATCATGTCCTCAGAAATGGGTGTGGCAGGACCAGTGCGCGATACCGAGCTGCTCGATGGTGACGTCATGGATCGAGCGCCGCCGATCGTCCGAGCGCGCGGCGTCGAGCGGGTCGAAGGCTGCCGGCACCGCCCGGTTGAACCAGGCGGCGACGGCGTTCCAGAGCGATGACAGGACTTGCATCACCGCCTCACGAGGCCAGCCGGAGCGGGCTGTGGCGGGGCTGCCGGGCGAGGCGGCGCGCCGCGCTCTCTGCCGCGCCGGGCGTGGCGAAGCGCTGCCCCTCCAGGGCTCGGAAGGCCGAGGAGGCAGCGATGAAGGTGAAGTCGCGCTCATCGGCGCGCCGGCTGACGAGGCCGATCTGGTCCTCGCCAAGCTCGATGACATAGGCTTGCAGCGCCGGGCTAGGCCGGCTGGAAACGGAATGAAACTGGGACATGGCTCTGCCTTTTGCCGCATCTGGCGGCGTGTTCGTCGAAGCGATCGGGTGAAAGCGGCCTATCGGCCTTGCGATCTCAGCGTCGACAACAGCAGGGGGCGGGGTGGAAGCGCGTTTGGCTTCGGCTCACTCTCGCAACGGTCATGTCAGTCTCCTCAATCTGGAGCCCACGACCCAGTCGTGGCGCTTTAGCGTTTGGTGACGCGGCGCAAGCTGCTGCTCAAATCTCCGCGGTATCCGGATCGCTCCGGAGACAATGTGTAATCTGGCGGCGATCGTCCTCTTTGTCAATCGCTTCGTTCTTTTAAAGAAACCGCAGGCCAGAGAAGAATATTCTCCGGCGCTCGTTACCCGTCGGCGATGATGCGGCAATGAGCTGCTTGACGGAGCCCTGGAAGGGGCGCCATCTGCGGCCCATGCCGGCTCGTGCCACCTTTCTCGATCGCCTGCGCCGCTCCGGCCTCGGAGTCTGGCTTGCGGTCGCCTATGGCTGGGGCGCGCTTGTTCTGGCAATCGCGCCGGCTTCGGCGCTGGCGCCCTTTTCGGCAAGAGACGGCGCCGTCCTCTGTTCCGGCGCTCCGGTGCCCGCGGAAGGTGCGCCGGCCCCGGCCGGCGATCTCGCCCATTGCAAGGGCTGTCCGCTCAATCCCGTGCTGGCCGGTCCGCCATGGGGCGATCTGTTCTTCGCCGCGCGTTCCATTGCCAGGCTGGCCTTGCTGCACCCGGTCGCCGAAGGTGTGGCGCATGGTTTCGCTGTCGGCCTTGCGGATTCGCGCGCTCCGCCCGCAGCCTGACGCTTCCCACCGCCTGCCGATATCCCGCCGGCCATCGACGCCGGCGCATTTGCCATTCGGGCTGCTCAGCAGTCCTTTCCGCTCAGGACACAAGCCATGAAGCTTTCCCTTTCGCTCGCGACGGCCGTGCTCGCGCTTTCGGCCACCATGGCCTCCGCCCACGACTTCAAGGCGGGCGCGCTGAAGATCGGCCATCCCTGGTCGCGGGCGACCCCGGCCGGCGCCAAGGTCGGCGGCGGCTATCTCAGCATCGAAAACACCGGAACCACGCCCGATCGGCTGGTCTCGATCTCCGTTCCCTTCGCCGCTCGCGCGGAAATCCATGAGATGGCGACCAAGGACGGCATCATGACCATGCGCCCGCTCGAGCAGGGCGTTGAGGTTCCGCCCGGCGCCAAGGTCGAGTTCAAGCCCGGCGGCTACCACATCATGTTCATGGAGCTGAAGCAGCCGCTGAAGCAGGGCGAGATGATGAAGGGCACGCTGACCTTCGAGAAGGCAGGCTCGGTCGATGTCGAGTTCAAGGTGGATTCGATAGCCGCCAAGGGCGGCGAAGGCGAGCACAAGGGCCACTGAGCCCCGTTTCCCGCGCATCATGCTCGGGCGTAACCCGGGCATCTCTTGCCGGCGATTCCCGGGTCGCCGCCCTGCGGCGCCCGGGAATGACGGTCTGGCCGCTCAGAGCTTCGCGCGCGGATCGTGCTTCGCGATCCGGGACAGCAGATAATCGACCTCGGCCTTGGCAGCTGCGCTCAAGGCGGCGCCCGGCTTGCGCTGGGCGTCATGGCTGAGGATGCCGCGCTTCATCATCGTGTATTTGCGCACGGCGAGCCCGACGCCCTGCTGCTGCTCGTAGCGCATCAGCGGCAGATGAGCGTCGAAGATATCATGGGCCTCGTCGCGCTTGCCGGCCTTCTGCAGCTTGACCACGTCGATCAGGAGTTCCGGGAAGGCATAGCCGGTATTGGCGCCGTCGGCGCCGCGTTCCATCTCGAAATCGAGGAAGAGCCCGCCATTGCCGGTCACGATCGAGATTGGGCGCAGCGAGCCCTCTTTCTGGAACTTGCGCAGCGCCGAGATCTTCTCCAGCCCTGGCCAGTCCTCGTGCTTCAGCATCACACAGGAGGGGTTGTCCATGACGATCTTGCGGATCACCGCCGGCGTCATCACCACCGAGAGCGTCAGCGGATAATCCTGGATGACGAAGGGGATATCGGTGCCGATCGCCTCGACAGCCTGGGCGTAGTAGCCGGTGATCTGGTCGTCGGTACGCAGGGCGGGCGGCGGGGCGATCATCACGCCGCCGGCGCCGAGGTCCATCACCTGCCGCGCGAGCGAGCGCATCGCCGCGAAACCGGGCGCGGAGACCCCGACGATGATCGGCTTGCCGCCCATCTTGGCGACGGCGCGCTTGACCAGCTCGACCGACTCCTCGGGCTCGAGCTTGGGCGCCTCGCCCATGATGCCGAGCACGGTGACGCCGTCGGAGCCGATGCCCTGGTAGAATTCGAAGAGCCGGTCGGCCGAGGTCCAGTCGATACCGCCGTCCGGGTTGAACGGCGTCGGCGCGATCGGGAAGACGCCGCTGGCGTCGGAGGTCAGGCGCATGGTTTCTGCTCTCGGTCTTGTCGGGGAGGAAGGCTGGCACCTCGTCATGGTCGGGCTTGACCCGGCCATCTCGGAAACCAGCGGGGCTGGTCATGAGATTCTCGGGGCGAGCCCGAGAATGACGCCTCAGACGATGCGGGTGCGGACCGTGCCGACGCCGGCGATCTCGCCTTCGAGCACGTCGCCCTTGCCGACGGCGGCAACGCCTTCCGGCGTACCGGTGAAGATCAGGTCCCCGGGCTTGAGTTCGACCAGGCCCGAGAGATAGGAGATCGTCTCCTCGACGTTCCAGATCTGCTTGGCGAGGTCGGAGCTCTGGCGCACGACGCCGTTGACCGTGAGCTCGATCTTGCCGGCGCTCGGATGGCCGGCCTGGCTCGCGGGAACGATCTCGCCGATTGGCCCGGAGAGGTCGAAGCCCTTCGACATGTCCCAGGGGCGCCCGGCCTTCTTGGCAGCGGCCTGCAGGTCGCGGCGGGTCATGTCGAGCCCGGCCGCGTAGCCATAGACATGGGCGAGCGCCTCGGCTTCGGGGATGTCCTTGCCGCCTGTGCCGATGGCGACGACCAGTTCCATCTCATGATGGAGATCCTTCGTCTTCGTCGGATAGGGCATGTCGGCACCGTTGACGAGCAGCGCGTCGGCCGGCTTGGTGAAGAAGAAGGGCTCTTCGCGGTCGGGATCGCCGCCCATCTCGCGGGTGTGCTCGGCGTAGTTGCGGCCGACGCAGAAGACGCGCCGTACCGGGAAGGAGCCGCCCCCAGCGACCGGAACGGCTGTGATGGCCTGCGGATCGATCACATAGTTGCTCATTGGGCGGTTCCCTCGGTCGTTAAAGTTCAGAACATTGCTGCGGCAAAAAACCGGTATCCGCCTTTGCGCGCAATGCCCTGGCACCTGCTTGCGCTGTTCATGCGGGAGGCGCGCGCCGTCCGCAAGCAGCTTGGACCCTCACCGGGCCTGCGTGCGCGGCATTGCAGGCGCTCTTCGCATGCGCGGAATGGTTTGTGCGGCGCGTCATTGCAACCACCGCGATTTGCCTCCTACACTGCCGTGCCGGGCTGGTCCGGCAAGCCTCAAGGAAGGAGCGGCATGTGAGTACGGGAACCGTGAAATGGTTCAACGAGACCAAGGGCTACGGCTTCATTACGCCCGACGAGGGCGGCGGCGACATCTTCGTGCATGTCAGCGCAGTGACGCGCGCGGGGCTGCGTGGCCTGAACGAAGGCCAGAAGGTCAGCTACGACCTCGAACCTGATCGCAAGACCGGCAAGAGCGCTGCGGTGAATCTGAAGGTCGCTTAGGGCAGGCAGCGACAGCGGGAAGGCGATGGCGGCGCCGTTCCCGAGCCACGGCGAATCTCTTTCGCTCGCGAGCGAACTGAAGGCGATTCCAGGCATGCCCGTCGCCGTTGGCGACGGATTCGGAAGGGAGCCGCTCAGGCGCGGCCCGGCGCCGGATGGAACAGCCGGCCCTTTTCCACGATCAGCACGATGACGAGCGCGGCGATGCCGCAGAGCGCGAAGCCCAGCGTCAGCGGGATGACCGTGCCGTTGAAGTGCTGGCCGATATAGAAGCCCAGAAGCGCGCCGATCACTGTGGTGACGAAGCCCTGCACCGAGGACGCCGTCCCCGCGACATGGCCGAGTGGCTCCATCGCCATGGCTCCGAAATTCGGGCCGAGCAGGCCGAAGCAGAACATGGCGCCGCCCTGCAGGATCGCGAAGCTCCACAGCGACTCATGGCCCGCCAGGGCGAGGAGCGCATGCAGGCTTGTCAGCGCGATGTAGCCCAGCAGCGCGGTATGCGAGACCCGGCGCATGCCCAGCCGCCCGACGATGCGCGAGTTCAGCAGCGAGGATGCCGCCATGAACATCGCGATCAGCGCGAAGACGGTGGTGAACAGTTCGGGTGTATGGAAGACGTCGACGAAGACCTGCTGCGCCGAATTGATGAAGCCGAACAGCCCGCCGAGCACGAAGGCCATCGCCAGCATGTAGCCGACGCCGATGCGGCTCGTCAG
Organism: Allobosea sp. TAF32; assembly: GCF_052113585.1. NCBI lineage: Bacteria > Pseudomonadati > Pseudomonadota > Alphaproteobacteria > Hyphomicrobiales > Alloboseaceae > Allobosea > Allobosea sp. TAF32. The sequence goes on along the minus strand of NZ_JBFRDM010000001.1, from coordinate 661,459 downwards.
CGTGGTGCGGAAGGCGGCGGCGACGCTCCGGGGGGCGATCGGCTTGCGGTCTTCCGGATGCTGGGTTTCGGGCAGCTTTACCGCGACCCAGACGAGGACGGTGGCGCCGAAGGCGGTCAGCACGCCGAAGATCCAGCGCCAGGGCGCGACCCACAGGATCGCCTGGCCGATCGACGGGGCGAGGATCGGCACGGCCAGGAAAACGATCATGGCGAGCGACATCACGCGCGCCATGTCGCGCCCGGAATAACAGTCGCGCACGATCGAGACGACGAGCACCCGCGTCGCCGCAGCGCCGACCCCTTGCACCACGCGCGCCGCCATCATCGCCTCGAACGAGCCGGCGAAGGCCGCGGCGATGCTGGCGAAGACGTAGACGATCAGGCCGGCGAGCAGCACCGGCCTGCGGCCGTAGCGGTCGGAAATCGTGCCGTAGAAGATCTGCGAGACGCCGAAGCCGAGCAGATAGGCCGTGATGATCCACTGCCGCTGGTTGGCCTCGGCGATGCCCAGCGCCTCGGCCATTTGCGGCAAGGCCGGCAGCATGGAGTCGATCGCCAGCGCGTTGGTGGCCATCAGCGCGGCGGTGAGGCCCACGAAGGGATAGAAGCCCATGCCGTGGCGCGGCCGGGCGATGGCGGACATGTCGTTCATGGCGATCGCGAAAGCTGGCCCGGCGGCTGCGAGCGGAGGGCAGCGGTAGGCAATGATCAGGCGGCAGCATTAAACCTGCCGACAGGGGGGCGGCAACCCGCCCTGCCGGCCATGCGCCATGCGCCATGCGCCGGGCGCGCTTCCCGCTTCAGCCGGCCTTTTGCATCTCGGCCATCAGCGCGTTGTCGATGTCGTCGGCCCGCTTGGCGGCTGGCCTGCCAGCCAGTCTTGCGCCATAGGCCTCGAAAGCCGGCCGCTTCTCGATCGTGCCGAACTGCAGCCCCCACTGGACCTGCGAGCCGACATAGACGTCGGCGGCGCTGAAGCGCTCGCCGAGCAGGTATGGCCCCTGGCTGACGGCCTGTTCGAGCGTGTCCATCACATCCGCATAGGTGCCGTAGCCGATCGCACGGGCCCGATCGGGCGGCACTTCGAGGCCGAAGGCCTTGTTGCTGACGGCGGCCTCGACCGGCCCGGCCGTAAAGAACAGCCAGCGATAGTAAGGGCCGCGCAGCCGGCTGGTCGGCTCCGGCGCCAGCCCCGCCTGCGGGAAGGCATCGGCGAGATAGGCGCAGATCGCCGCGCATTCGGTGACCACGGTGTCGCCATGGACGAGCGTCGGCACCTTCCCCATCGGGTTGAGCGCCTTGTATTGCGCGTTCTTCATCGGCGCGCCGAAGCCGAGGATCTCGGCCCGGTAGGGTTGGCCGACCTCTTCCACCATCCAGCGCGCGATCCGGCCGCGCGACATGGGATTCGTGTACAGCACGAGTTCGTCTGTCATGGATATTGCCTCCTTGCGGTGCGGTGTCGCTCTAGCGCTGTCGCGATGCTGTCAGGATACATCGCCTGACGGCGCCGGTTTGAACTGCTATCCTTGCTGCGAAACAGGACGGGAGCATGAACGAATCATCGCCATTGCGCAGCGTCTCCGTGAGTGAAGGGCGGATGGCGATCGAGGGCTCGTTGGCCCGCTACGTCCAGGGCTCGGCCCGGCGCTTTCGGCTGCAGGCCGCGGCGCTTCGCGTCGTCGGCGGCTTCGAGAGTCGCGATGGGCGCCTCGAGGACGCGCAGCGCATCCTTGCCGAGGCCCATGTGGCGGATGGCGTGCTCAGGCGCGCCGGCTTCGACGGCGAGGCCGAGGCGATCGCCCTCACCTTGCGCCCGCTTGCCGCGTCGAGCGAACAGCCGCGCCTCCTGCTGATGCTCGGCTATCGCGAAGAAGGCGGGGCCGAGCTGCCCTTTGCCGATGTGTTTCTGGCTCCCTCGGTGTTCGAGGCGCTCAAGGCCGACATGCTCGAAGGGCTTGCGCAGGAACTCTCGCTCAGCGCCACGACGAGCCTCTGGGTACGGGAGGAGGATCGCGAGCTGCCCGCCGGGAGCCCGGTCGGCTGGTATCTCGCGCCTGGGAGCGATGGAAAGGCCGCTGTCCCGGCCCGTGGCTTCATCGACAGCATCGAATGGATGCCGAAGGCCCGTCTCGAGCCGTTGGCGGAGGCTGTGCCCGTGCACCGGGTTGTAGCCGAGCACGGTCACGAACCCGATGAGGATTGGCAGGAGAGCAGTGCCGAGCAGCTGCGCAAAATCAACTGGAGCTTCAGGCAGCTCCTGCTTCTCCTCGCCTTCCTGATGATCATCATCGCCCTGAAATAGCCGTCCGCCTCACGGCTCGTGGCGGCGGATCCGGCGGATGATCTCGTTCAGCGCCAGCATGGCCAGGGCCAGGATGAAGGGCAGGACGTAGTAGATCACCCGGAACATCAGCAGCGCTCCGAGCACCTGCTCGTAGGGAAGCCGGTTGAGCGCGACCAGCATCGTCGCCTCGAAGACTCCGAGGCCGCCGGGCGCGTGACTGGCGATGCCGATCAGGCAGGCGAAGATGTAGGCGGCCAGGAAGGTCGGGTAATCGAGATTGTAGCCGCCCGGCAGCAGCACGAAGAGCACGGCTGCGGCGGCGCTGACTTCGCAGGCGCCGAGCGCCATCTGGCCGAGCGTGGTGCCCAGCCCCGGCAGATGAAGGTTCCATCCCCGCACGCGCAAGCTGCGCTCGTCCGTTGCGATCCAGATCAGGTAGCCGATGATACCGAGCCCGACGAGGCCGCCGACGATCTGGACGACAAGTGGCGAGGTCCGCGCGAGCATGGCGACCGAATCGGCCGAATAGACCAGGCTGGCGCAGAGGATGGCGCCGAGCCCGAGCCAGAAGGTGATGCCCGCGATCACTGTCAGGCTCGCGACCTCCGAAGCCCGCACGCCTTTCGGCGAATAGATCCAGTAGCGCACCGTGCCGCCGGTCACGATCGGGAAGCCGAGCGTGAAGGACACCGAATAGCTGGTGAAGGAGGCGAGCGCCGTGGTGCGGTAGGGGATCGAGAGTCCGAGCCGGCGCAGCGCCAGCGCATCGTATCCCGTGAGCAGCAGATAGCTCAGGGCCGTGAAACCGCAGGCCAGTCCGAGCTGGCGCAGGCTGGCATTGGCGAAGGCGCCGGCGAGCTGGCCGGGCTCCATCTGGCTGATGATGTGCCAGAGCACGACGAGCGAAGCGCCGAAGATGACCATGCTCGCCAGCGGGCCGAGCCACCACCAGCGGCTGCGCTTGCGCAGGTGCATTCCTGGCTCATGCGGGCCGAAAGACATGCGCTCTCTGGGTTGCGTGCCACAGCCGGATCGCGGCAGCACGGGGGGATGGGAGGGCGCGGCCGCGCCCCGGCCCGAGAGATAGCGCGTTGGCAGCGATGCACAAGCCGCTGCGGCGAATGAGCCCCATGAGGAGGCCGGTCGCGATAGCCGCCGCGAGCCGAGCACCGTGCCCGAGCGTCCGCGATGCGTTCGATTGTGTCGAAGCCTGGCTCGGGCCGGCAAGGTTGGGATGGGGGGAACAGCCGCTGCTCGCCGGCGTTCAACGCTCGACTCCAGCAAGGGAGGCTCATCATGCCGCGCGGCGACAAATCAGCCTATACCGACAAGCAGAAGCGCAAGGCGGAGCATATCGAGGAAGGCTACCAGGAGCGCGGCGTCTCGCACGAGGAAGCCGAGCGCCGGGCCTGGGCTACCGTGAACAAGGAAAGCGGCGGCGGCAACAAGTCGGGCTCCGGCCGGGGCAAGCCCGACACCAATGTCTCCGCCAAGCGTGGCGGTCGGATCGGCGGCGAGGCTGCGGCCGCGCGCCCGAAGTCCGAGCGCTCGGCCTCGGCGAAGAAGGCGGCCGAGACGCGGAAGAAAAAGGCGTCCTGAACCGGGGCGGCTTGCCGCCCCGGAGTTGCCGGCCTCAGCCGCCGATGTTGAAGGAGGCCAACGCCGCCATGTTGACGATGTCGGAATCCTTCGCGCCGAGCGGCACGATCTGCACGGGCTTGTCGAGGCCGACGATCAGCGGGCCGATCACGGTTGCGCCGCCGAGTTCCTGCAGCAGCTTTGTCGAGATCGAGGCCGAGTGGAAGGCCGGCATCACCAGCACGTTCGCCGGTCCCGACAGGCGGCAGAACGGATACTGGGTCATGATCTCGCGGTTGAGTGCGACATCTGCCGCCATCTCGCCATCATACTCGAAATCGACGCGCTGGCCGTCGAGGATCGCCACCGCCTCGCGCACCTTTTCGGAGCGCTCGCCGGCTGGATGTCCGAAGGTCGAGAAGGCGAGCATCGCCACCTTCGGCTCATAGCCGAGCCTGCGGCCGACGCCGGCTGCCTCGATCGCGATCTCGGAAAGCGCCAGAGCTGTCGGCATCTCGGTGATTGCGGTGTCGGCGACGAGGACGGTGCGGTCGCGCGAGATCACGATCGAGACACCGATCACGCGATGGCCGGGCTTCTCGTCGATGACGCGGCGAACCTCCTCCAGCGCGATCGAATAGTTGCGGGTCACGCCCGTCACCATCGCGTCGGCATCGCCGAGCGCCACCATCGCCGCGGCGAAATGGTTGCGGTCCTGGTTGATCAGGCGCTGGCAGTCGCGGAAGAGATAGCCCTGCCGTTGCAGCCGCTCATAGAGATACTGCGCATAGGCGCTGTTGCGGTGGGAGAGCCGGGCGTTCTGAATCGAGATGCCCTTGGCTTCGAGATCGACGCCGAGGAAGGTCGCGGTCTCGTAGATGCGCTCCTCGCGGCCGACGAGAATGGCCTGGCCCAGCTCCTGATTGACGAAGGACGCTGCGGCGCGGATGACCTGTTCCTCCTCGCCTTCGGCAAAGACGACGCGCTTCGGATAGCGCTTTACCCGCTCGAAGATGCGGTTGAGCGTGCCGGCGACCGGGTCGCGGCGGGCGGAGAGCTGGGCCTTGTAGGCGGTCATGTCGACGATCGGCTTGCCGGCGACGCCGGATTCCATTGCCGCCTTCGCCACCGCGGCCGGCACGACCTGGATCAGGCGCGGATCGAACGGCACGGGGATGATGTAGTCCTTGCCGTAGCGCGGCCGCGCGCCTTGATAGGCTGCGGCAACCTCGTCGGGCACGTCCTCGCGGGCGAGCATCGCCAGCGACTCCGCTGCAGCGATCTTCATCTCCATGTTGATCGTGGTCGCCCGCACGTCGAGCGCGCCGCGGAAGATGAAGGGGAAGCCGAGGACGTTGTTGACCTGGTTCGGATAATCCGAACGGCCGGTCGCCATGATCGCGTCGTCGCGGATCGCATGGACCTCCTCCGGCGTGATTTCCGGATCGGGATTGGCCATGGCGAAGATGATCGGGTTCGGCGCCATCGCGGCGACCATCTCCTTGGTCACCGCGCCCTTCTGGGACAGCCCGAAGAAGGCGTCCGCCCCTTCCAGCGCCTGCGCCAGTGTCCGCCGGTCGGTGATGGCGGCATGGGCCGACTTCCACTGGTTCATGCCCTCGGTGCGGCCCTGGTAGATCACGCCCTTGGTGTCGCAGAGGATGACGTTGTCGGGCTTGAAGCCCATTGCCTTCAGGAGCTCGATGCAGGCGATGGCGGCGGCGCCGGCGCCGTTGATGACGAGCTTGGTCGATGTGATGTCGCGTCCGGTCAGATCGAGCGCGTTGACCAGGCCGGCGGCGGCGATGATCGCGGTGCCGTGCTGGTCGTCGTGGAAGACCGGGATGTCCATCAATTCGCGCAGGCGCTGCTCGATGATGAAGCACTCGGGCGCCTTGATGTCCTCGAGGTTGATGCCGCCGAAGGACGGGCCGAGATACCGCACCGCATCGATGAACTTGTCCGGGTCCTCCGTGTCGACCTCGAGGTCGATCGAGTCGACGTCGGCGAAGCGCTTGAACAGGACGGATTTGCCCTCCATCACCGGCTTCGAGGCGAGTGCGCCGAGATTGCCGAGGCCGAGGATGGCGGTGCCGTTCGAGATCACCGCGACGAGGTTCGAACGGGTCGTGTAGTCATAGGCGCGCGACGGGTCCTCCGCGATCGCCAGCACCGGCACGGCCACGCCCGGCGAATAGGCCAGCGAGAGGTCCCGCTGTGTCGCCATCGGCTTCGTCGGGACGATCTCCAGCTTGCCGGGACGGCCCTGCGAGTGGAACAGCAGGGCTTCCTGGTCCGTGAAGGTCGGGCGCGTTCTCTTGGTCGTCGGGCGGTCGTTCATCGAAGAGTCTTTTCTTGAGCGTTTCCTCGGGGGAATCGACCATACGGCCGCGCCCCACGGGACCACAAGCCGTTATAGGCCCACAGAACTCTTGCCGGGCAACGGAGGAATGGCGGCGGCGTCGGAAGGCTACAGCCGGTTGCGCACGCTGCGGACGAAATCACCGACATAGCGGTCGAGCGCTTCCGCCTGCTCGTCGACCCTGCGGGCGGCATCCGCCACGCCAACTGCGGCATCCCCGGTGACGCGCACCTCGGTGCCGACCGTGCTGACATTGGCGGTGACGGCGTCGGCGCTAAGAGCTACCGCCTGCGCATCGGCGGCAATGGTCGAGACGATGTCGGCCTGCCGGCTGACGACGGAGGCGATCGCGCCGGACGTCTGCTCGATCATGGTCATCGTGCCTTCGATATGGGCCACGGCCTGGACGGCGGCCGCGGCAGCACCGCGGATGCCGGAGAGGGTTTCGGCGATGTCGCGCGTCGCCTTCTGCGTCTGTTCTGCGAGCGTCTTGACCTCGCCCGCCACGACGGCGAAGCCTCGCCCGGCGACACCTGCGCGCGCAGCCTCGATCGTGGCGTTCAGCGCCAGCAAATTGGTGCGGGCTGCGATCTCCTCGATGAAATCGAGCACCGCGCGCACCTTGTCGGCCGCCTCCGTCAACCCGGTGACGTCGCTTCGCGTGCTGCGGACATAGCTGGCGGCTGCGCGCACCGTCTCGTCGGCATGGCTGGTCTGGCGGGTGAGTTCCCGGATCGAGGCTTCGATCTCTTCCGCCGCGGTTGCGACGCTGCCGACCCGCTGCGATGCGCTTTCCGCCTCCCGGGTCACGCCTTCGGCACGCAGGGTCGTCGCGCTCGCGCTCTGCACCATCTGGCCGGCGGCGGCGCGCATGTCGCGCATCGAAACCCCGACATCGGCGAGCGCCTTGCCGACGGTGCGTTCGAGATTGCCGGCCAGTTCGTCGAGCGCGGTCTTGCGCAGCGTCTCGATTTCGGCGCGGCGCGCCTCCAGCGTCTTCTCGGCGGTGATGTCGAGCAGGATGCCGTCCCAGATGAATGTTCCATCTGCAAGCCGGCGCCGCGTCGACTCGCTGCGAAGCCAGACCGTGCCGCCATCTGGAGCATGATAGCGCCCCTCGAAACGCCAGACATGGTCGTCGCCCGGCGTCTCGCGGCGCCGATCCTCGAAGCGCGCGCGATCCTCGGCGAACATCTTGCCGAGCCAGACTTCCGGATCCTTTTCGGCATCTTTCCGCGCGATGCCCAGCGCCTTGTCGATGGAGAATGAGGCGAACTGGTAGGACAGTTTGCCGTCCGGCCTCAAAAGACATTGATAGAGCGTGCCGGGCGCCCGCTGGATCAGGGTCCGCAAGCGATAAGCCGTTTCGCGGCGGTCGTTGTCGTGGATGACGACGATGCCGGTGAGGATGATGCCGATCGTGCCCACCAGGATCATGGCTGGCACGGCCTCGCGCAGGAAGAGCTCTCCCGCATCCCCCGGAATGAAAGGGGCCGAGGCCAGCAGGCAGAGGGCATCGAGCGAACTCAGCAGGATAAGGTCGCGTGGCATCAGCGGGCGTCGGCGCCGCGCCAGCCAGGCCGAGAAGGCGATTCCGATCAGCATGCGTAGCACGATGCCGCCGATTCCGGTCGCCATGCCGACGCCGCCTGCCAGGAAGCGCGCGACGACCAGCGGAGTGGCCGTCGGGAGGGCCGCCCAGGGCCCGCCGATCGGCCCGGCCAGGATGGCGAAGGTATTGCGTGAATCGATCAGCAGGCCGGGCTGGATCTCGACAGGGTTCGCCATGCTGACAAGCGCGCCGCCGGCGAACAACAGGCTCACGGCGCAGGGCCGTAGCCAGCCCCGTCCGCTGAACCAGGGGGCGATCACCGTCAGCACGAGCCCGGCGAAGAGCAGGAAGAACAGGCTCTGGACGAGATTGATCAGCAGCAATGTCGAGACCTTCGGCCGATTCGGCCGATGGACCTTGCTTTCAATTGTTGAAAGCCGTCCTAACGGATGGTCTTGGCGCCGCTTTTTGCTAGCGTGCCGGCCGATGCGTCACAGTTCCCCCAGCGAAGCCACCCTTTCCGCCGCGCCGGCCGCTGCCGCCGAACGCGTCACGCCGATGATGGCGCAGTACGTCGAGATCAAGGCTGCCAATCCGGACTGCCTGCTCTTCTATCGCATGGGGGATTTCTACGAACTCTTCTTCAAGGACGCCGAGATCGCCTCGCGCACCCTCGGCATCGTGCTGACCAAGCGCGGCAAGCATCAGGGCGACGACATCCCGATGTGCGGCGTCCCGGTCGAGCGCGCCGACGACTATCTCCAGCGCCTGATCGCCGCCGGCCATCGCGTCGCCGTCTGCGAGCAGACCGAGGACCCGGCCGAGGCCAAGAAGCGCGGCGCCAAATCGGTGGTAAAGCGCGATGTGGTGCGCCTCGTCACCCCCGGCACCATCACCGAGGAGCGGCTGCTCGAGCCCGGCCGCGCGAGCCTGCTTGTCGCGGTCGCGCGCCGCAAGACGGGCGAGGCGGCCTCGCTCTACGGTCTCGCGGCGATCGACATCTCGACCGGTCGCTTCACGGTGATGGAGACGCCGCAGGAACGGCTCGCCATCGAGTTCTCGCGGCTGGAGCCGCGCGAGATCGTCTGCCCCGACGCGATCCATGATGATCCCGAACTCAAGGAGTTCTGGCGCGAGATCGCGGTGCCGGTGACGCCGCTCGCCCGCGACGGCCTCGATGCGGCCTCGGCCGAGCGGCGCCTGAAGGAGTTCTTCGGCGTCGCCACGCTGGACGCCTTCGGCGCCTTCAGCCGCGCCGAGATCGCGGCGGCCGGTGCAGCGCTCGCCTATGTCGAGCGCACTCAGCTTGGAGCGCGCCCACCCCTTTCCGCCCCGGTGCGCGATTCCGGTTCGGCGACGATGCTGATCGACGCCGCCACCCGCGCCAACCTCGAATTGACGCGCACCCTCGGCGGCGAGCGGCAGGGCAGCCTGCTCGCTACGATCGACCGCACGGTGACGCCGGGCGGCGCGCGCCTGCTCGCCGAGCGCCTCGCCGGCCCGTTGACCGATGCGGCGGCGATCGCGGCGCGTCACGACGCGGTTGAATTCCTGGTCGCGGACGGCGCCCTGCGCGAGGATCTGCAGCAGGCGCTGGAGAAGGTGCCGGACGTCGCCCGTGCGCTGGCGCGGCTCTCGCTCGATCGCGGCGGCCCGCGCGACCTCGCTGCGCTCGGCGCCGGGCTCGATGCCGCCCGCGCGATCGCCGCCTTGCTCGTCCGGCGCGGCGAGCTGCCGGCGGAGCTCTCCGGCGCGATGCAGGCGCTGGGCGAGAGCGATCCCGATCTGGCGGTTCGCCTTAACGCGACGCTGGCCGACGAGTTGCCGCTCAACCGCCGCGACGGCCGCTTCGTGCGCGAGGGTCATGATCCGGCGCTCGACGAGCTGCGCCTCCTCCAGATCGATTCGCGCAAGGTCATCGCGCAACTGCAGGCCCGCTACGCGAGCGAAACCGGCTGTCGCACGCTGCGCATCAAGCACAACGCCATGCTCGGCTACTTCGTCGAAGTGCCGCAGGCGATGGGCGAAGAGTTCCTCAGGGAGCCCTGGCGCGCGACCTTTGTGCATCGCCAGACCATGTCCGATGCGATGCGCTTCTCTTCGGTCGAGCTCGGCGAGCTCGAGGCCAAAATCGCCTCCGCGGCCGACCGGGCGCTCAAGCTCGAACTCGCCATCTTCGCCGGGCTCTGCGAAGCCGTGCTGGCCCAGGCCGAGCCGATCAAGGCCGCCGCGCTGGCATTGGCCGAACTCGACGTCGCCGCGGCCCTCGCCGATCTCGCCGCTCGCGAGGGCTGGAGCCGCCCGCAGATCGATGATGGCGTCGCCTTCACCATCGAGCGCGGCCGCCATCCGGTCGTCGAAGCCGCGCTCAAGCGGGACGGCAAGCCCTTCGTCGCCAACGATACCGAATTGTCGCCGCCCGGCACCGAGGCCAAGGGCGGGCGCATCTGCCTGATCACCGGCCCGAACATGGCCGGTAAATCGACTTTCCTGCGCCAGAACGCGCTGGTCGCGGTGCTCGCGCAGATGGGCTCCTTCGTGCCGGCGGCACGCGCCCATATCGGTATCGTCGACCGGCTATTCTCGCGCGTCGGCGCGGCCGACGATCTCGCCCGCGGCCGCTCGACCTTCATGGTCGAGATGGTCGAGACCGCCGCGATCCTGAATCAAGCCGGCCCGCGCGCGCTCGTCATCCTCGACGAGATCGGGCGGGGCACCGCGACCTTCGACGGTCTCTCCATCGCCTGGGCGGCGATCGAACATCTGCACGAGATCAACCGCTGCCGCAGCCTATTCGCCACCCATTACCATGAGCTGACCGCGCTCGGAGACCGGCTCGACCGGGTCGCCAACGCGACCGTCCGCGTCACCGAATGGAAGGGCGAGGTCGTCTTCCTGCACGAGGTCGTGCCGGGGGCGGCCGACCGCTCCTACGGCATCCAGGTCGCCAAACTCGCCGGCCTGCCGCCGGCCGTGGTCGAGCGAGCCCGCGCCATCCTCGGCGAATTGGAGAAGACCGAGCGCGAGAAGCCGGTCGCCTCGCTGGTCGATGATCTCCCGCTCTTCGCCGCGCCATCGCGACGCCCGGCGCCGGTTTCTGTCGAGAACGAGCCGGATAGCCTGCGCGAGGCGCTGATCGGGATCGACCCCGACGAGATGACGCCGCGCGAGGCGCTGGAGGTGCTCTACCGGCTGAAAGGTTTGGCCTGAGTTTCTGTTCTAGCCCAGCCGCTTGATGCTTGTGATCGCGCCGAAGCTCTTCGTCAGGATGCGGTCGCGCGCTTCCCGCAGCGGCTCGCGATGGACCGTCATCGTGTAGCCGTTGGCATGCAGCAGCGTATCCGGGTCGGTCAGGATGCCGACATGGCCCTTCCAGAAGACCAGGTCGCCGCGCCTAAGCCCGGATAGGCTCTCATCGAAGGGAACGGGGCTGCCGAGTGCGGCTTCCAGCATATCTGAATCGCGCGGCGAGGCGATGCCGGCAGCAGTGAGCGCAAGCTGTGTCAGCCCCGAGCAGTCGAGGCCCAGGCTCGTCTTGCCACCCCAGAGATAGGGTACGCCGAGGAAACGTTCGGCGACCGCGACGAAATCGGCTTCGAAGCGGTCGGCGGGGACGAGGTGCTTCAGGAAGACGTGCCCGCCATCGGCGAGGATGGCGAAGTCGCCCTTGGTCTCCAGCACGGCGACGCCTGCATTCAGCGAAAGCGACGCAAGCGGCGGCAGTTTGATCGAGGGGCCGGGATAGACGAAGGTCCTGAGCGCCGCGACGCGGTGCGTCGGCGCCGGTTGGTCGGGGCGCAGTGCGTCGTCGGGCAGGTAGCCGACATAGCCGTCCGTGGCGAGCTGGACCCAGGCCCAGCCCTCTTCGCGCTCGTAGACATCAACAAGTTCGCCCGCGAGCGCCTCGGTATCGAGCGCGGCGTCAGGGCGCGGCTCACGTCGCAGCGGCGCCGAGGGAACAACGACGCGCATTGGCTGCGCATCGGCGAAGCGAGCGGCCTCGACCTTCCCCGCGAGATGGCGGGCGGCGAGATCGGGGCGGAAGGCATGGATGCGGCGGTCGAGAATCGTCATGGACGCAATCTAGAGCATCGTGCCGAAAAGTGGATCCGGTTTTCGGCGGAAAACGACGCGGCAACAAAGGGCTACGGTATCGGACCCGATTCAGGAATCAGGTCCAATACCGTAGCGCGGCGAGGCGTGGGCAGGGAGAGCCGTCAGCTGCCGCCGATCTCCTTCGCGTGCTCGGTGACGAGGTCGGCCAGTCTTTCGACCGCGAGCGCACCGGCGACAGTGCGTTGGATTACGACGTTGCGGCGGTCAGCCTCGTCGCGCTTGCGCGTCAGCAGTCCGAGCTTGCCGAGCGTATCGAGCGCGCGGGTGATGACCGGCTTGGTCACGCCGAGCTGCTTCGCCAGCCCCCGCACCGTATGCGGCGGCAGCTCGAGATAGACCGTGAGCAGGATCGCCGTCTGGCGCGCCGAGAGGTCGGCTTCGCTGTCCCGCACCAGATCGAGATGGACCTGCCGCCACAGTCTGAGCGCCTGCGAAGGCTTGATCTCGAGGGGCATGAAGGCACGGTTCCCGATCGTTACGGAGCCGTATCATTATCCCAAGGTCGTGATGGCGCAATCGCCTTCGGCGATCAGCCTTAACCGGTTGGATAGAGCTGCTTCACCAGCGCATGGATCAGCCGCGCACCCTGGCATTCGCCGCCCTCGGGCCGTCCCGGCTTGGGCGACGGGTTCCAGCCGTAGATGTCGAAATGCGCATAGGATTCCGTCTTCTCGACAAAGCGGTTGAGGAAGAGCGCTGCCGTCACCGAGCCGGCCATGCCGCCGCTGGAGACATGGTTCACATCGGCGATCTTGGAATCGAGCAGGCCGTCATAGGGCCGCCAGAGCGGCATGCGCCAGACCGGGTCGTTTACGGCCATACCGATCCGGGCGAGCTCGGCAGCGAGGCCTTCGTCATGGGTGTAGAAGGGCGGCAGCTCGGGGCCGAGCGCAGTGCGTGCCGCGCCGGTCAGCGTGGCGAAATCGATGAGCAGCTCCGGCATCTCCTCATCGGCGAGCGTCAGGGCATCGGCCAGGATCAGCCGGCCTTCGGCGTCGGTATTGCCGATCTCGACCGAGAGGCCCTTGCGACTTGCCAGCACATCGCCGGGCCGGAAGGCATTGCCTGAAACTGCATTCTCGACCGCCGGAACCAGCAGCCGCAGCCGCACCGGCAGTTTCGCGAGCATGATCATCCGCGCCGCTGCGATCGCGGCTGCCGCGCCGCCCATGTCCTTCTTCATCAGCAGCATCGAGGCGTCGGGCTTGAGGTTGAGCCCGCCCGTGTCGAAGGCGACGCCCTTGCCGACCAGCGTGACCTTGGGATGGGCCGGATCACCCCAGACCAGATCGACGAGCCGCGGTGCCCGCGTCGAAGCACGGCCGACCGCATGGATCATCGGGAAGTTCCGGGTGATCAGGTCGTCCCCGACGATGCTGGTGATCGTCGCGCCGCATTCGGCGGCGAGCCCGCGGATCGCCGCCTCGATTTCGCCCGGCCCCAGCGCATTGGCCGGCGTGTTGATGAGATCGCGCGCCAGTGCGGCCGATTCAGCGATCAGGCTGATCTCCTGGCCGTGGACGCCGTCCGGCAGCGACAGGCGCGCCCGCGGCGGCTTCGGCTTGCGGTAGCGGTCGAAACGATAGCCCTGCAGCAGCCAGCCGAGCGCGGCGAGCCCCGGATCGTCGATCTCGCCTTCCAGCGCATAGTCGCCCGCCGGCAGCAGGGCTGCCAGCCGCGCCGGCCCGAAAGGATCGCGCTGCCGCCGCGCGGTTTCGACACCAAGGAGAACGGCCGCGAGTGTCCCCTGCGAATCCGGAAGGAGGCAATGCTGGCCGGCACCGGCCGCGAAGCCCTGGGCGAGCGCGAAATTGCGATGGGTGGGGGAAAGCCGCGTCTGCAAGGCCGGCCAGCTCTCGGCAGAAACCGCGTGAATCGGAACGGCGGTGTCGGAGGTGGGGATCAGAAGACTGTTCACGGGTCGGTCGATCGGTTCTGGGACAGCGGCGGCTGCCGGAATTAAGGATGCATTAGGGTTAACGTTTTATCACCGAACCACCAGAGGAACCCAGTCAGACGACGTTGTCGCGAGGCGATCCGGCCCATGATTCGAACGAAGCTCGCCTCCGACCTGCCGGCCTTCCGTGCTCGCCGACTTGGATTGACGATCGCGATCTGTCTCGGTGCGCTGGCCCTGGCGGGTTGCCAGAGCCGTGGCGGCCTCGGGGATGTCACGGGGTCCATCTCCCGCAGCCCGGCGGCGCAGCCGCGCACCGCGGCCGAATGGCAGGCCGAGCGCGAGAACTGGGCGAAACGCTATGAGGCCAATCCGAAGGATCGCAACGCCGCCTTCGCCTATGCCCGGGCGCTCCGGGCTCTCGATCAGAATGCGCAGGCGCTGGCCGTGCTCCAGAGTGCCGTCCTGACTTTCCAGGACGATCGCGAGCTGCTGGGCGCCTATGGCCGCTCGCTCGCCGATAACGGGCGGTTTCGGGAAGCGGACGACGTGCTCTCCCGTGCCCATTCGCCGGAGCGGCCGGATTGGCGCATTCTCTCGGCGCAGGGCACGGTCGCCGACCAGCTGGGGGAGCATGAGAGGGCCCAGCAGATCTATCAGGCGGCTCTGAAGCTCGCCCCGGGCGAGCCGACGGTCATGTCCAATTACGGCCTGTCGCTCGCCTTGTCCCGACATCTGCCGGAAGCGGAGCGCGTTCTCGCCGAGGCGGCGGCCTCGCAGGGCGCCGATGCGCGCGTGCGCCAGAACCTGGTGCTCGTGCTCGGGCTTCAGGGCCGCTTTGCCGAAGCCGAAGCCATGGCCCGGCGCGACCAGAGTCCGGCGGAAGCCGCCGCGACGATCGCCTATCTCAAGCGGAGCGTCAGCCAGCAGAACAGCTGGGACCTGCTCAAGGGCGCGAAGGGCAAGCAGCAACCCGCCGCCAAGCCTCCGCTGGCCCGGGCGCCCGATGGCTCGGCCGATACGGATCGCCGTAGCTGAGGCCGAGCTGACGAAGCTTCCGCCGGTTCCCCTCGGCCGTATCGGCAAGCGTCGTGCATTGTCCCGGCCGGATGCGGGCATTGGCATCCCGGCAAAGCAGGCATTCAGGCCAATTGCCGAAGCCAGTTCGCCAGGCTGCCGTCATCTGGCTCTATCGACGGCGATGCGCACAGATGCGCCAGGCGATGCCGATGACCAGCGTTTGGCAGGGGTGGGGGCGGCTTGTGGACCCGATGCCCATGTGGGAAGGTGGCTGAACGACGCCCCCACCGAATGCCCATGAACATCACGCTGAAGCAGATCAGGGCGTTTCTCGAGATTGCCAGGCTAAACAGCTTCACGCGCGCCAGCGATCGGCTGAATACGACGCAATCGTCGCTTTCCGTGCTGATCCGCGAATTGGAGGCCGAACTCGGGACGCGTCTCCTGGATCGCACCACCCGCAAGGTCGAGATTACAGAGGCCGGCCGCGAATTCGCTCCCTTCGCGGAACGGATGCTCATGGAGCTTGAGAACGGCTTCACGGCGACCCGCGAACTTGCTGCTCGCAAGAAGGGGCGGTTGAGCCTCGCTGCCTCTCCGCTGGCGGCGGCTGCGCTGCTTCCGAAGATCATCGCGAGCTTCCGTAGCCTCTATCCGGGGATCAGCGTCGCCATCGAGGAGATTTCGCCCGAATTGCTGTCGTCCAGGGTGGCCGGCGGCCTGTTCGACTGCGGCATTGGCGTTTTCGACACGATGGATGACGGTTTGACCGCCATCTCCGCCTTCAGCGAGCGCCTGATGCTGATGTGCCCCCGCAATCACCCTCTGGCGGCGGAGCAGGAGGTCGAATGGCGGCAATTGGCCGATCACGACTTCATCTCTGTCAACCCGGACAACGCGGCGCGCCGGCGCATCGATCGCTATCTCGCGCTCGCCGGAGTCGAGATTCGCCCGGCCTTCGAGGTCAGGAACATGACCACGACGCTCGGCCTCGTAGCGGCCCAGATGGGCGTGGCGACCTGGCCGTCCTGGGCGGCGACGTTGGCAAGCGCCTATGATCTGGTGCTTCGCCCGCTGGTGCGGCCCGAGGCCTTTCATACGGTCTCGATCGTGATGTCGAAGGAACGGGCACCGTCGCCGGCGGTCGAGGCCTTCATCGATGTCGTCAGGGAGCAAGGCAAAGCCCTGATCGACCAGTCCTGAGGCGTCGCCGGCATGCCGCAGGCCGTCAAGGCGCGTTCGCAACCGGGAACCCGACATGGAATGCCACTCCGGGACCGGCATGGGTTGAGCCGCGGGGGGCGGGATGGCGTCACGTCCGCGCGGGATGAGGTGCCCCGAGCCGGCTCCAGGCCGGCGCACGACAGGCGTGGGTCGGTAACGCAGAGCCGTATGCCCGCGATCGCCAGAGCTCCATCCCATCCGGCGATTGATCGTGGAAGCCGATGCATTGAGCTGAAATCAGTATTTCCCCTGGCGGCCGGCCGCTGAGCATAATGCCCCCAAGAATAAAGATTTGGAGCGGCCGATACCGGGCATGGGCCGGTCTCTATTCGCTGTTCTGGAATGATATCGGCTTTTCTACTGTATCCTAAAAACAACGCCGAGGGTGAAGAAGATGAAATTTCGGGAACACGTCAGGCCTGCATCCGTAGTCTTGGCGTTTGCGGCCGCCGTCTCCGCTTGCTGCGCCGCCTATGCACGGGAGTATTTGCCGCTCCCCAAGGAATTTGCCGGAAGAAGCTATTCCCCCGGCGTCGTCACGCATGGCGGCAAGCAGGTCTGGCTGGCGGGCGTGACCACGCTGCAGGACGAGCAGGGCAAGTCCCTGGCCGGCGATGTCGAGGGCCAGACCCGCTTCATCTTCCGTGAGATCGAGCGCCAGCTCGCAAAAGCGGGTGGCAAGCTCGAGGATGTCGTCACGATGACGGTCTACCTCACCGATGCGCGCAACGGCGCCCAGTTCCAAGCGGTTCGCAAGGAAGTGTTCCCGAAGAATCCTCCGGCGAGCGCGCAGATCACCGTGTCGGCCCTGGCCGTTCCCGGCTTCCTGATCGAGGTCCAGTGCGTCGCGGTGGTCGGCGACGAGAAGTAGCCGCCTGACGCCGGTGGGCGAGGGCTCAGCTGCCGTAGCCCACCGGCCTCCTCTTGGCGGAAGGCGCGTCGCCGGCCTCTGCCGGCCTGCATTCGCGCCGCCCGGCAAGCCGTTGTTCCGGCCGCGACGACCGGTCCTCAGATCCATCACGCATCGGCCGTTCGATAGGCGGCCGGCAGGAGACCCAAAATGGGGCATGACGCCGTCCACGAACTGATGTGCAAGGCCGAGATCACCCGGCTGATCCACACCTATCCGCGCGGGCTCGACCGGCTCGATCGCGAGCTCCTGCTCTCGATGGCGCATGAAACCGCGACCGTGGATTTCCCGCCGCTCTTCTCCGGAAGCTGGGCCGACTATGTCGCCTTCCTGATGAAGGCGCATACGAGCATGCTCTACAACCGACACAGCATGAGCAACATCCTCGTCGCGCTGAAGGGCGAGGGGGCGGTCAGCGAGACCTCGGCGACCGCGCATCTGATCGTCAAGCGTGACGACGGCGACATCGAGGAACGCACCGTTCACACTCGCTATCTCGACCGCTGGCGCTGCGATGGCGGGCGCTGGTCGCTGGCGCACCGCCGCACCATCCGCGACTACCGCCAGGTCAGGGTCCTCACGGCCGCGGAGCTTGCCGCCACGACCGAGTACGCCAATGCCGGCGCGATCGGACGGCAGGATCCGTCCTACGCCCATTTCAGCGAATAGCCGGGCGCTGCACTGCGATCTCGAGGATTTACGGAGCGCCATCATGGGCAGGAAGCTGATCAGGAACGGGCAGGTCGTCACGATGGATCGGGCCATCGGCGATTTCGCCATCGCGGACGTTCTGCTGGAGGACGATCGCATCGCCGCGGTGGCGCCGGGAATCGAGGCCGATGCCGACGAGGTGATTGATGCCAGCGGCATGATCGTGATGCCCGGCCTCGTCAACGCCCATCTCCACACCTGGCAGACGGGTCTGCGCTCGATCGGAGCGGACTGGACCGGCCCGGACTACCACCGGATCATGCATGGCAACATGGCCACCCGCTTCCGGCCCGAGGACAACTATATCGGCACACTGGTCGGCGCCCTCGAGCAGCTCAATGCCGGCGTCACCACGCTCTTCGACTGGTGCCACAACATCACCTCGTTCGAGCATGCCGAGCGTTCGGTCGACGCGCTGGAAGAGAGCGGGCTCAGGGCCGTCTTCGGCCACGGCACGGCCAAACCGCTCAAGACGGTGTCCGACATCCCATTCACCCATGAGCCCCATCCGCGCGAGCGGCTGGTAAGGCTGCGGCGCGAGCGCTTCTCCTCCGACGACCGCCGCGTCACCCTGGCGGCGGCGATCCTCGGCCCGCAATTCTCGGTTCCCGAGGTGGTCGAGCAGGATTTCAGGCTGGTGCGCGAGCTTGGCCTGCTGTCGAGCTCGCATGCCGCGCGCCGTCCCGCCGATCAGGTCTCGCCGGAAGGATACCGGATTCCGGCCCGGCTCGGCTTGCTCGACGAGAACCACAACGTGGTCCACGGCAACTACATCGACGACGAGCAGCTCAAGCTGATCGTCGATTCCGGCGCCTCCTTCACCGTGACGTCGATGATCGAACTGCATGTCCACCCTGCCGATCCGGTGACCGGACGCATCCGTGCCCTCGGCGCGCTCCCCTCGCTCGGGGTCGACAGTATTCCGGCGGCGAACAGCGACATGTTCAACGAAATGCGCTTCGCCATGCTCTACCAGCGGGCGCTAGAACATCGCGCCAACTATGCGCAAGGGCTGCCGCCTTTGACGCAATTGCCGGTGCTCTCACGCGTTGCGCTCGAATGGGCGACGATCGGCGGCGCCAGGGCGATACGGCTAGAGCATCTGATCGGGAGCCTAACGCCCGGCAAGAAGGCGGATGTGATCCTGCTCAAGGCCACGGATTTCAACCTGTTTCCGGTGCATGACCCGGTCGGGACGGTCGTGCAGCAGGGCTGTGCCCACAATGTCGATACCGTCATAGTCGACGGGCAGGTCCTCAAGCGCGGCGGCGTGCTCGGCTATGATGCGGCTCTTCTGCGCCGCAAGGCCGGGGAGCTGGAAGCCTCCGCCGCCCGGATCATCCGGGAATCCGGCTATATGCCGATGGCCGCATAACAAGAGCAAAAGCTCGATTTCATCACGGGAGAGATTGAGATGTCGGTGCGTACGCAATCGCAACGGTCGTCGGTTCGCGTCGTCGTCGCAGCCGCGCTGGGAAACGCCCTGGAGTGGTTCGATTTCATCATCTACGGCTATCTGGCCGTGATCCTGTCGCGGCTGTTCTTTCCCGCCGATGATCCGAACGTCGCCCTGATGCTGACACTCGCGACCTTCGCCGTCGGCTTCGTGATGCGGCCGGTCGGCGCTCTTGTGATGGGCTACTACGCCGACCGGAAAGGCCGCCGCAGCGCCCTGACGATCACCATCTGGATCATGGCGCTGGCCACCGCCATGATAGGCTTCGCGCCGACCTATGCCACCGTCGGTCTGCTCGCCCCGGTGATCGTGCTGACGGCCCGCCTCATGCAGGGCTTCGCCGCCTCCGGCGAATATGGCAGCGCGGTCTCGCTCCTGGCGGAATCGGCGCCGCCGAACCGCAAGGCCACTTTCGTCGCCTGGCAGATGGCGAGCACGCTGCTCGCCGTCGTCTTCGCCGGCCTTGTCGGCTTCCTGCTGTTCAACACGCTGACGCCTCAGCAGATGGGCGATTGGGGCTGGAGGCTGCCCTTCATCTTCGGGCTGCTGATCGCCCCCGTCGGTTATTACATCCGGCGCCATGTCGATGAGACGCTCGACGTTGCGAGTGTTGCCAGGACGTCCTGGTCGGACGACATCCGCCAGATCTGGACGAAGCAGCGCCGCGCCTTCCTGGCGTCCTTCGCCCTGCTCGCCTTCGGCGGCGGCAATTTCTACATCATGTTCATTTACATGCCGACCTTCGCGGTCCGCGAGCTCAATCTCGGCCTGAATGCGCCCTTCATCAGCACGCTGGTGGCGGGTCTCCTCTCGGCCGCGGGCGCGATCTTCTGGGCCGGCCGCGTCGATCGCGGCGCCTCGCCGCGCCTGCTCTACGGTATCGCCACGGTCGCGATCCTGCTGATCGTCTACCCGCTTTATGCCTGGATCATCCAGGCGCCGACGCTCTGGGGACTTGTGGCCCTGCAGGTGGCGCTGGCGATTCCCGGCAGCGTGATCGTCGGGCTGGGAATCGTCATGAACGCCGCGCTGTTCGAGCCGCGCATCCGCGCCTCGATCCTGGGCTTCAACTTCAACGTCTCGAACAGCATCTTCGGCGGCGCCGCGCCGCTGATGGTGAGCTACGCCGTCGCCACCACCGGCGACAAGGCGGCAGCGGCCTATTACGTCATCCTCGTCGGGCTGATCGGGCTCATCGGCGTCTGCTGCCTGCCCGGCAAGGCCCACACCCCGCGGCAGCATGAGGGGCTGGGCGAGCCCAACGGCGCTCCTGCCTGACCATGAGCAGGCGCCGGTTTCGACCGGCAACGACAACAATACCAAAAAGGGGAATTCCGAAATGACCACCTCTGACGAAACCATGTCCCGCCGTGCCATGCTGCTGGGAAGCGTCGCAGCATTAGCGGCGACGGCGACAGCGGGCGCCGGACTCGCGCAGGTGCAGCCGGAAGGCAGCTTCCGGATCGATACTCATCACCACATCTTCCCGCCGAAATACCTCGATGAGGTGCGCGAGCGGATCATCGCCCAGGCTCAGGGCTTGCCGACCGAGACCATGATCGGCTGGACGCCTCAGCGCTCGCTCGACGAGATGGAGCGCAGCCGGGTCGACCAGGCGATCGTCTCGGTGGCGGCGCCGGGCATCTTCTTCGGGGATGTCGAGCAGGGCCGGCGGCTCGCCAGGGCCTGCGTCGACTACGGGGCGGAGATGATCCAGAAATATCCGGGCCGCTTCGGCATGTTCGCGCCGATCCCGCTGCCGGATGTCGAGGGCAGCCTGAAAGCCATCGCATATGCGCTCGACGTGCTGAAGCTCGACGGCATCGGCATCCTGACGAGTTACGGCTCGCGCTGGCCGGGCGACCCCGCCTTCGCGTCGGTCTTCGACGAGTTGAACCGGCGCAAGGCGACGGTCTTCGTCCATCCGCTGGCGCCGGATTGCTGCAGCAATCTGCAGGAAGGCGTATCCTCGGCGCTGATCGAGTTCCCGACGGACACGACGCGCTGCATCACCAGTCTCCTGTTTAGCGGGACGCTGACACGCTGCCCGGACATCAACTTCATCTTCGCGCAAGGCGGGGGGACGCTGCCCTTCCTGGCCGGGCGCCTGAACGCGGCGATGTTCTTCACGCCGGGACTGCCGGAGAAATTGCCGAAGGGCATGCTCTATGAACTGAAGCGGCTCAACTACGACGTCGTGTCGATGGCGAACCCGATTTCGGTCGCGGCGCTTCTCCAGCTGGTGCCGAGCCAGCAGCTCTTCTTCGGCAGCGACTTTCCCTATCTCTCCGGCAAGGTCGTTGCCGACGGGCTCCAGAAGATCAGCCTACTGTCCCCTGCCGACCTCACGCAGATCGAGCGCGAGAATGCGCTTCGGCTACTCAAAAGGGCATGATGATCGCAATCCGGCACCGGCAGTCCCTCTGGCGGGAAGATATCCACGCGGAGCGGTCATCCGCCCCATCAGTCGGTGCCGGAGCCGTTTCATAGGGTCAGGCCCTCGCAAGACGTCGACAGGCCGCGAAGTCGGTGTGGCGTGGCGTGGCAATTCGCGATACTGTGCCGGATACTTGCCATGAGGAGATTTGGGCTTTTTCTCAGGCAAAGCGGAGAAGTTATGGTTCTATAACGCCGTCAATGCAGGCGTCCTTTACATGCGCCACGCGATCGAGACCGCACCGAAAGACGGGCATTGCGTCGTCATCGAGGACGATGCAAGTGCTGATTGCGACGTCGGCGGCAGGTCGCCGGAAGCGGGCGATTGGGCCGACGGGAAGGACGATGGCCCTATCGGGCTCACGCGGACGCATAGGCATCCGGTTGCCCGCAGAGCTCATTTCCAGCCACACGGCGCAGGATCGGTTGCCGCTGATCCTGCCGTAAAACGGATGTGGCGAGGCTTCTTTACGCCCGTCGTCACTGTCATCGCTGCGGCGACGCTGCTGCTGTGCTGTGTAAAGCAAGTCGCTGCCGAGCCGCCTGCGGGCGATGGCGTGGTCGCTCAGGATGCGGGCTTGCCGAGCAGGGACTCGAAGACCGCGGTCCCTGAAGTCCTCCGAACCGTCGACAGGCAGCCCGGCCCGCCCGCGTCGGAGACGCCGACTATGCGGGAGCAACGAGCTGCAGCGGCGCCCGGGCCGGATGAGCCGCAACCAACGGGCCGGAACCCGCCGGAAGGTCTGGCGCGAGAGGCGGCCCTGGCGCAGGAGCTGGATCGAGCTCGGCGTACCATCGAGCGCTTGGAAGCGCAGTTGCAAGCGGGGCCGGCGGCCGAGCAGGTGCTGAAGCAGGAGCGCGAGCGGGCCGCGATCCTGGCGGACCACGCGGCGTCTGCGCGGCAGGAGTTGCTCGCAAGCACCGCGCAGCACCTCCGGGCCCTCGACGAGGAGCGCGCCCACAGCGCCGCATTGGCGAGCGAGCTGGCGATGGCGCGGCGCCAGATCGAGGCGCAGACGGCGCAATCTCACCAAGCCGACCCCGACACGGCGCCGCTCAAGCAAGCGGACACCGCAAACGCCGCGCAATCACTCGAGCGGCAACGCCAGCAAATGGCTGCTGCCCTCGCGGATGCGGCGGCTGCGCGGCAGGAGCTGACGGCTAACACGGCGCAGCTCCGTCAGGCGCTCGACGAGGAGCGAGCCAAGAATGGCGCGATGGCGAGCGAGCTGGCAACGGCGCAGCAGGTGAACCAAAAGCTGGCCGTGCAGTTCCGGCTGATCGGCGAACAGACGGAACTCCGCAGGCGAGCCTATGAGAAAGACGTGGCGGCGCTTCAACAGGCGCTCAGCCAGGAGCGCGACAAGGCGGCAGCCGGGGCCGCCGATCTTGATGCCGCGCGAAGCGCGGCTGCCGCGCGCATTCAGCCGGAAACGACGACAGGCAGTCCCGTTGCCCGGCAGGTCGCATCTGCCACCGGCACGGCCATCGCGTCGCCCGCTGCCCCGGACGTGCCGGGCGGCAGCGAGGCGGCGAGGATGATTGCGCGCGCTGCCGCGCT
The DNA here is from genome assembly GCF_052113585.1 of Allobosea sp. TAF32. Taxonomy (NCBI): domain Bacteria; kingdom Pseudomonadati; phylum Pseudomonadota; class Alphaproteobacteria; order Hyphomicrobiales; family Alloboseaceae; genus Allobosea; species Allobosea sp. TAF32. The sequence goes on along the minus strand of NZ_JBFRDM010000001.1, from coordinate 638,347 downwards.
GCTCGGCCAAGGCGACATCGGAGCAGCGCGGATCGTGCTTGAGCGTGCTGCGGAGATGGGCAGTCCGCGCGCGGTCTTCATGCTGGCCGAGACATACGACCCCAACGTTCTCTCGACCTGGAAAACGTTTGGAACGCAGGGCGAGGTGGCGAGGGCGCGCGAGCTCTACGCGAAGGCGCATGCGGGCGGCATTCGGGAGGCGAAGGAGAGGTTCGAGACTTTGAGCCGATGATGCGCCTGCCAGGCCATGCGGCTTCGGTTCATCGTCCGATTAGTGCGCTCGCGAGGGAGTTCGAGGATGACGAGGTTTGCCAGACGAAGCCTGCTCCTGCTGACTGCCTTGATAGCGCTCATGCCGGGGCTTCAGCCGGCTGATTTGTTCGCGCAGACAGCCAAGGTCGAGGCCCAGGCCACTCCCTCGTCGCGTCGCATCCCGGCGCAGGCGACGGAACAGGACAAGATGAACGCCTGGACCGTCGGTCTTGCCGGCGGTTTGATTGAAGGAGCGCCCCTTCGTCTCGCGGCGGAGATGGCGCGCGTCGTCGATGACGGGCCGAATTTGCTTGTCCTGCCGATCGTTACGCGGGGCGCCACCGAGAACCTGAACTCGTTGCTCTACCTGCGCGGCGTTGACACGGCCATCATCAATTCCGACGCTCTGGACGAATACAAGGCGCAGCTGCCCCAGATCCGGCGTCGGATCACCTATGTCCTCAACCTCTTCCCGTCGGAGCTGCATATCTTCGTTCGGCCGGAGATCCAGAGCCTGGAGGATCTCGCCGGGAAGAAGGTGAACTTCAACACGCAGGGCACCGCTGCCGCCTATTCGGGGCCGCTGATCTTCAGCCGGCTCGGCATCAATGTCGACAAGACGTTCATCCCTCATCAGGTGGCGCTCGAGCAGATGCGCAAAGGTGAGATGGCCGGGGTCGTTTTCATCACCTCGAAGCCGGTCGACGCATTCGTGCGCGGGCGCTTCGAGCCCGGCTTCAAGTTCCTTCCGGTCAAATACGACAGCAAGTTCGAGGATTACTATCTTCCGGCCGTGCTGGAGGCGGGCGAGTATCCGGGGCTGATCAAGCCGGGAGAGCGCGTGCAGACGATTGCGGTGCCGACCGCGCTCGTCGCGTTCAACTGGGCGGCGCAAACGAACCGCTATCAGCGCGTAGCCCGTTTTGTGGATGTGCTGTTCTCCCGCATCGACAGGCTTCAGGGTCCCGGCTTCGACGCGAAATGGAAGTCGATCAACCTGGCCGCGACCGTCCCGGGCCTCGACCGCTTTCCCGCCGCCCAGGAGTGGTTGGACCGCCAAACGCGAGCACCGCGGGCTCTGCGATGAAGGCGGCCATGCTGTCCATCGTCTTCGAGATCGCTTGCGGAGCCGCGCTGGCGCAGGATGTGGTCGATCCGGTGGCGCATCTTCGCGCTTGCGCTGTGCTGGAGCCCGCTGCGCGGCTGGAGTGCCTCGACAAGCTGTCGCGTAGCATCGCGCCGACCGATCGCCCGGCGCCTGGCGAAGACAACTGGATCGTCAGCGAGACCACCTCGCCGATCGACTATGCTCCCATCGTCACCGCTACGACGCTTGCGAGCGGCGGATCAGAAGGCGCGTTGACGCGGCTGTCCATCTATTGCCGTGGCGGCCGAACCGAATTGGCGGTTTCAGGGCCGGCCGTGGCCGGCGGCAGCGCTGACGGCATCATCATCTACCGCATCAACGGCGCTCAGCCACTGCAGGTCGCAGCCGGGGCTTCGTCATTCGGTTCCGGCACCGCATTCAGGGCCGATGTCGTGCATCTGTTGTATTCCTTGCCCGACGAAGGCGGCCTCAACATCCGCCTCGTGGCCCGAGCCGGCACCTATGAGGGGCAGTTTGCGCTGGCCGGGCTGAAGGTCGTGCGAGCCAAGGTCGCTGCAGCGTGCAAGTGGCCGAACGTCGTTGCCAAGCCAAACAGTCGATAATCCTCGAACCGAAAAGGGAGAAGCAGTGATGACTGGCTATGAGAAAATCGCGCGGGCTGCACTGGCCGGCGTCGCTGCGCTCCTGATCGCCATGCCGCCGTCAGTGGCGCAGGAAAGGAAGCAGGCCACTGCGCAGGCATCAAAGCGAAACGCGTCGGAAACAAAAACGCACCGCCTTATCCTGCAGGTCAACTCCAACGAGCCTGCAACGATGAACCTGGCGCTCAACAACGCGACGAATGTTGCGCAATACTACAAGGATCTCGGAGAGCCGGTAGAAATAGAGATTGTCACTTTTGGCCCGGGCTTGCACATGCTTCGCGATGACACCTCCCCGGTCAAGGCACGGATCAAGGCGATCGCGGCGAGCACCCCGGCAATTTCCTTCAAGGCCTGCGGCAATACGCAGGAGAATATGGCCAAGGCTGAGAACAAGGAAATTGCTCTCGTGCCCGAGGCGTCGCTGGTAAAATCTGGCGTGGTGCGCGTGATGGAGTTGCAGGAGCGAGGCTGGACCTATGTCAGGCCGTGACATCCGTCATTGAAATCGATCGTAGATTTGCGTTGTTTCATGTCGCGATGCGGTCGATCCGATGGATGAGAGCTGCGAATTTCCAAGCGAGTCGGTGGCGAAGCCGATATCGAGGATGATCCGGCCGGCGTGTCCGAATGGAGGGAGGCGGAAGATTCGACAGCCATGCTCTGGAGCGAACGCTGAACCCTCGGTCGAAAGGTTGGCGAAAGGTTGGCGGGCTACTGGCCGATAACCCGGCGACAAGCCTCCTCATAAAGTGGGGCGAACCGGGTAGGAAACCAGACAAGGAGCCTCGCCATGCGCATGCGCGCTGCCATTCGTTCTATCGCCATCGTCTCGCTCTTCGCCGCCACCTCGGCTTTCGCCGCCGACAAGGTCACCATCATGGTCGGCGGCTACGAGAAGCAGATCTACCTGCCCGCGAAGCTTGCCGAGAGCCTGGGATACTTCAAGGATGAAGGTCTCGATGTCGAGCTTCTCAATGAAGCCGCCGGTGTCGATGCCGAAAACGAAATGCTCGCCGGCGTGGTCCAGGGGGTCGTCGGCTTCTACGATCACTGCGTCGACCTGCAGGCCAAGGGCAAATTCGTTCAGTCGGTGGTCCAGTTCAGCCAGGCCCCGGGCGAGGTCGAGCTGGTTTCGTCGAAATACCCCGACGTCAAATCGATGGCCGACCTCAAGGGCAAGACCCTCGGCGTCACCGGTCTCGGCTCCTCGACCAATTTCCTGACCCAATATCTGATGGTTAAGTCCGGCGTGCAGCTCAGCGACTTCACCTCGTTGCCGGTCGGCGCGGGCGCCACCTTCATCGCCGCCATGCAGCAGGACAAGATCCAGGCCGGCATGACCACCGAGCCCACGATCTCGCGCCTGCTGAAGACCGGCGAGGCGCGCATTCTCGTCGACATGCGCACGATCGAGCAAACCAAGGCCGCGCTCGGCGGCACCTATCCTGCCGCTTCGCTCTACATGCCGACCGCATGGGTGGAGAAAAACAAGCCGATCGTCCAGAAACTGGCGAACGCCTTCGTCAAGACGCTGAAATACATCAACACCCACAGCGCCGCGGATATCGCCGACAAGATGCCGAAGGACTATTATGTCGGTGACAAGGACGGCTATGTGAAGGCACTCGCCGACGGCAAGGCGATGTTCACCGCCGACGGCGTGATGCCGCAGGGCGGCCCCGAGACCGTTCTCGCAGTGCTTTCCGGCTTCTCGAAGAACATCAAGGGCAAGCAGATCGACCTGTCGAAGACCTATACGACCGAGTTCGTGAAGGCTGCGAAGTAAGCTTCGGCGCGGAGAGCGGCCGGAACAGGCCGGCCGCATCTCACCGCCCTCTCTGATCAAGCGCAATCGAGCGACGCCGCCTCGCGGCGAAGGAGGCCTCATGCCTGCAACCGACACGGCCAATAGCCCGGTCATCGAGCTCATCAACGTCTCGCGCCGCTTCATCACGCCGGATGGCAAGTCGATGACCGCGATCCGGGACTTCAACATGAGCGTGGCGCGCGGCGAATTCGTCGCCGTCGTCGGCCCCACGGGCTGCGGCAAATCCACGACGCTCAACCTCGTCACCGGCCTCGCGCGGCCATCGAGCGGCGAAGTTCGGCTGTTCGGCCAGCCGGTCACCGATATCGACCCGCGTATCGGCTTCGCCTTCCAGACGGACGCGCTGTTTCCCTGGCGCAGCGTCATCGACAATGTCGTCGCCGGCCCGCTTTTCCGCGGCAAGCCGCGCGACGAAGCCTACGCCAAGGCGCGTGAGTGGCTCGCCCGCGTGCATCTGAGCGGCCATGAGACCAAGTATCCGCACCAGCTCTCCGGCGGCATGAGGAAGCGCGTCTCGTTGGCGCAGACCTTCATCAACGAGCCGCAAGTGCTGCTGATGGACGAGCCGTTTTCGGCGCTCGACGTGCAGACGCGTGTGGTCATGCACGAGGTGTTGCTCAACCTCTGGTCGGAGGCCAAGGCCTCGGTGATCTTCGTCACCCACGACCTCGAGGAGGCCATCGCGCTCGCGGACAAGGTCTATGTGCTGACCTCCGGTCCCGGCACGGTGAAGGCGATCTACCCCGTCGAGCTGCCGCGGCCGCGCGTCGTGAGCGAGATCCGCTACCAGGACGATTTCATCGCGCTGTCCCGCCGGATCTGGGACGATCTTCGCGCCGAAGTCGAGCGCGGCGCTGCCCGCGACGAAGCCCGCGCAGCCTGAGGAGGGCGCCATGACCGACGCAGTTCTCACCACCTCCACCGGCTTCCGCCCCGGCACCTCCGATGCGGAAATCGAGGCCGCGGCAGCCAAGGCTGCCCGCCATCGCCGTCACAAGGTGCTGTTCTGGCGCTGGGCCATCCTGCTCGCCATCCTCGGCGGCTGGGAGCTCGGGGCCCGAACCGGCATCATCGACGAGTTCTTCTTTTCGAGCCCCAGCGCGATCTGGAGCAGGCTCGTCGAATGGACGATCGAGGGCACTTCGGAAGGCTCTCTCTGGCTGCACCTCTATGTGACGATGGAAGAGGCGACGTTGGGCTTCGTCTTCGGCTCCGTCGCGGGCATCGTCGTCGGCATCGCGCTTGGCCGCAACCAGATGCTGGCGGACATCTTCTCGATCTACATCAAGGTGTTCAACTCGATCCCGCGCGTGGTGCTGGCGCCGATCTTCATCATGATCTTCGGGCTGGGCATCGGCTCGAAAGTGGCGCTCGCCTTCGTCATGGTCTTTTTCGTCGTCTTCGCCAACGCCTTCCAGGGCGTGCGCGAGGCAGACCGGAACCTGATGGCCAACGCCCAGATCCTCGGCGCCCGCGGCTGGCAGCTTACCCGCTCGGTGGTGATCCCCTCGGCGATGAGCTGGATCTTCGCCTCGCTGCATGTGAGCTTCGGCTTCGCCATCATCGGCGCGATCGTCGGCGAATTCGTCGGCTCACGCCACGGCATCGGCCTGCTCATCAACATCGCCAAGGGCACCTTCGACTCCGCCGGCATGTATGCGGCGATCGTGGTGATCATGATCGTGGCGCTCGTAGCCGAGTATCTGATGACCTGGGTCGAGGGCCGGCTCGCGACCTGGCGCCCGAAGCCGCTACAGGATCAGCAGTGAGGCTCAAACCGAAGGTGATGGCTGGTCCTCGGCCATCGGTAGCCTGACTTCGACACGCAGCCCCGGCGGGGGCTGCGTTTCCGTGAGCGCGATCGTCCCGTCATGGGCGGCAACGATCTCCTTCACGATCGCGAGCCCAAGCCCGGTGCCCTCGACAGTCGAGGGGGCAAGGCGGTGAAACCGCTCGAAAACCCGCTCGCGATCGGCCTCTGGAATGCCTGGGCCGTTGTCCTCGACGACGAGCAGAATCGCGGCCTTTGACGATGCCAGCCTCACGGCGACGCTGCCCCCTTCAGGGATGTGACGCAGGGCGTTGTCGACGAGGTTGGTCACCAGCTCGCGCAGCAAGGTGACGTGGCCGTTGATGGGCAGCGCGGCATCGGGAGCCTCGAAGGAAAGGTCGATGTCCTTATCGAAGGCAATGGCTCCAAGGCCTACGAGCACGTCGCGCGCGATTGCGCCGAAATCGAGCCGCTCCTTTCGCAGCGCCGCGCCGCCCGGTTCCGCCCGCGCCAGGGTCAGGAGCTGGTTCACGACCCGGCCCATGTTGTCGACGCCGCGCTCGATGGCTGAGAGCGCCTCGTGCCGCAACTGCGGATCGTCGTCGCGGCGCGCCATCGCAACCTGCGTTTTCAGGACGGCCAGCGGCGTGCGCAATTGGTGTGAAGCATCGGCCACGAAGCGCCGTTGGAGAAGGATGTAGACGCGCACGCGTTCGAGCGCATGGTTGAGCGCGTCGATGACCGGCCTGAGCTCGCCTTGTACGCGATTGCGGTCCAGCGCTGTCAACGATTCCGGGTCGCGATTGCGCAGTTCGTCGCGCAGCCGGAGCAAGGGCGCCAGGCCGCGCCGCAACCCCAGCAGGGCCAGCAGGGCGGCGATGCCCACCAGCACGAGCTGGTCTCGCAGAGAGCTCTGCCAGATCTCGTTCACCAGCCGGTCACGGCCATGCAGGGTCGTCGCGACGATGACGAGCGCGTTGCCGCCTTCCACCTTGGAGATCACGGGTTGAGCCAGGGCGACCGCGCGCACGGGCTCCGTGCGGAATTGGCCCTCGTAATAGGCGGGCTCCAACCCTTGGGGCGGCGCTGGCGGCTCCACCACATCGGGAAAACCCGCAATGAGTTCCCCGGACGGCGATAGCACCCGGTAGATCACCTTTTCGCGGTCGGGCGAGGCGAACATTTCCAGCGCCGAGGGCGGGATCAGGGACTCGACCCGCCCATCGCTCTCCTTGACCTGCTCCGCGATGACGCGCGCCGAAGCGAGCAGGGTTCGATCGGTGATCAGATCTGCCGTCCGCGTCGCGTCCCGGCGCAGAGTCCAGCCGTTGAAGGCGACGATGGCGGCCAATGGCAGCAGCAGCCAAGCCAGAAGCTCGGCGCGCAGGCTCCTACTCACCTTTCAGCCTCAGGGCGTAGCCCAGGCCGCGCAAGGTGCCGATCGAGACCCCTCCGCCGCCGAGCTTCTTGCGAACGCGGTGAACATAGATTTCGAGCGCATTGTCGGTCGCATCATCGTCGAGGCCGAAAACGGTATCGATCAGGCTCGCCTTGGGGACGATGCGCCCCCCGGCGAGAACCAGCGCTTCAAGCACGCTGTACTCGCGCGCCGTCAGGTCGAGGGGAGCACCACCGAGCATGAAGCGGCGCGCATCCGTTTCCAGGACCAGGGGCCCGAAGCTGACATGTGCGGTGCGGCTATTCTGACGCCTGCGGAGCTGAGCCCGAATCCGTGCCTCCAGCTCATCCGGCTCGAAGGGCTTGACGAGATAGTCGTCGGCGCCGGCATCGAGCCCTGCGACCCGGCTCGATACGGCATCGTTGGCAGTCAGGATGATCACCGGCGCCAGTCCGCGCCGCTGGCGGAAGCGGCGCAGCAGTTCAAGCCCGGTCATGTTCGGCAGGCCGATGTCGAGGATAATGAGATCGTAGCTGTGCGTCGCGAGAGCGGCGTCAGCATCGAGCCCGTCATGGACGCTGTCAACGACGTAGCGGCTCTTCTGGAGCAGGCGCGAGAGCCAGTCCGCAAGCTCACGATTGTCCTCGACCAACAGGATGCGCACGTGCTCGGCAAACTCTTTCGCTGTGCGTCGGACTGACGCCTACCGTCGCCGGTCAGATGCCTCAAGGAACGCGATTGTCGCCGCGATGGCAAGGGATCCGAACGGCAGCGGTCCTTCCGCCGCCAAGGGAGGTGATCTGAAGACAGGATCTGAAGCGGGCATCGTCTCAGACCGAGCGAGTGCCGTATCGATCACGGCCGTCCCGCCGCCGCATAGCAGTTCAATCGCGCGGAGCAGGCGCAGCCGGCGCCTCCATGAACGGAGCAGCACAGCAATCTCTATTTCAAAATTTTGGCGGCCCGATCTCCAGCAGGTCGGCGGGAGGCGCAATCTCGCGCAGGCGGCGTGTGGCGTCGGCTTCGGAAGGAGCCGCAACGGCCCGCTCAGGCGTCCTCCCCAAATGCGCCAGGTTCGGCCAGCAAACGACCGCCGCCGTCACGCATAGCTGCACCAGGATGAAGGGAGCGAGCGACGCCATAGCGGCCCGCAACGGCGCACGCCGGGTCGAGGCCGCCCGGGTCATCGTCAGCGCATAGCCGAGAGGCGGAAGCAAGAAGCTCGTCTGGAGTATGAGCAGGGTCAGGACCGCGACCCATTGCGCATCCTCGACCCGCATCAAGATCGGCGGCAGCAGGATCGGAATCAGCACGAAGATGATCTCGAAGGCATCGAGAACGAAGGCCGCCAGGAAGATCAGGCCGAGACCCGCCCCCAGAATTCCCAGAGGGCCGCCTGGCACCGCCTCCATCCAGCCAGCGACGAGCCGGTCGCTTCCGAGCACGCGAAAGACGAGCGTGAAAGTCGTCGCCGCAACCAGCAGCGCCATCAATGCACCGGTCATCGCCAGCGTGTCGTCGAGGACCGCCTTGAGCCGCACAAGATCCAGCTGACGGCTCAACACTCCCGCGACCAGCAGGCCGACCGCGCCCATCGCAGCGGCTTCGACCGCGTAGAAATAGCCGAGCGCGACGCCGACGAGCAGGCCGCCGATGAAGCCGACGGTGAGGAGCGCGAGAGCGGTCTCCCCCAGCGTCGGCACCGGCAGGCGCCGGCCGGGTTCCCGGCGCAGAAACGTCAGGGCGAGACAGGCCGCGAGAAACAACCCGGCCGGTAATATAGCGCCGCGGAAAACGTCCTGCGTGTTGACGATGCGATCTACCCGCCCGGTCGCATTGAGCGCGATCGTATGAGCTGTCATCATCGCATCGCCAAGCAAGATCAGGACGAGCGAAGGCGGAACCAGCACGCCGAGCGTGCTGGCAACCGTCAACAATGCGACGCTCTCGGCGGGCGGGACCTCATGCTCGGCCAGTGCCGGATCGATCGCTCGTGTCAGGGCAATCGCATTGGCGCTGACGGAACCGTTCATCGGTCCCAGAATCGCGCCGAGCGCCAGCGTCGCTCCGCGTGCGCCACCGAAGGGACGCAGCGCCGCTCGGAACAGAATGCGAGCGAGCGGCAAGCGGTTCAGCAGCGCTCCCATGAAGACGAACAGCGGCAACGCCTGCAGCAGATCGGATTCCAGCAGGCCGACGAGACGGCTCGGCAGCGCCGCAAAGAGCGCGACGCTGGAAGCATCGAGCACAGCCGACACGGCGGCGCCTACCGCCGCGAGGCAAATCAGAACACCCCAGACGGGCAACCCGGTCGCGATCGCGCCCAGCGCGACGCCGCCGAGCATGGCAAGGCCGACCCACTGGCTCACGCGCGCCTCCGCAGCAAACCGAGCAAGCCGGACGCGAAGACCAGCGCAGCCAGAATGAAGCCCGAGGCGCGAATGAGGAAATAGCCGGGATTGCCGGTATCCGGGAACGATTCGAGGACCCGAAGGCTGGCCAGCAAAGCCGGCCACCCGACGATCAGCAGGAACAGGGACCAGGGCAGAAGCCCAAGCACGATGAGCCCGATCTCCAGCGCCCGCCGCAGCCTCTCCCCGTGCCGATGCGCCAGGGCATCGCTCGCCAGGTGGGCACCGGAGCGTGTGGCTGCCGTCAGCGATACCGCGACATAGAGGGCGAACACGCATTGTCCGAGATCGTTGGCTTCACGGGACCAACCTTTGAAGAGATCGCGCAATGGCCATTGCAGGAACAGCAGCAGGACCAGCGGCAAGGCGAGCCATCGGGCTGCCAGACAGATCGCACCCAGGCCCCGATCGAGCCCGTCAACGATGACTTGCATGGATTCGCTCCGGAAGGGGCATCTTTCAAACATTTTCCGTCATGTCGGTAGGCCCGCGGCGCAGGGCTGTCGGCACCTGGCGCGTCGAGCGGCCTTTCGCACGCCGGGACGAGCCAACTGACGGCCTGGCGCTCAGGGAGCGGGCTTCCAGTCGAGTTCGACCGCACTGCGGCCTTGCCTGGCATTGTAGCGAATGGCGGATTTGACGGAGGCCTCGACCTTGGAAGGATCGGCTCCGCGCGGACATCCGGTCGTATCGTATCGCAGCGCCTGCCGACTCAACCAGACGACCCATTTCCGCTCAAGGGTTTCCAAAGGTTCGGTCGTCGGAAAAGGCTGCGAAACGTAGAAATGACGGTCTTGCTCCGAGCCTGCATAGCAGAAGCGCCAGCCAGCCGCCGGGCCAGCTAGCGCGGGCAGAGCCGGCGCATACATCAGAAAAAGCGCAAGCATCGCGAACCGCTGCCCGCCTTTCCCAAGCAAGTGCTTCATCCGGACGCTCCTGCGGATTGCGTTTTGCCTCGCGCGGCAGGATCTAGACGAACAATCCGGTCGCGACGGCCCACAGCAGGAAGATGCCCATTCCAGCCCGATAGATCACGAAGACCCAGCTCGACATCCGCTCCAGATACCGCATCAAGCCCCAGATCGCGGCGAAGGAAGCCAGCGAGCCCGCGATCAGGCCGACCGCCAGCAATGCTACGGCATGGGCGTCTATGCCGACCTTGGCGATCTCCCAGGCTTCCTTGAGCCCGGCCAGGGCGATGGCCGGCAGGCCGAGCAGGAAGGACAGCCGCGCGGCCTCGTCGCGCTTGAAGCCGAGAGCCAGCGCCGCCGTCAGGGTCGAGCCGGATCGAGAAACGCCCGGGATCAGGGCTCCGACTTGGGCCAAACCGACCAGCAGGAAATCCGGCCAGCGCGCCTGCTCCACCGAGCGGCGGTGGCTAGCGAACCATTCCGTCGCCGCCAGTAGCAATGCCATCACCAGCGATGTCGCGCCGATCACTTCCAGCGAACGCAAAGGCGAGCCGCAGCGGTTGAGCATGGGCGCGAGCGCGACACCAGCCAGGACGATCGGGACCGTCGCGACCACGATGCCGAGCGCCAGCCGGCCCGGGCCCGTGTCGAACTTGCGGGTCCTGAGCGCCGCGAGCCCCCCGACGGCGATGCTGCCGACATCGCGCCTGAAATAGGTGGTCACCGCCGCAAGCGCGGCCAGCTGCATGAGCGCCGAGAAGGCGGAGCCGGGATCGGGCCAGCCGAGCAGGGCCGGCACGACCCGCATATGGGCCGTCGAGGAGATCGGCAACAACTCACTGACACCCTGGACCAGCCCGAGCACGGCGACCTGCCCGAAGTCGAGGGCGGCGAATCCGGTGTCGAGTCCGGCGGAACAAGCGGCTGCGGCCATCGCGATGGGTCTCGTGCGAAAAACGCCATGCGCTAAGCACGATCCGTTCCACGAACGGACGATTGGCTCGGAGATGCCGAATGTGCCCGCGATCGGCCTCTTTAATGCTTGTGACGGTACGCTTGCCCAATCCGGAGCGGCCGGACGTCGATCTCGGCGAGTCTTGTTCTCGCTCCAAATTTTGCAGATTCACCGAATCTATGGGGCAAGCCGCGTCTCGGGCGCTACCCTCAGAGATCGACGAGAACCCACAGCACCACGGCGTTGGCGACCCCTTTTGACGTCCAGGTGTGTTCCGTCGTGGCGTCGTAATACACGGAATCGCCCTTGTTCAGCTCAAGCGGCTCGTAGAGTCGGCTGTGCACGACGAGCGTGCCTTCCAGCACCATCACGAAGATTTCCGCTTCGGATTTCGCCCAGGCAGGATATTCATCCGGAGAACGCGCCGTCACTGTCGTCAGTATCGGCGTGGCGCGCTTGTTCTTGAGATCGGCGCAGAGCAGGACGTTGTTGCACGTGCCGGTGGTATGCTTGCTGCCGCTGCCGGCCCGGCTGATGGCGCGGCGTCCGGCGAAGCTCACCGTGCTGTTGTCCTGACCGCTCGACAGTAGCGTCACCAGTTCGACATCGAGCCCGTGAGCGATGCGTTGCATCGTCGAGATCGTCGGCGAAAGCTCGTTGCGTTCGATCTTGGAGAAGGCCGAGGCGGAAACCCCCGTCATCGCGCTGACGTCCTGAAGCGTCAGCCCGCGGCTTTTGCGCAGCTTGAGCAGCCGAACACCGATATCGACGCCACCGCGCGACTCGTCGCCGGCCTGCCAAGCCTCAGGCGGTTCGATATCCCCGCGTTCCGCCGCCGAGATTTCCGGCATCCCGATTCTCCTCGCCCCCCTGATGGGGATCGTCCTGTCATAATCTCTGGTTGCGGGGAGGGAAAGAGAATCGCGTCCCGCATGATCCAATAATTGTCGTATCCGACATTTATGTATTTTTGTGTTGACACTTTCCCGCCCCTGAAAGAGGCTCCATTCCCAACGATGCGCCGGCAAGAAACTGAGCGCGGTTGGCGAGGGGCCGACACGCGGGGAACCGGCAGCATCACTGCGGGGATGCTTACATGACGCTTACGCACGACTCCCTCGGCGGTCTGTACACCGCGATCGTTACGCCGCTCGCCGCCGATGGAGCGGTCGATATCAAGGGGCTCCAGGCGCTGGTGCGCTTCCAGCTCGACGCCGGTGCCGCCGGCATCGTGCCGATCGGCGGCACGGGCGAATATCCGGTCTTCTCGCGTGCCGAGCGCCGGGACATCGTCGCTGCCTGCGTCGACGCCGCAGACGGCAAGCCGGTGATCCCCGGCGTGCTCGCGACCGGCTATGAGGATGCGCTGGAGGCGGGCCGCGACTTCGCTAAGGTCGGCGCCTCGGCGGTGATGACGGTGACACCCTATTACGCGCCCGGCACCCAGGAGGGCATGCGCGCCTGGTTCGCCCGCTATCGCGATGCGCTGGATCTGCCGGTGATGCTCTACCAGATCCCGCGCCGCACCACGGTCGCCGCCTTCGCCGAGACCGTGCAGGCCATGGCCGAGGACGGTTCGATCATCGGCATGAAGTACTCGTCCTACGACATGCCGGACTTCATCCGCACGATGAAGCTCGCGGGCGATAAGATCGCGATCCTCTCGGGGGAGGAGCCGCTTTTCGCCACCCATGTCGCGCTCGGCGCGCGCGGCGGCGTGCTCGCTTCGGCGACGATCTATCCGCGAATCTGGATTGAGATCTTCGAACTTGCCCGTCAGGGCAAGCTGAAGGAGGCGCTCAAGCTTCAGGACAAGATCGACCCGGTGGTCGACGCCATCTATGTCGAAACGAACCCGGGGCCCCTGAAGGAATATATGGCGCTCGCCGGCCGGCCGGTCGGCGGGGTCCGCCTGCCGCTGCTGGGGCCGAGCCCGGACACGCTGGCGAAGCTCAAGCTGGCCGCCGAGCGGGCCAAAGCCGTTAGCCTCGCCTGAGCGGAGACGGTGTCGTGATCGAGACGCTTCGTGGCATCGTTGGCGACAAGGGGCTGATCACCGATCCGGCGGAGATGGAGCCCTGGCTCACCGACTGGCGCCAGCGCCGTCGCGGCCGCGCGCTCGCCGTCGTCCAGCCGGCTTCGACCAAGGAAGTCTCCGCCGTGGTCGCGCTCTGCGCGGCCGAGGGGCAACCGGTCTTCCCGGTCGGCGGCAATACCGGGCTGTGCTTCGGGGCCGTGCCGGAAAGCGACCGCAGCGACAAGCCGGGTATCGTGCTCTCGCTGCGCCGTCTGAACCGCATCCGCGCCATCGACCGGGCGACCGGCATCGCCACGGTCGATGCCGGTGTCGTCCTCGGCGACCTGCACGCCGCCGCCGCCGAGGCGGGGCGACAGTTCCCGCTGCATCTCGGCAGCGAGGGAAGCGCCCAGATCGGCGGGCTGATCTCGACCAATGCCGGCGGCACCGGCGTCGTCCGCTACGGCCCGATGCGCGATCTCGTCGCGGGGCTGGAAGTGGTGCTGCCGGACGGGCGCGTGCTCGCGGACCTCGCGGCGCTGCGCAAGGACAATACCGGCTACATGCTGCGCCATCTCTTCATCGGCGCGGAAGGCTCGCTCGGCATCATCACCGGCGCGGCGCTGCGGCTGCATCTGCAGACCCCGAACACCGCCCATGCCTGGGTCGCTGCTCCAGAACCGGCTGCTGCAGTCGCCTTGCTCGCCACCCTGCAGGATCGCGCCGGCTCGTACATCCAGGCCTTCGAGCTGGTCTCGGCCTCGCAATTCGAGCTGGTGCGTAAGCATGCGGAGCGAGCGCGGTTCCCCTTCGCGGAGATTCCGGCTTGGTCGGTGCTCATCGAGCTCGGCAGCGAGGACGCGACGGCGGCACTGTCGACGATCCTCGAAGAGGTCCTCGGTGCGGCGCTGGAGATGGGCGAGGTGCTCGATGCGGTGGTTGCGACGTCCGAGCAACAGGCCGCCGATTTCTGGCACATCCGCCACTCCGTCTCCGAAGCGAACAAGAAGGAGGGCATGAGCATCACGCATGACGTCGCCGTGCGCTCCTCGGATGTCGCGCCCTTCATCGCGGCGGCCGACGAGGTCGCGGCGAAGCTGTTTCCGGAAGCTTACAGCGAGGTGGTCTGCCATCTCGGCGACGGCAACGTGCACTACATCCTGATGTTCACGCACGCATTCTGGGCGGCGCTGCCTGATGCGGAGGCCTTCGCGCTGGAGGTCGAGCGGGCGATCCATGACGTCGCGGCGCGCTTCGGCGGCACCTTCAGCGCCGAACACGGTGTCGGCCGCAAGCTGACGGAGGAGCTGGAACGCCTCGCCGATCCGCTGCGCTACGAGTTGATGAACAAGGTCAAGACGCTGTTCGACCCGCAGAACCTGATGAATCCGGGTGTTCTGCTCGCGCCGAAAGCGGTTTGAAAACGACGGAAAAATCCGCTGCCGCCTCCGGTGAGGGGCGGAAGATCACGGAAAGCCCGCGGGGGAAGCGGGAGCCTGCCTCACCAGACAGAACGGGGTTCGCCTCACAACGCCGGGAGAGAGAAAAATGACGACACGCAGGGATCTGGCAGGCCTTATCGGCGCTGGCGCGGTTGCTGCCGGCGCGCTGACGCTGGCTTCCAACGGAGCACGCGCACAGGCTGCCGGGCAGAACACATTCGACCGCATCATCGCCAACAAGAAGATGCGGCTGGGCGCTGTGACCTCGAGCGCCCCCTGGTTCACCAAGGACCCCGCCTCGGGCAAATGGAGCGGCCACTTCTATGCGATCGGCTCGGCGCTGGCCAAGGATATGGACGTCGAGCTCGAGCTGGTCGAGACGACCTGGGGCAACGCGGTGCTCGATCTGCAGGCCGACAAGATCGACATCATGTTCGGCCTCAATCCGACGCCGAAGCGCGCCATGGTCGTCGATTTCTCGAATGGCGTCTATGACAGCGCGCTGGTCGTCATCGCCAAGCCGGGCTTCGAGCCGAAGAGCTGGGCCGATCTGAACAAGCCGGAGGTCAAGATTTCGGTCGACGTCGGCTCGGCGCATGACCAGATCGCTACGCTCCTGTGCCCCAAGGCCCAGATCACGCGCTTCAAGACCATCAACGAGGCGATGCTGGCGCTGCGCAGCGGCCGCGTCGATGCGCAGTGCATCTTCTGGATGGGCGGCGTGCGTGCCGTGAAGGCGGACCCCAGCCTCGGCAAGGTGGTCGTGCCCCAGCCGTTCTTCGGATCGACATCGAATGCGGCGGTGCGCCGCGAGGCGGACAAGACCTGGCTCTTCTTCGTCAACACTTGGGTCGGCTATGCGCGCGGCCTCGGCCTCGTCCGCAGTGCCGTCGTCGAGAGCCTGGACCAGGTCGGCGTCAAGCCCGAGGACATCCCCGCGGGGATCACCCTCTAACGCTTCCTCGGCTTCCCGCGCTCGCCCGCGGGAAGCCCATCCATTCTTGTGAACGGCTTCGGTCCGCGAGGCCGCGCTGGGCGCGGGCAGGGTTGGCATGTCCTATACTTGGAACTTCGACATCGTCTGGAGTTACCGCTGGATCTTCCTCACCGGAACCGGCGTCACGATCGGGATCACGATCGCGGTCGTGATCCTCGGCCTGATCGTGGGTTTGGTCGCCGGCATCGCCCAGCTCTCGCGCTCCCCGGCACTACGGTGGCTGTCCTGGGCCTATATCGAAATGTTCCGGCTGACGCCGCTGCTCGTGCTGTTGCTGTGGTTCTACTACGCGCTGCCGATCCTGACCGGGATCAAGCTGGACGCGATCACTGCCGCGATCGTGACGCTGACGCTGTATGGCGGCTCCTTCTACGCGGAGGTCATTCGCGGCGGGATCGTCTCGATCGATCCCGGGCAAAGCGAGGCGGGGCTGGCTTTGGGCATGACGCCGGCGCGCGTGATGCGCCGCATCGTGCTGCCGCAGGCGATCAAGCGGATGATCCCGCCGCTCATGAACCAGTCGATCATCCAGTTCAAGAACACCTCGCTCGTCTCGGTCCTCGCTGTCCCGGACCTGCTCTATCAGGGCCAGGTGGCGGCGATGGACACCTACCGCGCGCTCGAAGTCTACACGGTGGTCGCTGCGATCTATGTGATCGTGCTGCTGCCGCTGACCGCGATCGTCAAGCAAGCCGAGAAGCGGCTTGCCCAGAGCAATTGAGGGCGCAGCGATGAGCTACAAGATCGAGGTCTCCGGCCTGCGCAAGAGCTTCGGCTCGCTCACAGTGCTGCGCGACATCAACCTCAGGGTTGAGGAAGCGCAGGTCGTCGCGTTGATCGGCCCCTCCGGTTCCGGCAAGTCGACGCTGCTGCGCTGCCTCAACCTGCTGGTCATGCCCGAAGGTGGCCGGATCCGCATCGGCGACGACAGCTTCGCCTTCGGCGACGGCTCGAAGCTGCCCGGCACCCGCGAGCAGGCCCGCTTCCGCTCGAATACGGGCATGGTCTTCCAGCACTTCAACCTGTTTCCGCACATGACGGTGGTCCAGAACGTCATGGAAGGTCCGGTCTCCGTGAAGGCGATGCGGAAGCCGCAGGCCGAGGAACTGGCCCGCAAGCTCCTGGCCAAGGTCGGCCTGAGCGACAAGGTCGACGTCTTCCCCAACAAGCTTTCCGGCGGCCAGAAGCAGCGCGTCGCCATCGCTCGCGCCCTCGCCATGGAGCCCGAGGTCATGCTCTTCGACGAGGCGACCTCGGCGCTCGACCCCGAGCTCGTGGGTGAGGTCCTCGGCGTGATGCGCGATCTCGCCGCCGAGGGCATGACGATGATCATCGTGACCCATGAAATGGGTTTTGCTCGCGAGGTTGCCGACAAGGTCGTCTTCATGCGCGATGGCGTGATCGTCGAGGAAGGCCCGGCACGCGATGTCATCGAGCAGCCTCAGCACGAAGCAACGCGGATCTTCCTCAGCCATTTCCACAATCGCGGCTGAGGCGGGCAGATGGCGAAGGATGCGCCCCTGACCGTCGCCGTGATCGGCGCTGGAATCGTGGGCTTGTGCGCGGCGCTGGAAATCCAGCGCGCCGGTCATCATGTGATCCTCATCGAACCAGGCGATCCCGGCGGCCGGCAGGCGGCCTCCTACGGCAATGCGACCTGGATCAACCCCGGCGCGATCGCGCCGATTTCCCTGCCCGGACTGTGGCGCAAGGTACCCGGCTTCCTGCTCGACCCGACCGGACCGTTCACCGTGCGATGGCGGGACTTGCCGCGGCATGCGGGCTGGCTCGCCCGCTTCATCGCGGCTGGCCGGGACTGGGATCGCATCGCGACGATCGCGCGCCGGCGCTACCCGCTCTGCAAGGATACGGTGGCGGATCATCGGACCTATGCCGCCGAGGCCGGAATGGGGCACCTGATCCGGCAGCAAGGCCTGGTCTATGTCTATCCGGATCGGTCAGCCTTCGCTGCCGAGAGCCGGATCTGGACGATGCGGCAGGAATTGGGCGTGCGCTTCAGCGAGGTCGAGGAAGCCGAACTGCGCCGCCTCCAGCCGGAGCTGTCGCCGCGTTACCGTTTCGGCGCGCGGCTCGACGATGCCGGCCAGATCGCCGATCCCGGCGCTTATTGCGCCGCCCTTGCTCGGCTCCTGGAGGCGCGCGGAGCGCAGCGCGTCGGCGCGCGCGCGGCCAGCTTTGTTCTCGACGACGGCAAGCTGCGCGCCGTCATGACCGACCAAGGGCCGGTCGCCTGCCAGCGCGCCGTCCTTGCAGCGGGCATCGGCTCTGCCGGCCTGGCCCGGCTCGCCGGAGACCGCGTGCCGCTGATCTCCGAACGTGGCTATCACATCGTCATCCCCGAGCCGGGCGTCGAGCTGGGCGCCGGGCTGATGCCGTCGGATGGCCAGATGGGCGTCGTCTCGACGCCACAGGGGCTGCGGCTCGCCGGGCAGGTCGAACTCGCCGATCCTGCCGCCGAACCGGACTGGCGCCGCGCCGAGATCCTGCTCGGCTTTGCCCGCAAGATGTTTCCCGGACAGGCCGATCGATTCGGGACCCCCGCAATCGATCGCTGGATGGGCAACCGCCCCTCCACGCCCGATGGCCTGCCCTGTATTGGCTTTGCGTCCCGCTCGCCCGATATCCTGCACGCATTCGGCCATGCCCATACCGGGCTCACCCAGGCGCCGGCGACCGGCAAGCTCGTCGCTGCGCTGATCGACGGCCGCGAGCCGCCCTTCGATCCTGCTCCCTATTCCGCCCGGAGATTCGGCCGATGAGCGAGCGCCTGCTCTATCTTTCGCGTAACGATGTGAAGAGCCTCGCCGTCGCCCCCGGCGAAGCGCGCGAGGCCGTGCTCCGCGCCTTTCGCGACCATGCAGCCGGCCTCAACCGCAGCCTGCCCAAGAGCGCGCTGGGGCTCGGTCCCGGCCATGGCTTCCAGGCGATGACGGCCGCCTCGCAGGCGGACGGGATCGCCACGCTGAAATGGGTCGCGATGGCGCCGGTCGGCGCGGGCAGCGCGGTGCCCGGCATCAACGCCCTGATCTGCGTCAGCGACTACGCCAGCGGCGCGCCGCTGGCCGTGCTCGACGGCGACGAGATCACGCTGATCCGCACCGCAGCGCTCTCGGCCGCCGCCGCCGCGCGCATGGCGCCAGCCGCGCCCAAGACCATCGGCTTCGTCGGCTGCGGTCTACAGGCCCATGCCCATCTCGCCGCCTTCCTCGACCTTTATCCCGGCCTGACCACGGTGCTGGCCTTGAGCCGCAGCCGCTCCTCGGCGGAACGCCTGGCAGAGGCTGCCTCGGAACGAGGGCTCGCCACCGAAATCGTCGCGGAGGCCGACACGCTGCTCGCCCGCAGCGACATCGTTATCTCGATGGTGCCGGGCGCGCCGGGTTTGAAGCCCTTCCTCGATGCCCGGCTGATGAAGCCGAGCGCCTTTGCCGCCGCCGTCGATATCGGCCGCAGCTGGATGCCCGAGAACCTGCCGGCCTTCGACGTGCTGGTCACGGACAGCCTGGCGCAGTCGAAGGCGCCCTACGACATCGATGGCAACCCGGTGACGACGGTCCGCTTCGGCCACGATCTGGTCGAGCTTGCGAACGCAGCCCATCCCACGGCGCCGGGCAGCCGTTCCTTCTTCTGCTTCCGCGGCTTTGCCCTTGCCGATCTGGCGCTTGCGCATCTCGTCGTCGGCCAAGCGCGCGAACGCGGCATCGGGACGATGCTGCCGCGATGAATGCCAGGCCCGCCTTCGCCCATATCCTCAACGTTGCCGATGCGCGCCGCGCCGCTTCGCGGCGGCTGCCCCGCGGTCTGTTCGAATATGTCGATCGCGGCAGCGAAGACGAGGTCTCGATCGCGACCAATCGCAGCCAGCTCGATGCGATCAGGCTTTCTCCCGCCGTGTTGGTCAATGTCTCGCAACGTTCGACCGAGGCCGAGATCCTCGGCCGCCGCCAGCCGCTTCCCCTGGTCATCGCGCCAACCGCCGTCGCCGGCCTCGTCTGGCACGATGGCGAGATCGCGATCGCCAAAGCGGCGGCGGCCGCGGGCGTTCCGTTCTGCGTCTCGACCCAGTCGATCACCGCGATCGAACGCATCGCGGCGGAGTCAGGCGCCCGGCTCTGGTTCCAGCTCTATGTCTGGAAGAACCGGCAGCGCATGCTCGCTTTGCTCGACCGGGCCTGGGCTGCCGGCGCCGAGACGCTTGTCCTGACCGTCGACACCGCCGTCGGCCCGAACCGCGAATACAACCTCCGCAACGGCTTCGGCATCCCTCTCAAGGCCTCGTGGCGGGCCGGCCTCGACCTCGCGCTGCACCCGCGCTGGACCGCCTCTGTCATGCTGCGCGCGCTGGCGACGGGCGGCGTGCCGACTTATGCGCATTATCCCGATGAGTTCCGCACGAAGCTCGGGCGCGCCTCGCTTTCCGACGAACTCAGCCTGGCGACCGACGTGACCTGGAGGGACATCGAGCTGCTGCGCCGGCACTGGCGCGGCAAGCTCGTGCTCAAGGGCATCCTGCGGGTGGACGATGCGCAGGCGGCTGCGGCTCACGGCGTTGACGCCATCATCGTATCGAACCATGGCGCGCGCAATCTCGACTGCGCTCCCGGCCCGACGCAGGTGCTGCCGGCGATCGCCGATGCGGTCGCCGGCCGGCTCGAGATCCTGGCCGATAGCGGCGTGCGCCGCGGCGCCGACATCGCCCGCTTCCTCGCCCTGGGCGCAAGCGGCGTCCTCGTCGGGCGCGCGCCGCTCTATGGCGTGGCGATCGGTGGAGCGGAGGGAGCGGGCCGCATCCTCGACATCCTCGCCAACGAACTCGGGATCACCATGGGAATGCTGGGGGCGTCCGCCCTCGCCGATTTGCGTCGAGCGGCCGATCAGGCCTGAGAACCGGAGAGTGCGCAATGAACGTTGCCCAGGCCATGACCGCCATCCTCAAGAAGGAAGGGGTGGAACTGCTGTTCTGCTACCCCACGAACAAGCTGATCGATGAGGCCGCCCTCGTCGGCATCCGGCCGATCGTGGTGCGCCAGGAACGCACGGGCATGCATATGGCCGATGCCTATTCGCGGTTGTCTTCAGGGCGGAAGTTCGGCGTCTTCGCTATGCAGCACGGGCCCGGTATCGAGAACTCCTACGGCTCCGTCGCGCAGGCCTATGCCGATTCCGTGCCTGTGCTCGTGATCCCGCAGGGCTATCCGCAGCGGGTCTCCGGCATCAAGCCTAACTTCAACGCGGTCCAGAGCATGCGCGACATCACCAAGTCGGCCGAGCAGCTCAACCTACCCGGCGAGGTCGTCAATGTGATGCGCCGCGCACTGAGCCAGCTTCGCAATGGCCGCGGTGGGCCCGTGCTCGTCGAGGTGCCGAACGATCTCTGGACCGCCGAGCTGGCGCAGCCGGAGGATTACGTCCCGGTCCGCGGCCACCGCACGGCGCCCGATCCCGACGACATCATCCGTGCTGCCGAGTTGATCGGCGCGGCCCGCAACCTCGTGATCCACGCCGGCCAGGGCGTGCACTACGCCGAAGCCTGGGACGAGTTGCGCGCATTGGCCGAGCGCCTCGCCTGCCCGGTCGTCACCACGCTGCCCGGCAAGAGCGCGTTCCCCGAGGATCACCCCCTCTCGCTCGGCTCCGGCGGCCTGACCTATCCCTTGCCGGTGAAGGCCTTCCTCGACGAGGCCGACGTCATCCTCGGCATCGGCTGCAGCTTCACCGAGACGCTGTTCGCCGTGCCGGTGCCGAAGGGCAAGCGCATCATCCACATGACGCTCGATTCGGGGCATCTCAACAAGGATGTGCCCGCCGACATCGGCCTCGTCGGCGATGCGAAACTGGCGTTGCAGGGGCTGCTCGCCGAGCTGGAGCGGCGCGGCGTACACTCCGACAAGGGCGAGGCCGTTGCCGCCCGCATCCGCGGGGCCCGCGAAGCCTGGCTCGCCGAATGGATGCCGAAGCTGACCTCGGCCGAGACGCCGATCAATCCCTACCGCGTCGTCTGGGAGCTGATGGCGGCGACGCGCAACGAGCCAACGATCATCACCAACGACGCCGGGCGCCCGCGCGACCAGCTCACGCCCTTCTGGGTCGCGCGCGACCCGCTGAGCTTCGTCGGTTGGGGCAAGACCACCCAGCTCGGCTATGGCCTCGGCATCGCCATGGGCGCCAAGCTCGCACGGCCGGACAAGCTCTGCATCAATGTCTGGGGCGACGCGGCGATCGGCTTTACCGGCATGGATATCGAGACGGCGGCGCGCGAGCGCATCCCGATCCTCTCGATCCTGTTCAACAACGGCGGCATGGCCACCGAGCTGAACAGTATCCCCAACGCGATACGCCTCTACGCCGCCAATCGCATCACCGGCAATTACTGCGAGATGGCGCGCGCCTTTGGCGCCTATGCAGAGCGCATCACCGACCCGTCCGAGATCCGCGGCGCGATCGAGCGCGGTATCGCCAGGACGAAGGAAGGCCAGCCGGTCCTGCTCGAGTTCATCACGGCGCAGGAAACCGCGATGTCGAAAGCCTGAGGCGATGGCGCTCGCGCGCTGCTTCGATGTCGAGGATGTGCGCCGCCTCGCAAAGCGGCGGCTGCCAAAGGGCCTGTTCAACTTCATCGACCGGGCAACCGAGGACGACCTGGCGCGGGACCGCAATCGCGCCGCGTTCCGCGCGCTGACGTTTCTGCCGCGCACGCTCGTCGACGTCGCGGAACGCTCGACCGAATGCGTGCTGTTCGGCCGGCGCCATGCCATGCCGCTCGCGGTCGCGCCAGCCGGGCCGGCCGGCCTGTTGTGGTATCGCGGCGAGCTTGCGCTGGCCAAGGCCGCGGCACGCGCCAATCTGCCTTTCACCCTCTCGACCTACTCCACCGTCGCCATGGCCGATGTCGCGGCGACGGGGGCGACCGTCTGGCAACAACTCTATTTCTGGAGCGACCGCTCGCTCACCGACGCCATCGTCGACCGGGCGCGCGATCTCGACTTTCGCGTCCTTGTCGTGACGGTCGACACGCCCGTGCTCGGCCAGCGCGAATATCTCCGGCGCGACCGGTTGCTACCGCCCTATGGCCCCTCGCTGGCATCCTGCGTGGAGATGCTGGGCCATCCCCGCTGGCTCGCCGGCGTTGCCCTGCGCTATCTCGCAACCGGCGGCTTGCCGCGCGTCGTCAATCGTCCGCCGCCGGCTTCCGGTCTCGGAGCCGAGGAGATTGCCCGACGCACCTCGCTCTGCCCATCCGTGACCTGGGACGACATCGCCAGGCTTCGCCAGCGCTGGCCGCACAAGCTGCTGCTGAAGGGCATCATGCGCGAGGAGGAGGCGGGGCGCGCTTTCGCCCTCGGCTGCGACGGCGTCGTCGTCTCCAACCACGGCGGACGCAATCTCGACGGTGCCGCCAGCACGCTCGGCGCGCTGCCCCGCATCGTCGCCGCGGCCGGCGGCAGCGGCTCCGTCCTGGTCGATGGCGGCATCCGCCGCGGCAGCGACATCGCGAAGGCGCTCGCGCTGGGCGCCGGAGCCGTGCTCGCCGGCAGCGCCCCGCTCTACGGCGTCGCGGCCGCGGGCGAGGCGGGTGCGAGTCACGTGCTCGGCCTGCTGCAAGCCGAACTGGACCGCACGATGGCGCTGACCGGAAGCCGCACCATAGGCGAGCTCACGCGGGATCTGCTCGGACCCGGCCAAACGGAGGACTGCCATGGCGCCTGAGAACGACAAGGACGCCGATGTCATCGTCGTCGGCGCAGGCGTGGCCGGCGCCAGCGCCTTCCTCGAAGCGGCGACGGCCGGTGCCGTCGTCATCGGCATCGACGCCGCTCCCGGTTTCGGCGGCACCGCCCGGCTCGCCGGCGGCGGCATGTGCGTGCCGGGGACATCGCTTCAGGCCGCGCGCGGCATCGTCGACTCGGCCGATCTCGCCTTTGCGGACCTCGAAGCCGGCGGTCATGAATTCGACCGCGATTGGGCTCGCTGTTATTTCGAGCGTGGTTCCGCGGAACTGATCGATTGGCTCATCGGGCTCGGCGTGAGCTTTCCAGACATCAGGCATTTCGAAGGCGACAGCGTTCCGCGCTTCCACCGTCCGCTGGACGGGGGTGCCGGGCTCATGGACGTGCTCTGGCAGCGCATCAGGGAATGCGGCTCGCCATCGGCCTGGCGTTTCGGCTGGCGGCTGACCGAACTCATTATCGCGGACGGCAGGGTGGGCGGCGTGATCTGCCACGACGGAAAGGGGCGCGAGCAGCGGCTGCGCGCCCCGGCGGTCGTGATCGCCATCGGCGGCTTCGCCGGCAGCCTGGCGATGATCCGCCGCCATGCCCGCCGGCTCGCGGGCGTGCCGCAGGTTCTGGCGGGCGGCGGCCCCGGCGCCCAGGGCGAGGCGATCAGCATCCTGCAACGCCATGGCGTTCGCTTCGACCATCTCGACGAACTCTACTGCTATGCGACCGGCGTCCCCGATTATCGCGACCCGGCCGGCGAGCGCGGCGTCGTCTTCAGGGGCAATACCGGTTGGCTCTGGCTCAATCGGGTCGGCGCGCGCTTCCACGACGAAAGCCAGTCGACCAGCGGCAACCTCGCCGTGCCGCGCCTGCTCGCCCAGCCCGGTGCGACGGCATGGGCGATCTTCGACGAAGCCATGCTGCCTGCGATCACCGTCGACGACCATCATGTCCCGCCTGGCTCGGAAACCGGCAACGAGGCTGCGAGGCGCCATCTCGCTCATTCCCCTTGGGCGTGGCAGGCCGATACGCTCGACGAACTCTTCCGCCGCGCCGGCATCGATGCGGATGGCGCCGGACATACCGTCGCGCAATGGAACGCCGGGCTCACCGCCGGGCTGGCACGCGACCCCGCGACGCATCGGCCGCTCGCCGGTCTTTCGCCGCTGGCCGAACCGCCCTTCCACGCGGTCCGCTTCGTGCCGATCGGCCGCAAGGTGATGGGCGGGGTCCAGACCGACCGGCAATGCCGCGCGTTGCTGGAGCTCGGCGGAACTCTGCCCGGCCTCTATGCTGCGGGCGAGGTGGCGGGGATGGCCGGCGGCCATATCGGTGGCATCAAGCCGCTCGAAGGCATGATGGTCGGCCCCAGTTGCTTCAGCGGCCGCATCGCCGGACGGGAAGCGGCCGCTTTCGCCCGCTTCGCCTGAGTGCCCCCCGCCAACGACGAGGCGGACACTGGCGTAAGAATCGGAGTATGGCCTTGATGGCCGGTGGACGAGTGACAGCCTGATGCATGCGAGCGTTTCGAGCCACGAGAATGAGGCGCCCGTCGTGGATTCGGCCTCGGCGGACCCGCGCTCCCTGCGCCGCTTCGAGGATGAGCGCTTCCTGACGGGGCGAGGCCATTACGTCGACGACGAGCTCGTCCCCGATGTGCTGCATGCGATGGTGCTGCGCTCGCCGCACGCCCATGCCGCGATCCTCTCCGTCGATGCCTCGGCTGCCCGCGAGCTTCCGGGCGTCCATGCGATCTACACCGCGGCGGATATCGCCGGCCTCGGCGCGCTGCCCTGCTCGCTGGCGATTGCCGGTGACGCGCCGTTGATCGTGCCAACCAGGCAGGCTCTCGCGCGTGATTGCGCCCGGCATGTCGGCGATCCCGTCGCCTTCGTCGTGGCCGAGACGCTCGATCACGCTCGCGAAGCCTGCGAGCTCATCGCAGTCGACTACGATATCCTGCCGGCCGTCACCGACCTCGCTGCCGCCGCCGAGCCCGGCGCACCGGCAATCTGGCCGCAGGCGCCCGGCAATCTGGCGCTGCGCTATCGCCTCGGGGACGAAGCCGTCGTGGCTGCCGCCTTCGAGCGGGCTGCTCACATCGTGAGCTGCCGGGTCGTGAACAACAGGATCGTGGCGGCCGCTCTCGAGCCGCGCGCTGCGCTGGGACGTTTCGATCCGGCCAGCGGCCGCTACCGGCTGTCGCTCAGCGGCGCTTCGGTCCACGACATCCGCCGCGAGCTTGCGGCAGTGCTATGCATTGCGCCCGAACGGCTCGATGTCGCCTGCCCCGATGTCGGTGGCGGGTTCGGCATGAAGAATGTCACCTATCCGGAATACGCGCTGGTGCTCGTCGCGGCCGAACGCCTCGGCAGGCCGGTGCGCTGGTTGGCCGAGCGCATCGAGGATTTTTCGGGCGGTGTCCACGCCCGGGACAATCTGACGACGGGGCGGCTCGCCCTGGACCAAAAGGGGCGCTTCCTGGCGCTTCAAGTCGAAACTATCGCCAATCTCGGCGCCTATGTCTCCTCGCTTGGTCCGGGCAGCGCTACGACGGCGCCAACTCCGGCCATGGGAGGGCTCTACGACATCCCGGCGATGACGATGGATGTCCGCTGCATCTTCACCAATACCGTTCCGATCGACGCCTATAGAGGCGCCGGCAAGCCGGAGGCCAACTATCTGATCGAAAGGCTGGTGGACGAAGCGGCCCATCGCTTGGGCATCGACCCCGCCACCTTGCGCAAGCGCAATTTCATTCGTCGCTTCCCCTATCGGAAGCCCTTCGGCGCCGTGCTCGACTGCGGCAGCTTCGGCGGCAATCTCGACCGCGTGCTGGCCGCGGCCGACCGCCCCGGCTTTCGCGGCCGCAAGGCGCAATCGCGTCGGCGCGGCAAGCTGCGCGGCTTTGGCATCGGCTGCTTCCTGGAAACCTCGCGCGGCGCCCCGAACGAAGACGCCTGGTTGTCGTTCCGCGTCGATGGCGGCGTCGACATGGCGGTCGGTACCCAGTCGAACGGCCAGGGTCACGAG
This sequence comes from Allobosea sp. TAF32, assembly GCF_052113585.1. Lineage (NCBI taxonomy): Bacteria > Pseudomonadati > Pseudomonadota > Alphaproteobacteria > Hyphomicrobiales > Alloboseaceae > Allobosea > Allobosea sp. TAF32. Next base: position 611,840 of record NZ_JBFRDM010000001.1, on the reverse strand, counting down.
ACAAGCTTCGCTCAACTGCTCTCGCGCGAGTTGGGCCTGCCGCTGGAGCGCTTTCATCTCGTCCAGGGCGATACGGCGCGCGTTCCCAGCGGCGGCGGCCATGGCGGCGCGCGTTCCCTGCATATGGGCGGCGGCGCGCTGGTCCTGGCCTCGAGGGCGCTGGTCGAGGCCGGCAGGCTCGCTGCAGGCCAACTGCTCCAGAGCGATCCCGACGCGGTCACCTTCGAGGGGGGCCGCTTCCGTGCTCCCGGAGCCGGCGAAATCGATCTCGCCGGTGTCGCGCGCCATGTCGCGGAGACGACAGGCCGGCCGCTCGCCAGCCATGGCGCCCGGCGCGACGCTCCATTGACCTTTCCGAACGGCGCGCAGGCGGCCGAGGTCGAGGTTGATCCCGATACCGGAGAAGTCGCCCTGCTGCGCTATGTCGCCGTCGACGACTACGGCTCCTTGATCAATCCCCTGCTGACCGAAGCGCAGGTGCATGGCGGGCTGGCACAAGGCATCGGGCAGGCACTGATGGAGGAAGCCCGCTACGATCCAGATGGCGGCCAGCTCCTGAGCGCAACCTTCATGGATTATGCGATGCCGCGCGCGGTGGACCTGCCTTCATTCGAGCTCTCCATGGTGGAATTGGCGACCGCGGCCAATCCGATCGGCGCCAAGGGAGCGGGGCAGGCCGGCTGTATCGGCGCTCCCCAGACCGTCATCCACGCCATCCTCGACGCGCTTCGGCCTCTCGGCGTCACGCATCTGGACATGCCCGCGACGCCGGCCCGGATCTGGCGCGCTATCCGCGATGCGCGCGGGGCGAGCGCAAACGGCTAGCCGCCCGGCCGCAGAGAATTGCCGGCTAACCCGTCGCCGGTGGCACGGCCGCGATCGTCTGTGCGCGCTTGTTGCGAAGCACGTCCGCGATGAAAAGGCGGGAAAGCGCGTGATACAGCGATTCACGCGAAATCAGGCGCGCGGTCCCATAGCCCAGCATCGAAGCGGCCATCAGTGCCAACACATTGTCGTGGTTCCCCGTCATCTCCAGAATGATGACGAAGGCGGTCATCGGAGCCTGCACGACGCCCGAGAAATATCCCGCCATGCCGAGCACTGCGGCAAGGCCGACCGGAGAGCCGAGGACAGTGCCCAAAGTGCTGCCGAGGCCGGCGCCGACGGATAGCGACGGCGCGAACAGCCCGCCTGGAATGCCTGAGACGGACGAGGCCAGGCTCGCGAGGAACTTCGCTAGAAAAAACGAAAACGGCAGCGGTGTTCCCTCGATCGCGCTTCTTGCCTGTGCATAGCCGGTGCCGAAGGTCATCCCGTCGGAGGCGATGCCGATGACGGCCACCAGCAATCCGGTCAAGGCCGCAACAATGAGCGTGCGGACCAGAGGCGTGAAACCTCGCCAGCGCCGAATGCGTCGCGTCAGCGCGATCAAGCCCATACTGAAGCAGGCTCCGAAGCCGCCCCCGACGACACCGCAGGCGACGACCAGCAACCAGTCCCGCCGGAGATCCGCGGTTGCATCCGTGATGCCGAAATAGGTGTAATTGCCGACGATGGCGAGGGAGGCGAGGCCGGCGATGATGACCGCTGAGAGGACAATGCCGTTCGTTCGGGCCTGGTATGTCTTGCTCATCTCCTCGATGGCGAAGACGATTCCCGCGAGCGGCGTGTTGAAGGCGGCGGCGATGCCGGCGGCGGAGCCTGCGAGGATCAGGCCCCGCGCCTGGCTCATCCCACCCCACCGGGCCACTTGCAGCATGATCGACGCTCCGACCTGCACGGTCGGCCCCTCGCGGCCGATGGACGCGCCGCAGAGCAAGCCCATGACCGTCAAGACGATCTTGCCCGCGGCTATCCGCAAGGACAGAAAGCCGGAGCGGTCGCTATGCTCGCGCAGGTGACGCGCGGCGATGGCCTGGGGGATGCCGCTCCCCTGCGAACCCGGCACGAAGCGAGCCGCCACGAAGGCGCAGGACAAGAACCCAAGCGGCGTGACCAACAGAGGCAGGAAGCGCAGGCTGCCCTCCCGGCCGGAGACCAGTTCGAACAGGAGCTGCGCCTTGTCGGCCAGCATGGCAAACGCTGCGCTGACGACACCGATGGCCAGTGCGCCGAGCCAGAAGACCAGCCGTTGGCGCCAGTAGCGCGGCGTCACCGCCAAGGCGCGGGAGCGCCGGAGAATTCGTATTCTGCCAGGGGAATACGGCAAGCGATCCGCCCTCTCGATAGACGTCTCTGGGCTTACTAGGTCCCCCGGTCAGGATGTCCAGCAAAATGCCCATGCCGGCGTGCCGGCCGGGTATCGCATGAAGGACCCGTGATCAAATAAGCGGTTCGGTATAACCATCTGAAATAATTAGCGTTCGACTCGCGCGATTGTTAGCAGCTAGGCGCGGGGCCTCGAAACGTCCAATAGACCGGCTTCGCTGAGAATGGCGAAGGACAAGGTTCCGGGCGGCTCTTCGGCAGCATCTGGGCTGCGACGGCGCGGGCACGGTTAGAATCCGCCGTCCCGGCTCTCGGCTTTCAGGCTACATCTGCGGACGGTCCGTCAGTGCAGCCCGCGCCGCCTGCAGGTCTCAGCCGCGTTTGTTTCGATCGTGCATGGCGTGTCGCAGGTCGGAACTTCGCTGCCGGGCAAGGGTTGTTAGTTTACGGCTTCCACAAAGCTCGACAGATCATCCACGCCGTATCCTCGCTGGAGGATGACGATGCTTATCGTGACAGAAAATCGCCCATTCATTGCCCCTAATCCGATCGAAACGCCCGAACAATTTCGAGACGCACTGGAGCGGCTGCGGTGTCTTGAATTCGAGGCCGGCGATGCTCCCAGAGGACGAGAGCGGGCCGAACTGGAACTCAGCATCTGCCGCTATCTCGCCAACTGCGGGCAGCGCATTCGTTGATTTTCTCAAGCTGCACATGACGGCGGATTGCGCCGTGTTAGCGCGAGACATCGGACCCCAGAACGCATCGCCGTGACAGTCGGTCGGTGCCTTAGCTGCCCAGACAATCTGTCCTTGGACGAGATCCGACACCTACCCGCCCGGGCCCGGTCACTTCCAGCCGAAAACCTGTACCAGCGCCGGAAACATGATGATGACGAAGAGCACCGGCAGGAAGAACAGGATCATCGGCACGGTCAGTTTCGGCGGCAGGGACGCGGCTTTCTTCTCGGCGGCGTTCATGCGCTGATCGCGGCTCTCCTGCGCCAGGGTGCGCAGCGCCGTGCCGAGCGGAGTTCCGTAGCGTTCCGCCTGGATCAGGGCCGTCGAGACCGACTTGACGCCTTCGAGCCCGGTCCGCATCGCAAGGTTCTCATAGGCGATCCTGCGGTCGGTCAGATAGGAAAGCTCCGCCGTGCAGAGAGCGAACTCCTCGGCCAACGGCACGGACTGGCCGCCGATCTCGTTCGCGACCTTGCGGAAGGCCTGCTCGATCGACATGCCTGATTCCACGCAGATCAGCAGCAGGTCGAGCGCGTCCGGAAAAGCCAGGCGCATCGAGAGCTGCCGCTTGCTGATCTGGTTGGACAGGAAGACCTCCGGCGCCTTGATGCCGAGATAGGCGCCGCCGATCGCGATCGCGATTTTCATCGGCAGCGATTGACCGAAACCGTTGATGAGGAAGAGATAGAACAGCGCGAACAGGAAAAAGCCGACGGGGACGGCCAGCCGGAAGAACAGGAAGGTGATTTCCGACTGCGGCCCACGATAGCCTGCCATGGTGAGCTGCCTCCTGGCGCTCTCGGTTCCGAGCCAGTCGCCGAGCTTGAACTGCTCGACGATGCGCCTCATATAGGCCTTCGGCTCCTGGCGCAGGCTCACTCTCTCGTTCTGGCGATTGAGCCGCTCGCGCTCGCGGGCTCGGATCTTTTCGCGCTCCGTCGCGACGTTCTTCATGCGCTTCTGGAGGGTGTTGCCCTCCGTCAGTGGGATCGCGACGGTCAGCACCGTGGCGGCCGCGGCGACGGCGGCCAGCAGCGCGAGCATGAATTGCGGATCGGTGAGCCTGTCGACGATCTGGGAAATCACGCTTCCACCTCAGATCTCGAAATTGATCATCTTGCGCATGATCAAGACGCCTATCAGCATCCATATCCCGCAGCCGACGAGCGCGAGCTTGCCCATCTGGGTAAGCCATAGGAGCTCGATATATCGCGGGGTGGTGATATAGACGAGCAGAGCCACGGTCGGCGGCAGGGCGCCGATGATCCCGGCGGACGCCTTGGCCTCCATCGAGACCGCCTGGATCTTGTCGCGCATCTTGCGCCGCTCGCGCAGGACGCGCGAGAGATTAGCCAGGGTCTCGGACAGGTTGCCGCCGGTTCTCTGCTGGATGGCGATTACGATGCCGAAGAAATTGGCTTCCGCGCAGGGCATCCGCTCGTAGAGCTTTCCCGCAGCCTCGGCGAGCGGCAATCCGAGCGTCTGGGCCTCGATGATCTGCCGGAACTCCCCCCTGACGGGCTCAGTGGCTTCCGATGCAATGATGCGCAGACAATCATTGACGGGAAGACCGGCTTTGATGCCACGGACAATAACGTCGAGCGCGTTGGGGAACTCGATGGCGAACCGCTTCAGACGTTTCGTTTTGCAGTGCTTCAGGAACCAGGCCGGCAGGCCCAGCCCCCCGATGAAAAGACCGACGGCCGCCATGATCATATTGCCGCTCAAGATCAGCAGGACGAGGCCTGTGACGATGGCGGTCACCGCGCAGGTCATGTAGTATTTCCGGCGGGTCCAGCCCAGACCCGCTTGGCCGATACGTTGTTCAAGCGTCAGTTTGTTGCGCGCATTTTCGCGGTTTTCGATCTCTTTGAGGCTTTGCGCGACCTGCCCGCGTTTCGCCCTGGCCTGCGCTTCCCGGTCGATGCTGCGCATCGTGCTCGGGCCGGCGAATTCCTTCCGCCGCTTCTCGGCTCGCTTCTCGCCGCTCAGCGTGGGGTACAGCAGCGCATAGACGACTCCGCCGACGGCGAACATGGCGAGGACGGCAATGGCGAGCGTGCTCGAATTCATGGGCTGACTCCCGACAAGGGTCTCCGCTCAGGCTGCAAAGCCTTCATTGACCTGCTCGAGCTGGTCGATGGCGGTGGCAAGCCGCTGCTCCTCGCCGAAATAACGAGCCCGTTCCCAGAAGCGTGGACGGCCGATGCCGGTCGAACGGTGGCGGCCGATGAGCTTGCCCGCGGCGTCCTCGCCGAGCACGTCGTAGAGCATCAGGTCCTGCGTCGTGATGACCTCGCCTTCCATCCCCATCACCTCCGTGATGTGGGTGATGCGGCGCGAGCCGTCGCGCAGGCGCTGCGCCTGGATGATGACATCGACCGAGGAGCAGATCATCTCGCGCAGGGTCTTCGACGGCAGCGAGAAGCCTCCCATGGTGATCATCGACTCGATACGACTGAGACATTCGCGCGGCGAGTTGGCGTGGAGTGTGCCCATCGAGCCGTCATGGCCGGTGTTCATCGCCTGGAGAAGGTCGAAGGCCTCCGGTCCGCGCACCTCGCCGACGATGATCCGCTCGGGACGCATGCGCAGGCAGTTCTTGACGAGATCGCGCATCGTTACCGCGCCGGTGCCCTCGAGATTGGGCGGGCGCGTCTCGAGGCGCACCACATGCGGCTGCTGGAGCTGGAGCTCGGCGGCGTCCTCGCAGGTGATGACGCGTTCGTCATGGTCGATGAAGTTGGTCAGGCAGTTCAGCAGCGTCGTTTTGCCGGAACCGGTGCCGCCGGAGATGACGATGTTGCAGCGGACGCGGCCGATGATCTTCAGGATCTCGGCGGCCGGCGGCGAGACCGCGCCGAACTTGACGAGCTGGTCGAGCGTCAGCTTGTCCTTCCTGAATTTGCGGATCGTGAGCGCGGGTCCGTCGATCGCGAGCGGCGGCGCGATGACGTTGACGCGCGAGCCGTCGGCCAGGCGCGCGTCGCAGATCGGCGAGCTTTCGTCGACCCGCCGGCCGACCTGGCTGACGATGCGCTGGCAGATGTTCATCAGCTGCGCATTGTCGCGGAAGCGGATGTTGGTGAGCTGGATCTTGCCGCCCGTCTCGATGAAGGTGCGGTTCGAGCCGTTGACCATGATGTCGGCGATGTCGTCGCGCGCCAGCAGCGGCTCGAGCGGGCCGTAGCCGAGGACGTCGTTGCAGATGTCGTCGAGCAGTTCTTCCTGCTCGGCGATGGAAAGCACGACATTCTTCAGCGAGATGATCTCGTTGATGATGTCGCGGATTTCCTCGCGCGCCGATTCGGAGTCGAGCTTCGCGAGCTGCGACAGATCGATCGCCTCGATCAGCGCCCCGAAGATCATGCTCTTCATCTGATAATATTCTTCGGAGCGCGTCGCCGCCTCGACCGGCGCCAGCTTGCGCTCCTCGGCCGAGGGCTGGACCTGCTCCGGCATGCGCGCCGGCTGAAGGGCCGCGAGGCTCCTTGGGCTCAGGTTCGGCGCGACGGTCGCGCCCGCGGATCGCTTCCCGAACATCTCAACACACTCCCGCGCGTGCCGCGTGCGCACGCACATTCCTGCTTGCCCGGCCCGATCCTCCGACAGACTGTCCGTCCGGCCCGTTTCGCGTCATCAGGAAGCCTTGCGACGCTTCAGCTTTGCGACCAGGGGCTCGAACAGGCTGCGTCGGCCGCGCTTGGCCTCGCCGCGGCCGGTCAGCGCGCTCGCGACCTGGGTGAACGCCTCGCTCGCCTTGCTGCCGGCCTGGACCTCGGCGATCATCTGCCCGTTGTTGGCAGCCGTGCCGAAGAGCTGCGCGTCGAAGGGGATCGTGCAGAGGACGTCGATGCCAAGCGCCTTGGAGAACTCGCCGGCACTGATCTCCGGCCGTTTGGGCACGCCGACCTTGTTCAGTACGAGACGGGCGACCGCGTCGTTGGGCCGGGTCGCGCGCGACAGATCGACGATGTTCTTGGCATTGCGAAGGGAAGCGAGCTCCGGCTCGGCGACCACCACGATCTCGTCCGCGCCGATGAGCGTCCGCTTGACCCAGCTGCTCCACTGATGCGGCACGTCGAGGACGATGCAGGGCACGCTGGCGCGCAGCAACTCCAGCAACTGCTCCAGCGCGTCCTCGTCGAGATCGATGGTCCGGTCGAGAACTGCTGGCGCCGCAAGCAGGGCCAGATTGTCGCTGCAACGCGAAAGAAGCCTGTCCAGCATGTTCGAGTCGAGGCGCTCCGGGGCGAAGACCGCTTCGGCGATGCCCTGGGGCGGATCCTGGTTGAAGTTGAGGCCTGCGGTGCCCCAGGCGATGTCGAGATCGACGATTACGGTGGAGGCGTCGAGATTCCGCGCGATCGCCCAGGACATGTTGTGTGCGATGGTGGAGGCGCCGACACCGCCCTTCGCGCCCACCACTGCGATGACGCGGCCGAGATGGCGGGCTTCCGGAGCGACGTAGAGTTCTGACAGGGTGCGCAGCAGGTCGAGCGTCTCTAGCGGCGCGATCAGATATTCGCTGACCCCGCGGCGCAGCAGCTCCCGATAGAGCTGCACGTCGTTGACATGGCCGATCACCACCACCTTCGTGCCGGGGTCGCAGCTTTCCGACAGCGCGTCGAGATGCCCGACCAGGGTCGCTGCGTCGGACATGGTCTCGAGCACGATGACGTTCGGCGTAGGCGCCGTCCGGAAGGCTTCGACGGCCGCGGCCGCTCCGCCCATTTGGATGCGGGCATGGGTCTTGTCCATGCGCCGGTCGGCAACCGCCGCCTGCATCGTCGCGGCGACGGCAGGAGTCTCGCAGAAGGCCTGCAGCGTGATGCGCGGCAGCGGCGCGATGATCGCGTCGCCGGCCGCCTCGACCGACGGTGTTTCGCTTGTCGCGGGCTGCATCAGTTGCTGCCTCCGACTGTCGAATTGATCTGCGGCGTCTGCTGGCGATACTGGGTCGACGGGTCCTTTCCGTCGCGGATCTTCGCGATGGCGCCCATCCGCTTGACGATGTCGGGGCGGCCTTCGTCGCGCGCTCTCACGAGATCGATCGGATCGGCAACCTGCGCGGCCAGCGTGGCCTGGGAGGCGCAGCCGAAATTCCAGTATGGCTCGTTCGATGCCGAGAACTTCAAATCGGAAACGCCGAGATCGGTGGGCCACTGGCCGCACTGATGTGGCACGACGGCTTGCAGCGAAGCGAAGCTCAGCCGGATCGGCGAGGCAAGGCCGGGATCCTGGATCGGGTAGCTGCGGATGCTGAGGGCGCCCGCCGGCACGCCGTTGCGGGCGAGCGCCGCGCGGATTCCATTGAGGGTGTCGTGGGTGGCCCGCTCGCGCCGGGAACCGGTCGGCACCTCCGCGACGAGGCCGCCTTTGCCGGATTTGCGATAGGCCTCGGCGAAATCGGCGACATCTTCCGCCTGGCGGTTGTCGAGCGCGGCGCCGGCCCGGCCTACGAAGACGTCGAGCGAACGCGGCGCGTCGCGCAGGACGATCGGATGCCGCTCCCGGACATCGACGGGGGCTAGGGCGGCTGGATCTGCGTTCGGACCCTTGCCGGCGCAGCCGCCGACAAGGGCGCCGAGAGCCAGAGCGAGGGTCAGCAGGCGCGGTGCTATGGCCTTCTCCCGGAGGGGGACCGTCGTGGTCGGGACATCCATCATGATGCTATCCATCCGGTTCGGTCAGTCTGCGATGAAGCCGACGCGGCCTTTGTAGGCCTGTGGGATCGGGCCGCCGCCACTGCCGTAGAGCTTGTTGAGGCGGCCGAGCAGGTAGGCCTGGGCGTCGTGGGACTCGACGAAGCCATCATCGGGCCGTTGGACCTCGTTGGGCTGCATCGGCTTGGCGATATAGGGGGTGACCGCGATCATCAGCTCGGTCTCCTCGCGTTGATAGTCGCGCGAGCGGAACAGCACGCCGATGATCGGCAGGTTCATCAGCCCGGGCAGGCCGTTGATCGATGTCTTGGAAACACGTTGGATCAAACCGGCGGTGGCCAGCGTGCCGCCGGAAGGCAATTCGACCGTCGTATCGGATTTGCGCACGCGGAAGGCGGGGACGGTGACGGTGGGTTGGTTTCGGTCGCCCTGGAGCACGATCTGGTTCTCGAAGTCGAGTTCGGTGACCTCGGTCGCGATGCGAAGGCTGATCTTGTTGGCCGAAAGCACGATCGGCGTGAAGTTGAGAGCGACGCCGATCGGCTTGTACTGGATACCGAGCGAGCAGACGGCCTTTGCCGGGTCGCAGGTGTAGCCGGTGGGGATGGGAACTTCGCCTCCTGCCGTGAACTTGGCGCTCTCTCCCGAGATCGCGGTGACGTTCGGCTCGGCCAGAACGCGGGCGAGGCCTGCGCGCTCGAGGGCGCGCAGGCTGAAATTCTGCGAATTGCCGATGCCGGCCTTGATCGCCGTGGCGGACAGGGCCTGGGGGGACAGAGAGAAGGGGTTGTCGATCGTGGGCGTCACCGAGAAGTTACCGAGCTTCCACTCGCCGGTGGAATTGATGCCGAGCTGCTTGATTGCCTTGCGCGAGACTTCCGACACCGTCACCTTGACCATGACCTGATCGCGGTCGCGGATCGTCAGCGAGTTGATCACTGCGCCCTTGGCATTGCTCTTGTCGGACACGCCGACGAAGGCGTTGGCGATGTCGACGGCCTGCGTCGCCTCCGAGGCGTTGGGAACGGCCCCGACCAGGAGGATCGAATCGCCGGCCGGCTTGATCTCGATCTGCGAATTCGGCAGCGCAGCGCGCAGGGTCTGCCGCAGGACATTGAGGTCTCGCCCGACATTGATTTCGAGCGCGGTGATCTGGCGTCCCTCGCCGTCCATCACGAACATCGAAGTCGCGCCGTCGGCGATGCCGATGACGAAGAGTTTGCGCGCCGTCCGTACAACCGCATTGGCGACCTTCGGATTCGCGACGAACACCTCCTTGGCGTCACGTGGCAGTTCGACGATGAGCGAGCGCCCGATCGAGAGGTCGAGCTTGCGCGAGATCGCGTGCTCGCTCGTTCCGACATTGAGCACCGGAGCGGCGTCCCGGGCGGGCGACTGCGCACGGACGCCGCCGGCGATCAGGACGAGCGCGGCAGCCGTTGCGAGGCGAAACGAGCATCTGGTCATGGCTTCACGCTCTTCGAGATGACACCGTAGCGCACCAGGGTCACCGAATTGTCGGCAGAGGGCGGGGGAGCCGGCTGGTTGACGTCCTTCAGGCTGCGCAGCGCCAGCGAGAGTGTCCCGCTCTTCTGCGCCTGGATCAGGACTTCGACCTGGCCGGGATCGACCTCGAGCGTCGCGGTTTCGCCGACCACGACCTTCTCGCCGTTGCGCTCCTGCACGTTCTGGCCGATCGCCAGAACGCGGATATTGCGGAGGATGGTTTCGCTGACCTGTGCTTCGCCGCGGCCGGAGGTCGACTCCCCGCGCCAGGTGCAGATCACGTCAACACGATCATTGGGCAGGATGAAGCCACCGGCGGTATTGGCGCCGCGGCTGTCGGTGCTGATCGCCACGGCGCGCATGCCGGAGGGCAGCACGGCTGAGAGGAAGCCGGTTCCGTCGGTCCTGATCAGCTTCTCGCGCCGGATCGGCTCGGCGCCGAGAATGGCGTAGCGGGCGACCTGGCCGATGATCTCCTTCTCGGCTTCAGAAGCCTCGTCCTTGCGGATGACGCCGCCCGGCACGCCGGCGATCGGCCAGTTCAGCCAGCGCAGGTCGTTGGCCGTTACGGTGTTGCCGATCGGGATGTCGCTGGCCGCGACGAGCACGGGTACGGTCGGCGCCTGCTCCACCTTGGCGATCGGAGCCGGTGCCTGCGATGGCCGCTGCACGAGCACTGCGGCGGCTAAGCCTGCCGCCAGGGCGACCACGAGAATGATGATGCGTGCGGGACTCATCGACGAACGATCCTCAGCCAGGCGGAGCTGGCCCTCATCCCGGATCGTCGCCGCGAAACGTCAACTTATGGTTAATCGGACGTATATTTTTTGACGTGAGGTGACGTTAGGTCGCCGTGCACTCTCAGAGACCGATCGCAGCGCGCCAGATGGCGGTGTCAGGCAGGACGAGCAGGGCGGCGAATGCCAGGGCGATGCCGTAGGGAACGCCCTCCTTGGCCGCGTGCAGGCGCCGCGCCCAGCCCCAATCGGCGGCAGGCAAGGGGAGGGGATACGCGCGCAGGCGCAGGATCAACAGCGTCAGCAACCCTCCCAAGATGCCGGCGATCATCAAATAGGGGATGAGCTGGTCGAAGCCGAACCACAAGGCAGTGGCAGCCGCCAGCTTGGCGTCGCCGCCGCCGATCCAGCCGGCGGCAAATAGCCCGAAGGATACGGCCAGGACGATCAAGCCGGCCGCAACATGCCACGCGACGTCGCTGAGGCTGAGCCCCAGCAAGGCGGCGCAGAGGACGAAGGCGGCGATGAGGGAAAGGCAGAGGCGGTTCGAGATCGTCATGGAGATGAGGTCGCTCGCCGCGGCATAGGCCATGGCGAAGGGGAACACACCGAGCATGATGATCAGCGGGAGCGACATAGGCACTGGTTCCGGTCCACTATCCCTCGCATTGTCCCAGGCAGGTCTCACCAAAGCCTTACGGCAACGGCGGAAATCGTCGGAACGTGCCCTAAACGGCAGAACGCCCCGGCAGAGCCGGAGCGTTCCCTGATACGCTTGGCGGTTTGTAGACCGCTGTGGCGAAACCTCAGGACTTCTTATCCAGGCCGGTGGCGACTTCCTGGAAGCGCGCGATCAGGTTGGTGCCGACGGTCGTCCAGACGCTGATGCAGACGACGGCGATCAGGGCGGCGATCAGGCCGTACTCGATGGCGGTGGCGCCCGACTCGTCCTTAACGAAGCGCTTGAAAACGTTGGTCATGATGGAACTCCTTTGCACCACGGTTTGACGGCTGCCTTCGCTCTGAAGCGGCTTCGGTCAGCGACAGGAACCAATTTAGCTCGTTCGTCTTGCTGATCAGTTAAGGCGATCAAAGAATTGAACGTTCCATTGCGATGTTTTCGTCGTGGTTAACGTGTCATTTAACGAATATATAGAACAAATATTGTATGGTATCTAAGATTTAATCTATGAAAGTATCGGTAAATTATTTATTTAACTAACGTCATACGTTCGTTGCATTTGGATTGATGGAGCGAATGTGCTGCGTTCGCGGCGCGGAATCCGCTTCTTCGACTGCGATGACGGCAGTGAATTTCCTTGCCGCCAACGGTTTTAAGGTTCGGTTTATCATTTTGCGCTTGTCTGACGGTATCGCAGAGCTTGAGGCATTGCCATGTCGACCCATCACACGCCGGAAAGGTGCCGTCTGCCCGCGCCTTGGGCGGTCGCCATGATCCTGGCCCTTGCCGGCTCAGCCACCGATTCAGCGGTCGCCGCGCCTCAGGAAACGCAGGCTGAGAGCGTGATGGTCTTGGTCGATCACGCCAAGGTCGTGCGCCTGCCCGAGAAGGCTCAGACCGTCATCGTCGGCAACCCGGCCATCGCCGACGTTTCCGTTCAGCGCAACGGCGTCATGGTGGTTACCGGCAAGAGCTTCGGTGTGACCAATCTGATTGCGCTCGACGGGACCGGCGCGTTGCTTGCGGAATCGCTGGTCCGTGTAGGTGCGGCGTCGGATAACGTTCTGACAGTGCAGCGTGGTATGGAGCGCGAGAGCTATTCCTGCACCCCCACATGCCAGCCTTCGGCCCAGCTAGGTGACGGCCAGAAATATTTCGGCGAGGTTGAGGCGCAGGCGACGAGCCGCAATGCCCAGGCGACCGGTTCGTCCAAGTAGAGACCCGGCAAACAGCCTGCGGCGCGCGCGAGGCTCGGCGGCGGCAGCCGACGTCGTCCACTGCGGATTTGCATGCTTGAGCGCGCCGGCCGTTCGACGCGCAAGGTAAATAAGATCTTTGCCGTTCCGCCTGTGCCAGCGAATTGGCCCTAACCGATCGGAAATCGTTTTGCCGTACATATCGGCTGGTCGGAGTGACGGGCTCGGCGAGGTCAGCGAATGCTTCACCCTATTGCGCGAGCGGAGAAAGCGAACGGAACAGCCGGACGGAAGCCGCGAGGCGCGCGTTCGGTCATCAGGCGCTTCCGGCGCTCCGAGAATGGAGCGACAGCGGTCGAGTTCGGCTTCATTGCGTTGCCCTTCTTCATGTTGATCTGGGCGATCATCGAGACCGGGCTGATGTTCTGGACTACTCAGGTCCTCGAGGAATCGCTGTCGCAGGCGTCGCGCCTCCTGCTGACCGGTGAATCGCGTAGCCGCTACACATCCACAACCGCATCCGTCAATGCTGCCGCATTCCGCGACGATGTCTGCGCGCGCGCAGCGATGAAGCTGATCGACTGCAGCAAGCTAGCTATCGACGTCCGCACCTATGGCGACTTTTCAGCGGCCAGTTCCGGGACGTCCAGCAGCAACCCTCTGGCTGGTGGCAATCTCGATACCAGCAGCTTTTCTTACCGCCAGCCGGATACCAACCAGATCGTCGTTGTCAGGGCCGTGCTCGACTATAAGCTGTTTCTCACGAACTGGGCGTCGAGCAATCTTGCCAACATAGGCTCTGGCCGACGCGGGATCGTCGCGAGCGTGGCCTTTCGCGCGGAGCCGTTCGTCCCATGATGCGCTTCGGAGCAAAGACGAGCTCGGCTGAATCTTTAAGCCTATGGCGCCGCTTCTGTGGCAACCACGGTGGCGTGGCTGCAGTCGAGTTCGCGATGGCATTGCCCGTTATTCTGGTGGCCTATGTTGGGATGGTCAACATCGCACAGATGGTCATGGTCAATCGCAAGATGACGCAGCTGACATCGACCTTGAGCGATTTGACGGCACGTCTTCCGACAGTGTCGACGTCAGAGATCGGCAATATCTTCAATGCAGCGATGACGGTCCTGCTCCCCTACGATGGGCAGAAGGCCAAGATGGTCATAGCCAGCATCGTCATTGACGCCAACAGCATCGCCAGAGTCTGCTGGGCCAGTAGCTATCCGCTTGGCACATCGATGCCGGCGCGCGGAGACACGGTGACCGTTCCCGCCAGCGCCCGCGTTGCCAACACCTCCGTGATCATGGCCCAGGCCAGCTACGCATTCACGCTTCCTGTGAGCGACAAGGTTTTCGAGTTCTTTGGCGGCAAAGCGACAAACGGCGCTGTCACGCTCGGCGGCAACCCGATCTACACACGCCCGCGCAACGGCAGGCCTGCCGGAGACAACAGCATCGAGCAGATCGTGCGCAGCGACGTGACCGGCTGTCCCAAGTTCAACTGAAACGGACAGGTCGGTCGAAACGGATCGCAAACGCAGCGGGCCTGTCCGGGGCGACCTGTTTCAGCCCCTCAGCACCATCCGCCCCGTCTGCACCTCGTAGCCCTGCAGCTTGCTCAGAAATGAATTGCCGAGCAGGCTCATCGAAAGGGCGCCCGCGGGCAGCACGACGGCGTCGACATTGCGCACGACGATGTCGCCGAGGCGGACTTCACGCAGCACAGTACGATAGCCGGTGACCGTGCCATTGGCCGTGCTGAGCATCATCTTGCGTGCATTGGCATCTGACCTGATGCCGAGCGCCCGGGCGTCGTCTGCGCTCAGCGCGACGATGCTGGCGCCGGTGTCGACCATCATCTTGATCCGATAGTTGTCGACGCTCGGATGGACGATGTAGTGCCCGCGATAGTCGGCTGCGACGGCGAGCGTCACGGGCTGGCGCGGCCCCGGAGGGGCCGGCTCGGTGGAGGCGAGCGCCAGCGACGGCGCCTGGTTCCCGGGGCGAGGGGCGAGCCACTGCGTGTAGCCGAGAGAGCCGACGACGGCGAAGCCGGCCACGCCCAAGGCCCAAGCTATCGGGTGCGATGTCACGGTCTTCCCCAACCTTATCCAGGCGACACCGTTGCACGCCGTGCCTGAGGAAGGGTGAAGAGGTTAGGCGGGATTCTCCGCAATGGCCGGTGCCGGGGCGCGGATTATCCGTAGACTTAATCGGCGCTTACCGGGCCGAGCTTTCGGCAATTGGTATAGCTGCACCGGGACGTCGGCGACGCCTATCCGGCGATATCGCCCGCGAGCCGCCGGATGCCCGCGACAAAGGCGGCCTCGGGCGTGACCACGGTCACTGCGAGCCCCGCAGCAGCCAGCGCACCGCCATAGCTGTCGGCCAGAGCACCGTCAGCGACGAGGTGTACGTGGTTCTGCCGTCCGAACATGGCTTGGGCACCGGCGATCTCCTGTGCGACCAGAAGCGCGGACAGATACGGGCCGACCTCGCCGCCGCGCATCCGGCCGGCGAGAACCTCGGTGCGCGCAGCGAAGGCCGTATTGAGCAGGCCGCCCGGGCGTTGTGCGCCGGCCTGTCCGCGCGCGGCGCCGCTGGCGGCGTCGCCTTCGGCAGGATCCTCCGCCAGGCGGCCCAGGATCGAGCCGTTGCGCAGCAGCCCGTAGATCTCGCCCGTCATGAAGCTGGCGAAGCGCGTGATCCGTCCGCCCTTGATCTCGGCCCATTTCGAGTGAGTGCCGGGCAGGCAGGCGATGCCATCCTCGAGCCCAAGCCCGACGATCAGCGTCTCCTCGCCGCGCATCACGTCGAAGGCGCCATCGTCGCAGCTCAGGCCGGGGATAATGGTTGCCGTGGTCTCCCTGTCGAGCTCGACCCGGATCGCAGAGGCGGAGATCGCGGCCGGCGAGGCCGGGCAGGCGACATAGGGGGCTTCGATCCAGCCATTGCGGCTGCCCACCATGCCGGCGAGCACGATGGCGGCGTCCGGAGCGGCGCGCCGGAAATCGCCGGCAAGTGCCTCGAAGGCGGCCGGGTAGCCGCCGGCCGGCACGGACTGGATGCCTTGATCGGCGATGCGCCGCTGCACAACCTCGCCTGTCTCCGCGATCAGGAAAGCGCGCGCGCGAGTCGTGCCCCAGTCGAGCGCGATCAGAGGTTTGGGCATGGCAGGCTCCGGTTAGGCCGCGCGACTGTCACTGCGGTGCCGGGCCGGGTCAAGGCGGGCCGGCTTGTGCCCGCCCTGCAATCGCGGCAACGCTGCGCCCTCGGATAACGGACGAATCGGACAAATTCGATGCTGGAGCTGCAAGCTGGCGGTCTGGAGGCCGTGGTCATTCCCGAGATCGGCGGCATCGTCTCGCGCCTGATCTGGACCGGGCCCGACGGACGCCGGCACGACATTCTGCGCCCGCCGGCGAGCGAGCCCTCGATCGCCTCCCCCAATTTCTTCGGCAGCTGGGCCATGCTCCCCTTTGCCAACCGGGCCTTCGGCAGCGTCATCGATGACGGCGAGCGCCGCTTCGAGGTTCCGGCCAATGATCCGGCCGGCACCATCCATGGCTTCGGCTGGCAGTCGGTCTGGGAGGTGCTGCGGTATGACCGCGGTCATACCCTCCTCGAGCATCGACGCGCGGAGGGGCCTGACCCCTATCGTTACCGCGCCCGCCAGGAGATTGTCCTGGACGAAGCCGGGATGACCATCCGCCTCTCGATCGAGAACGCGGCTGAAACGGCACTACCCTTCGGGATCGGTCACCATCCCTGGTTCCCCTGCGCGGCCGATACGCGCCTGGCGATGCGGGCCTCCGGCGCGCTGATCTTCGGCGAAGCCTTTCGCGCCACGGGGCAGGAGGCTTTTATGCAGGGCGGTCCCTTTGTCGATCCGCACCCGTTCCGTTCCGGGTCCGTAACGGCTTGGAGCTTCCTCGGCTGGGACGGCCTTGCCCGGATCGAGACGCCCTCTACCGGGCTCGCCGTGACGCTGACGGCGAGCGAAAGCCTGAACTGCCCTGTCGTCTGGGCGCCGGCCGGAGCGGATTTCCTCTGTGTCGAGCCGCAGAGCCATGGCATCGGCGCGCCGAGCGAGCCGGCGGCACGGGCGGCTGCGCCGTTAAAGCGCCTTGCGCCCGGCGAGGCCTTGGAGGGTTGGCTCAGGATCGTGCCGGAAGCGCTCTAGCTTTCGGCGCCGGCTCAGCGCCAGCCATAGCCGCTGGGATAGTAGGGCTGATAGCCATAGGCATTGGCGGGCAGGGCGGGCCGCAGCAGGATCTGGCCGCGCGCCGCCTCCCAGCCATTGCCCTGGCGCTGCTGCGCGATCGTGCTGTCCTGGCCGCGATGCTTCGCCTTGGCAAACGTCTGCTTGGAGGGCGCGGCCTTGGCGAACTTGGCCTTCGAGGTTGCGGACGCCTTGGCGAAGCGCGAGAGGTTGTCGGTCGCAGCGCCGTTCAGAGCGATCCGGGTCTGGCCGGCACCGTACTTCTTGACCAGCGCGAACAGCTTGGCGGCATTGGCGGGATGCAGCCGGATGCAGCCATGCGAAGCCGGGCGGCCAAGCGCGCCGACCGCTGTCGTGCCGTGGATGGCGTAGCCGCCGCGGAAGAACACCGCGTAGGGCATCGCTCCGCCATATTTGCGCGAATACCAGCTCCTCTCGAGGCGGGTCGGCCGATACACGCCGTTGGGCGAGCGGAAACCGCTGCGACCGGAGGAGATCTTCCAGTCATAGACCTCGCCTGCGCCGGTGGTGACCTTCATGCGCTGGCCGGCGATGTCGACCCTGACGTCGACACCGGCCTGCGCCTGTGCGGCGCCGAGCATGGACAGGAACAAGACGGCCAAGATGCCGAGAACGCGACGCATCGCCCGAACTCCGAAGACGCTACTGCTGAGCGGGCGTTCGTGAGGCTCTGGCGGCCATCGCCCTTGACCCTAGGAAAGCGCGGGCGACGGAGCCTGTAAAGTGGGAAGGCGGAACGTGGTTTCCGGCACCGATCAAATCATCGGCAGGGAATGCGGTTTGCGGCCGCGCGGGAAGGCGGCGTCGATGCGGGCGATGTCGGCCTCCGCGAGGGCAAGATGCAGCGCTCCGGCATTGTCTTCGACATGGCTGACCCTGCCCGCCTTCGGGATAGCGAAGATGCTCGATCGCCGCGTGAGGAAGGCGAGCGCGACCTGCCGCGGCGTCGCGCCATGAGCCGTGGCGATCTCGGCGAGGACCTTGCCCTGTGCGCTGCCGGAGGCCGGGAAATCGTCATGGCCGAAGGGGCTGTAGGCGGTGACGGCGACGCCGTGCCGCTCGCACCATGGGATCACGGCGTGCTCGATGGCGCGCTCGCGGAGATGGTAGAGCACCTGGTTGCAGGCGATCCTGCCCTTGCCGGCAGCTGCCACTGCTTCGTCGAGATCGTCCTCGTCGAAATTGCTGACGCCCCAGGACAGGATCTTGCCTTCCTGCTTCAGCGCCTCGAAGGCGGCGAAGGTATCGGCCAATGGATGCGGACCGCGCCAGTGCAGCAGGTAGCAGTCGAGCCTGTCGGTCCTGAGATGTTTGAGCGAGCGCTCGCAGGCGGCGCGCACGCCCTGCCGCGAGGCGTTGTGGGGCAGGACCTTCGAGACCAGGAAGACCTCGTCGCGCCGGCCTTCAATGGCTTCGCCGATCAACGCTTCGGAGCGGCCGTCGCCATACATCTCAGCGGTGTCGATGTGATCGAGCCCGAGATCGAGCCCGCGCCGGAAGGCGGTGATCGCCTCGCGCCGGTCGCCCTGCTCGCTGTACCAGCTGCCCTGGCCGATGACGGAAACGGTCGGCCCCGCGGCTCCGAAGCTGCGCTTCATGACGCTCTCCCCTGATGCTGGAGCGGAATTTGAGGCCTGAGTAGACCTCGACCTTGAATTGCGCATGGCGGATCGAGCCGTGACTATAGTGCGCGCGCCGAAGCTGTCTGGCCCGCGACAGCCGGGCTTGCCGTCGCCGCGCTGCTCAGGTCGGCGGCGTGCCGTTGGCCGAGAGAACTTCGCCGGCGAGATAGAGCGAGCCGCAGATCAGGATCCGGGGCGGTGCCGGCCAGTCGCGCGCCGCGATCGTCCTGAGCGCCTGCTCGACGGAGCCGGAGACCTCGGCCGCGAGGCCGGCGCCACGGGCGGCATCGGCAACTTCCTCGGCTGGGCGTGCGGCCAGCGAGTTCTGGATCGGCACGGCATAAAGCGCCTGAGCCAGCCCCTTGAAATGGCCGAGCGTGGCGGCTGCGTCCTTGGTCGAGAGCAGGCCGGCGATCATCACCAGCGGCGCCGGGTTGCGGTCGACGAGATCGGCCATGGCCTGGGCCAGCACGCGCCCGCCGTCGGGGTTGTGGCCGCCGTCGAGCCAGAGTTCGGCGCGTTCCGGCACGATCTCGGCGAGGCGCCCGCGCGCCAGCCGCTGCAGCCGCGCCGGCCAGTCGGCATTGCGCATGCCTTCCTCGAAAACATGGGCAGGCAGGGCGCCATAGCCAGCCGCGCGCAGCGCCGCGATCGCGGTTCCGGCATTGATGTGCTGATGCCGCCCGGCCAATCGCGGCAGCGGCAGGTCGAGCAATCCGTCCTGATCCTCATAGACCAGCCGCCCGCCGGCTTCATGGACATTGAAGTCCTGCGCGCCGATCATGATCTTGGAAGCGCCGGCCCGTTCGGCTGCGGCTTCGAGAACCGCGGTCGGCTCCGGTTCCTGCGGCGCGATCACCGCCGGCGCGCCGCGCTTGAAGATGCCGGCCTTCTCGCCGGCGATCTTGGTGACGGTGTCGCCGAGATATTCGGAATGGTCGAGCGAGACCGGCGTCACCACCGTGCAGGCCGGGAGCGCGATGATATTGGTCGCGTCGAAGCGCCCACCGAGCCCGACCTCCAGCAGCAGCACATCGGCGGGGTTCTCGGCGAACAGCAGAAGGCCCGCCGCCGTCGTCATCTCGAAGAAGGTGATGGGGTCGCCGGCATTGATGGCCTCGCAGCGCTGCAGCGCCTCGACGAGCGTGTCCTCGTCGACGAAGCGCCCGCCACCCGGCGCGCCGAGCCGGATGCGCTCATGGAAGCGCACCAGATGCGGGGAGATGTAGACATGGACGGAGAGGCCCGCAGCCTCGAGGATCGCCCGCATGAAGGCGATGGTCGAGCCCTTGCCGTTGGTGCCGGCGACATGGATCACCGGCGGCAGGCGCTTGTGCGGATCGCCCAGCCGCTCCAGCAAGGTGAGGATGCGGCCGAGCGAGAGGTCGATCAGCTTGGGGTGCAGCGCCATGAAGCGCGCCAGCAGCGTGTCGGAAGACCCCATGATGAGACCGCTCCCGGCCTAGAGCATTTTCAAGCGAAGTGCGTACCGGTTCGCTTGAAGAGAATGCAGAAAACAAAAGGCTAAAACAGATCCGCAGTTCGGAGAAACGCGGATCTGTTCTGGAACCGTCAGACCGCTTCGGCCACCGGGCGTGCGGGCGCGGCCAGGGCCGGCTCGCTCTTTACGGCCGGCTGCTTGGTCAGCAGGCGGCCGAGACGGGCGAGTGTCTCCGGGATGTCGCGGCGATGCACGACCATGTCGACCATGCCGTGATCCTTGAGATATTCCGCGCGCTGGAAGCCTTCCGGCAGCTTCTCGCGGATGGTCTGCTCGATCACGCGCGGCCCGGCAAAGCCGATCAGCGCGCCGGGCTCGGCGATGTGGATGTCGCCCAGCATGGCGTAGGAGGCGGTGACGCCGCCGGTGGTCGGGTTGGTCAGCACCACGAAATAGGGCAGGCCGGCCGCGCGCAGGCGGCGCACCGCGACGGTCGTCCGCGGCAGCTGCATCAGCGAAAGGATGCCTTCCTGCATGCGCGCGCCGCCGGATGCCGCGAAGACGACATAGGGGGTTTTCTTTTCCAGCGCGGTCTCGGCCCCTTTCACGAAGGCCTCGCCGGCGGCCATGCCGAGCGAGCCGCCCATGAAGTGGAAGTCCTGCACGGCGACCGTCATCGGCAGGCCCTTGACCCGGCCATAGCCGATCTTGAAGGCGTCCTGCGCGCCGGTCTTGGCGCGCGCGTCTTTCAGCCGGTCGACATAGCGCTTCTCGTCGCGGAACTTCAGCGGATCGACGGCAACCTCGGGCAGCGCCACGTCGAGCCATTTGCCGTCGTCGAAGGTCAGCCGCAGCCGTTCCGGCGCGGTGACGCGCATATGGTGCTCGGAGCCGGGGATGACGTAGCCGTTGGCCTCGACATCCTTGTGGAACACCATCTGCCCGGAATCGGGGCATTTGACCCAGAGGTTCTCCGGGGTCTCGCGCTTGAACAGCGTCTTGATACGCGGCCGGACGACTTCGGAAATCCAGTTCATCGGATGAATCCCTGATGGGCTTTCGGCGGAGGCTTTCTGGGCCTTGGCGCCGTCACGCCGAAAAATGGGGTCGCGCCTGCCGGCGGGCAAGCGACGCGACTGTTGAACGAAACCGGCCTCAGGCCGCCTTGGCCGCTGAGCGGACGCCCTGGGCGAGTTCGCTGACCAGCGAGGTGACAGCCGAAACCGTCTTTTCCGTGGCCTTGCCCTCGCTGTCGAGCGACAGCCGGACGCGCTCCACAAGCGCCGAGCCGACGACGACGCCGTCCGCGCTCTTGGCGATGGTGGCGGCGTCCGCTGCGGTCTTCACGCCGAAGCCGACCGCGACGGGCAGGTCGGTGTGGCGCTTGATGCGGGCAACGGCATCGCCGACCGCCCCATAATCGGCAATCGCGCCGCCGGTCACGCCGGTCATCGAGACGTAGTAGACGAAGCCCGAGGTGTTCTGCAGCACCTTGGGCAGGCGCTTGTCGTCGGTCGTCGGCGTCGCCAGGCGGATGAAGGAGACGCCCGCCTTGAGCGCCGGCAGGCAGAGCTCCTCGTCCTCCTCCGGCGGCAGGTCGACGACGATAAGGCCGTCGACGCCGACGCGGCGCGCCTCGACCAGGAAGGCTTCGACGCCATAGACGTAGATCGGATTGTAGTAGCCCATCAGCACGATCGGCGTGTCGTGCCCGGCCTTGCGGAAGCTCTCGACCATGGCGAGCGTCTTCCTGAGGGTCTGACCGGCCTTGAGCGCGCGCTGCCCGGCGAGCTGGACCGGCACGCCGTCCGCCATCGGATCGGTGAAGGGCACGCCGAGCTCGATCACGTCGGCGCCGGCTCCGGGAAGCGCTGCGAGAATGGCGCTCGCCGTCGCGAAATCGGGGTCGCCGGCCGTGACGAAGGTCACGAGCGCTGCTCGCCCCTCGCGGGCGCAGGCCTGGAAGCGGTTCTGGATGCGGGTCTGGCCGGTCTCTGTCATGCGCCTGCGGTTAGCATGGGAAGGGCTGGCTGGCGAGTGGCTTGCGCGCGACGCGAGCCTGCGCCACATCGGCCGGGCATGCGCGCCTTCGACACCGCCCTCCCGATCGATGCCGTTCTCGGCGACCTCGCAGCCGCCCTGCGGGCGCGGCCGAACGCCGTGCTCGTCGCCCCGCCCGGCGCGGGCAAGACCACGCGCGTGCCAATCGCGCTGCTCGACGAGCCCTGGACCAGGGGCGGCAAGCTGATCGTGCTTGAGCCGCGGCGGCTGGCGGCGCGCGGTGCCGCAAACCGGATGGCGCAGACGCTCGGCGAACGGGTCGGCGATACCGTCGGCCTGCGCGTGCGTCTCGGCTCCAAGATCGGTCCGAGGACCCGCATCGAGGTCGTCACCGAGGGCGTCTTCGCCCGGATGATCCTCGACGATCCCGCGTTGGAGGGCGTCGCCGCCGTGCTCTTCGACGAGTTCCATGAGCGCTCGCTCGATGCCGACTTCGGGCTGGCGCTGGCGCTCGATGCCCAGGGCGGCCTGCGCGAAGACCTGCGTATCCTCGTCATGTCGGCGACGCTCGACGGTGCGCGTGTCGCGAAGCTGCTTGGCGATGCCCCGGTGATCGAGAGCGAAGGCCGCGCTTATACGATCGAGACGCGCTATCGCAGCCGCGATCCGCTGAAGCGCATCGAGGATCAGGTCACCGAGACGATCCTGCTCGCCCTCAACGAGCAGCCGGGCTCGCAGCTCGTCTTCCTGCCGGGGCAGGGCGAGATCCGCCGCGTCGAGGAGCGCCTGCGCGAGAAGCTTCGCGACCCCGCCGTCGAGATAGCGCCGCTCTATGGCGCGCTCGACCAGCGCGATCAGGACCGCGCCGTGCTGCCGCCGCCGGCCGGCAAGCGCAAGATCGTGCTGGCGACGGCCATTGCGGAGACCTCGCTGACCATCGAGGGCGTGCGCGTCGTCATCGATTCCGGCCTCGCCCGCGTGCCGGTCTACGAGCCTGATATCGGCGTGACCCGGCTGGAGACCCGCCGCGTCAGCCGCGCCGCCGCCGATCAGCGCCGCGGCCGCGCCGGCCGTACCGAGCCGGGAATCTGCTACCGGCTCTGGGAGGAGGCCGCGACCGGCGCGCTCGAAGCTTTCGCCCGGCCCGAAATTCTGTCTGCCGATCTGAGCCCATTGCTGCTCGACTGCGCCGCCTGGGGCGTGGCTGATCCGACGACGCTGGCTTTCCTGGATGCACCGCCCGCTCCCGCCCTCAAGGAAGCGCGTTCCCTCCTCAGCAATATCGGCGCGCTCGATGCCGACGGCCGCATCACGCCGGACGGGCGCGCCTTGCAGGCGCTGCCATTGCCGCCGCGGCTCGCCCGCATGGTTGTGGCGGCCGCCCGCTTCGGCCAAGCTGACGCCGCGGCCGATCTCGCCGCCGTGCTGGTCGAGCGCAGTCTCGGCGGCGATGCCATCGATCTGGCTGAAAGGCTGGAGCGGCTCAGTCGCGAGCGCGGCGGCCGGGCCGGGGATATGCGCCGCCTCGCCGAAGGCTGGGCACGAACCGCTGAGCGAAGCGCCAGGGACAGGGTCGAAGCCGGCGAATTGCTTTCTGCCGGTCTCCTGCTCGCCTTTGCCTATCCGGATCGCGTCGCCAAGGCCCGCCCGCCGGGTTCCGGGCAATATCTCCTCGCCAATGGCCGCGGCGGCGCGCTGGAGCCGTCGCAACGTCTGGCGCGCGAACCCTATATCGTCGTCGCGGAAATGACCGGTGCGGCCCAGCAAGCCCGCATCATGGCCGCCGCCGCGATCACCGAAGCCGAGATCGCGACGCTCGTCGGTCACGGCCTCGCGCCTTTCACCATCGCCGAGCGTGAGGAAGCGAATTTCGACCGTACGGCCCGCGCGCTGCGGGTTCGGGCGGTGCGGCGTTACGGCGGGCTCGCCCTGTCCGAGCGGCCGCTCTCCGTCGCGGATACGCTGGGGAATGCCGAGGCGCTGGCCAAGGGCATTGCTTCGCTCGACATCGGTCTCCTGCCCTGGACGAAAGCTCAGAACCAGCTGCGCGAGCGCGCGGCCTTCCTGCGCAAGGCGGAACCGGAGGAAGACTGGCCCGACCTGTCGGACGAGGGGTTGGCACGTGAGCCCGAACTCTGGCTGGCGCCGCATCTCGTCGGCCGCGCCTCGCTCGCTTCGATTCAGCCTTCCGATCTCGATTCTGCCCTGGCGAGCCTGCTGCCCTGGGAGTTGAAGCGCCGGCTCGATGCCGAAGCGCCGACTCATTTCACTGCGCCGACGGGGTCGTCGCTCGCGGTCGACTACGCCGCCGAGGCCGGGCCGACCATTTCAGTTCGCGTGCAGGAGCTCTACGGTCTTGCGACGCATCCTGCCCTGGCCGGTGGACGGGTGCCGCTGGTGCTGGAGCTGCTCTCCCCGGCCCATCGGCCGATCCAGGTGACGCGTGACCTGCCCGGTTTCTGGCGCGGTTCCTGGGCAGCGGTGAAATCGGAGATGAAGGGTCGCTACCCCCGCCATCTCTGGCCGGACGATCCCGCCGCCGCGCTGCCGACGACGCGGGCCAAGCCCAGAGGCACCTGAGCGCCAGCGTTATTCTCGGGCAGAGCGAAGCGCAGACTCGAGAATCTCCGGGCGGGAGGGCGCTGGTTTTCGAGATGCTCGGGTCAGGCCCGAGCTGACGGTCGCCTCCCCTCAATTGCCCATGCGGTCGCGCCATTGCCGCTCGCCGGCAAGGCAGGAGGCCGTGTCGCCCGCCTGAGCCCTGTGAACGGCCGCATCGGCCGGCGCCTCGGCGATCTCGCGCAGCAGCTTGGTCTTGGTCGCCTCGACGAACTGATGCTTCTCGCGGATCGGGATGACGAAGGCGCCGATGCCGGTGACGACGCAGTCCTTGTAGTAGACGTCGAGATTGTCGATGTCGAAATAGCCAGCCTGCTTCAGCATTACCGGCAGGCCGTTGATCGCGATGCCCTTGGCGCCGGCCTCGTCGCGCGCCGCCGTCACTGGCCGCCCGTCATTGTTGGCACCATCGCCGGAGATGTCGATGACGCGCCGTATCGCCGTGACGTTGGCCTGTTCGAGCAGTTGCACGCCGAGATCGATCGCGCCCGAGATCGACGTGCGTCGTCCGCGCCGCGTCGGCGCCTCGCCCAGCTCCTCGGCAAAGGCGACGGCCGCGGCCGGGCCATCGATCACCTTCCATGGCCGCACGACGTATTGGAAGCTGGTGCCCGCCCATTCGAAATAGGTCACGGCGATCTTGCCGATCGCGCCCTTGGCGATCGCGTCATGGAGCTGCTTTGAGCGGAAGGCCTCGATATAGCCGTTGCGCTGCAGGGCAAGCTCGTCGAGGTCCATCGAATAGGAGACGTCGACCGCGAGCACGAGCGCGACATCGACTTCCTCTGGCGGAGCGCCGGCCGTCTGGGCCCGGGGCAGGGCGGGCTGCCAGAGCGCCGCCACTGCCAGACATGACAGACCGCACAGCCAGCGCCGCATCGCCACCTCCTTCGTCCTGTCGCGGAAAGGAGTGTGCCTCTGGCTGCGATGATCGCCAAGCCGGAAAATCCGGCTGCCGCCGCCCGTTTCGATAGCAAATGCGCGAGGAGGAGGGTCTCAACCGGCGCGGCGCCCCTCGACGATGTCGATGGCGGCCGCGACGGCCTCCTCGACTGTCAGCGCCGAGGTGTCGAGCGTGACGGCATCTTCCGCGGCCTTGAGCGGGGCATCGCTGCGCCCGGAATCGCGGGCGTCGCGCCGGCGGATATCGGCGAGGATGCCGTCGAAGGTCACGGCCTCGCCACGCCCGGCGAGCTCCTTGTGCCGGCGCGCGGCGCGTACTTCGGGCGTCGCGGTGACGAAGAGCTTCGCCGGTGCCTCCGGGCAGATCACCGTGCCGATGTCGCGTCCGTCGAGCACGGCGCCGCCCGCTTGCGCCGCGAAACGCCGCTGCCTTGTGAGCAAGCCGGCGCGCACGGCCGGTACGGCCGCGACAACCGACGCCGCCTCGCCGATCTCGCGACCACGCAGCCGGTCCTCCGGAAAGGCGGTCTCGTCGAAGCTGCCGACGACCTGCTCGGCCGCCGCTGCGTCGCGGATGTCGTGGCCGGCGTCGAGCATCGCCCGCGCCACCATCCGGTAGAGCAGGCCGGTGTCGAGATAGGGCAGGCGGTAATGGGCCGCGAGCCGGCGCGCCAGCGTGCCCTTGCCGGAGGCGGCAGGGCCGTCGACGGCGATGACGAGGTTGCGCTTGCCGGAGCTCATCCGATCCGGCCTCCGAGGCCGTACATCAGGGAGACGAAGCTCGGGAAGCTCGTCGCGATCATCCGCCCGTCATCGACCACGACCGGCTGCCGCGTCGCCAGCCCCATGACGAGGAAGCTCATCGCGATGCGGTGGTCGAGATGGGTCGCGATCGGGCCGCCGCCGCGCACCGGCCCGCCGCCCGAACCTTCGACGATCAGGTCGTCACCCTCGATGGCGCAGGTGACGCCTGCCGCCTTCAGCCCGGCCTCCACCGCCGCGAGGCGATCCGATTCCTTGACGCGCAGCTCCTGCAATCCGCGCATCCGCGTGGTGCCGTGAGCGAAGGACGCGGCCACCGCCAGCACCGGGTACTCGTCGATCATCGATGGCGCGCGCTCGGGCGGCACGGTCACGCCCTTGAGGCTCGAGGCCCGCACGCGCAAGTCGGCGACCGTCTCGCCGCCCTCATTGGCCTCGCGCTCGATGGTGATGTCGGCGCCCATCTCGAGCAGCGTCGTCAGCAGGCCCGAGCGCAGCGGATTGGTCATCACGCTTTCGATCAGGATGTCGGAGCCCGGCACGATCAAGCCCGCGACCAGCGGGAAGGCGGCGGAGGAGGGATCAGCCGGCACAACGATCGGCGCCGCCTGCAGCTCGGGCTGGCCCTTCAGCACGATGCGCCGGCCATGTTCGCCCTCCGGCGTCACGATGATTTCGGCACCGAAATGAGTGAGCATCTTCTCGGTATGGTCGCGCGTCGCCTCCGCCTCGATCACGGTCGTCTCGCCCGGCGCGGCCAGGCCGGCGAGCAGCACGGCCGACTTGATCTGCGCCGAGGCGACCGGCGGGCGATAGACGATCGGGATCGCCTCTTTCGGCCCGCGCAGGGTCAGGGGCACGCGCCCGCCCTCCTGCTGCGAGACGACGACCGTGCCCATCTGCTCAAGCGGGTCGAGGATACGCCGCATTGGCCGCTTGCGCAGCGAGGCGTCGCCGTCGAAGGTCGTGGTGATCGGATGCGAGCCGCAGACGCCCATCATCAGCCGCGAGCCGGTGCCGGCATTGCCGAAATCGAGCACATCAGCCGGTTCGCGCAGACCACCGACACCGACGCCTTGCACACGCCACACCCCAGGGCCATCGTGATGGACGATCGCGCCGAGCGCCCGCGCGGCAGCGGCAGTGCGCATCACGTCCTCGCCTTCGAGCAGGCCGATGACCTTGGTTTCGCCGATCGCCAGCAGGCCGAAGATCATCGCCCGGTGCGAGATCGACTTGTCGCCGGGCACCCGGACCCGGCCCTTGAGCGGGCCCTCAGTGCGGGCGGTGACGGGGACGGGTTCGTGGTCGTGGGACACGGGGTCGGGGTCTCTGCGCTCCGGAAGCAACGTATGCGTGCCCGCCCTGGAGCACGCGCCGATCGGATTGCCATGCAACCTGATCGGATCACGCGTTCTCTATCGGTATGTGAGAGACGGATTCACCGATCAGGTTGCTTCAACCTGACCGGATTCGGCTCTAGCACGCTGGCGCAAGCCGCGCCAATGCGCGGTCGCGCCGTCGCCTGACGGGCGGTTGAAACGGTTCCGCTCTTGCGCGCAGTTGCCGCATAGATCAAATCAGCATTTGACAGCGCGGCGCGCCCCGACTAACGGACGCGCCTGCTTTTCAGAACATGATGATTGAAGGGTCCGACGCAGTGGCGAAACCGGAACTCGGAACGAAGCGCGTTTGCCCGGTCACGGGGCGCAAGTTCTATGATTTGAACAAGGATCCCATCGTCTCGCCCTATACGGGGCAGGCGTATCCGCGGACGATGTTCGAGCCGCAGGCCAAGGCGCCTAGCAAGCCGGCGGCCGAAGAGGAGGAGGAGACCGAGGTTGCCGATGGCGCGGTCGAGATCGTCTCGCTCGACGAAGCCGATGCGGAAGCGTCGGAGAAGGACGCCGTCGTCACGACCGAGGACGACATCGAGGTCGAAGACGACATCGGCGCTGAGGACGACGACACCTTCCTCGAGGAAGATGAGGAAGGCGACGACGACGTTTCCGACCTGATCGACGGGGATATCGAGGGCGACGAGGACAACTGATCCACAGCCTCGAAAAAAGATGACGACAAGGCGACATTAAGCGCTTGTGTCTTCAGCCCGGGCCGCCTATAGACCGCTGCGTCGCTGGACGGCGGCCCGGACGGAACCACCGAGGTGGTTCGAAAGACCCGGTTTTGACGGCCGAATCCCAACTCGGTCGTCGCGTGTGGGGCCATAGCTCAGTTGGGAGAGCGCTTGAATGGCATTCAAGAGGTCGGCGGTTCGATTCCGCCTGGCTCCACCAAATCACTCTTCATCAGCATTGGTAGATGACCGAAGCCAGCCCTTATCCGGCTGGCTTTTGCGTTCTTGAGGCCGCGGCCATGTCGCAGTCCTGTCCGAAGCCGACCTCATCCAGAGAGCGGCAAACGTGGCACGACGGTCACACCAGCCGTGATCCGGTCGTCGCTCCTCGAAAGCCGTCTCGTGATCGGCGCGATGCTCGCCGCGTCCGCCTTCGCTCAGGCAGGTGCCGCCCGACGCAGGAAACGCGATCCAATCTGATGCAGCCGGGCAGCCGGACCGATTCGCCGATCCCTTGATCGCCCTTCTCGCCATGTCGGTCTTCGCGATGGCGATGACCGTACTCTTCGCCCTCCTGCCGAGATTGGAACCGCGTGCCAGCAATCTCGCTCGCTCCGCCTCGGCCTATGCGGCGACATGGCGGGCGGCAGAATCCGGTGCACTGAAGCGGGCTTCGGGTTGGTTAGGCAACCCTATCGAAGCACCACCACTTTCGTACCGAGCCGGACGCGGTCGTAGAGATCCATGACGTCGCGGTTGGTCATGCGGATGCAGCCGGAGGAGACCGCCGCGCCGATCGTGTCGGGCTCGTTGGAGCCGTGGATGCGATAGAGGCTGGATCCGAGATAGATCGCGCGCGCGCCGAGCGGATTGTCCATGCCGCCGGCCATATGGCGCGGCAGATCCGGGCGGCGCTTGAGCATCTGCGCCGGCGGCCGCCAATCCGGCCATTCGCGCTTCATCGAGACCGTCTTGGTGCCGGCCCAGCTGAAACCCTGCCGCCCGACGCCGACGCCGTAGCGCAGCGCCTGGCCTCTGCCGAGGACGTAGTAGAGACGCCGCTGGCTCGTCGAGATCACCACCGTACCGGGAGGCTGCTGGCCGCTCCACGGCACGACCTGGCGCGGAATCGGCTGTTCGCTGAAGATGTTGAGGAAATCCGCGAGGCCGCGGCTGAGTGCATTGCTATAGGCATGAGCCGGCCCTGAAAGAGCGAGAAGCCCGGCAGCGAGAATGATGGCGCGTAGCATGGTGATCCCTGCGGCGCCCCCCGCTTCGGATTTAAAGAGAAGACGGAAAACGAGGTCAAGGCTGGCCGGCGGCCGGGCGGCCAGGATCACGTGTCCGCAGTCTTCTCGTGCTGCGGCTGCCGCTGTTTCAGTGGATCAGCTCGATCATGCCGACGACGACGGGCCCCATCAGCGGCAGCAGCACGTTCGAGATCGCATAGGTCACGGTATAGCCGATCACGGGCGTCGAATTGCCTGCGAGCGAGACCAGCGCGCTGATCGACGGCGTGCTGCAATGCTGGCCGGCGATCGCCCCGAGCAGGATCGGTGCCTCGATCTTCAGCAGATGGTGGCCGATATAGAGAGAGATCAGGCCCGGTACGGCCGAAACCAGGATCGACAGCACCGGCAGCATCAGCCCGTATTGCTTGAGCAGCGCGAGGGCGTCCGGGCCGACGGAGAGGCCGATGGCCGCGATGAAGGTCGCCAGGCCGAAATCCTTCATGAACTCGGCCGCTGCGGGCGGAATGGCGCCGAGGAGGGGGCGGTGCATGTGCACCCAGCCGAAGACGAGCCCCGAGATCAGGGCGCCACCGCCGGTGCCGAGCGTCAGATTGAGCGGACCGACCTGAATCGCGAGTTCGCCCAGCAGGAGGCCGGCGACGACGCCGAGACCGAGCATGACGAAATCCGTCGCCGACGTTGTCGGCAGCATATGACCCAGTTCGGTCGCAGCCCGCGTGATCGCATCCTCGGATCCATAGAGCGTCAGGATATCGCCCTGCTCCAGCACGGTGCCGGGCAGGGCCGGGATGCTCTGGCCGAGGCGCCGCACGCGGGAAATGAAGACGCCCCGCCGCTGCTCGTCGCTGGCGAGCCGGCGCAGGTCGCGGATGCGCAGGCCGGCCACCTCGCGGCGCACGAGCACGACCTGACGCTCGACCAGGGGGACATTGTCGCCGGCCGGCATCGGTACCTCGACGCCGAAGCGCTCGCTGACCGCGATGACCGAGCGACGACGGCCGATGACCAGGACGACGTCATCGGGCTCGATCTGGGTTTCCGGCGTCGCCTTGATGAACCCCGAGCTGCGCCCGATCTGTTCGATCGTGACGACGCCATTGACGCTGCTTTCGAAGGCACCGACCGTGCTGCCGCTGACGGGGCCGGCACGGAAGGCACGCGAGACGATCTCGGGGACGCCGTTCTCCGTGCCGTTGTCGCCCTCCGCCCCAAGCTGCTGCGCCAGCGCCGTGGCCTCCTTGCGCAGATCGATCCCGAGCAGAAGCGGGGCGATCTGCGTCGTAAAGACCACGATGGCGACGAGCCCGAACAGATAGGTGACGCTGTAGGCGGTGGCCATATTGGCCTGCAGCCGGGAGATCTCGGCCGCTGGCAGGGCCAGGCGCGAGATTGCGTCGGAAGCCGTGCCGAGCACTGCCGATTCCGTCGCCGCGCCCGCGAACAGGCCCGAAGCCGTGCCCGCATCCAGATTGAACAGCAGCACGGCGACCGCGACCAGGGCCAGCACCGTCGCGACCTCGACGAAAGAGAGGACGCCGTAGCGCAGTCCGCCGCGGATATTGTTGAAGAACTGCGGCCCGGCGGTGAAGCCGAGCGCATAGATGAAGAGCGCGAAGGCGACGTTCTTCAGATCCGGGCTGATCGTCACCCCGAATTGCCCGAGGGCGAGGGCAACGAACAAGGTGCCGCAGACGCCGCCGACCTGGACGGGCCCCACCCTGATCTTGCCGATGAGATAGCCGAGAGCCAGCGAAATGAAGAGGGCGACGACGGGCTGTGTAACAAATGACACGGCGACACCCGGCTCGGAGGACGGAGGTTCCCAGATTATTAGCGTCGTATGAATTCGCAAGCGGTCGCGTTGGAATGCGCGCGCCCCACTGGCGTCCGGCGTCAGAGTGTGAATCATTTGGGCGCGGCGGCGCAAAATTTCTGCCGGGCAGACCCTTGCAGATATTTTAAGCTTGAAACATTATGCTCCGGCGTGAGCCATAGAAGTCCAAGGGAACCCGGCCGCGCCCCCTTTTCGCTCGTTCGTCCCGGGAGGGCATCGATGACGACACTCAAATTCGCACTCGCGCTGGGTTGCGGGGCGCTGGCATTCTCCATTGCATCCGCGCAGGCGCAGGAGCCGATGAAGATCGGCGTGGTCAGCGTGCTGACCGGCCCCGGAGCGGCGCTCGGCCAGCAGGTCCGCGACGGCTTCCAGCTCGCGGTCGACAAGAACGGCGGCAAGCTCGGCGGCGTACCGGTCAAGATCACCGTGATCGATGACGAATTGAAGCCGGACGTCGCGGTCGACCGGGTGCGGAGCTATGTCGAAAGCGAGAAGCCGGCCTTTGTCGTCGGCCCGGTCTTCTCGAACATCCTTGGCGCCATCGCCAAGCCCGTGCTCGATTCCGGTGCCTTCCTGATCAGCCCGAATGCCGGCCCGTCCACCATGGCCGGCAAGGCCTGCAACAAGAACTTCTTCGTCACCTCCTACCAGAACGACCAGGTGCACGAGGTCCTCGGCAAATACGCGCAGGACCAGAAGTATAAGACCGCCTACATTATCGCGCCGAACTATCAGGCCGGTAAGGACTCGCTCGCCGGCTTCAAGCGCTATTTCAAGGGCGAGATCGTCGACGAGGTCTACGCGCCGCTGAACGCGCTGGATTTCTCGGCTGACCTCGCCAAGATCGCCTCGACGAAGCCCGACGTCGTCTTCGCCTTCCTCCCCGGCGGCCTTGGCGTCAACTTCGTCAAGCAGTGGTCGCAGGCCGGGCTGCAGGGCAAGATCCCCTTCCTCTCCGCCTTCACGGTCGATGAATCGACCCTGCCGGCGCAGCAGGATGCGGCGGTCGGGCTCTATGGCGGCATGACTTGGGCGCCCAATATGGACAACCCGCAGACCAAGGCGTTCGTCCAGGCCTATGAAGCCGCCTATAAGATCGTGCCGGGTTCCTACGCCCAGCAGGCCTATGACGCGGCGATGTTGATCGATTCGGCCGTGAAGGCGGCCGGCGGCACCGGCAATCCCGACAAGCTGCGCGACGCCATCAAGAAGGCTGACTTCACCTCGCTGCGCGGCAAGTTCAAGTTCAACACCAACGGCTATCCGATCCAGGACTTCTACCTCGTCAAGGTCGCCAAGCGCGCCGACGGCAAGTTCCAGACCGAGATCGCGGAAAAGGTGTTTGCCGACTATGCCGATCCGCACGCCAAGGATTGCGCGCTGAAGTGACGCGAAGCGTCATCCTCGGGCGAAGCGAAGCTTCGGCCCGGGGATCTCTTCGTCACGAGATGCTCGGGTCAGGCTCGAGCATGACGTCTCATGACCGGCCCTGACGTAGGACCGCGCGATGACCACGAGCCTCCTGATCGTCCAGCTCCTGAACGGCCTCCAGTTCGGCATCCTGCTGTTCCTGGTCGCCGCCGGCCTGACGCTGGTCTTCGGCGTGATGGACTTCATCAACCTCGCCCACGGCGTCCAGTACATGCTGGGCGCTTATCTCGCCGTCACCTTCGTCGGTCTGACCGGCTCCTTCATGCTCGGGCTCGTGCTGGCGCTCGCGGCGGCGCTGCTACTAGGGTTGGCCTTCGAGTTCCTGGTCTTCCGCCACCTCTATGAACGGGACCATCTCGATCAAGTGCTGGCGACCTTCGGGCTGATCCTGCTGCTCAACCAGGCGGTGAAGATGATCTGGGGCGCGGCGCCGCTCTCGGTGCCGGTGCCGGAATTCCTCTCAGGCAACGTCCGGCTGCTCGGCGACGTCCTCTATCCCGTCTACCGCTTCGCCCTGATCGCGGCTGGCTTGGGCGTCGGCGCATTGCTCTGGTTCGTCGTCGAGAAGACCCGGACCGGCATGCTGCTCAGGGCAGGGGCTTCGAACGCGCCGATGGTCTCCGCGCTCGGCGTCGACATCCGCAAGCTGTTCATGATCGTCTTCGCCTTCGGCACAATGCTCGCCGGTTTTGCCGGGGTGATGGCGGCGCCGATCCTCTCAGTCGAGCCCGGCATGGGCGACACAGTGCTGATCCTCGCCTTCGTCGTTATCGTGGTCGGCGGCATCGGCTCGATCCGCGGCGCCTTCGTCGGGGCGCTGATCGTCGGGTTGGTCGACACGCTCGGCCGCTCCTTCATGAACGATTTGCTGCGGTTGTTCATGGCGCCGGCCTCGGCGCGGGCGACCGGGGCGGCCCTCTCCTCGATGCTGATCTATCTGGTGATGGCGGCCGTGCTGTTCGTGCGGCCGGAGGGGCTGCTGCCGGCCAAGGGGCGCTCATGAGCGCGGTTACGACGCCTTCGGCCATCGGGCGCCCGGCACTTCCCACCGCCCGCCGGCTGGCGCCGCTCGTTATCCTCTGCCTGCTGGCGCTGCTGCCATTGGCCACCGCGCTCGGCCTGCCCTCGCATTGGCTGACGCTGGTGACGCGGGCAATGATCTTCGCGATCGCGGCGCTTTCGCTCGATCTCATCCTCGGCGTCGGCGGTCTCGTCTCCTTCGGCCACGCGGCCTTCATTGGCATCGGGGCCTATGGCGCGGGCATCCTGATCACCGAAGGCCAGACCGAATTGCTGGTCGCGTTGCCGCTCATCCTGCTCGTCTGCGCGATCTTCGCGGCCGTCACCGGCTATGTCTCGCTGCGCACGCGCGGCGTCGCCTTCATCATGATCACGCTCGCCTTCGGTCAGATGGCCTTCTATTTCGCCCAGGCGCTCTCGGCCTATGGCGGCGATGACGGGCTGACGCTCTACGAGAAGAGCACGTTCCTGGGGCGGGAGATCTTCGCCAACCGCACCGGCTTCTACTACATCGCGCTCGGCACGCTGGCGGTCTGCTACTGGCTGGCGCGCCGGCTGGTCGCCTCGCGCTTCGGCCGCGTGCTGCGGGCGTCCCGCGAGAACGCCGTGCGCGTCACGGTGACCGGCTATGATGTCGGTCATGTCCGGCTCGCCGCCTATGTGATCAGCGGCATGATGGCGGGGGTCTCCGGCTTCCTGCTCGCCAACCAGACCGATTTCGTCAGCCCGGCCTTCATGTCCTGGCAGCGCTCGGGCGAATTGATCTTCATGGTCGTGCTCGGCGGCGTCGGCTCGCTCTATGGCGCGATCGTCGGCGCCATCGCCCTTCTGGCCGTGGAGGATGTGCTGTCATCGCTGACCCAGAACTGGAAGGCGATCTACGGACCGCTGATCATACTTTTCGTGCTGTTCACCCGTGGCGGCATTGCCGGCCTCATCGCCAAGCTCAAAGAGCCCGGCAATGGCTGAACCGGCGCTCGCATTGAAGGGGCTCGCCAAATCCTTCGGCGCGCTCAAGGTCACCAACGGCGTCGACCTCACCATCGCGCCGGGCGAGCTCCATGCGCTGATCGGCCCCAACGGCGCCGGCAAGACGACGCTGGTGCATCAGATCTCCGGGACGCTGCGGCCGGATTCCGGCGCGATCCTGTTCGGCGGCACGGACATCACCCGCCTGCCGCCGCAGAAGCGGGCGCAAGCGGGGCTCGCCCGCACTTTCCAGATCACCTCGACCATCGCCTCGCTCTCGGCGCTGGAGAATGTCGCGCTCGGCGTGCAGGCGCACAGCGCCCATCCGCTCTCGCTGTTCCGCGACGCCGCGCGCGACGAGGCGCTCAACGCACCCGCCTGGGAGGCTCTGGAGGCGGTCGGTCTCGCCAGTCGCGCCCATGCGCCCGCCGGCAGCCTGTCCCATGGCGAGAAGCGCGCGCTGGAGATCGCGATGGCGCTGACGCTGCGGCCGAAGCTCATCCTGCTGGACGAACCCTTGGCCGGTGTCGGCCATGAGGAGGGCGAGCGGCTGATCGCTCTGCTGCAGAGTCTCAAGGGCCGCTACGCCATGCTGCTGGTCGAGCACGACATGAGCGCCGTCTTCGCGCTCGCCGACCGCGTCACCGTACTGGTCTATGGCGGCGTGATCGCTTCGGGCGAGCCCGCTGCCGTCAAGGCTGATCCCGCCGTGCGGCAGGCCTATCTCGGCGAGGAGGGCTGAGATGGCGGTCTATTACTCTCGCCTTGTCATTCCGGGGCTTCGCGAAGCGAAGAACCCGGAACCCACGACCGGGCGAGCCAGTTTGGACACTGCGGGATTGTCGGACCCAGTCGTGGGTTCCGGGTTCGCTGCGCGCCCCGGAATGACAAAGGCCGGCTACGCGCCATGTTGACCGTCGAAGGGCTCGATGCCGGCTATGGCGAAGCGCAGATCCTGTTCGGCGTTGATCTTGCTGTCGGCGAAGGCGAGGTGGTGACGCTGCTCGGCCGCAACGGCATGGGCAAGACCACGACGGTGCGCGCCATCATGGGGCTGCTGCCGACTCGGGCCGGGCGTATCGCCTTCGGCGGCCGAGACCTGACCGGCGCCCAGCCCTTCCACATCGCGCAGGCCGGCATCGGGCTCGTGCCAGAGGGGCGCCAGATCTTCCCGACGCTCTCGGTCGAAGAGAATTTGATTGCCACTGCGGCCGACCGTTCCGGCAAGAAGCGTTGGGACCTGGAACGGATTTACGCCTTCTTCCCGCGCCTCAGGGAAAGGCGGGAGAACCGCGGCAATCAGCTCTCCGGCGGCGAGCAGCAAATGCTGGCGATCGGCCGCGCGCTGATGACCAATCCCAGGCTGACCATCCTCGACGAAGCCACCGAGGGGCTCGCGCCCCTGATCCGCGAGGAGATCTGGAACTGCCTGACGGCGCTGAAGGCGGAAGGGGAATCCATTCTCGTGATCGACAAGAACGTCGACGCTCTCGTCCGGATCGCCGACCGCCATGTCGTGCTGGAGAAGGGCCGCGTCGTCTGGCGCGGCACCAGCGCGGAGCTACGCAGCGACAGTGCCGTGAAGGATCGTTTCCTGCATTTCTAGAGGGCACAGGACAATCGAGGTTTCGTTCCTTCAGTTATCGCACCCGCGCCGTCATCCCGGCCAAGCGGCGAAAGCCGCGCCGAGCCGGGATCCATCGAAGGACGCCGGCGCTCGACGATGGATCCCGGATCTCCGCTTCGCTGCGTCCGGGATGACGATGTGTTCTACGATCAACCGATCTTCAACAGAGAGGAAACACCTATGAAGCCGCTGACCGCCGGCGTGACGCGCGCCAATGAGGGCCTCGACGGAATCTCCTGGAACATCCTCGGCCAGACCTATGTGCCGAAAACGCTGTCGGAGGACAGCTTCTCCTGGCACGCCACCTTGCCGCCCGGCACCTTCGTGCCGCCGCATATCCACACGACGCAGGACGAGTTCGTCTACATGCTGGAGGGCCGGCTTGATCTCGTGCTCGATGGGCAGGAGAGCTTCGCCACTGCCGGCGACCTGATCCGCCTGCCGCGCAACGTGCCGCACGGCCTGTTCAACAAGAGCGATGCGACGGTGAAGTGCCTGTTCTGGGTTTCGCCGACCGGCCGGCTCTACGATCTGTTCTGGGGCATCCATTCCATGGCCGAACAGAAGCCGGCCGATGTCGTCGCGCTTTCGGCTAGGCACGAGGTCGACTTCCTGCCGCCGCCGCCCGACGGGGCGTGAGCGGGCGGCCGCGCGCGGGCGGCATCCATTCGCCACCGGCCGCTTCAGCCCCGGCCGGCGCTGCCGTTAAGGATGATCCATCGTTGAGCGTGTAAAAGCGCGCAGCCTCTGCTTAATGTTTTGCAATCTAAGGTTGTGAGTCCGCGGAGGGGCAGTCACCATGGATGCCGAACGTCGCCGAGCACCGCGCCAGCGCACCCTGCTGAGCGGAGTGGCCGCCTTCAACGGCGGGCGCTCCACCCTGGATTGCACGATCCGCAATCTGTCAGAGGCCGGCGCGCTGATGGTTCTGTCGGATGCGGTCGCGCTGCCCCAGGCCTTCGAGATCGAAATCCCGTCGCGGCAGCGTCAATATTCGGCCCGCGCGGTCTGGCGTAGCGGCGAGCGGATCGGCATTGTCTTCACCGAGCCGGCCGCGGCGGTGCCGCTCGACCTGATGCGCCGTCTCAAGGCTTGCGAGACGGCCAATGTCGGCCTGAAGGCTCGCATCCGCCAGTTGACCGAAGCCGGCTGATCAGCCCTTGCGGGCTGCGAGTTGCTCGGCCGAAAACCCTGCTTTGCCGGCATAGGACTTCACGATCTGCTCGCGCTTGGCATAGCCCAGCACGCGCTCGACATCGTCGAAGCCGTTCGGCGCCAGCGCTTCCACCGCGTCGATGACCCGCTCCGGCCCGCCGACCCGGTTCATCGCCACCACCTCGGCCGTCGCCGGCAGGCGCTGTGCCTCATAAGCCGCGAGCGCCTGGCGCGGATGCTCGGCCTTCACCAGCCAGTCGGCGAGGCAGCGCGCATCGAGGATCGCCTGTGAGGCGCCGTTCGAGCCGACCGGATACATCGGGTGGGCGGCGTCGCCAAGCAATGTGACGCGGCCATGGGTCCAGCGGGGCAGCGGGTCGCGGTCGCACATCGGATATTCCCAGAAGGTCGAGGTCGCGCGGATCAGCCCGAGAATATCCATGTCCGGCACGCTGAAGCGGCGCGCGAAAGGCAGCACGTCCTCGAGCCGGCCGGGCTTGGACCAGGCCTCCTTCGGTGGCGGGCGTTCGGGGTCGCCGTTGCGGATATTGACGACCCAGTTGGTGAGCCGCGTGGTCGTGCTCGCTCCCTTGCCGATCGGATAGAGCACCAGCTTGCCGGCCATGCCGCCAGCGATGATCATGCTCTCGCCGTCGAGGAAGACCGGCCAATCGCAGGCGCCGCGCCACATCTGGACGCCCTGCCAGCACGGCGGTCCCTGGTTCGGGAAGTAGCAGGCCCGTACGGCAGAGTGGATTCCGTCGGCGCCGATCAGGATGTCGCCGCGGGCGGTCTCGCCGGCCTCGCCGAAGCGCGCGTCGCTGAAATGGGCGGTGACGCCGCCCTCGTCCTGGATGAAGCCGAGCAGGCGGCGGCCGGTGAGGATCGCGTCGCCACCCAGACGCTCGGCGACGGCGTCGCGGATGACGCGCTGCAGCCTGCCGCGATGGATCGAGAACTGCGGCACCGGCGCCCCCGCATGCAGGCCCCGCGGCTCGCGCCAGACCGCCTGCCCGAAGCGATTCATGTAGACGAGCTCGCGCGTGCGGATGCCGGCCTCGTCGAGCGCCGGCAGCAGGCCGAGATCGGCGAGCTCCCGGATCGCATGCGGCAGGGTGTTGATGCCGACGCCGACCTCACGGATCTCGCTGGCCTGCTCGTAGACCGTCGCTGCGACCCCGCGCGCGTGAAGCATCAGCGCCAGCGTCAATCCGCCGATGCCGCCACCTACGATGATCACCCGCATATGCCCGTTCCCCTGGGTCTAATATTTTAAGTTTGAAATATAGGCGTTTGCGTTGTCAATCGCCGATGCTGGCGCCGTCTCGCCAGCCCGGCGCCAGCGCCACGCGCGATCGAAAGGTCGGGTCTTCGATCTCGAAGACGGGCCGGCCCCGGGCGAGGTCTAACGCCGTGCGATCTGCCGGAAGGATTGCCGGAAAACCGCGGCTCCCCAGCGCATATGCTTACCCAAAGGGAACTTGTGCAGCGTTGTCCGCGTTATTCCGTTGCGCGGCGTATAAGCCTAGCACCGCGCCACCTGAAGGGAGCCGGCCTTCCAGTTCCGGCCCCCTTCTTTTGTTTTGATCTCCCCGAAGCAATGACATCTCGGCCAGAATATCGGCGGCGAGTACCGCTTGAAGAGCGTTGGGCGAGATCATGCCTTAAGCCAACGAGCCAGTCCCGCCGAAGCGAAGCCGCCGGGAGATCGCTCGATCACTTGAATGATCTTGCGCGCCTGCCACCGAGGCACGCGGATGACGGTCTAGCCGTTGCGGCCAGCGGGTTGGCAGTCTCCTCATTCCTGCCCGGCAATATCGGAGACGCCCTCTTCTGGTTGTTCGGAGGCTTTCCGCCCAACGCCGCGCATCATCGCGATCGAATCTTCATAGACCTTGATCGCATGGGAGAGCGCTTCAAACTCTTGCTCTTGTTCGCTTCCCGCTGTGGCGCCGCTCAAAGCCTGGGCGCGTTTTACCGCGGCAACGCATTCCTCCGGGTTGCGGATGATCAGCTTCGTCATGGCGATTCACCTTTCGGAGTTGGGTTCGTTCCCCTTTCGCCGCACCGACGCGCTCATCGTGCTGAGCACATCGCCCGGCGCTGTCAGGTTCATGGAACCGCGGACAGGGCACCGACATCTGAAGCATATCGGCAGTGGCGAGATCTTCCGCCAGACCCTCGGCAGAAATGACGGCGTGGCGAATGCAGTTGTTGCACCGGGTCCCCGCTCGCCGGAATCCCATGCTCGTGCCGGGCCGACCGTCGCGGCCGGACCATCGGCCCATCCGGATCATCGGGCGCGATCGCGCTCCAATGAGAACGATACGCCCAGAATCCGCGGCGCGTAGGCCGGCCGCAAGCCCTGCCTCATCGCGTCCCAGTTCCGTCGCGGCCAGGCATTCCACGCGCGACCGGTGGTATCGGGCGCAAGCACGACGAAAACGTGCCGATCATTGCATCCGATTCCAATTCGCGGGTGCTCGTGATTACGGGAATTGGCCGAGTTGAGCGCGCAGCGCGACCGCGTTCACGCCAAAGGCTGCCTCGAACTGCGCATTGAAGCGAGTGAAATTGGAGAAGCGCCAGCGGCGGGCAATCTCTCCGACGGATTCACCAGAATTGCCTTCGATCTCGCGTCGGACGCCCTCCAGCCGCACCGACCGTTCGTATTCCGAGATCGACACCCTCAGAAACTTCTGAAAGCCGTACTGCAGAGCCCGCAAGCTGACGCCGGCGACCGCAGCGAGCTCCTCGGGAGTGATCGGCCGGCGGGCATTCTCCCGGATGAATTCGATCGTCCGCTTGACGTGCTTTGGGGCGATGACATGGGAGCTCCGTTCCAGCGCCTTGGTATGGTTATGGGGCAGAACCTCGAGAATGAGATCGGCCAGCAGGGCGCTCAAACGTCGCGCGCCATGCCGGGAATCCTGCAGCAATTCCACCAGCATCGACAGATCGAGCCCCATCAGGAAGCATCTCAGGGCGCCGACCGAAGGCTGCTCGAGGTCGAGCTCGGCCTCGAATCTGAGCTTGTGCATGACCGGCGCCCCTGTCAGTTCGAACAGGCGGTTGGTCAGCAGGTTTCTGTCGAGGAGGACGGAATAGTTTTCGGAGTGAGCCGAGCGATGCAGCGCCTTGGTCTCGCCGACGTCGAAAATCGCCGCCTGCAGCCTTTCGCAGCGAATGACGCGATCCTCAAGTTCGATGTTTGTCGCCCCCTTGAGCGCCAGCAGAAGCTCGTATCCACATGGGCTCTGCCGCGGCTGGATCTCGACCGGATCCTCGAAGCTCGTCCGGGTGAAGACAATGCCATCCGACGCATGATTGAGCGTGCTGATCTCAATGCGTCCCGAGGGCCTGTTCGGCTGCGAGATCGCGATGCTCGCTCCGAATGCTGCAAAGTGCTCCATCGCTTCGTTGGGGTCGTGGGTGACGAAGTGATGCAGTGCCTGCCGCCGCGCCGGTGCGCGGTGATAGTGTCGTGTCATCACGCCACTCTCGATCTCGGCGCGCGGCCCGGACAATTAACGGCGGCAAGCTTGCTGCCGCGCGCTTGGCCGCATGGCGGCGCCGGATATCCCAGGTGTCGACCCATCCAGAAATTCCTAGGCCAGGCGGATCGCCTGAATCCGCCGTCGTTTTTTTTGCGGTAGGCGTAGCAAGGAGACAGATTGCGCAACTTGGATTCGCCGGGCGCAACCGCCTGACAAACAGCGCAACATCTGATTCGCGATTAATATATTGATCAGAATTGAACGTAAAGCTGGGCTTGTTAAAACGTTTCAGGTCTAAACCATCTCAATTGTTCGCGTGTAATTCTGCCAACTAATGGCTGAATTCCACATTAGATCGCAGATGAGATCTCGGTGACCGGAAGGAACGTGCGCCCAAGCATAAAAGGTTCGATTCGTGCTGACGTTAATGCTTCCGCGGGATTGCTCGCTCCGAACGGTGCGCCACCTGTTCGATGAGATCAGCTCTGCTGTCCAGGCGGAGGCGGAGGTCGAAATCGATTGTTCGGCCCTCAGCATGATCGACCTCGCCGGGCTTCAGCTCCTGGTTTCGGCCGGCCGCACCGCACGTGCCGCGGGCAAGCGCATCAGTCTGCGGGGGCCGTCCGAAATCTTGAACGCCGCGCTGGCGCGCGCAGGGATCTCGCCCGCGCAGCTCGGTGACTGCAATCTCACCAACAAGGCTTGAGTGGCATGGCGTCAATTCTGACTGTCGACGATTCCCCGAGCGTGCGGCAGATGATCAAGCTCGTGCTGGCGCCCTCCGGCCATAGGGTGGTGGAGGCGGGCGATGGTTCCGAAGGCTTGGCCAAGGCGAAGGCGGAGCGCTTCGAACTCGTCATCACCGATCTGAACATGCCTGTGATGAACGGCCTCGAGATGATCCGCAGCTTGCGTGCGCTCCCGTCCTTCACGGGAGTGCCGATCGTCTTCCTCACAACCGAGTCCGATGACGGGATCAAGCAGCAGGCAAAGGCCGCGGGTGCGACCGGGTGGATCACCAAGCCTTTCAAGCCGGAGCAACTGCTTGCGGTCGTCGCCAAGCTGGTGCGGACATGATGGAGCTGGACCCGGCTGAAACATTCCGGCAGGAGGCCAGCGACCTGCTGGACAGTTTGGAAGCGGCGCTGCTCGATCTCGGTCAGACGCCGCAGGACAGCGATCTGATCGATGCGGCTTTCAGGGCGCTGCACACGATCAAGGGGTCGGGGGCGATGTTCGGCTTCGACCGGGTCGCCGCCTTCACCCATGATTTCGAAACCGCCTTCGATATGATCCGCAAGGGCAAGATCTCGGCGGAGCGTGACATCATCACCGTCTCCTTGGCCGCTAAGGACTATATTCGCGCGCTGATCGACGATCCCGACTCGACCGATCCGATCATTGGCGAGGCGATCGTCGAAGAACTCCAGGCCCTGATCGCCTCGGGCACGGCAGGAGCCGTAGCATCCCCCGCCAGCGTTGCTGCCGACGAGACTCCTGCCGCGCCTGCCGCATCTGGCACGGGCTGGCTGATCGAGATCGCTTTCGAGCCGGATATCCTGCGCAACGGCACCAATCCGCTGGTGCTGCTGGACGATCTCCGTGCGCTCGGCTCATGCACGGTTGCCGCGCATCTGGACGCCCTGCCGGACCTCGGCACGCTCGATCCGGAGACGTGCATGATCGCATGGTCGGTCGAGCTCGAAAACGGCTGCTCGCGTGAGGACATCGAGGATGTCTTCATGTTCGTCCGCGACGAGATGAAGCTTGGCATCGCGCCGCGCGGCCCGGTCGCGAGCGCGGATGCGCAGCATCCCACGACGATGGAGGGCGAGGGGGTGGTTGCCGCCGCGACCGCCGCTGCCGCCATTGCGAAAGAGTCGCAACCCGTGCCGGTGGAGCGTGCAACGGGTGAGCGGAGCGAGGCCGTCCGCCGTGGCGAGGACAAGACCTCGACCGTCCGCGTCCAGGCCGAGCGTCTCGATGAGTTGATGGACCGCGTTGGCGAACTCGTCATTGCGCAGGCGCGGCTCAGCCAGCTCGCTCATTCCGGAACCGACCTCGCGATCAAATCGATCGCCGAGGAAATCGAGCGCTTGGCGTCGGGACTGCGCGATTCGACGATGGGGGTGCGCATGGTGCCGATGGGTTCGCTCTTCGGCCGCTTCCGCCGTCTCGTCCACGACCTCTCGCGCGATCTCGGCAAGCCCGTCGATTTCATCACCGTCGGCGAGGATACCGAACTCGACAAGACGATGATCGAGCGTCTTGCCGACCCGTTGGTCCATCTCATCCGAAACGCGATCGACCACGGCATCGAAGCGCCTGAGACACGCGCCGGCTCCACCAAATCGGCGACGGGGCGCATCGAACTCGCCGCGCGCTATGTCGGCGCTCAAGTGCTTGTCACCGTGCAGGATGACGGCGCCGGGCTCGACACGGCCCGCATCCGCGCCAAAGCCGAGGAGCAGGGGCTGATCGCGGCTGGAGCGCCCTTGAGCGAGCACGAGATCCATCAGTTCCTGTTCCATCCCGGCTTCTCCACCGCTCGGACGATCTCCGCGCTGTCAGGCCGCGGTGTCGGCATGGACGTGGTGAAGCGCACGATCGAAGCCATGCGCGGCACGATCGATCTTGCGACCGTGCCTGGCTATGGAAGCACGGTGACGCTGCGGCTGCCGCTGACGCTTGCCATTATCGAAGGGTTGCTGATCCGCGTCGGGGAAGGGCGCTACATCATTCCGCTCTCGGCGATCGAGGAATGCGTCGAACTGACCGCGGCCGAGGACGCCCGGGCGCGCGGGCGCAACTTCCTGAACGTCCGCGGCGACCTCGTGCCCTTCCTGAGGCTGCGCGATCTCTTCGAGGCTGATGGCGAGGCCGACCCGCACCAGAAGGTCATCATCACCACGACGGGGGACACGCGCGCCGGCCTCGTCGTCGACCAGATCATCGGCAGCCATCAGACCGTGATCAAGTCGCTCTCCAAGCTCCATTCCGATGTCACGATGTTCTCGGGCGCGACAATCCTCGGCGACGGTTCCGCTGCGCTCATTCTTGACGTCGCTCAACTCATTTCGCTCGGCCAGAGCCGCGCCGAAACCGAAAAGACTCCTGAGGCGGCATGATGCGGATTCAGACACAGGGCAGCGCCAG
Organism: Allobosea sp. TAF32; assembly: GCF_052113585.1. Taxonomy (NCBI): domain Bacteria; kingdom Pseudomonadati; phylum Pseudomonadota; class Alphaproteobacteria; order Hyphomicrobiales; family Alloboseaceae; genus Allobosea; species Allobosea sp. TAF32. Next base: position 567,492 of record NZ_JBFRDM010000001.1, on the reverse strand, counting down.
CCATGGCGCGCAGCCTGCCGGGGAGATGCGGCTTCAGGTCCTGATGATTGGCCTCGGTGGCGAGATCTTCGCGATCGAAGCCGAGGCGGTGCGCGAGATCATCGACCCGGTCCCTGCGACGCGGGTTGCAGGCGCGCGCGCCTTCCTGCCGGCGCTGATCAATGTGCGCGGCAATGTCATCCCCTTGGCGGATCTGCGTCTGCGCTTCGGCATGGGACGGCAAGCCGACACGGCGGACACGCGCATCGTTGTCGTCGAGATCGAGATCGACGGTGATCCCGTTGCGCTCGGGATCATGGCGGACAAGGTCTACGAGGTGACCGAAATCTCGACGGCCCAGATCCAGCAGACCCCGCGCCTGGGAATGCACTGGCGGCCTGAATTCATCCGTTTCATTACCAAGTGGAACGACGAATTCGTGATCGTTCCCGATCTCGAGAAGATTCTGAGCTGAAGCGCTGCCAATCCAGCGCATGAAATCCTTACGTTGCTTATCGGGGACTGAGTATGAGATTGACGATCAAGACCAAACTGGCCGGTGCCTTCGGCATCGTCATCGCCTTGTCCATGGTGGCAGGCGGGCTTTCCTATCAAAAGCTGTCCGACATGTCCGAGACGCAGGGCGTGCTGATCAACTGGACCAACCGGCTGGATCAGATCAGCGACGTGCGCAGCATGATGAACAGATCGGTGCGTTCTGAAAAGAATGCCGTCATGGCGGCAACCGACAAGGAGATACTCGCTCAAGCCGCGAGTGCGGTTCAGAATCGCCTCGACGCCATGAAGCTCAAGGAGCAAATCCAGGCCCAGGCCGGCGAGGCCGGAAAACGCCGCTGGGAGGCTCTGACGCCCAAGATCAACCGCTTCTTCGCAGCGCAGGACGAGGTTATCCGCAACGCCAAGCTGAATTCGAACAACCGTGCCGCGGAACTCTGGGGCAGCGAGATGACGCCGCTCATCCAAGGCGTCACGGTCGCCTCCACGGCGGTCCTGAACGAGCTCACCAAGCCTTCCGCTTCGCCGGAGGCGCTGCGGTTGGCTCTCGATTTCCAGTCGGTGCGGCTGGAATGGCTGCGCTTGACGCGGTCGATCGGGCAGTTGTTCGGCGCGACGAGCGTGGCCGAGGTCGAGAAGCTGCAGAAATCGGCCGAGGCGCAGGCCCGCGACGTCCGCGCCGCGCTCGCCAAGGCGGCCGCCCCCTTTGCGGAGCAGGGGGTGTCGCCGGCAAACATGCTCGCTGCCTTCGACAAGGGGATCGATGCTGCCCTCCGGATCGCAGCCGTTGCGGGCGAGGCGGGGAACATCAAGGCCAGCACGGTTTCGATGGGCGAGGGCGGCGAGGCCGTCACCGACATGATGGCAGGCCTTGATGAGTATACCGACTTCATCAAGCAGTCGGCTGCCGCCGCCGCCAAGGAAGCAAGCGAACAGGCGGCCTTCGCGAAGACGCTCCTCATCGGCATCGTCCTGGGCTCGCTGTTGATCGCCATCATCGCGGCCACCTGGATTGCTCTTTCGATCAGCCGCGGCCTGTCGAGCGCGGTCGGACTGGCCAACGCGGTTGCGATCGGCGACCTCGGACAGTCGATCTCCGTGAAGAGCAAGGACGAGATCGGCGATCTGGTCACCGCGCTGAACGCGATGACGGCGAATCTCAGCGATACCGCCGCTGTCGCCAATGCGATCTCCAATGGCGACCTGACCGTCGAGGCGAAGAGGATGTCGGAGAAGGACACCCTCGGCATCGCTCTCGAGAACATGGTCGAGAAGCTGCGCGATGTCGTCGGCCAGGTGACCAGCGCCGCCGAGAACATGTCGGCGGGCAGCCAGGAGCTGTCGGCCAGCGCCGAACAGCTCTCGCAAGGCTCCACCGAGCAGGCCTCTTCGACGGAGGAAGCCTCCTCGTCGATGGAGGAGATGGCGGCCAATGTGAAGCAGAACGCCGAGAACGCCAGCCAGACGGAGAAGATGGCCACGCAGTCCGCGAAGGATGCCGAGGCGAGCGGTGTTGCGGTGGGCAAGGCGGTCGATGCGATGCAGACGATCGCCGCCAAGATCAACATCGTCCAGGAGATCGCCCGCCAGACCGATCTGCTGGCGCTGAACGCGGCGGTCGAGGCGGCCCGTGCCGGCGAGCATGGCAAGGGCTTCGCGGTGGTCGCCTCGGAAGTGCGCAAGCTCGCCGAGCGCAGCCAGGCGGCTGCAGCCGAGATCGGGACCTTGTCGTCCGATACCGTCAAGGTCGCGCAGGAGGCCGGCTCGATGCTGGCCAGGCTGGTGCCCGACATCAAGAAGACCGCCGAGCTTGTCGAGGAGATCACCTCCGCCAGCCGCGAACAGGATGTCGGCGCCGCCCAGATCAATCAGGCGATCCAGCAGCTCGACAAGGTGACGCAGCAGAACGCGGCAGCCTCCGAACAGGTCTCCGCAACCTCCGAGGAACTCTCGGCTCAGGCCGAGACGCTACAGGCCACGATTGCCTTCTTCCGGCTCGGCGAAGGCGGCGCGCGCAAGGACGGGCCGCGCCCGGCTGGGGTCGACAGGGCCGTCACCATGCTGCGCGGCAAGGCCACGGCCATGGCGAGCGCGCTGCAGCCGAAGCGGGCGCCTGCCTCCAGCACACGTCCGGCCAAGAAGGTCGTCAATGGCGGCTTCGCCTTTGACATGGATGACGGCGAGGACCAGCACGACGCCGCTTTCCACCGCGCCTGAGCGCATGCCGGCCCCGCCCAGGCGGCGGGGCCGGCCTCTCCGCGCCTCAATCCGCCTGGCTCCCCAGCCGCATCGCGAGTCTCCCATGGCCGACACCGCACAATACCTGACCCTTGGCATCGATCATGAGCTCTTCGGCATCGATATCCGCAATGTCCGCGAGATCCTCGACATGCGTCCGATCTCGAAGCTGCCGCATGCGCCGGCCTTCCTGCTCGGCATGATCGATGTTCGCGGTGCCGGCTATCCGATCGTGGATCTGCGCACGAAGCTCGGCCTGCCGCGCGCCGAGCCAACCGAGGCGACGCGCATCATCATCCTGGACGTGCCGGTCAAGGGCCGCACCCGGGGCGTCGGCTTCGTCGCCGATCGCGTCTTCGAGGTCACCGGCCTCGATGCCGACCAGACCGAGGCCGCCCCCGATGTCGGCGGCCGCTGGCAATCGAACTACATCGCCGGGATCGGCCGCAAGGGCGAAGCCTTCATCGTCATCTTCGATCTCGAGCGCCTGATGGAAGCCGATGGTCTTCCTCTGGCCGATCTCGCTGCCGGCAAGGCAGCTTGACGCCGATGAGGCCAACCATGTCGGACACCTCGGATTATCTGGCTGATAAGCATTTTTCGGCCATCGCTGCGATCATCGAGAGTCGGGTTGGCATCAAGCTGCCACCCACCAAACGCACCATGGTCGAGGGGCGGCTGCGAAAGCGCGCCCGTGCGCTTGGCCTGGCAGGGGTGTCCGGCTATGGCGCCCATCTGTTCGAACGCGGCGGGCTCGACGACGAGCTTGTGCACCTGATCGATTGCGTGACCACCAACAAGACCGATTTCTTTCGCGAGCCGAGCCATTTCGAGTTTCTGCGCAATGTCGCCGTGCCGCAGTTGCTGCAGCGGCATGACTCGCTCCCGGCCGGCCTGAAGGTCTGGAGCGCCGCCTGCTCGACGGGGGCGGAAGCCTACACGGTCGCCATGGTGCTGCAGGATTTGGTGAATGCCGCCAAGCCGATCCGCTTCTCGATCCTGGGCACGGATATCTCGACGGAGGTCCTGCGCGAGGCGAGAGCGGCCATCTATCCGCGCGCCTTCGTTGCGCCGGTGCCGTCGGCCATGCAGCAGCGCTACCTAATGCGATCGAAGGATCCGCGGCAAGAAGTCGTCAGGGTCGCGCCGGAACTGCGCAGAAAAGTCCATTTCGAGCGGCTGAACCTGATGGACGAAAGCTATCCATTCGACCGGGACGTGGACGTCATCTTCTGCCGCAACGTGCTGATCTATTTCGACGGGCCGACTCAGAAGGCCGTCATCGAACGCCTGGTGTCGCATCTTCGACCCGGCGGATACCTGATGCTCGGCCATTCGGAATCGATGGCGGGCAGCGGCATCGCCGGAGTGCAGCAGATCGTCCCGACCGTCTATCAGGCCGCTCCCGCCGCGCTCAGGAGGGCAGCAGAATGACCCGTCAACCGATCCGCGTGCTCATCGTCGACGACTCAGCCTCGGTGCGCCAGGTGCTCAGCTCGATCCTGAGTGCCGATCCGGGCATCGAGGTCATGGGAACGGCAGCCGATGCCTTTGCCGCGGTGCGCCGTCTGCAGAGCGAATTGCCGGACGTCATGATCCTCGACATCGAGATGCCGGGGATGGACGGGCTCACCTTCCTGCGCAAGATCATGGCGCAGCGGCCCATTCCGGTGATCATCTGCTCGACCTTGACCGAGGCGGGGTCGCGGGCGCTGTTCGATGCGCTGGAAGCCGGGGCGGTCGACGTGCTGCCGAAGCCGCGCATCGACACGCGCAACGCGCTGATCGAGACGGCGGATCGGCTGAGGCACTCCGTCAGGGCGGCCGCTCAGGCGCGGCTGCGCCCTAGGGCCGCGCGTGCGCCGGTCGAAAAGAAGCTGACCGCGGATGTCATCATGCCGCCACCGGTCCCCGTCCGCGTCCGCAGCGAGACGGATCGTATCGTCTGCATCGGCATTTCGACCGGTGGGACCGAGACCCTTCGGGAGGTCCTGACGGCTCTGCCGGTCACATGTCCCGGCATTGCGGTGGTGCAGCACATGCCTGAGAAGTTCACGGCCGCCTTTGCCCGCCGGCTGAACGGCATTTGCGCGGTCGAGATCAAGGAAGCGGAGGACGGCGACGAGCTTCGGGCCGGCCGCGTTCTGATTGCGCCGGGAAATCGTCACATGCTTCTGCAGCGCGCCGGGACGCAGTATCGCGTTGCGATCAAGGACGGCCCGCATGTCTCACGCCACCGTCCGTCCGTGGACGTGCTGTTCCGCTCGGCCGCCCAATATGCCGGCGCCAACGCACTCGGCCTGATCATGACTGGCATGGGCGATGACGGTGCTCGCGGGCTGCTCGAAATGCGCAAGGCAGGCGCGCACACGCTGGCGCAGGACGAGGAGAGTTGCGTCGTCTTCGGCATGCCTAAGGAGGCGATCGAGCTTGGTGCCGCCCAGCGCGTAATCGGCCTTGCGCGCGTGCCTCAAGAGATCATGGCCTGGCCGCAGCTCGGGCGCGGTGGGGCAGGCGAGATCGCCCAAACCGCCTGAGGATGAGTAGCATTGCGTCGGGGGCAGAATGTTTCGGGATAACGAAGGACTATCGAGGCTGATCCTGTCGCTGGATGCGAATGCGCGCGCGATTGATGTGACCTTCGCCACCGCCGGGCAGCAGCTCGGCGACGGGCTGGAACTGTTTCAGGCCCTGAATGAGCGGCTTGGAGCCTTGTCGCGCGAACTGGCAGGCACCGAGATCGAACAGGCCCGCACGGCGCTGCATCGTCTCGCCGGCGAATTGCGTGTGCTGAACCACGCCCTTGCCTCCGAAACCTGCGCGCTTCAGGACCTGTCGATCCACAGCCACATTGCCTCTCAGGCTCTCGAACGGCTGCTCGAGCAGATGCGCCTCATCACCATCCTCGCACGCGGCGCACGGATCGAGGCCATATCCATTCCGATGGTGGGGAGTGATTTCGGCGACTTTGCCGGCGAGATCGGCACGCTGACCGCAGAAGCCCAGCGCACGATCACACGCTGCGCGCGCGATCAGGCGCGGCTCTGTAGCCTCCTCGATTCCGCGCTGAAGGCACAGCGAGAATTCGAAGGGCGGTACGGAAAGTCGCTGGCGGCGCTGGCAGGCAAGCTCGACCAGACGCTGGCGGAGGTCGCCGAGCGTCAGCGCCGTAGCGTCGCGCTGACCGCCGAGGCGGCCGCGATCTCGGGCCGGATCACATTGGCCACCGGTGGCGCCATTATCGCTCTCCAGGCCGGCGACAGCATACGCCAGAGGCTTGAACACGCCATTTCCGGGCTGCGTCTGGGCGAGGTGCCGGGGGGCGCGGCCGATCTGGACGGCGCGGTGCGCCTCGCCTGCGGCGATATGCTGTTGCGGCTGCAATCGGCGCAGCTCGAAGGCGCAGCCGGCGCTCTCGGTCCCGATGTCGAAGAGATCAACAGCGCGCTCGTCCTGCTTGACCGCGAGACCACGCAACTGATCGATCTCGTCAGGTCGCTCTATCGCGGTGGCGGCACCGCATCGTTCCTGGTCGAGCTGGAGGCCGATCTGGCAGAGGCTTCTGAGCTCCTCGGCCGTTGCGACATCGCCCGCGCCGGCGTCGACCGCGTCACCAAAGCTGTCGCGAGCGTTCTCGATGATTGCCAGGGCACGGTCGAGGCGCTTGCTGCGACCGCCACGAACATCGTCCTGATCGGGATGAATGCGGGACTGCGCGCGGCGCGGATCGGCACCGGCGGGCGCAGTCTCGTGGTGATCGCCCAGGAGCTGAAATTCGCGGCCGACCAGGTGGCCACCGATTCGCGGAAGCTGACTCCAGCGTTCACGCAGATGCAGGCCGCCTCGTCGGTGCTGAAGCGCGAAGGGAAGCTGGACGCTACCTATTTCGCCGCGTGCGACGAGATGATGCGCAACTCGCTCGCCATCATGCGCCACAGCGGCGATCGGCTCGGTGCGAGCCTGGACGAGTTGCTGCGGCAGGGCGAGAGGTTCGGCGCCGTGATCCAGCAGGCCGGGCTATCCTTCTCGAGCACCGGAGCTATGCGCGATCTCATCACGGGGGCGGCCCGTGAGCTGCTGCTCGCGGCCGGAGCGCAACTCCCGGAGACGCATCTGCTCGCGCAGGCGGGAGATTTCATCGCGCGAGTGATCTGGCCGAGCTACACCATGGCGGCGGAACGCCAGATCCACAATGCTGTGCTCGAACGATGCGGATTGGCGCAGGAGGCGCGTACGCCGGTTACCGTCGCGGCGGAAGCCGAGGCCGACGAGTTTCTGTTCTAGTTGGACAAAATCGCCGGGGGATCGTCGCGACCTGCCTGATCGCGTTGATTGGGGCCATCGGGGTTCCGCGCTTGGCCACCGTCCTCGACACGCATGGCGATGCCCAGAAGCCCGTTCTCGCCGATAGGATTGGCACCATCGGGAGGAAGCGAGGAAGAATATGCGCGCTCGAGGCGGTCGGCCAGATGCTGTTCGGCCCGGCGCCGCTCGGAGCCTGCAAAGATCAGCTGTTGCTCGGTCGGCCAAGATCCATTCCGGCACCCGGCTCGCACTTCATGGCCGGGCGCAGGCATTGCCGCATCTTAGCCTGAGGTTGATGCCGTTCGCCGAACCCTTCCCGCAAGGTCGCGGAGGATAGGCACCCATGAATTATTCGCTGCGCCTGCGGACATGTGGCTCTCGCGATCGGCCGAGTTGGGCAGGCGTGCTCAGGTCGAAGCTGCGGGACCGAGGTAGCGAGGGCGCCATAAGCGGAACTTGGCGCCTTGCCGGCAAGCGGACGCTGAGACCTTCGGGGAGTTGCTTCGACCCTTTTGGCTACGGCAGCCGAATGGAAGCATCTTAGGAGAGATCTTCCTGGTCGAAAAACGGTCGGCGCCGCGACTGATCCGCTTTGGGCAAAACCAGCGCCGGTGCTGCTTCGCATCAGCCCCGGCAGCTCCGCCGCCAGCGCGTCGATCGCGACACGACCTTCGGCGGCAAATGCGGCGTCTGCAACCAGAGTGCGTGCACGTCGTAGGGCAGCCGCCCCTACTGAGGCGCTGCGCAAGGCCGGCGCCGCCCGTGTCGTTGCTTCCGCCGAGGCGGATATTGAAGCCTGGCTGAAGGAGATCACCGGCGAGGTTGGCATTCGGGCCGTCTTCGACGCAGTCGGCGTCCCCGCCTTCATGCCGCTCACCGCCGCGATGATCCGAGGCGGCATCCTCATCAACTATGGCGGCAAGAGCTCCGAGGCGACGCCCTTCCCCCTCTTCAATGTGCTGAGCAAAGGTCTGCCGTTGCGCGGCTATCTGGTCCACGAAATCACAGGAGATCCGGTGCGCCCAAGGCGTTCGTCCTGGAGGGGCTGAGCGATGGCTCACTGAAGCCGATCATCGCGCGGACTTTTCCAACGCGAGTGCAGAGACCGCGAGCCAGAACGTCGCTGGTCTTGCAATTCTTGTCGGCAAGCGGTTTCAAGCTCGACTGCCGCCTTGGGTGCCCACCGATTCCCAGCGCGGATCCACGAATCCGAGCGAGAGTAGCGGCCGTACAGATCCTTGTTCAATTTTCCATCAGGCTAGCGAAGGCGATCTCGCCATCGGTAATGTAGTGGTTAACCTTTCCGGTCTGCAACCGTGATCCGGATTGGTGCAATGCGACCTCCCCGATCACCCGCTTTGCCTTTAACTGGGTGACGACGTAGTTGCGTTCCGCATTCGTGTCTGAATCGGTCGCATGGGTGACTTGGAGCGTTAGTCGGGCCAGCGATAGGCCGGTGTCTCTGGTGCCCGCCCCAACCCACAGCACGCGCTGATCGGTCGATGGTTTATCCGTGTTCAACCAGAAGCTCGCGGCTGCCATATCATCCTCCGAGTGGGCGAGACTCAACGCCCAGAAACGGACGTGATGGCGCTTGCGCGGGCTGTTGTTGATCGGCTCTTGGAAACCAATGTCCTGCCTCCGTCCAAAGAGATAGAGGGAGCTGAAAGGAGCTGTGGGATACGGAGAGTTGAGCAAAAACGCGCGTATCATTCGCCACGTGCTCGCGACTCCCAAACGATCGGCTGTTGACCAGCCCGCCGTTGCAAACGCATCGCAGAGTTGTTGAAGGGTGCCGATGAGGACGAGGTTTACCGGATCGCCGGGCAAGCCATCTCCGGTGATCGTGTATCTAGGGATAAGTCTCCGGTGAAGAACTTTCAGCCCCATTCGGACCACGTTTGGCAAAATGACATAGGCTGCCAGCCCGTAAGTGAGGCTTACTGCCAGGATCCACGGAAGTCGGTGGTCCGCCGTATCGAATACGACGAAGACTATCAGCCAGACGCTGAAGGCGCCCAGGCAGAAAATGAGCAACCTCTGGAATAGGCGCGCAAGCAATCGCAAATTTCTTTGTCCTGTCTGGCAGGAGATGAGCTCGCCGCAGCTCTGTCTGTTCGTATGCAGGTTTCACCGTCCAGCCCGGCATTAGGCCTCGGATCCGACGCCCGTTCAACGGGTAAAGGCGACCGAGGCCACGCATAACCGTGCGTGTCGGCTCGTGACACCTCGAGACCGCAAAATCGGTAGAGTGCGGGCCTAACATTTGGCGAGATCGTCGCGCCATGAAGGAAGGAACGATGCGGCATTCAGCAGCAAAGACCACCAAACGCTTGTTAAGAATCTGAATTGGAAGGGGTTAGCTCCTGATATTGCCAAGAAATTAGGTGGCGTGCTGCCCGCCTTTCCCGTGATGCGGCGTTCCGGACATCGCAAAAGCGCCGCTTGCGCCAGAACCGAACTCTAGCTCCTCGTCCGAAACCGGACCTTCCCGGTGCGGGACGCGATGCGCATTGCAGGCAGTTGCGGAGGCCGAATTCGCGCCCACAAACACGACGGCGGCAGCCAAAATACCAGCGGCCATCGGGCGTAGTGCCGGGCCGGCTAAATTACCCGCAACCCAGCTCGCTCAGGCGCTGCCTCTCTGTACAAGAGCATAATCTACATTCTTGATCGCCGCATCGATCGGCGAGCCCTCGATGCGGCAGATCAGCATGTCAGCGGCCGCCCAACCCATCTGATAGCCTTGGGTCCTGACGGTCGTCAGACCGGGAGGGATCTCGGCCGCGATCTCGAAGTCGCCGAACCCTGCAACGGCGAGATCCTCCGGGATCCGCATGCCGCGGCGTTGCGCCTCGAAGATGACACCGACGGCCAGGAGATCCGATGCGCAGAGCACGGCCCGCACACCGCCAGCATCGAGCAACTGCTGCAGCCCGCTCGCTCCTCCACGAAAGCTAGATGCATCCTCCGTCCCGTCCGAAGACACGGGTGAAACCACGATATCGGCCGGCAGGCCCGCCTGACGCAGCGCTTCCAGCGCTCCGTCTCGGCGGGCCTCGTAGCGCCGCAGGCCGGATACGGGGTAGTCGACATATCCGATCCGATCGTAGCCCCTGGCGATCAGGTAGTTCGCAATCTCGGTTCCCGCCTCGCGGTTTCGGAACCCTGTCGCCATGTCGATGATCGGCCCTTCAGTCTCCCAGACCTCGACGACGGGTAGGCCGGAGCCGCGCAGCAGCGCGTAGGTCTCATCGCTGTGGCGGGTGCCCGTCAGCACGAGGCCGTCCGGGCGCCGGCGGATGAACGCCTCTACCGCCGAGGCCTCCGCATCCGGCGAATAGCCGGTGTTTGTGATCATGAACTGATAGGAGGCCTGCCTGAGGCGATCAGCCATGCCCTGAATGCTGTTGGCGTTATTGGAGTTGCGCAGGGATGGCACGACGATCCCGATCATGGCGCTGCGGCCCGAGGCGAGATTGCCGGCGAGCATGTTCGGAACGAAGCCCAGGCGCTCGCCTTCGTTCAACACGCGCGCGCGCGTCCCGGCGCTCACGGCGGACGGGTTCTTGTAGACGCGCGAGACCGTCATAAGCGAGACGCCGGCGGCATGCGCGACATCGGACATGGTGGCCCAGCCCGGTAGTCGCTTCACGGGATCATGGTTCATTGATCGGCTCTGCTGCACGCCTTTTGCGCATCGTTGAGGCTGTTTGAGTCGTACCCTACTTGACAGCGGGCAAAACATAAACCTGGATGTTAGCGATAACGTTAGCGCTAACAAGCGGATTTATCGTGACCGAAGCAGATAGTTTGAAGCAGCGCGTGCTCGGTTGGATCGAGCGTGATCGCGAAGAGATCATCGCCTTCCTCTCGGCGTTCCTGCAGGCCAAGTCGCCGAACCCTCCCGGCGATACGCGGCTCGCTAGCGCCCATGTCGAGCGCTTCCTCACCGAACGCGAATTGCCGTTTCGCGTGTTGAGCGCCCAGGAGCATCTGCCCAACATCGTCGGCTCGGTCTCGGCGGCGCAACCGGGGCGACACCTCGTCCTGAACGGGCATATGGACGTCTTCCCAGCGATCGAGGAATTGCCGGGACAGCGCAGCCAATGGAGCGGCGAAGTCACCGATGGCCGCATATACGGGCGCGGCGCCGCGGATATGAAATGCGGTACGACGGCCTCGATCTACACCTACCGCTACCTTGCCGAGCTGATGCCGGTGCTGCGTGGACGCCTGACGCTGACGGTGGTGTCCGACGAGGAGACCGGCGGCCGCTACGGCACGCGCCACCTCATGGAGACAATCCCCGAAGAGGTGATCGGCGATTGCTGTCTCAACGGCGAGCCGAGCGGGCTCGCCACGCTGCGTTTCGGGGAAAAGGGCGCACTGCGGATGGCGCTGACGGTTCGCACCCGCGGAGCCCATGGCGCCTACCCGCATCTCAGCGAGAGCGCGATCAAGATTGCCTGTCGTTTGGCGACGGATCTGGAGGCGCTAGCGGCGCTCCTGCCCGAACTGCCGGAAACGGTCAGTGCCGTGATCGGCTCCGCGCCGGCACGTGAGGCGATGAATATCAGCCTCGGCGACGGCGCGGCCGACATCGCCGACCGCACGACGGTGAATATCGGGGTGATCCGCGGCGGGCTCAAGGTCAACATGCTGCCGGACGAGTGCCTGCTCGAAGTCGAGGTCCGGATGCCGCCCGGCCTGAGCATCGAGCGGGTCGAGAGCGAACTCGCCGGCATTATCGCCCGCTATCCGATGGTGACGCGGGAGACGCGGCCGGACCACAGCTATCCCTCGAGCTGGTGCGACCCCGAGGGCGACATGGTCGGCATCTTGCGCGCCAACACACGGCAGGTGACCGGGCGGGAGGCTGTGCCGATCGTCAGCCTCGGCGGTTCGGACGCTCGCTATTGGCGCTGGCGCGGGGTTCCGGCCTATCTCTACGGCCCCTCTCCCAAGACGATGGGCCACCGCGAAGAGCACGTCACGCTCGACGAGCTTTTCGCCGTTCTGCGCGTCCATGCGCTGTCGGCAATCGACTATCTCGCAACCAACAATGGAGGAGAATAATGGCTATGGCTCGGGCTTGTCTTATCGCAGCGGCGCTTCTTCTCGGCGCCCTGCCGGCACCGGCAGCCAATCCGCCGGCGAAGGAGCGGACGGCGACCATCCTGGTCAGGAACGATTCCGTCGGCTTCGACCCGCACAAGTCGACCGGCCGCGGCGCAGCCGAGATCCTGTTTATGATGGCGGACACGCTGGTCTCGGTCGAGGACGACCAAAAGACGCTCCATCCCCTGCTGGCGAAGTCGTGGACCCTGTCCGGTGACGGCCTGACCTATACATTCAATCTGCGCGACGACGTGAAGTTCTGCGATGGCAAGCCGCTCACGGCCGCCGATGTCGTCTATTCGCTCAAGCGTCTGATCGCGCCCGAGACACGGTCCCCGGCCGCCTGGCGCCTCGGCAAGGTCGCCGACATCACGGCCAAGGACGACACGACGGTCATCTACACGCTGAAGGAGCCGCACAACGAGCTCCTGCTTCACCTCGCGCAGAGCTTCGGCTCGATCATCGACCGCGCCAATGTCGAGAAGCTGGGCGCCGATTTCGGCGTCAAGGGCCTGAACGGCACCGGCCCATTCTGCTGGGGCGAGTGGCGTCCGCGCGACCAGTTCGAACGAGATGACATTTTCTTTGATCGCCCGCGATGAAAAGACGGGGATGTTCGGCATCGGCATCGCCACGTCGAGCATTGCCGTCGGAAACCGCTGCCCCTGGGCCCGCGCCAAGGTCGGTGCCGTGACCTCGCAGCACCGCAGCGACATCCGCCTCGGCCCGAAGGGGCTCGACTTCCTGTCGGCCGGGCTCAGCGCCGAGGAGACCGTGCGTCGCCTCATCGACGAGAGCGAATTTCCTGATCAGCGCCAGGTCGCAGCGATCGACCGGAACGGCGGAACGGCATTTTATACCGGGCCAAAGATCCCTTCGATCAATTCGGGCTATCAGGGCTTCAACTGCGTCTCGACCGGCAACGTAATCGCGAACCGCGACGTGCCCAAGGCGATGGTCGAATATTTCGAGGGCGCCGCTGGCGTGCCGTTCGTCGAGAAGCTGCTGGGCGCGATCGACGCCGGCCTGGCCGCGGGGGGCGAGACGCAGCCGATCATGTCGGCCGCTCTCCTCGTCGTCGACGAGCAGGACTGGCCGCTGGTCGATCTGCGCGTCGACCTCGAGCCCGAGCCGCAGGCGAAGCTGCGTCAGCTCTGGCAGGCCTATGAGCCGCAGCTCGAACACTTCCTCGTGCAGGTCCTGCGCCCGAACGACGTCAAGCCTCGCCAGGCCCCCGAGCCGGTTCAGGCCTGATCGCAAGCGAACCCGAAAGGCAGTCCCATGCTGAGATACACGGCGCAACGCCTGCTGCTTGCGGTCCCGGTGGTTTTCGGCGTCCTGCTGATCGGGTTCACCCTGCTCAACCTCATCCCGTCGGATCCGGCAACCGTGCGCGCCGGGCCGACGGCCAGCGCCGCGGTCATCGCCCAGATCCGCAGCGAAATGGGGCTGGACCGCCCGCTCTGGGAGCAATTCCTGCGCTATGTCAGCAGCATCCTGCAAGGCGATCTCGGCACATCGCTTGTCAACAACATGTCAGTGGCGGAAGAACTGTCCCGTTCTTTCCTGGCGACGCTGGAGCTAATGGCCCTCTGCCTAGTCTGGGCCGTGCCGCTGGCGATCCTGCTCGGTGTCGCCGCCGCGGTAGCGAGAGGCGGCTTCCTCGACCGGCTGATCATCGGCGGGGCCGTCGCCGGCATTTCCCTGCCCGTCTTCCTGATCGGCATGGTCCTGCTGTGGATCTTCGGCTTCCAGCTGCAATGGCTGCCCTTCACCGGGCGCGGCGGCCCGCTATGGACCCTCGACGGCTTTCGCCATGCGGTGCTGCCCTCGCTATGCCTGGGCTTGATCTTCGTCGGCCCGGTCGCGCGGATCACGCGCACCTCCATGCTCGAGGTCTTGGGGGCGGACCACATCCGGACGGCGCGGGCCAAGGGGTTGGAGGAGCGCCTGATCGTCGGACGCCATGCGTTGCGCAATGCCATGATCCCGGTGACGACGTTGATCGGGCTCCAGATCGGCTATCTGATGGGCGGCGCCATCGTCACGGAGACGATCTTCTCATGGCCGGGCGTCGGCCGCCTCGCCGTGGGCGCGATCGTCGCCAACGACCTTCCCGTGGCCCAGGGCGCGATCATCGCCCTGGCTCTCGGTTTCATCGCGATCAACATCATTGTCGATCTGCTCTATGCCGTGCTCGATCCGAGGATCCAGGCCCGATGACACTGGTACCGGGCTCCGCCCTTCCGCAGAGAAATCATGCGCGGCTGCTGCGACGCCTCGCGGCCGATCCGCTTGCCGCCGCCGCCCTCGGCATGCTCGTCGTGTTGGCAGCCGGGGCGCTGTTCGCACCGGTCCTGGCGCCATACGACCCGCTTCGGATCGAGATGACGCAGGTGATGCAGCCCCCGAGCGCGGCCCATTGGTTCGGCACCGACGGCCAGGGGCGAGACATCTTCAGCCGCGTTCTGTTCGGCCTTCGGCTCACCGGTCTGATGGGCTTCTGCGCGATCGCCATCGGCGGCGCACTGGGCACCGCGGCGGGAATGCTGGCAGCGTTCTATCCGCGGCTGGACGGGCTGATCATGCGCCTGATGGACGTGCTGCTCTCGTTCCCGGCCATTCTGTTCGGGCTCGCGATCGCCGCGATCATCGGCGCGGGCACGCAGTCGGTGATCATCGCACTGGCGATCTCCACCATCCCGCTCATGGCGCGGATCGCTCGCGGCGCGGCGCTGACGGTCATCGCACAAGACTATATCGCCGCCGGACGGGTCATCGGCCTGACGGATAGAGGACTGCTGGTTCGCTACATCCTGCCGAATTGCCTCTCGACCATCGTCGTCTTCCTGACGCTTCGGCTCGGTCAGGCCATCCTCCTCGCAGCCTCGCTCGGCTTTCTCGGCCTCGGCACGCAGCCGCCGGCGCCTGAGCTTGGAACAATGGCGGCTCAAGGCATCAATTTCTTCTTCTTCGCGCCGCATGTTGCGATCATCCCGAGCCTTGTGATCTTCGCTCTCGTCCTGGCGACCAATGTGCTGGGTGACTTCCTGCGCGACATCCTTGATCCAAGACTTCGCGGGTAAAGACGCTTCGAGCCGAGCGGACAGACGGCAGGCTGGCGCCATTTGCGGACATTAGGGCTCTGCCCGAAAGCGGACGGTTACCTCCGGCGTTCTGAAGACCGCCTCCACAGTTTCAAACATTGCTCCTTGCAGTGCCGCCTGGCTCGGCGTCATCCTGCAAGATGTTCGACACATGCTCGATACCGCCGGCGGGCGCAGCCGATTGGCAGCGGAAGATGTCTCTGCGCCATGCAGTTCACCTTGCCTCGCCGGACATCGAGAAGATTTTCAGCGCCGGCTGGTGGCAGCTCAACCAGATGCTTTCGCCCGGCCTGGCGTCCTGGCCGCCGCGCTGCTCGATGGTGACGAGGTCTCCGTTGGCGAGTTTGCAATGAACATATCGCGTGCTGCCGAGATATTCGGCGAACTCGACCCGTGCCGGCAGCGCATTGTCCTGGCTGTCCGTGATCGCCCAGTGTTCAGGGCGGATGCCGAGCTTGATCGCCTCCTGCGGCGCGGCGGGCATGGGGCGGTCGAGCGCGATCTCCGTTCCTGCGATGCTGACCCGGTTCGCGGTCAGGCAGGTTGCGTCGATGATGGTCATGCGCGGCGAGCCGATGAAGCCCGCGACGAAGAGATTGGCGGGATGCTCATAGACCTCCCTGGGCGAGCCGACCTGCTCGATCCTGCCGTCACGCAGCACCACGATGCGGTCGGCCAGCGTCATCGCTTCGGTCTGGTCGTGCGTGACGTAGATCATCGTGTTGCCGAGTTCGCGATGCAGACGCGCGATCTCGACGCGCATGCTGACGCGCAACTCGGCATCGAGATTGCTGAGCGGCTCGTCGAAGAGGAAGACCAGCGGTTTGCGCACGATCGCGCGTCCAATCGCGACGCGCTGCCTCTGCCCGCCCGAAAGTTGGCCGGGCCGGCGCTCCAGCAAGGGGCCGATCTTGAGGATCTCGGCCGCCGCCTCGACCTGCCGCCGGATCTCGGCCGCAGGCGTTTTTGCGATCTCCAGGCCGAAGGCCAGATTCTCGCGTACGCTCATATGCGGGTAGAGCGCATAGGACTGGAAGACCATGGCGATCCCGCGCTTGGCCGGGTCGAGATCCGTCACGTCCCGGCCTGCGATCAGGATGTCGCCGTCGGTGACCTCTTCCAGCCCAGCGATCATGCGCAGCAAGGTCGACTTGCCGCAGCCGGACGGCCCGACGAAGACGACGAATTCGCCGCCCTCGACCTTGAGGTCGAGGTCATGGATGACGTCGACCGAGCCGAAGCTCTTGCGCACGCCCTTCAGTTCGATGGTGGCCTTGTCCTGCGCCGGATCGTGCTGCGCGTTCATCGGCCGCCCCTGATCCAGACCAGCATCTCGCCGGGTTCGCGATTGTCCCAGAGGTGATAGGGCACGAGGCGCGCCGTCGTCGCGGCATGATCCGGCGGATGCGTATCGTAGAGGCGCCCCTCCCGTCGCGGCCATTGCTCGCGCCGCACCGGGAGATCGATCGCCACTGCCCCGCCGAGATCGGGCATCTGAACCGTCTTGGCGCCAGAGAGGTCCGCCGGCGCGATCAGGGCGTTGAGGTCGGCGGCATTGTCGACCTCCTCGGCGCAATAGATCAGCGGCCCGCGCGCGATCGCGACCCGGCCGAGATCGGCCTTGACCGCCGGATGGGCATGGAGCGCGCGCACCGGCATCGGCAGGTCGAGCGCGAGCCGGTCGCCATCCTTCCATTCACGGGCGAGATGCACATAGCCATCGCGGCCCTCCGTCATCGGCACAGTCTCGCCATTCAGCGTGACGGAGGCTTGACCGCACCAGCCAGGCATCCGCAGGGACAAGGTGAACTGCACCGGCCGATCCAGCCCGATGGTGACGGCCACCTTTCCGTCAGCCGGATAGTTCGTATCCTGCGTGAGCGTCACCACCTCCGCGCCGACACTGAGCCGCGCCGTGCTGGCGCCGTAGAGATGCACGGCGATTCCGTCCGCCGAGACGCCGTACATATAACTGCCGATCGCCGTCACCGTGCGGGCGATGTTGGGCGGGCAGCAGGGGCAGCGATGCCATGTCCAGCGATGATGGCCTCCGCGGCTCTCCAGCGGGTTGTCGTAGAAGAAGCGCGATCCGTCGATCGAAAGCCCCGACAGCGCGCCGTTGTCGAGCGCCTGCTCCATGATGTCGGCGTAGCGCCGATCCGGCCCGCGCCCGAGCATGCGGCTCGCCCACATCGCCAGCGCCACCGCCGCGCAGGTCTCGGCATAGGCGCTTTCGTTGGGCAGGTCGTAATAGTCGGTGAAGCCTTCGTTGCTGGCCGCCGGGCCGATGCCACCGGTGACATACATCTGCTTGGAGGTCAGATCCTCCCAGAGCCCGCCCAGCGCCGCCGTCAGGCCGTCGTCGCCGAACTCGGTCGCGACATCGGCCATGCCGGAATAGAGATACATGGCCCGAACCGCATGGCCGACGACCTTGCCCTGGTCGCGCACCGGCAGATGCGACTGGTTGTAGAGATAGGTCTTGTGGCGCCATTGGGCGGGATCGACGCCGCGCGCCGCCGCCTCGACATCAAAGTAATGCGGCTGCTGGCCACGCTGCTCGACGAAATAGCGCGCGAGGTCGAGATAGCGCTGCTCGCCGGTGGTGCGACCGAGCCGGATCAGCGCGAGCTCGACCTCCTCATGCCCGCAATAGCCGGGCTTCTGGCCGAGCTTCGGCCCGAAGTTGCGTCGATATGGTCGGCATAGCGGCACATCACGTCGAGCAGCCTGCGCCTGCCGGTGGCGTGGAAATAGGCCACCGCCGCTTCCATCAGATGGCCGGCGCAATAGAGCTTGTGGCAGTCGCGCAGATTGGTCCAGCGCCGGCCCGGCTGCATCCTGACGAACCAAGAGTTCATGTAGCCGTCCGGCTGCTGGAGGCCTGCGAACATCTCGATACTCGCGTCCATCTTCGCTTCGAGATCGGCATTGGGCTTGCGGTAGAGCGCATAAGCCGCAGTCTCGATCACCTTGGCGACGTCCGAATCCCAGAACATCTGGACGTTGACGGTGTCGGGTGCGCCATCCGCGCGCATGTGCCAGGGCATCTTCACCGGCGGCACCGGCCGGGCCGGATCGATCTGGTCGAACATGCCGGCCGCGACGCAGCGGTCATAGAGGATCATCGCCGTCCTGTCGGCGACGGCGTCGATGCGCTCGCCCCAGAAGCCGCGAACATCGACGTCGGGCACAGCTGGCGGCCTGTAGCCGCTGGCCCGAGGCTGGTCGTGAGAGGTCATGATGTCACCGCTTGGTTGTCGAGAAGGTTCACTTGACGGCGCCCGCGGTGAGCCCGCGGATCTAGTAGCGCTGCAGCAGAAGGAAAAGCGCGAGGCACGGCGCCATCATCAGCATCACGCCGGACTGCACTGCGCCCCAGTCGATGGTGCCGAACTGGCCCGAGCGAACCGCGGCCATCATCACCGGCAGGGTGTATTTCTTCTGGTCGGTCAGCAGGATCAGCGCCGCCAGGAACTCATTCCAGGAGGCCAGGAAGGCGAAGATCGCGACCGTCGCCACGCCCGGCAGCACCAGTGGCAGCATCACCCGAGCAGCATCAGGAGGACCGAGGCGCCGTCGACGCGGGCCGCATCCTCGATCTCCTTCGGCACGGCGTCGAAGGCATTGCGCATCATGAAGATCGAGAAGGGCAGGTGCAGCGTCACATAGATCAGAACGATCCCGGGCAGCGTGTTTTGCAGGCCGAGCCGCGTGAGGATCAGGAAGAGTGGCGTCAGGATCGACTGGAACGGGATCATCACCGTTGAGATGATGAGTACGAACAGCACGTTCTTCAGCGGGAACTTGAAGCGCGAGAAGCCGTATCCCGCCAGCAGGCTGATGATCACGATGACCACTACGGTTGCCGCGGCGACGGTCAGGCTGTTGCCGGCATAGGTCCAGATGCCGACGCCGTATTTCGCAAGGTTCTCGTAGCTTTGCGTGCTGAAGCCCTCGACCGGCCACGGCGGCAGCGGCGGGCGCGCGGCTTCCGCCGACGATTTGAACGAAACCAGCGCGCTCCAGGCGATCGGCGCGACGAAGAGCAGGGAAATGAAGAGCCCGAGAGCGTGATAGCGGGTGGCGGCAAAAGCCCTGCGGCGGGCTGTGGCGGACTTGCGGGACATCAGATGCCCTCCGGCGTGCGCAGCAGCCGCAACTGCACGACGCTGATCGTGACCAGGATCAGCAGCAGCACCATCGACATCGCCGCGCCGTAGCCCAGCCGGAAGGAGACGAAGGACTGGCGAGGTTCTCGTCGACGAGCCGGAGCAGGAGTATCGCGGCGTCTATCACCGCTTCGTCGAGCTGGTCCGCTCCGGCGCCAGCGATGTCGATACTGTGCCGCTGGCGCTGCTGGCCGACGCGTTCATGCTCGGCCGGCGATCCATCGTCGAAGATTTCGCGTGGTGAGAACGAGGTTGCCCGAGATGTCGGAGCCTATTTCGCGCGATGTTTTTGGGGACCTGCCCGACGGGCGCCCGGTCGAGCGCATCACGCTTCGCGGCGAGGCCGGCTTCGCCACCTCGATCATCACCTGGGGCGCGGCCGTGCAGGCTCTCTGGGCGCCGCATCGCGACGGGCGGTGCGACGACGTGGTACTCGGCCACGACACGCTGGAGCCCTATCTGACGCGGCGGGATTTCTTCGGGGCGACGGTCGGGCGCTATGCCAACCGCATCGCCGGCGCGACCTTCACGCTCGACGGCGTCCGGCACGAACTCGACGCCAATGACGGCAGGAACACTCTGCATGGTGGCGCGGATGGCTTTGACCGGATGCTCTGGACCGTCGAGAGCATCGGTTGCGACCCGATGCCGTCGCTGACGCTCAGCCATACGAGCCCGGATGGGGCGGGCGGCTTTCCGGGCGCACTGGCGGCGCGGGTCCATTTCCGGCTCACCGGCCCGCAGGAACTGACGATCGCATTCGAGGCGACGGCCGATCGCCCGACGATCCTCAGCCTGACGCATCACGGCTACTTCAACCTCGGCGGGGCGGTCGGCGGCGGCGACATCCTGGATCACGAACTGACGCCGTTCGCCAATCGCTATCTGCCGGTCGATGCCGGCCTGATCCCGCTCGGCGCGCCGGCGAATGTCGCCGGTACACCATTCGACTTCCGCTCGCCACGGACGATCGGCGCCGCCATCCGCGCCGACCACGAACAATTGCGGCGCGCTCGCGGATACGACCACTGCTTCGTCCTGGCCGACGAGGTCTCGGCCGCGCCGCGGCTCGCGGCCCGCGTCGTCGACCCGGTCTCCGGCCGTGCCCTCGACCTGATCACCGACCAGCCTGGCCTACAGTTCTACTCGGGCAACTTTCTCGATGGCGGTTCGGGAGGGAAAGGCGGGCGCCTCCATCGCCAGTCCGAGGCCTTCTGTCTTGAACCACAAGCTTGGCCAAACGCACCCAACCGGCCGGACTATCCGTCCACGAGACTGGATGCAGGCGAAGCCTACCGCCGCAGCACGACCTTTCGTTTTCATACGGTCTAGGTTCGCCAAAAGCTGTGTCGTTGCCGTCGAGCGCCAAGAGCTGACTTCAACTCAGCGCCAGGAAGCGGAGTATGCACGTGCTAGCAGCGCAGCGGAAAGTTCCCCCGCTCGCCGCGACCGAAGAAAGTAGGTGGGACCTGTCCGCGCTCATCTGAAATTGCATCATTCAGCCTTTTCCGGCTCTCGCGACCACTCTGCCCACCCGTTCGGCGAAACCGCTCGCGTCGGCGGGGGGCTCGTCATCGAGCACGCGGGCGGTGTCGAGGAGAAGATGAGCGATGTCAGCGCGCAGGGCACCAAAACAATCGGCCGGAAGCGGCCATCGAGGAACGGTTTAACGAGACCGGGCCCCTGCAGCCAAGCCCGCTCAGCCCTTACCCTGAGTGAGTCGGGCGGTTCAGTAGTTCTTGCGAGATCAGCTTCGCAACCCCGGTGACGGCGGTGCGCAGCGTCTCGATGCGCGAGCGATCTTGGATGCGCAGAAAAGGGATGCTGACCGCTGCCACAACCTTGTTCTGCCGATCATGAACCGGAGCTGCGACCGCCATCACGCCAACTGAGAATTCACCATCGTCGAGGGCCGAGCCTGACCGCCTGATCTGGGCAAGACTCCTGCCGATCTCCTCGGGTTCGCACATCGTCCTGTCTGTATAGCGCGGCAGTGGACTGTTCAGGATCCGAGCAATGTCGCCGCCGTCCATATGAGCAAGCAAGACCCGGCTGGCTGCGCCGGCATGCAGCGGCAGACGCCGACCAGGTTTGACGGTCAGCCCATAGGCGCCGGAACTATGCGCAACCGCGATGACCAGGACGCCGTCGCCATCCAGCACCGAGAGCTTGCTCGCCTCGCCGGTGGCTTGGGAAAGGCGCTCGAGATGAGTGTTGGCGAGTTTGACCAGCTCGGAATCATGCCCGGTCACGACATTGGCGGCCAGGGACAGAAGACGCGGCCCGAGCAGGTAGGAGCCCAAAACGCTCCTCCTGACGACGTCTCGCGCCTCAAGGGTATTCAGGATGCGGTAGACGGTCGAGCGCGGCATATCGAGAAACTCGCTCAACTCGCGGATCGAGGTGCCGGCCGGGCGCCGCTCGATGATCTCCAGCAGGTCGAGCATGCGCTCGATCACCGGAACCTGGTTTCCCTCGCGCCGCTTCGTGCCCGCTGCGTCGGTCGCTTCGCTCATCGTGATCAACCTTGTCTCCCTTGCGGCCGGCGCCGCTGCAGGACGTCGGCGGCGGTGTCAAACTTTAGCCGGCCGGGGCAACCGACGCCCAGCATCGATTTACAATTGACAGCCCGAACAATCGGCAGATGATTACATAGGAACTGATAAAGTTCAAATGGGAACTGATAACCGCTGGTGCTCTTCGCGTCGTCCGAGGCGACGGGGGACGGACCGGCCGCGAGGAACGACATGACGGGCACTACAACGAACGGCTTCAGGATCATGCACACGATGATCCGGGTCGGAGACCTGGATCGCTCGGTTGCATTCTACGCGCGGCATTTTGGCATGACCGTCGTCAAGAAAGTCGATGTGCCCGAGGCGAAATACACCAACGTCTTCATCGGCTACGGCAGCGAGTCGAATGATCCGATGATCGAGCTGACATATAATTACGGCATATCAACCTACGAACCGGGCAACGGCTTCGGCCATCTCGCGATCGGTGTCCGCGACCTCCATGGTGCGTGCCAGGCATTGCGGGAGGCCGGCGTTCGGATCGTGCGCGAACCCGGACCGCTCAAGTTCGGCACCGTGCACATCGCCTTCATCGACGATCCGGACGGCTATCGCATCGAGCTGATCGATCTCGGCACCGGCGATTACGCGGGGCCCGCCGCCTGAACCGAGGCGGCCTTTAGGGTGACACTTCAACCACAGTTCCAACAGATCGGCACCCGAGCCGGCTCCCGTGAGGACACGACCATGACGGCTTGCAGCCCCGAAACGATCCAGTTGCTGAAGCGCGTGCCGACGGCGGCGATCACCGGCATCCTGCTGAAGAAATACGGGCTGCGCATGCGCGCCATTCCGGGCATCGGTCCGATCGATCCGGCCCATTGCCGCTTCGTCGGGCCGGCCTTCACCCTGCGCTATGTCCCGATGCGCGAGGATATCGCCTTGACGGTCGACATCGGCAATCCCGCCAATGCGATGCTGCAGGCGACCCAGCAGATCCCGGCCGGCAGCGTGTTCGTCATGGACATGTGCGGCGTCGGCGCTGTCGGTGGGCTAGGCGACGTGCTGACCACCCGCATGAAGGTGCGCGGCGTGGTCGGCGTCGTCGCCGATGGCGGCATGCGCGATGTCAGCGAGATCCGAGCCTTGGGGATGCCGACCTTCTGCAAGGGGCCGGCCGCCCCGGCGAGCCCCTCGGCGCTCATCCCGATGGCGATCCAGCAGCCGATCGGCTGCGGCGGCGTGCTCGTCTTCCCCGGCGACATCATCGTGGGCGACGAGGATGGGGTGGCCGTGATTCCGGCCCATCTGGCGGCCGAGGTGGCACAAATGGGCGTCGACAAGGAGGCGCTGGATGGATGGGTCCGCGACCGCGTCGCCGAGGGCGGCGATATTCTCGGTCTCTATCCGCCGAACGAGGCAAACCTGGCCAAGTTCGAGGCCTGGAAGGCAATGCAGGGCTGATCTCCCGGCAGTTTCAGGAGCAGACCATGCGAGTCCACATCCAGAACCATCCCGATGACGGCAATCCGCGTGCGACGCTGGCTCAGTGGCAGGACGCAGTGGCGAGGGCCGGGCAAAAGGCTCATGGCCTGGAGATCAGCTTCGGCGAAACCGCAGCCGATTTCGCAGCCGTGATCGGCAAAGTCGACGCACTGATCACCACCTCCCGGGTGGTGCAGAATTACCTGCCCTCCGCCGAGCCGACGCAACTCAAGCTGATCTTCCTCACCCATGCCGGGGTCGATTCACTGGCGAAGGGCCGCTTTATTCCGGCGGGCGTTACGCTGCTGAACAACAGCGGCGCCCATGGCGTCAAGGCGGCCGAATACGCTCTGATGGCCGTGCTGATGCTGGCCAACCACATGCCGCTTTTTGCGGGGCAGCAGCGCGAGGGCCGCTGGCACCGGAAGCTGGCCTCCTCGGTGGCTGGCCGCCGGGCGACGATCGTCGGCCTGGGCGCCATCGGCGGCGTGATCGCGCAGCGCCTGAAGGAGCTCGGCCTGCATGTCACCGGGGTCAGGACGAAGGCCGAGCCGCACCCGCATTGCGACGACGTCATCGCGACGGATGATCTTGACCGCATCCTGCCCGGCACCGAATTCCTGGTCCTGATCGCGCCGGTGACGCCCCAGACGACGCATCTGCTGGACCGAAGGCGGATCGCGCTGCTGCCTCCGCAGGCCGGCGTGGTCAATATCGGCCGAGGCGAACTCGTGGAGCAGGATGCCCTGCTCGATGCACTGGATGCCGGCGCGCTGGCAGGCGCGGTTCTAGACGTGGCGACGCCGGAGCCGGTCCCGGCCGGGCACAGGCTCTGGACGACGCCCAATCTCGTCCTGACGCCGCATATGTCGTCCGGCGACCCTCTGACCTACATCCCGCGCAGCCTCGACATCTTCCTCGACAATATCGAGGCCTTCCGTGCGGGCCGCCCCCTTCCCAACGCCGTCGATCTTGCGCGCGGCTACTGAACCGGACGGGTCTTCTCATGCGCTTCAAGCCTTTCGGCAAGACCGGCCTTTCCCTTTCGCAGATCGCGCTCGGCGGCCATGAATTTCTGAAGAGCGGGCTGTCGCGCGGTTTCAACGAGAACTTCGCCCAGGCCGTCACACGCGGATATGTCGCGCCGGGTTTCGGCGGGCCCAAGCGGCTCGAGATCCTGAAGGCGGCCTATGATCTCGGCATCAACCTCTTCGACGTCACGATTGACTCGGAGAAGGAGGCGCTGGGTCGCAACCTGTCCGAACTGCCGCCGCCCTATCCGGTCTATGTCCAGACCCGCCCCGAAGGCATGTGCTACGGCTACGATCCCGGCAACCGGCAGATGCTCGACTACTCATTGCTGCGAGCCGAGACCGAACGCGTTCTGAAGCTGATCCGCCGCGAGATCGTCGACTTCTTCAATATCGGCCTGATCAATGGATCGATCGACGAGACGCCGGACTATATGGCGCGCCTCGCCGACAATCTCGCCCGCCTCAAGCAGGACGGCCTGATCCGTTTTGCCGTGGCCGACTCCCATGCCGGTGAAAGGCTTTACCTCGCCGAGCTGGGCTCCGGCGGCTTCGATGCGGTCAATCTCGATCTCAACCTCGGCGAGTTCGACGGTTTGCACGCAGTGGTTCCACGCGCGCGGGAGCTCGGCCTCGGCGTCATCGCGCGGGAGGTCTTCTTCAAGGGGGAACTGTTTCCGATCGCCGAAGAGGTGGGATTGACCGACCGTGCGGCCGTGGCGCGAACCGCGCTGGCGTGGGTCGGCCGCCAGGACACGGACGTGATCATACTTGGCGTCGACAATGCAGAGCAATTGCGGGCCAACGCCGCGACCCTCGACGCTGGACCAGCGGCTCTCGACGAGAACCTGCAGTCCAGGCTCCAGGCGGGCGCGGGCTTCAAAGCCTATCGCGACAGACGAACGGAGCTGTTTTTCGAGCGCCGATAAACGGCCGCCATCGCAGACGCATCGGGGCCCGCCCCGATGCAAGCAAATTCTTGACAGGCCGCGCCCGACCGCCCACGATCATAACAGAACACAATCTATTCAAATAGGAACAGATACACCCAACCTGGTCGCCGCCAGAGCGACCGGAATCGGAGCGATACCGTCCGGGCAAAAGACCCGGCGGCAACAAAAATAAAAACGATCTCAGGGAGGACCGACAGTGAGATACAGGACGTTCAAGCTCCGCCTGGCGATGGCCGCGGCTGCTTTCATCTCGGTGACGCCCGCGCTGGCGGGTGAAATCAACTGGTGGGTGTCGGAGCCCGGCCGGGTCAAAGCCCAGCAGCTTGCAACCGAGTTCGAGAAGGAGAACCCCGGCATCACCGTGAAGCTGCAGGCCAACCCCTATGGTGGCCTCGAAGGCAAGGTGATGATCGCGGTGAGGTCCGGACTTCCGCCGGATATCATCGAAGTTCAGAACTCATGGATCCCGTCCTATCAGGCCACGGGCGCCCTCGAGGAGGTCGGTGCCGCGATCGGGCAGAGCGTGCCCTTGGGCGATTTCGTGCCCGCGACCCTCGCGGCCACTTCGGTCGACAGCAAGATCTACGGCCTGCCCTTCCAGGCTGAAGCCTTGGCGATGCTCTACCGCAAGGACCTGTTCCGCGAGGCCGGCCTCGATGACGGAAAGCCGCCCCAGACCTGGGACGAGATGATCGAGGCCTCGAAGAAACTGACCTATACCAGCAAGACGGGCCAGCGCCGCTATGGCTACGGGATCGCCGGCGGCGGAGCCGAAGGCCAAGGCAACACGCTGTATCGCTCACTGCCTTATATCTGGATGAACGGCGGCGACATCCTCTCGCCCGACATGAAAAAGGCGACGCTGAGTTCGCCTGAGGCGGTGGCGGGCGTGAAGTTCTATACGGACATGCTGACCACGTTGAAGGTCGCGCCTCCCTCGACGCTGGAGAATGGCGGCCTCGAACTGCGTCGCCTGTTCATGGCCGGCACCATCGCGATGTATCAGGGCACGCCGACGGAACTGGAACGCTTCGCGCAGGACGCGCCCAATTTGGATTACGGCGTCGCGATCATGCCGTATCCCAAGGGCAAGCAGACCTCCGCATTGCTGGGGGGCTGGGGCTTCATCGTACCCAAAGCCGGAAAGAACAAGGCCGAGGCGCTGAAGCTGCTCCAGTTCCTGGCCAAGCCAGAGCGGCTCGCGCTCTACACGCGCACCTTCCCGACCACCACGACAGCGATGAACCTGCCGCGCTTCGCCGATCCGAGGCTCGACGCGTTCAAGGTGATGCTGACCCATGCCCGGCCGCAACCGGCCATCGGCACCTGGCTCGAGATTTCCAGCGCCTACTACAAGAGCGTCCAGGAGATCCTGATCGGCGGGGCTACGCCGCAGGCCGGGATGGCCGCCGCCGACAAGGCGATCGACGCGATCCTGAAGAAATAGCCGCCCAGGCGTCGCGTCATGCGCTTGCGCGCTGACGTGGCGGCCCCGGCATGCCCCCCGCGCCGCAGCGTGACGATGATGTCCAACACAGCACAGAGCTTGGCCCCGATCCCAGCCCACTCGCCGCCGCGCCCGCCGGAGCGTCATGCCGATGCCCCGCGCGGGCGGATCGGGCGCTATATCGCGGCCCATAAGGACGGGCCGATCTTCTTCATCCTGCCGGCGATCGCACTCCTGGCGACCTTCATCATCTACCCTATCATCTCCACGCTGATCCTGAGCGTTACTGACGGCAGCGGCGCCTTCGTGGGCGCGGCCAACTACGTCAATATCATCGAATCCGACCGCACGGCGCGTGCCACCGTCAACACGATCTATTTCGTGGCTTCGTCGATCATCCTGCAGCTCGTGCTCGGCACGGCGGCCGGGATCGTGCTGAACGAGCGGTTCCGGGGGCAGGCCCTGGTCCGCGCGCTGACGCTGATCCCCTGGGTCATTCCCGGGATCGTCGGGGCCATGACCTGGGCCTGGATGTTCCACACCGATTACGGCGTGATCAACTATATACTGATGTCCAACGGCATCGTGGACGAGCCGGTTCGCTGGCTGACCAATCCCAGCATCGTTTTGCCGGCGCTGACAGCCGTGAACGTCTGGAAGATGTTCCCCTTCGTGGCGATCATGGTCCTGGCCGGGCTGCAATCGATCCCCCTCTCGCTCTACGAGGCGGCGAAGGTCGATGGCGCCACCTTCCGCGACGAGGTCCTCTACATCACGTTGCCGCAGCTGCGGCCGATCCTGGCTTCGATCACCCTGCTGCTGATCATTGCCGGCGTGAACTCCATCACGATCATCTATGCGATGACCAAGGGCGGTCCGGCCGACCGGTCGCTGATCACCTCGATCCAGATTTTCGTCGAGGCGTTCCAGTACTTCAACTTCAACCAGGCCAGCGCGCTGTCGGTAATGTTCTTCATCGTCTCCACCGTGTTCATCGTCGCGCATATCTGGTTCGACGGCCGCCGGAAGGACCGCTGAGATGAAGGCGCGCAGTGCCTGGGTCTATCTGCCGGTCCTGATCCTCGTGGCGATCACGGTCGTGCCGTTCTTCTGGATGATCGTCTCGTCCTTCAAGAGCCTGGCCGAGCTCTACCATATCCCGATCACCTGGCTGCCGAAGCAGACGACGTTCGCGAACTACCAGAAGGTGCTCTTCGACTCGAACGTGCCGCGCTATTTCTGGAACAGCACCATCGTCTCGCTGGGCTCGACCATCATCGCGCTGATCTTCGCGACGCCGGCGGCCTATGGCTTCTCGCGCTTCGAGTTCAGGGGGCGCTCGCTCTGGCAGATGCTCATCCTGATGTCGCATCTGCTGCCGTCCGCGGCCCTGATCGTGCCGCTCTATATCTTCCTCGGCTATCTCAACCTGCTGAATTCGCTCATCGGCCTGATCCTGGTCTAT
Organism: Allobosea sp. TAF32; assembly: GCF_052113585.1. NCBI lineage: Bacteria > Pseudomonadati > Pseudomonadota > Alphaproteobacteria > Hyphomicrobiales > Alloboseaceae > Allobosea > Allobosea sp. TAF32. The sequence goes on along the minus strand of NZ_JBFRDM010000001.1, from coordinate 539,157 downwards.
CTGGTGCTGACCCTGCCGCTCGCGATTTGGATGCTGACCGGCTACTTCAAGAACATCCCGGTCGAACTCGAGGAAGCGGCGATCATCGACGGCGCCTCGCGCTGGACGATCCTGCTGCGGATCATGCTGCCGCTGTCGCTGCCCGGCATCGTCGTGATCTTCCTCTATTCCTTCGTCGCCACCTGGAACGAGTTCATCTTCGCGCTCTCATTCGCCAACGACACGTCGGTAAAGACCCTGCCGATCGGGCTCGCCGAGTTCTCGACCGAATACGACACCGACTGGGGAGCGATCATGGCCGCGTCCGTGATCATGAGCCTGCCGATCGCGGCGATCTTTCTCGGCCTGCAGAAGGTCTTCGTCGGTGGCCTGATGTCGGGCGCGACGAAGGGCTGACCAGCGGCACCCCTAACGGTTTCAACCCTTGCACATAGCGGGCAGCGCCGATCGCCGCCCACCGGAGCCAACGTCATGAAGATCTCGTCGATCACGCCCTGGATCGTCAAAGCCGAAGGCACCTTCTTCGGGGAATTCCTCTTCGTCGAGGTGCAGACCGACGAAGGCGTCACCGGCTGGGGGGAGGTCACCACCTCCACGCGGCTTGCCAACCGCACGGTCGCGTCCTCCCTGCGGCATTTGAACGAGTTGCTGGTCGGTGCCGACCCGCTCAACATCGAGAGCATCTGGAACCGGACTTATCGGAACTTCACCTATATGGGCAGTCGTGGCGCCGCCGCGCTCTGCCTCAGCGGCGTGGACATCGCGCTATGGGACATTAAGGGCAAGGTTCTGGGCCAGCCGATCTACGAACTTCTCGGCGGCAAGGTCCGCGAGGAGGTGCTGCTTTATACCCACCCCGACCAGAACAAGTTCACGACCAGGGAGGGGGTCGTCCAGGAGATCATGGGCATCGTCAACTCCGGTCATACGGCGCTGAAATTCGATCCCTTCCCCCATCTGAACGGGCTCCAGATCCGCCGCAACGGCTATCTCGACGGTGAATTGTCGCGCAAGGCCGAGCGCGTCGCCGCCGAGCTGACGGCGCTGATCCGCGAGACGACAGGCCCGGATATCGAAATCCTGATCGATGCGCATGGGCGCTTCAACGTGCCGACCGCAATCCGCCTGTGCAACAGCCTGCAGGATGCCGGCAAGATCGACTGGTTCGAGGAGCCGGTGCCGCCCGAGAGTTATCATGCTCTGCGGCAGGTGCGCGACAAGGTCAGCGTGCCGATCTCGGTCGGCGAGCGGCTGCACACGCGTTGGGAATTCGTGCCGATCCTGGAAAACCGGCTGGCCGACTACATCATGCCGGATGTCACCTGGACGGGGGGGATCAGCGAGATGAAGAAGATCTCGACCATGGCCGAGGCTTACTACATCCCAGTCTCCCCGCATGACGCCAGCGGACCGATCAATGTTGTCGCGGGGGCGCAAGTCATGATCACGGTTCCGAACTTCTATCGCATCGAGACCTCGATGCATGACCTCTCCTGTTACAACCGCTTCATCGACACGCCCCTCGACAACAAGGGCGGCAGCCTCAGGCTGACGGGCAAGCCCGGCCTCGGCATCGAGATGGACATGGATTTCCTGCGCGGCAACGTCATCGACGGCTTCGGCCGCTAGGCGCGTCGCGAAAGCGCAGCGGGAGCCCGCCTCGCACTCCCCGAACACCTTGCCTCCAAGCAACGCGCCGGCATCGCATCCGGTCATGACCACGAAGGACCCGACATGTCGCTGATCACCTATCTGACCACCGTCCGGTTTGAGGCGGGCGCCCTGTCGGGCCTCGGCAACGATCTGAACGAGCTGGGCATGAAGGCGCCGCTCATCGTCGCCGATCGGGGCATCGAACGGGCCGGCCTGCTCGACCGTCTTCGCGACGCGCTCCCCGATGGCCGCGGCATGGCTACATTTCTCGACACGCCGCCTAATCCGACGGAAAGCGCGGTTCTCGCCGCGCTGACCGTGTTTCGTTCGCAAGGGTGCGACGGTCTGATCGCCATCGGCGGCGGATCCGCGATCGACCTGGGCAAGGGCGTCGCGCTGCTCGCCAACCATCCCGGACCCCTGGCGCAATATGCGGCGATCCTCGGCGGCATTCCCAAGATCACGGCCGCGGTCGCGCCGTTGATCGCGATCCCGACGACCGCCGGCACAGGAAGCGAGGTCGGGCGCGCCGCCCTGATCAGCCTGGACGACGGTCGCAAGCTTGGCTTCATCTCGCCTCATCTAATCCCCAAGCGGGCGATCTGCGACCCCGACCTCACGCTCGGGCTGCCCGCGTCGCTCACGGCTGCGACCGGCATGGATGCGATCACGCATTGCATCGAGACCTATCTGAGCCCCCGTTACAATCCGCCCGCCGAGGCGATTGCACTGGACGGCCTGGTCCGCGCGATCGGCTCGATCGAGCGGGCGGTCGCAGACGGCAGCGACCGCGAGGCGCGGCGCGAGATGATGATGGCGGCGCTGGAGGGCGGTCTCACCTTCCAGAAGGGCCTCGGCGCCGTCCACGCGCTCTCCCATCCGCTCGGCGGCCTGAAGCAGGTTTCGCTCCACCATGGCACGCTGAACGCAGTGCTTCTGCCCCACTGCCTCACATTCAATGAGTCGCATTGCGCACAGAAATATGCGGTCATCCGGCAACGGCTCGGACTAGCAGCCGGGCACGATCTGGCTGCGCATTTCCAAGCTCTGAACACAAGGCTCGCGATGCCGTCCACTCTGTCCGAAATGGGCGTCCCACCCGACTGTCTATCCCGCATCGCAGAAGCTGCTACGGCCGATCATTCATCCGCCACCAATCCGAGGCCCGCAGATCGGGATGCCTACCTGGCAATCCTGAAATCGGCTTTTTGAGAGTTTCACCGCAGGAACCGAATGGCCGGGAGCAGCCATACCTCGGCCCACCGCCGCGACGGCGGCGCGCGCTTCGTCGGCGTTCTGGACACAAGGGATGAGCAGGGTCTGTGCGCCCAGGTCTAGGAACCGCTTGATGAGCACGGTGTCGTTGCTGGCCGGCCGGACAATGGCCGACACGTCATAGGGCGCAACGGCCTGGAGTTGGGCGAGGACCGTCAGCGGGTCGCCGGGCGAGTGTTCGGTGTCGAACAGCAGCCAGTCATAGCCCGAGCTCGCCAGGGCTTCCGCGGCATAGCTGCCGGGCAGGCTGCACCAGAGGCCGATCTGATGGCGGCCTTTCCGCAGGGAAATGGTTTTCGGGCAGTTTCATCACGCGGCCTCAGATGAAGGAGACGCCGATGGCGCCCAGCGGCCCGTAGTCCGCATGAATGACGTCGCCTTTCTTGATATCGACGGGGCGCGTGAAGGAGCCGCCAAGGACGATCTGCCCCTTCTTCAATCCAGCCCCCACATCGTGCAGCTTGTTGACGAGCCACGCGATGCCGGCCGCCGGATGGCCCATGATCGCGGCCGAGACGCCCGATTCCTCGATGATGCCGTTTTGCGAGAGCGTCGCCCCAATCCAGCGCACGTCCACGCAGAACGGGCGGATCGTGCGGCCGCCGAGGACGATGGCACCGAACGCGGCATTGTCGGCGATGGTGTCGACGATCGCCCGGGGAACCTCAGTGCGATAGTCGATGATCTCCAGGGCCGGAACGACGAATTCGGTCGCGCGCATCACGTCGTGGACGCGGCAAGCCGGGCCGGAAAGATCCTCACCCATGATGAAGGCGAGCTCGACCTCGAGGCGCGGCTTGATGAAGGCGTCCGTCTTGAGCCGGGCACCGTCGTTGTAGAGAGCGTCGTCGAGGATACGACCGTAATCCGGTTCGGTGATCTTCGACGCCATCTGCATGGCGCGCGAGGTCAGGCCGATCTTGTGGCCGGCGAGCCGTGCGCCATTGGCGATCCGGGCCTCGGCCCAGAGATCCTGGACGCGGTAGGCGTCGGCGATCTCCATGTCGGGAAATGTCTTCGAAAGCTGGATGCAGGGCACGCGGTCGCGCTCGGCTTTCAGGATGGCTTCTGCGGCCTTGCGGCGATCGTCTTCCGTGAGCATTGGGGTGCATTCTCCCTGTCAGGAAACGGCAGCGCTACTTGATGGGCGCGCGCGGCAAAACGGGCTCGCCCGGCTCCATCACATAGGTGTATTCGAGCGCGTACCAGGGAGACGCGACGTCCGGCCGCGACGGATGCGGCTCGTCATGGCGGACGAAGTCTCCTATCAGGGCCTTGGTCACGCCGAACTGGACATCAGTTTCGATGTGCGGATCGGTGCGGTCGTAGACCTGCGAGATCAGCACCTTGAAGCCCGGCTTGAAGATCAGCGCATGCAGGTGCGCGGGGCGCATCGGGTGGCGATTCTGCGCCTCGAGGAGACGACCGACCACGCCGTCGGTCGGGATCGGATATCCCACCATCATGACTGAGCTGAACCAGAAGCGGCCATCGGCATCGGTCGTGAACTTGCCGCGCAGGTTCATCTCGGCCTGTTCGGGATCCTGATTCTCGTAGAGCCCGACCGGGGAGGAATGCCAGACGTCGACCTCTGCCCCTTCGATCGGCCGGCCGCCTCCGTCGATGACACGCGCACTGACGAAGAGCGACGCTCCGGGCGTGTCGGAGCGGACTATCGAGCCGCCGTTTTCGACCCGAGGTGAATTCAGCCGCCAGAAGGGGCCCAGCAGGGACTGGGAGGTTTCGGTGTTGCCGCCGTCGCCGTTGTTCAGCAGGCAGACCAGCGAGGACACGCCGAGCGAGCCGGCCATCAGCACGAACTCATTGTGGGTGTCGGAGGCGAGCGCGCCGATCTCGTTGAGGATCGCCGTCGCGTCACGGAATTCGGCTTCCGTGAGCCGGACGTCGCGCACGAAGCCATGCAGATGCGTCACGAGCGATACCATGATGTCCCGCATGCGCGGGTCCCGCGTCCGCTTCATGACGTCCAGTACGGCTGGCGTGACGTCCTGCTGGCGCTCGATGAGCATGCGCGAACCTCCCTCAAAGATGTGCGGGGCGAGGAGCTTATGTTGAATAATCGATTATCTGTCAAATCGAAGCCGGCCGGGCTTATGCCCGATTGAGCGCCAAAATACTTGCAGGTAGGCATATTTCGAAGGTTTTCCTTCAGAAGTGGGAGGCCTGTTTGACACTCGATAATCGTTTATATACAATGCCTGGACGTTCCTCACAGCTCCGGAAGGTCTGGTGTTGAAATCCGCCAGCGCGCCGACGATGTCTGGAATGGCGCCTGCCGAGTCGGCGGCGGCCGGTGGCGTTTCTGCCGCGCTGTGGCGGGCTGCCCTTATCGACGACGGCAAGAACACGATTGCCAGTCAACTGGTTGAGCGGTTGCGGGAAGCGATCGTCTCGGGGCAGCTCGAGGCCGGGGCCAAGATCAACCTCCATCGGGCGCGCGAGATCTTTTCTGTCTCGTTGAGCCCTCTGCGCGAGGCTCTGGCCCGACTCATCCCGGATGGCCTCGTCATTTTCGAGGACAATCGCGGCTATCGCGTCGCTCCCGTTTCATTGGCCGACCTGCGCGAAATCACGCGGTTGCGCGAGGAGTTCGAGGCGCTCGCCTTGCGCCAAGCGATCGCGAATGCGCCTGCGGAGTGGGAGGGCGAGGTGATGCGGACCTTGCACCGCCTCAACAGAGCCGAACGGAACCCCGCGGATTCGGCTACGCTGGAGCGGTGGGAAGCTCTGCACCGCGAATTCCATCTGTCCCTGCTGGCGGGGTGCGGCATGCCGCTGCTGCTGGGCTTCTGCCGAACGCTTCTCAACTTGAACGATCGTTATCGGCGCAGCTTTCTCGTGCGCACGTCCGGCGACCGGAATGTCAGCATGGAGCACAGTGAGATTGCGCAGGGGGCGGTGGCCCGGGATGCTGATTTTGCCTGCGAACGCCTGCGCGAACACATCCATCGGACCGGCAGCAATCTCGCCGATCATCTCGCTGACAGGGTCGCGCCATGACGCAGTTCATGCCGCCGCTCGGTATCGCACACTTCTCCTGCATCGACGTGCCGCCGGTCGAGTTGGTGCATCTTGCTGCCGAGGTCGGATACGCCGCCGTCGGGTTGCGCCTTCACCCTGCATTTCCAGGAGCGCCCTTCTACACGGTTCCAGCAGGAAGCTCGGAGATGCGCGCGGTGAAAGCTGCGCTGCAGGCCAGCAGTGTCCGTGTTTACGACATCGAATTCGTCGTCATAGACGACGAGTTCTCCGCCCGCGAACTTCTGCCAGTGCTCGAGAGCGCGGGGGAACTCGGCGCACGCCGTCTGAGCGTCTGCGGGGATGATCCGGACGAGGAGAGGTTCCGCGCCAACCTGGCCATGCTTGCCGAGCAGGCTGCCGGATACGGCATGGGGGTCGATCTGGAGATCATGCCCTGGCGCCGCATCGGGTCGCTGAAGGCCGCTGTCCGGGCCGTCGAGGCCACCGGCATGGCAAATGTCGGCTTGCTGATCGACGCCTTGCATCTGTCGCGCTCCGGCAGCTCGCCGGCAGCGTTGCGGGATGTTCCGCAACCCTTGATCCAGAGTGTCCAGCTCTGTGACGCGCCGGCGAGGCGTCCGGCTGACAATGACGGGCTCGTTGCCGAAGCTCGCGGCGGCCGGCTCCTGCCGGGGGAGGGGGCGCTGCCATTGCGGGAGCTGCTGGCCGCCATTCCGCCAAGGGCGTCGCTTTCGGTCGAGGTTCCGAATCGGGGCCTGCCGGCCCTGACCCATGCGCGGGCTGTTTTTGAAGCGGCAAAAGCGCTGCTCCAACCCCAGAGCGGGGAGAATCCGGCGACCCGATAGAGCGGGCCTTCGATGAGCCTCCTCTCGAGAAGTCGACGATCGTAGGAGCCAGACCCCAGCGCTTCTGCCGCCAAAGATGGGCCAGAGCAGAAGTTGGGACCCCACCGGGAAGCGGACCTCCTATTTGTGCGGCGCGGTCTTCGTGCCCATGCAAAACCTGCAGGCCAGACCTCCCCGGCGTGATCTCGACCGCACCGGCAGAATTGCACATGAGCTGTGCAAGCCGACATCGCGCAGCGCGGCCGAGGGTCGCGTCCGACCTCAACAATACGGCGGGCTGAGGGGAGACGTACCTTGCGATTGCCGCTATGGGGCAGCGCGCTGAGCGCCACGCTGCTCGTACAGATCATCAGTTCGTTTGCTGCAGCCGCGGTTCCTTTGCTCGGCCCGGTTCTGACGCAGCGCTGGGACCTGCCGCCGGAAAGCATCGGCTATATCTCCGCGACCACGTCGATCGGCATCTGCTGGTGCCTTGCCTGCGGAGGTCCGATGCTCGACCATCACGGACCGATCCGTACTCTGCAACTCGGTTTGGCCGCCATCTGCCTGGCGATGATCCTCCTGTCGCAGCCGGTCGCCCCTCTCGGCTTCGTCGGCGCTCTGCTGCTCGGGCTTGGTCTGGCACCAAACAATCCCGCCGGCAGCACGATGTTGATGCGTACGGCACCACCTCGGCACCGCAACTTGATCTTCTCGATCCGGCAAGCCGGCGTGCCTCTCGGCGGTGCTATAGCCGGTGTGTGCGTGGCTCCAGCAGTGGTCAGGCTTGGCTTCGTCTATACGATAGGACTTATTGCAGCCATCGTCCTGCTGAGTCTGCTGGCCGTGCAACCGTTCCAGAAGCGCCTCGACGTCGAAAGGGGGAAGGCGAATCCGCGATGGGTGCGGACGTTCCTGTTGCCTTCGGCCCTGCACAATGCGGTCAAGGTCATCGGTTCCCATCCATCCCTGCCGCTGCTCACCGGCATCGGAATCTCGTTCTCGCTCGCCCAGGCCAGCGTCACCGCCTTTACTGCGACTTATCTGGTCACGCAGCTCGGCAAGGATCTCGGCCAGGCGGGTTTCCTTATCGCAATGATGCTCACCGCCAGTACGGTCTCGAGGATCGGCCTCGGTTGGCTCGCGGATCGATGGCGCCGTGGCCCGCTCCTGCTCTGCCTGCTCCTGCTCACTACGAGTGCCGCGATCACGTTGCTAATTTGGTCGGCGAACGCATCCTCCTGGGCTCTCTATGGCTCAATCGCCTTCGTTGGCGCGACGTCTTTGGGCTGGAACGGAGTCTACATGGCGGAGCTGGCACGACTGTCGCCACCTGCACTCGTCGGCGACATTACATCCGCTGCGAATCTGTTCGGCTTTGCTGGGTCCTTCTGCGGTCCCCTGATCTTCGCGCTCCTCGCCAGCCGGACGGCGAGCTTCGACTGGCCCTACATCGTCGTCGCGGCGCAATTGGCCGCGTGCGGCATCTTCTCCTTGTGGCGGCGCGGCTGGCGCTGAGCCTAGGGCGGTTTGCTCCCCTGCTTCCTCTGGTAAAGCCGTACGAGGGGGGAGCGTGCGCCAGCAGCGGACTCTAGCTTCTTGCCGAAAAGCCGACCTTAGCGCTTTAGCTGGAAGCAGAGCTTCGTACCGACGTAGGCGGCGACGGCCTTCTTTAGAAACCGGTTTCGTTATCAGCAGACAGATCGCCGGCGAAGCGCGCGATCGCAAGTCTCATCACCTCTGCGATCTCTGCGGTTCTGTCGAGGCACCGGAACTGCGGGCCTGCAACGACGATCGAGAGTCGCCGGTGGCGGACGAGAAGCGGAAATGCCACGCCGACGAGGTCGGGGCTGAAGTCACCGTTGCTGAAATGATAGCCGCGCGCCGCGGAACGCCGGATCTCGGCCTCGACCGCTTCGATGCTCATCGGTGTCGTTGCCGAATAGCGCTCGAAGCTGAGCTTGCGGTAGAGCGCCTGGCGCTCCGCCGGGGAATATTGGGCTAGGATGGCGCGGCCCGTCGAGCTGGCATGGATCGGCAGGCGATGGCCTACGCGGGCGAAATAGCGGATCGGCGCCCTCGATTCGACGACATGGATGAAGAGCGCATGCGTGCTCGCGGGCGCGCCGATCGCCGTGGTTTCCCCCGTTTCCTCGGCGATCTCGGTCACGAGTTGGAGGGCTGCCTCCGGCAGGGGTTCCGCCTTCGAGACCGCCTGTGCCATGGCGAGCCATCGCGGGCTGGGGTAGTAGCCGCCCCGCGCCCGCGGCTCATAGAGATAGCCCTTCTCCGCGAGGGTGCCGATCAGGTTGAACGTGCTGGATCGCGGCCAGCCGAGCTCGTCCGAGAGCTCGGCCAGGGTCGCCGGGCGCTGCCGGCGGGCGAAGAACTCGAGAAGCTCCAGAACATTGGCAGCCTGCTTGACCTGCATACGTCTTCCTGTTGCGCCTCGATCGTGACTATGACGGGGAGAGCGACGCCAAAATGCGCTCGGCGGCGCGCAGATGCGGCTTGTCGATCATCTGGCCATCGATTTTCACTACGCCGAGATCGGCCTGATTGCCAAATGCATCGGCAATACGGCGTGCCCATGCGATCTCCTGCTCGCTCGGCCTGAAGGCGGCGTTGACCGGCTCGACATGCTTGGGATGGATCACGCCCTTGGCCATGAAGCCGTCGCGCCGCGCCTCGCGCGCTTCCCGTTCCACCGCAGCGAGATCGTCGATCGTCACGGCGACCGTGTCGACCGCGACGACGCCGGCTGCGGCAGCGCCGGCGAGGCAGAGATTGCGCGCGAGCTGATACGGCGGCAGCACGCCGCTGGCATCGCGATTGGCGGTAGCACCGAAGGAGGCCGCGAGGTCTTCCGCCCCCCACATCATCCCCCAGAGGCGCTCGCTGCAGCCGCGATAGCTGCCCAGCCCGAAGAGGGAGGCAGCCGTCTCCGTGACGATCGCCAGGACGAGGGTGCTCCCGGCGGCGATGCCATTGGCGGCTTCCAGGGCGTCCAGCATATGTGCAAGGCGCCGCACCTGGCCCGGCCCATCGCATTTCGGCAGGGCGACGCCGTCGGGACGATAAGGCATTACGGCTGCGAGGTCGGTGGCGCTGAGCCCGGTCTCAAAGGCGTTGATGCGCACGAAGAGCCTCTGACGGCCGCGCGTTGCCTGCAACATGGCGGCCGTCTCGCGCCGGGCCGCTTCCTTGGCATCCGCCGCGACGGAATCCTCCAGATCGAGGATCAGCGCATCGGCGCCACACTCGCGTGCGCGAGCGAATTTGCGAGTGCTGTCGCCGGGAACGAAGAGGAGGCTGCGCATCACGCCGCCGCCTGCCGCCGGTGCATCATCGCCATGCGCCGGCACACCGCCACCACTTCGCCGCGCTGGTTGAGGCATTCGTGCTCGAACTCGACCAGCCCCGCCGTCTGCCGCGACTGGCTCTCCCGCTTGCCGAGGACCTTGGTCCGAGAGCGCAGCGTATCGCCCTGGAACACCGGTTTCGGAAAGCGCACGTCGCTCATGCCGAGATTGCCGATGGTGGTGCCGAGCGTGGTGTCGGAAACGCTCATGCCGATCATGATGCCGAGCGTGTAGAGGCTGTTGAACAGCGGCTTTCCCCATTCCGTCCGGCTCGAGAAATCGGCGTCGATATGGAGCGGCTGCGGGTTCAGGGTCATCAGGCTGAAGCTGATATTGTCCTGCTCGGTGACCGTCCGCGAATAGGCATGTTCGAAGACCTGCCCGATCTCGAATTCCTCATAGTAGAGTCCGGCCATCATCGCGCTCCTGCAGTTCCGTTCGCTTCGGTGATATCGGCGCCGGCGCGGAGAACGCCGGCCTGTTCCAGCCTATCGATCTCTGCCGTGGGCAATCCCCATTCGCCCAGGGCCGCCCGCCCGCCTTCGCCCGGCGCCCGCCCCGCGGTCGGCCTTGCCGCGGGCGTCCCGCTGAAGCGCGGCTGGGGCGCAGGCTGGAGCACGCCCTCGATCGCGATGAAACTCTCTCGCGCTTTCGCATGCTCGTGCACCGGCGCCTCGGCGAGGCTGAGCACCGGCGCGAAACAGGCATCCGTCCCCTCGAGCAGGGCGCACCATTCGGCACGGCTGCGCTCCGCGAAGCGCCGGGCCAGCAGGTCGCGGGCCTGCGGCCATGACGCGCGCTCGTCGACATCGGGGAAATCTGCGGGATCGAAGCCGATCCGGCGCAGCAATTCGTCCCTGAACTTTTTCTCGATGGGCGCCACGGCGATCCACTCGCCATCGGCGCAAGCGTAGGTCTCATAATGCGGGGCGCCGGAATCGAGGAGGTTGGTTCCGCGTTCCGGTCGGTGCAAGCCGGCCGCCGCTAGGCCGAAGAGGCTCGCCATCAATGTCGCGCTGCCCTCGGCCATGGCTGCGTCGACGACTTGTCCCGCGCCGGATTGCCGGGCGACGAGCAACGCGCAGACAATGCCGAAGGCGAGCAACATGGCGCCGCCGCCATAGTCGCCGATCAGATTGAGCGGGACGCTCGGCGCCTGGCCCGCCCGGCCGATCGCGGACAGCGCGCCCGAAAGCGCGATGTAGTTGAGGTCGTGCCCGGCGGCCCGGGCGAGCGGCCCGCTCTGGCCCCAACCGGTCACGCGCCCGTAGACGAGGCGCGGGTTGCGTTCGAGACATTTTTCGGGGCCGAGGCCCAGGCGCTCCATCGTACCGGGCCGGAACCCTTCGATCAGCGCATCGGCCTGCGCGATGAGCGCGAGCGCGCAGGCGATCCCCTCCGGCCGCTTCAGGTCGAGCGCGATTGAACGGCGCCCCCGGCGCGTGACGTCGAAGCGGGGCGGCCTGGCGATGCCGAGGCCGCTCGGCTCGAGCCGGTCGAGGACGATGACGTCGGCGCCGAGATCGGAGAGCAGCATCGCGGCCATCGGGGCGGGACCGATGCCTGCGAATTCGACGATCTTCAGTCCGGCGAGGGGGCCGCTACGGCTTTGCGTCATGGCGCGCGCCCTTCGACGAGGCTGCGTTCCAGCATCTCGCGATGTTGCGGCGCCGCGATCGCGATCAGGGCGCGGGCACGCTCGGCGGCACTGCGATGGGCGAGTTCCGCAACGCCATATTCGGTCACGATCGTATCGGCATCGGTGCGGGCGAGCGTGACCGCGCCGACGCGCGGCACGATCCGCGAGACCGCGCCCGTCCGGCCGGTCGCGCGCAGAGCGACGATCGAGCGCCCTCCCATCGAGGCACGAGCTCCGCGTGAGAAATCGCAGAGCCCGCCCGTGCCGCCGACCGGAGCGCCATCGGCGGCCTCCGCATTGACCTGGCCGGACAGGTCCACCTCGATCGCCGCATTGACGGCGATCATCCGCTCCTGCCGGGCCAGAACGGAAAAGGCATGCGTATGGGCGGCGGGGCGCAATCGGATCGCTTCACTGCAATGGAGGAAGCCGAAAGCCGGACTGGAACCGACGACGACATTGGCAATGCCCAGTCCGGGATCCACGGTCTTGCGGGCATTGGTGAAGACGCCGCGCGCCGCGAGGGCCGCCATCCGGTCGCCGAAGACGCCGGAATGGATGCCGAGCTCGCGGTGGCCGGCAAGGCCGTCGAGGATGGCATCGGGAATGGCGCCGATGCCGATCTGGATGGTCGCGCCATCGGGAACGAGCGCCGCCACATGCCCCGCGATCGCGCGCTCGGCCTCTCCGGTCGCCACGGCCGGCGCCGAGACCGGCTCCCGGTCCGTCTCGACGATCGCATCGATGCGCAGAGCCGATGGAATTTCGGCCCCGGCGCACCAGGGTGCCCGTGCGTTCACCTCGGCGATCACGCAACGCGCCCGACGGGCGGCGGCCAGGACATAGTCGTTGGCCAGTGTCGCGCATCGGCCGCGGGGCCCTTCCGCGAGCTGTATCAGCACGACATCGGCCCGGATCGTGCCCGATGCGAAGCCGGTTTCGAGCGCGCTGTAGTGCAGAGGCCAGACATCGAGCCGCCCACGCCGGGCGATGCGGCTCGCGCGACCCATGGCGCCGTAGCCCGCGAACGGCATCTCCGCCGGGGCTGTATCGAAGCTGTTCGACACCACCGTGCCGAGGAAGGTCTCGAAAGGCCCGACTGCCCCGAAGGCGGCCGGCAGCGCGGCCGCCAATGTCTGCGGTTCGGCAGAAACCTGACCGCACAGCACCCGGTCGCCAGGCCTGATGAAGGCGGCCAGATCCAGCGAGTCTGGTTCGATCCTGCGCATGCCGCTCAATACGATTTGGGCAGGCCGAGCACCTTCTCGGCGATGAAGCACAGAACGAGCTGCGGGCTGATCGGCGCGATACGCGGGATCATCACCTCGCGCAGATAGCGCTCGACATGGAACTCCTTGGCATAGCCGAAGCCGCCATGGGTCATCACCGCCTGCTGGCAGGCATCGAAGCCGGCTTCGCCGGCGAGGTATTTGGCGGCGTTGGCGCTGGCGCCGCAGGGCAGGCCGGAATCATATTCCCAGGCCGCGCGCATCACCATTAGCCAGGCCGCTTCGAGCTGCATCCAGTTGCGGGCGAGCGGGTGCTGGATCGCCTGGTTCTGACCGATCGGACGATTGAAGACGACGCGCTCCTTCGCATAGGCCGTCGCCCGCGAAAGCGCGAGCTGGCCGAGGCCGATCGCCTCGGCGGCGATCAGCACGCGCTCGGGATTCATGCCGTGCAGGATGTATTCGAAGCCGCGGCCCTCCTCGCCGATACGATCCTCGACCGGAATCTCGAAGCCCTCGATGAAGAGTTCGTTCGAGTCCACGACCTTGCGGCCCATCTTCTCGATCTCGTGCACCTTGATCCGGCTGCGATCGAAATCGGTGTAGAACAGGCTGAGGCCATGGGTCGGCTTCTTCACCTCCTCCAAAGGAGAGGTCCGGGCCAGCAGCAGGATCTTGTCGGCGACCTGCGCGGTCGAGATCCAGACCTTCTGGCCGTCGACGACATAGCGATCGCCCTTGCGGACGGCGCGCGTCTTGAGCTGCGTCGTGTTGAGGCCGGTATTGGGCTCGGTCACGGCGAAGCAGGCTTTCTCCTTGCCCTGCACCATCGGCGGCAGCATGCGCCGCTTCTGCTCCTCGGTGCCGTTCACCAGGACCGGGTTGAGTCCGAAGATGTTGATGTGCAGGCAGGAAGCGCCCGACATGCCGGCGCCGGATTCGGCGATGGCACGCATCATGATCGCCGCTTCGGTGATCCCCAGCCCCGAACCGCCGTATTCCTCGGGGATGCAGATGCCGAGCCAGCCAGCCTCTGCGAAAGCCGAATAGAAATCCTGCGGAAACCCTCCCTCGCGGTCGCGCTTCAGCCAGTAGTCGTCGCCGAAGCGTTTGCAGATCGCGGAGATCGCCTCGCGGATCGCTTCCTGGTCGTCACTCAGTCTGAAATCCATCGGGTCGTCCTCAATTTTCCGCCATGTCCGGGGTGCGTTCCGTGACGAGCAGAGCCCTCTGCATGGCGAGCTTGTTGATCTCGCCGTCCGAAAAGCCCGCCTCGCGCAGGATTGCGACGCCGTCCTCGCCCTTGTGAGGGGGCAAACGCGTGATCTCCGATGGCGTGCGGGACCATGTCGTGGCGAGGCGCATCATGCGCAGGCGCCCTTCGGTCGCATGGTCGACAGGCTGAAAGAAGCCGGTTTGCACGAGGTGCGGGTCGTTGAGCACGCTGTCGAAATCATGCATCGGCATCGACGGGATGTCGGCACTCTCGAGCAGCTCCAGCCATTCCGCCGTGCCGCGCTGCGTGAAGATGCGCCCGAGCTCGCCATAGACATGGTCGATATTCGCGATGCGGTTGGCGAAATTCGCAAAGCGCGGATCGCGCTGTGGCAGATCCGCCTGGCCGATGGCATCGAGGAAGCTCGCCCATTGCTTGTCGGTATAGATCAGGGCGCAGACATAGCCGTCGCAGGTCCGGTACGGGCGCCGCTCCGGTGAAAGCTGGCGTCCGTAACCCCCGCCGCCGATCGGCGGCTCGAAGGTCAGGCCGCCGAGGTGGTCGCCCAGCACGAAGCCGACCATCGTCTCGAACATCGGTATATCGACTTGCTGACCCATGCCGGTGCGGTCGCGATTGACCAGCGTGGCGCAGATCGCGCCGACAGCGGCGAGCCCGACCACACGGTCGGCGATGGCGGAGGGAACGTAGCCCGGCGTGCCGTCGCCCGCCTTCGCGATCAACGACGACATCACCGAAGCGCCCTGGATCAGGTCGTCATAGGCCGGCTTGGCAGCATAAGGGCCGCCCTGGCCGAAGCCGAAGAGGCCGGCATAGACGAGGCGCGGATTGAGGGCCGCCAGCGTCTCGTAGCCAAGCCCCAACCGCCGCATCGCCTGGGGGCGGATATTGTAAGCCAATACATCAGCGTCGGCCGCCAGCCGGAGCAGGGCCTCCCGGCCAGCGTCCTGCTTGAGATCGAGGCAGATGCTGCGCTTGTTCCTGTTGGCGTTGAGATAGATCGCGCCCATCCCCGGATTGCGCGAGGGGGCGATCTGCCGCGTGACGTCCCCGTCGGGGGCTTCGACCTTGATGACGTCGGCTCCCATGTCGCCCAGCATCTGAGTCGCATAGGGACCCATCAGAACCGACGTCATGTCGATGATCTTGATGCCTTCGAGCGGACCCATGCCTCATCCTTTCCGAGCTTCGACGGCTCGCTTTAAATTCATATACAGAGATTTATTATTCATGAAAGTCAAAATTTCTGCTGCATCGCAGCGACGATTTGTTGCGATGCAAGGTCAATTTCTACGGAGTCGAACGTGTAATAATTATTGAATATCAACATGATAACTCCAGAGATGCGCTTTTCGGTGCCTCGCGCAACTAGTTGACACTTTAATTCATGGATGTGTACATATTCGTCAAGCCCATGAACAGGAGGCGCTCGTGACCGTCGCGTTGAACTCCGGACTGCGCCCGCATACGCAGGAGGGTTCCCTGCGCCGCTACGATCGCCTCTTCATCGGCGGGGAATGGGTCGCGCCGCTGGATGGCGGGCTCGTCGAAAGCATCGATCCGGCGACGGGGCTGCCCTGGGCCGAGGTCGCGTTCGGCGGACCGTGCGATATCGATCGCGCCGTCGCGGCGGCGCGCGAAGCCTTCGAGGGGCCGTGGCGCCGCATGCCCGGCTGGGAACGCGCGGCACTGCTGCGGCGCCTAGCCGACCTCTACCGCGACTTCGCCGGCGAGATGGCGGTGCTGGAATCGCGGGATTCCGGCCGCGCCATCCGCGAAGCGCGCAGCGATGTCGGCGCACACCACCACTGGTACCAGTGGTTCGCGTCGCTCGCCGACAAGATTTCCGGCCGCACCATTCCGATGGACGACTCGGTGCATTGCTTCACCACCCGCGTACCGGTCGGCGTGGTCGGTGCGATCACGCCTTGGAACGCGCCGATGCTGACGACGACCTGGAAGGTCGCGCCGGCTCTCGCCGCCGGCTGCACCATCGTGCTGAAGCCGGCCGAGCAAACACCTGTCACGGCCTTGGAGCTCGCGGGGCTGATCGAGAAAGCCGGCTTCCCGCCGGGCGTCTTCAATGTCGTACCGGGCAATGGGCACGATGCCGGCGCCCATCTCGTCGCCCATCCGGGCGTCGACAAGATCGCTTTCACCGGCGAGGGCCGCACGGCCAAGACGATCCTGCGCAACGGCGCCGAGAATCTGAAGCGCTTCTCCTTCGAGCTCGGCGGCAAGGCGCCTCATATCATCTTCGCCGATGCTGATGTCGAGCAGGCCGTCAACGCGGCGACATCATCGGCTTGGGCGGTCTGCGGCCAGAGTTGCGCGCTCGGCTCGCGCGTGCTCGTGGAGCGACCGATCTACGACCGAGTCGTCGGCGCCTTCGCCGAGCGCGCCACGAAGGTCCGCGTCGGCATGCCGCTCGAGGAGACCACGCATATGGGCCCGCAGGCCCATGTCGAGCAACTCGACAAGACACTGTCCTATATCGACATCGGCAAGTCCGAGGGGGCCGAGCTAGTTGCCGGCGGCAAGCGGCTGTCCGACGGCGCGCTGGCGAAAGGCTTCTTCGTCGCCCCGACGGTCTTCGCCAATGTCGCCAACGACATGCGGATCGCCCGCGAGGAAATCTTCGGACCCGTCGCCTCGCTCATCCCCTTCTCCGGCGAGGAAGAGGCGGTCGAGATCGCCAACGACACGACCTATGGGCTGACCGCCGGCCTCTGGACCAGCGATGTCGGGCGGGCGCACCGCGTCTCCGCGCGCATCCAGGCCGGCATCGTCTGGGTCAACACCTACCGCTACATCCGCTGGTCGACGCCCTATGGCGGCTTCAAGGGCAGCGGCTGGGGGCGCGAGAACGGGCTCGAAGCGCTCGACAACTTCCTGGAAACGCGGACCACGGTCGTCAGCACGACCGGCCAGTTCCCGGATGCCTACGCACAATAGAACAGCCGGAGGAAACGACCATGCGTCTTGCGGGCAAGCTTGCCGTCATCACCGCGGCGGCATCGGGGATGGGGAAGGCCGGGGTCGAGCTGTTCCTGCGCGAAGGCGCCAAGGTCGTCGCGATCGACGTCGACGCCGAGGCCCTGGCGCGCCTCGCCACGGAAGCGAAGGCGAGAGGCCAAAACGTCGAGACGCTGCAGGCGGACCTCTCCCGACAGGAGGTGATGCGCTCCTCCGTTCACGAGGCGGCGGCGCGCCTTGGCGGCATCGACGTCATGTGGGCGCATGCCGGCATTCCCGGCCCCGCCGGTATCGAGGACCTCGATCTGTCGGCCTATGACCGGGCAATGGCGCTGAACATCGATTCGGCAGCGCTCGCCGCCGGCGAGGTCATCAAGCACATGCGCAAGCGCGGAGGCGGCTCGCTGATCTTCACGGCGTCGGTCTCGGGGCTCGTCGGCTCGATGTTCAGCCCGGTCTATTCGGCGGCCAAGTTCGCCGTCGTCGGGTTGACCAAGTCGCTGTCGCAGACATTCGCACCCGACAAGGTCCGCGTGAACGTGATCTGCCCGGGCCTCACCGATACGCCGATGGCGTTCAACTTCACCAGCCGCTCGGGCGATCCGGCCGAGGCGGCCGCGAACGAGAAGAAGCTGCTCGCAGCCGTGCCCCTCGGACGGCTCTGCCGCCCGGACGAGATCGCCCATGCCGCGCTCTGGCTGGCATCCGACGACGCGTCCTTCGTCAGCGGCGTGGCCCTGCCGGTCGACGGCGGCTTCACGGCCCGCTGAGCGCAAGGGGGACAGCATGCGCTTCTTCTGCATCGAAGAGTTCGGCGCTCCGCTCGCCGCCGGCGAGAAGCCCCAGCCGGTCCCGACTGGTCGCGAGATCGTCATCCGGGTCAAGGCGGCAGGCGTCTGCCACAGCGACATCCATCTCTGGGAAGGCGGCTACGATCTCGGCTCCGGGCGCAAGCTCTCGCTCCGAGACCGCGGCGTGGCACTGCCGATCACCATGGGCCACGAGACGGTCGGAGAGGTTGTCGCTCTCGGGCCGGACGCCGAGGGCGTCGTGCTGGGCGAACGATGCCTGGCCTATCCCTGGATCGGCTGCGGTCAGTGCCAGACTTGCCGGGACGGTTTCGAGAACTACTGCGCCAAGGCCGGCTATCTCGGTGTCCACCGCGACGGCGGCTATGCCGAATATTTGCGCGTGCCGGATGCCCGCTATCTCCTGCCAATCGGCGATCTGGACCCTGCGCAGGTGGCTCCGCTCGCCTGTTCCGGCGTCACCACCTACAGCGCACTCAGAAAGCTCGGCGACCAGATCGAGCGCCAGCCCGTCCTGGTGATTGGCGCCGGCGGCCTGGGGATGATGTGCATCCAGATCCTGCGCGCCCTCGGCGGCGTCGGCGCCGTTCTCGTCGATCTAGACCCTGCCAAGCGGCGCTCGGCCCTGGAAGCGGGAGCGCTCGCGGCCATCGACGGCGCCTCGCCCGATGCCCTGGCACAGATCGCCGAGGCCGTCGGTGGCTCCGCCCAGTCCGTGATCGACCTCGTCGGGAACGAGACATCGGCCGCGCTGGGTTTCGATGCCCTCGCCAAGGGCGGGACGATGGTGATCGTGGGGTTGTTCGGAGGCACGGCACCCTGGTCGCTGCCGCTCATCCCGATGAAGGCCGCCCGCATACAGGGCAGCCTGGTCGGCAACCTCGCCGAACTACGCGAGCTCCTCGCGCTGGCCCGCGCCGGCAAGATTTCACCGATTCCGGTGACGCGGCTGCCGCTCGAGAACGCCAACGAGGCTCTGATCGGTCTTCGCGAGGGCCGCTTCGTCGGCCGTGCGGTGCTGTGCCCATGAGCTGAACAACCAGAACGGCAACGGGCGGAAGAATCCGTCGCCGCATTCATCAGGGAGGGAAGGCAACCATGACGAAATCAGGAATCGACCGCAGGCAGACGCTGCTGATGGGGGCGGCGATAGCCATGCCGGCCATCATTCCGTCCCGCGGCCATGCCGCGACGGACGCGCTGAAGATCGGCGTGCTGGTGCCCACCACCGGCGTTCACGCCTCGGACGGCATCCGCATGCTCAAGGCGCATCAGCTCGCCGCCAAGATGATCAACGACGCGGGCGGCCTGAAATCGCTCGGAGGCGCCAAGGTCGAGCTGCTGGTCACCGACATCCAGTCGAAGCCCGAGGTCTCGCGGGCCGAGGCGGAGCGGTTGATCAGCCGCGAACGGGTGAGCGCGCTGACCGGCGCCTGGGCCTCGGCGACGACCATTCCCGCCGCGCAGATCGCCGAGCGCAACCGCACGCCCTTCATGATCACCAGCGCGGTCAATGACGCCTTGACCGAACAGGGCATGAAATACGTCTTCCGGACGGCGGTGAAGGCGAAATGGTTCGGCGGCTATATCGCCGATTTCCTCGACTACCAGAAATCGAAGGGTATTTCGGTCGGCAAGATCGCGCTCGCAACCGAAGACGGGCCCGCCGGCCAGGCGGTGCGCAGCAACTACACCTCGGTCATGCCCGGACGCGGTTATCCGATCCTGACGGACGAGACCTTCCGCACCGGCACTCCCGATTTCAGCACCATCGCCACCAAGCTGCGCACCAGTGGGGCCGAAGGGCTGCTGACCTGCGCCTATGCCGAGGATTCGACGGTATTACTGCGCGCCCTGGCGGCCCAGAATTTCCGGCCGCTCTATGTCGGCTTCGGCGGCGCGCATGTGAACCAGACGGTGCTTGCCGCCGGCAAGCCGAGCGACCGGACCTTCGGCGTCGTCGAATGGTCGCCCGACCTGAACAAGCCCGCGAGCCTGGCCTTCGTCAAGGCCTTCGCAGAAGCTCATCCGGGTGAGACGCCGCTCAGCAACCAGGCCCAGGCCTTTGTCGCGACCTACGCGCTGGCACTCGCCGCAGATGCCGCCAAATCGACCGACCGCAACGCGATTCGCGAAGCACTGACCACGCTGAAGATCACGGACGGGCCCGCCGCGGTGCTGCCGGCCCCCGTTCTCTCCTTCGACGAGCAGGGGCAGTCGCCGGCTACCTGCGTCATCGTCCAGGCCATCGACGGCAAGTTCGTTACCGTCTGGCCCGAAGCCGTCGCCGTCCGTCCGCCAGAACCCATCAAGGGCTGACCGGCCGACCCGTCACAAGCCGCCGCGCCAGTGCCACAAGGCGATCGCGCGGCGCATGAGGAGCCGCATGTCGACGACCATATTTCTCCAGGCCCTGCTCAGCGGGCTCACGAACGGGGCGATCTATGCGCTCGTCGCCGTGGGGTTGACGCTGGTCTTCGGGGTCATGCGCATCGTCAACTTCGCCCATGGCGAGTTCCTGATGCTCGCCATGTATGGCGGCTACCTCGCCTTCACCTTCCTGGGGATCGACCCGATCCTGGCCGTCTTCCTGGTCGCTCCGGTGTTGATGCTGATGGGCTATCTGCTTTTCGGCGGCCTGATCCGCCCTGCGCTCAAGGTGCCGGAAATCAATCAGATGGCGGTCACGCTCGGCCTGTCGCTGTTGTTGCAATACCTCGCGCTCGTCGTCTTCAAGGCCGACAACCTGCTGGTGACGCAGGAGCGGTCCACCGCGAGCATCTGGCTCGGCCCCGTGCTGATCCAGATGCCGCAGGCGATCGCCGCGCTCGCCTCCGTCACCCTGCTCGGACTGTTCTACGTCGTCCTGCGCAAGACTGATCTCGGCCTGATTATGCGCGTCGTCTCGCAGTCGCGCGACGGCGCCGCGCTATCCGGCATCGATATCGGCGGCACCTATCGCTGGGCGATGGCGATCGGCCTCGGCACGCTCGGCGTAGCCGGACCGCTGATGGTCTCGGCGCTCTACGTCAATCCGCATGTCGGCCAGCTCTTCACGCTGAAGGCCTTCGTCATCGTCATCGTCGGCGGCATGGGCTCCTTCGGCGGCGTCCTGATCGGAGCGCTGCTGGTCGGCATCGCCGAGAGTATCGCCGCGTCCTGGCTGACGGCGTCGGTCGCAGCCGCCGTGCCCTTCGCGCTGTTGATTCTGGTCATGCTGCTGCGGCCGGAAGGCCTCGTCCCGGCCGGAGGGTCGCGCTGATGCTCCGCCGCTTCCTTCCGGCGCTGGTGCCGACGCTGCTTGCGATCGCCGGGTTCGGCGTCAGCCTCACCGACCCGTATTTCATGGAAATCTTCATCATGGTCGGGCTGATCGGCACCGTAGCGGTCGCCTGGAATCTGATGGCGGGCTTCACCGGTCTGGTCTCGCTCGGTCATTCGCTGTTTTTCGGCATCGGTGCCTACACCGTCGCCTTTGGCCAGGTCGGCTTCGGGCTCGGACCGCTCGCGACCTGGCCCATCGGCGTGCTGCTGGCGGTCGCGAGCGCGCTCTTCATTGGCCTGCTCTGCTTCCGCTACGGATTGCGGGGCTATTTCTTCTCGATCGCCACGCTCGCCTTCAGCGAGGTGGCGTTCCTGCTCGTCTCGGCCACGCTCTGGCTCGGCCGGTCGGACGGCATGATGCTGCCCTCTTCATCCGAAACGCTGCGCTATCTGCAATTCGATCACAAGTGGCCCTATGGACTGATCGTCGTCACCTTTCTCGCCGTGACGCTTTTCCTCTCCCAGGCATTCCTGACGGCCCGGCCAGGCTATTACTGGCGTGCCTTGCGCGACAACGAAGGAGCGGCCGAAGCGCTCGGCGTGCCGGCGATGCGTTACAAGCTGCTGGTCTTCGCACTCAGCGCCGCGCTGACCGCGCTGGGCGGCGCAATCTTCGCCAACACCTTCGCCTTCGTCGATCCGCGCTCGACGCTCGGCGTCGAACTCTCGATCCAGCTCTTGGTCTTCGGCATCATCGGCGGCCTCGGCCTGCTCTGGGGGCCGTTGCTCGGCGCCGCCCTGCTGATCCCGGCCGGCGAGCTGCTCCGGACCTATCTCGGCTCCAGCTTCCATGGCGTCAACATCGTCGCCTATGCACTGCTGATGATCGTGCTGGCGCTGGTGCTGCCGCAGGGGCTCGGAGGTGTGCTGAACGCGCGGCTCCGGCGAGTCCTTCCAAGGAAGCGCGGCTCCGCAGGGGATTCGCTCGCCATGGAGGGCGCATCGTGAGCGCCCAGCAGCCATTGCTTGCCGTCACCGGGCTCGGCAAGTCGTTCGGCGGGCTGAAGGCGGTGTCCGATGTCAGCTTCGCAGTGATGCCCGGCGAGATCTTCGGCATCATCGGGCCGAACGGCGCCGGCAAGACGACCCTGTTCAACTGCCTGTCGGGCCTGCTCCCGCTGTCCGCCGGCACGGTGCATCTCGACGGGCGTCGCATCGACGGCCTGCGCTCGCACGAGATCTGCCGGCTCGGCCTCGCCCGGACGTTCCAGATCGTGCGCCCCTTCCACGGCATGACCGTTCTGGAGAACGTCAAGGTCGCCGCCTTCGCTCGCCACCAGGCATCCGCCGCCGCCGAACAGCACGCGCGGCTCGCGCTGGCGCGGGTCGGCATGACGCATCTGGCCGATCTCGACGCCGAGCGGCTCAGTGTCGCCGAGATGCGTCGTCTCGAGATCGCGCGCGCCGTCGCAACGGAACCGCGCCTGCTGCTGCTCGACGAAATGCTGGCGGGCCTCACCGCGACGGAGGCGGCCGCGCTCTGCGAACAGATCCGGCGGATCAACGCGGAGGGGATCACCATCATGATGGTCGAGCATTCCGTGCCGATCATCAGCGAGCTCTGCGGAAACGCGATCGTGCTCAATTTCGGCGAGATGCTCGCCAGCGGCGCCACCCGCGCGGTGCTGGCCGATGTCCAGGTGCAGGAAGCTTATCTCGGGAGCGCCGTGTCGTGAGTCGCCTCGTCCTGCAAGGCGTCGCCGCCGGATACGGCAAGGCCAATGTCATCCGCGGCATCGACCTGACCATCGAAAGCGGCCGGCGCGTCGCGCTGATCGGCTCCAACGGCGCCGGGAAAAGCACGATCGTCAAGGCGATCAACGGCCTGCTGCCCACGCGCGCCGGAACGATCGCCTGGGACGACGGCGTCCTCGGCACGATGAAGGCGTCCGACCGGACGCGGGCCGGCATCGGCACCGTGCCGGAGGGGCGGATGCTGTTCCCCGACTGCACGGTGAAGGAGAACCTCGTCGCCGCCAGCACCTTCGGACATGCGAAGGAACATCGCGAACAGGGGCTCGATCGGGTCTACGGGCTGTTCCCGCGCCTGCGCGAACGCTCCAGCCAGCGCACCGGCACACTCTCCGGCGGCGAGCAGCAGATGGTCGCGATCGGCCGGGCGCTGATGACGCGGCCGCGCCTGCTCGTCCTCGACGAACCCTCGATCGGCCTCGCCCCCAAGGTCGTCGCGGAGATCTTCGAGGTCCTGAGCACGCTCACCCGGGAGGGGCTCAGCCTGCTTCTGGTCGAGCAGAACGTCCAGCTCAGCCTGCGCTCGGTCGACGACGGCTATGTGTTGCGCCAGGGCGAGATCGTACTGCGCGGAGAAGCGGCCGAGCTGCTGGCCGATCCTCAGGTTCGCGCGGCCTATCTGGGGCAATGACGCATGAACATCGCATCTCTCCTCGGCCGCGCCGCCAAGCTGACACCCGGGCGCATCGCCGTCTTCGACGGCACCGCGCCGGTCTGGAGCTATGCGGCATGGGGCTCGCTGGCGGCACGGCTCGCGGGAGGGCTCGTCGAAAATCACGGCCTGAGGCCCGGAGACCGGGTCGCGCTGGTCATGCGCAACTGCCCGGACTATCTGGCGCTGCTCTTCGCCTGCTGGCGAGCCGGGCTCGTCTGCGTGCCGGTGAACGCGAAGCTCCATGCCAGGGAGATCGCGCATATCCTCGACGATTCTGCTGCGGCCCTCGTCTTCGTCACTGCGGATCTCGCCGGCACGGTTTCGGAAGCGCTGGACTTCATACAGCAGCGCCAGCCCCCGGTCGTCGCCATTGGCAGCCGGGATCATCGCGCGCTCGCGCAGTCGGATGAAGCAGCCGAGCGCGATGTCGCCGCCGGAGATCCGGCCTGGCTGTTTTACACCAGCGGCACGACAGGGCGCTCGAAAGGGGCGGTATTGACCCACCGCAACCTGCGGGCGATGACGCTGGGCTATCTAGCGGAGGTGGATACGGTTTCACCGGGAGACTGCATCCTGCACCCGGCGCCGCTCTCGCATGGCTCGGGCCTCTATGCCCTGCCGCATGTCGCCGGCATGGCCGCCCAGGTGGTACCCGAGAGCGGCCGGTTCGACCCGGCCGAACTCGCGTCGTTGCTGCGCAGCCATCGGGGCTGCGCCTTCTTCGCCGCGCCGACGATCGTGACCCGCCTGATGAGTGCCGGCGTCATCGGTGATGCCGAGCATGCGGGCCTGAAGACGATCATCTATGGCGGCGGTCCGATGTATGTGGAGGACAGCCGGCATGCGCTCGAGGTCTTCGGCCAGCGCCTCGTCCAGATCTACGGGCAGGGCGAAAGCCCGATGACAATCACGGTGCTGCCGCGCAGCCTCCACGAGGATGTGGGCGACGGTATGCTCGATCACCGGCTCGGCTCCGTCGGCTACGCACAGGCCATCGTCTCTCTGCGGGTCGCCGGCGGCGACGGCGCGACCCTGCCTGCGGGCGAGATCGGCGAGGTGCTGGTCCGCGGCGACAGCGTCATGAGCGGATACTGGAACAATCCGGAGGCGACCGCGGCGGCGCTGCGCGACGGCTGGCTCCATACCGGAGATCTCGGTTCGCTCGACGAGCATGGCCTGCTGACGCTGAAGGACCGTTCCAAGGACGTGATCATCTCCGGCGGCGTGAACATCTATCCGCGCGAGGTCGAGGAGGTGCTGCTCCTGCACCCGGCCGTCGCGGAAGTCGCGGTCTTCGGGCGCCGGCACCCGGATTGGGGCGAGGAGGTCGTTGCGGCGCTCAGCCTGCATGAAGGCGCCTCCGTCGCCACTGCGGAGCTGGACGCCCTATGCGGGGCACACATTGCTCGCTTCAAGAAGCCCAAGCACTACCGCTTCTTCGACGCCCTGCCGAAGAACTCCTACGGCAAGATCCTGAAGACGGAGCTGCGCCGGCAGGCCGATTGAACCCACCCACCTCAAGAGCGCGGCTGCAACGCGCCTTCCATTCGAGACGGAGGAAAAAAAACATGAACAGGTCCCTGACGGCGGCGTGCGTTGCCGCGACCGCGCTCGGCGTGCTGAGCGCTTCCGCCAAGGCGGAAACCCGCAAGCTGCGCGTGGCGGATTCCTTCCCCGCCGGTCATTACCTCGTGAAGCTGATCATTCAGCCCTGGATGGCTGAGGTCACCAAGCGCACGAACGGAGGCATCACTTTCGACTATTTCCCGAGCCAGCAGATCGGCAAGGCGGCCGACATGCTGAAGCTGACCCAGACCGGTGTCGTCGATATCGGCTATGTCGCGCCGGCCTATGTCTCCGACAAGATGGTCGCCTCCGAGGTCGCGATGCTGCCGGGCGGCTTCACCACGGCGTGCGAGGGCACGAAAGCCTATCTGGAAACGGCACGCAAAGGGCTCGTCGCGGCCGAGGACTACGCGCCCAACAAGATCAAGCTGCTGCTCGCCGTCGCCTTGCCGCCTTATCAGATCCTGACGGTGAAGGCGCCTGTGGCATCCGATGCGGACCTGAAAGGTCTGAAGCTGCGCACGACGGGCGGTGCGCAGGATCTGACCCTGCGCAGCATCGGTGCGACGCCGGTACGCATGGCCGCGCCCGACACCTACGAGTCGCTCTCCCGCGGCACGCTCGATGGCGTTCTGTTCCCGCTCGACAGCGTGATCTCCTACAACGTCGACAAGCTGGTGAAGTATTCGACCGAAGGCGAGAATTTCGGCAGCTTCATCGTGGCCTATTCGATCAGCGACGCGGCCTGGAACAAGCTCGCGCCCGAGACCCAGAAGGCCATGGCCGAGGCAGCGGACGCGGTCAACAAGAGCGCCTGCGCCGAGGTCGACCGCCAGGACGACGAGACCCGGCAGAAGCTGAAGACATCCGGCGTCACCTTCGCCCCGCTGCCGGCAGCGATGCATACCGGCATCGCTGGCAAGCTCAGCGCCGTCGGCGACGAATGGGCCCGGGGTCTCGATGGGCGCGGCAAGAAGGGCAGCGAGGTGCTCAGAGAGTTCCGGGCCCTTCTGAAGAAGCAGGCCGGCGGCTGACCCGCCGCGCACGGTGCGGAGAAGCCCACACCGTCCGCCTTCACCGAAAGGAGTTCAGATGAAGCCGATCCTGCGCGCGCTGTCCGCCATCGAGGATGTGCTCGGCTGGCTGTCCGCCGCCGCGATGTTCGTGATCATGCTGATCGTCTTCTGCGACGTGATCATGCGCTATTTCCTCCATAGCCCGCTGTCCTGGGCCTATGATCTGATCTCGCTCTATCTCGTCGCCGCGGTCTTCTTCCTCTCGCTGTCGGCCGCCTATACCGAGGGAGCGCACGTCAATGTCGACATCCTGCAGCAGAGCTTTCCGCCGCCTGCGATCCGGCTGACCGAACTCCTCACCACGGCGATCGGCGCGCTCGTCTTCGCGTTCATCACCTATTTCGGCGCGCTGAGGACGATCGATGCCTATGCATCCCGCGATGTGCTGTCGGGCGCCATACCCTGGCCGACCTGGCCTTCGCTGGCGCTGGTGCCGCTCGGTTGCGGGCTCATGACGCTGCGGCTCGCAGTCCAGTTCATCGCCCAGCTGCTCAGCCTCGTCACGGGGCGTGACGTCGTGCCGGTCAGGATCGGGCATGGCGAGGGAGAACATTTCGAATGATCGTCGCCATTGGACTGGGCGTGCTGTTCCTCCTGCTCGCCATCGGCACGCCTGTCGGCTTCGCCATGATCGCATCGGGCGTCCTCGGCCTCTGGCTGGTCGGCGGCATGTCGATGCTCGCGGGCATCCTCGAGACGGCGCCGCTTTCAACCGTCGGAGCCTACGAGCTCATCACCATCCCGATGTTCCTGCTGATGGCGGAACTCGTACTCCTCAGCGGCGTCGCGGACGATCTCTTCCGCGCGACGGCAGCGTGGATGGGGCGGGTGCGCGGCGGCCTCGCTATGGCGACGGCGCTCGCCGGCGCCGGCTTCGGCGCCATCTGCGGGACGAGCACGGCGTCGGCAGCCACGCTGTCGGCAACGAGCCTGCCAGCCATGCTCAAGCAGGGCTACGAGCCGGCGATGGCCGGCGGCGTCGTCGCGATCTCCGGCACGCTCGCGATGCTGATCCCGCCCAGCGTCGCGCTCGTGATCTTCGGGCTGCTCGCCGAGGTCAATATCGGTGCGCTGCTGATCGGCGGCATCATACCCGGCATCCTCGTCATGCTCACGATCATGGCGACGGTCTACGTGCTGGTGTTGCTCGACCCCTCCCGCGCCCCGCCGGCAAAACCCGTCCCCTGGCGCGAGAAGATCGCCTGGCTCAGGGTCGTCGGCCCGATGGTCGTCCTGTTCGGAGCGGTGACCGGCGTCATTTATACCGGCATCGCCACGCCGACCGAGGCTTCGGCACTCGGCGCCGCCGGCGCTCTTGCCATTGCGGCTTGGTACGGCAAGGTCACGCTGCCGGCACTGGTGCGCGTCCTGCGCCGTTCCGCGAACGGCACCTGCATGATCGTGATGATCCTGCTCGGTGCCCAGATTTTCGGCTATTTCTTCACGCTGACCCAGGTCACGCAGACGCTTGTCGGCTGGGTGGGCGCGCTAGAGGTCTCGCGCTGGCTGATCATCGCGATCATCCTGTGCGGGTACATCGTCCTCGGGATGTTCATGGACCAGATCGCCATCCTGGTCCTGACCGTGCCGATCGTGCTGCCGCTGATCAAGGTGCTCGGCTTCGATCCGCTCTGGTTCGGCATCATCAAGATCGTCACGGCTGAGGTCGGGATGATAACGCCTCCGATCGGGCTCAACTGCTTCGTCGTGGCGCGTTATTCGGGGCGGCCGGTACAGGAGATCTTCCGCGGCTCGCTGCCGCACTTCATCGCCCACATCGTCATCATCGCGGTCCTGGTCGCGTGGCCCGAGATCATCCTCTGGCTGCCGCGCAAGATGATGGCGGGCTGACGATCTTTCCTTCACTCATTTTCAGCAGTTCAGCGTGGCGCAAAATGACAGAAGCGGGGTTCTCTACCAGGATGCTCGTCAGGGAATCGTCACTCTGACCCTGAACAGGCCCGAGCTCCGTAATCCGATCTCGGACGAAGATATAGTCACAGCGCTGCTTGCCGCCTTCGACAGGCTCCAGGCCGATCCGGCTGCCCGTGTCGCCATCCTGACCGGAGCCGGCACGGCCTTCTCTTCCGGTGGCAACCTCAAGAAGATGCGCAGCGGCGGCGGCCTTAACGATCGGCTGCCGGTGCGAACGCGACGCAATTATCGCAGCGGAAGCCAGAAGCTGCCCCTGGCGCTCGAAGCACTCGAAATCCCTGTCATCGCGGCGGTCAACGGGCCGGCGATTGGAGCGGGCTGCGACCTGACATTAATGTGCGACCTTCGCATCGCCTCCGAAAAGGCAAGCTTCGCCGAGAACTTCGTCAGACTCGGCCTGATCCCGGGAGATGGCGGAGCTTGGTTGCTGCCGCGAATCGTGGGTTTCGCCAAAGCCTGTGAGATGGCCCTCACCGGCGAGGCGGTAGCGGCGCACGAAGCCAAGACTATTGGGCTGGTTTCAGCGGTCGTGCCGCATGGCGAGCTGCTGGATGCCGCCCATCGTTTTGCCCTGCGCATCGCGGCATGAGACATCCGCTGAAGAAGCGACTTGTCCCAAAACTGTCCCAAATCGATGAAAGTCACACGCTGGCAATGCTGGAAAAGGCCGGAAAATACTGGCGCGCCCGACACGATTCGAACGTGTGACCTTTGCCTTCGGAGGGCAACGCTCTATCCAGCTGAGCTACGGGCGCAAACCGTGAAGGCTGGATAACCGATCCCCGCCGCTTCGGCAATGCAGGATTTTGCAGAAGGGCGGAGACCGAGGCGGCAAGGTCATTCATTCGCATCGCGTCGGCGTGCCGCTGCTTCTCATCGTTCGCGATCGATATTTGCCCTATCGACCGCTGCGATGGATATCTCGCCTCCGGCACCCTGTTTACCGGTGATGCCGGTATATCGCGCGATCGCTGGTGGGGTAGAAGACGAAAAAGGGGAGGCCTGGCGAAGCACGCAGATGTTTGACGTGTCGCCTTGGGCATGCCGCTGCGTCGAAGGCGCGCATCCGGCATGCGGCAGCGGACCCAGCCAATCTCCATTCCGGCAGTATGGTATCGCCGATGCCGTCCAGATACCGGGAGCTTGCTCGAATGAATCGCCACGACACAATCCGGCTCGCGATGCTGCCGACGCCCTTCGAGCGATTGCCGCGCCTTGCGAGCGCGCTCGGCGACAATGGCCGGGCTCCGTCGATCTGGATCAAGCGTGACGACTGCACCGGCTTTGCCGGCGGCGGAAACAAGGCCCGCAAGCTTGAGTATCTGGTGGCCGATGCTCTGAAACACGGCGCCGACATGCTGGTGACCATGGGCGCGATCCAGTCGAATCACGCCCGCCAGACCGCGGCGGCGGCGGCACGGCAGGGCCTCGGCTGCTTGCTGCTGTTGACCGACTCGGTCGCAAATCGCGGCGAAGCCTATCGAACCAACGGGAATTGGTTGCTCGACGGGATCTTTGGCGCGGAGATTCGCCTCCTCGCCGCGAGCGAGGACGGTGCCGCGACCGCTGAGGAGGCGATGGCGGGGCTGGCGGCGCAAGGACGGAGGCCGTACTTCATCCCGGTCGGCGGTTCGAATGCGCTGGGAAGCCTTGCCTATCGCGATGCGCTTCTGGAGTTGGCCGCCCAGGCGAAGGATGAAGGCTGCCGCATCGACCGCATCCTTCTGCCGACGGGAAGCGGCGGCACCCATGCCGGCATTCTCGCCGGCGTGGAGCAGGCCGGGTTGCCCTGGCGCGTGCACGGCATCAGCGTCTCTCGCTCATCCGAGCAGGCGCGGGCCATCGTCTCCGGGCTGGTTCAGGAGATCTACGGTCTGGAGGATCGCCGGAGGGACGCCATGTCCGCTCTTGAGATCGATGATTCCCGGGTGGGGCCGGGATATGGCCAGCCCACCGCCGAGATGATCGAGGCCGTCCAGCTGGTTGCCCGCACCGAAGGCATTCTCCTCGATCCGGTCTATACCGGAAAGGCGATGGCTGGACTTCTTTCACTTGTCAGAACCGGCGCCATCGGCCCTGACGAGACCGTCGTTTTCTGGCACACGGGCGGTGCGCCCGGTCTCTTTGCCTATCCGGAGGTGTTCCAGCGGTAGAGACATCCAGGCCGGGTTCGGAAGCTTCGCCTCACGAGCCGGCCGCGAAGAAGGTCAGCCGGCTGAAGAGCGTGTAGTGCGACTCGAACATCATGATGCCGACGAAGACGATGAGCGCCAGCGGCGGGGTGAGGATCGCATAGGTCAGCGCCAGCCGCTCCCAGGCCATATGCATGAAGACCGCGACGATCAGGCCGGCTTTCAACATCATGAAGAGCAGGATCAACGACCAGCGCAGGTAGCCGACGAGGCCGAAATAATCGACCAGGTAGGAGCAGGTGCTGAGGATGAACAGCCAGACCCAGACCACGAGGTAGAGCCTGATCGGGTGCTGTTGCGCGTCGTTATGAGCTGCGGGCTGTGCCATGTCGCCACCTCACCAGAGATAGAACAGCGCGAAGATGAAAACCCAGACGAGATCGACGAAGTGCCAGTAGAGGCCGGTGATCTCGACGATCTCGTAGCGACCCTTCCGGCTCGTGAAGAAGCCGTGCCGCCCCTGGTCGAAATCGCCGCGCCAGACTTTGCGGGCGATGATGAGGAGGAAGATCACGCCGATCGTGACATGAGTGCCGTGGAAGCCGGTGATCATGAAGAAGCTGGAACCGAACTGGTCGGCGCCCCAGGGATTTCCCCATGGGCGCACGCCTTCCCGGATAAGCTTCGTCCATTCGAAGGCCTGCATGCCGACGAAGGTCGCGCCGAGCAGAGCGGTCGCGAGCATCAGGCTCGCCGTCTTCCTGCGGTCGCGGCGATAGCCGAAATTGACCGCCATCGCCATCGTGCCGCTGCTGCTGATCAGGACGAAGGTCATGATCGCGATCAGGATCAAGGGAAGGTGGTGGCCGCCGATCTCGAGCGCGAAGACCTCGCTCGGATTGGGCCAGGGCACCACCGTCGATATTCGGACCGTCATGTAGGAGATGAGGAAGGTGCCGAAGATGAACGTGTCGCTGAGGAGGAAGATCCACATCATGGCCTTCCCCCAGGAGACGTTCTTGAAGGCCCGCTGATCGGACGACCAGTCAGCCGCGATACCGCGCCAGCCGGTGGGGCGGGCGATGTCCGTGTTTACGGCAGTCGGCGCAATCTCATTCATCGGCCCCTCCTCGATGGGAGCTCATGAGGCCAGGCTCTAGGTCAGCAATCCCCGGCAGATCTCGATGAGGTCGTCGGTCCAGCGCATCAGCAGGCTGAACAGGACGAGCCAGACCAGCAGCAGGAAATGCCAATAGATGGCGCAGAGCTCGACGCTGAGGGTCAGCTCACGCGGAATCTTCGGTGCGAGGTCCTTCGGCGTAGCGAAGGCGCTGACGGAGGTTCGGCCAAGCGCGCCGAGCCCGCCGAGCACATGCGCTCCGTGAATGGCTGTGACCAGATAGAAGAAGGCGCTGGCGGGGTTGGTCGCGGCGAAATAGCCGGAGACGACAAGCTCACGCCATGCCAGTGCCTGCGTCGAGAGGAAGGCGAGCGAGCAGATGCCCGCGGCGAGAAGGCTGGAGCGGAGCGGGCCCGGCTCGTCGCAACGCGCGGCGACCACCGCCATGTGCAGGGCGATGCTCGCCAGGATCAGCAGCCCGGTGCTGAACCAGAGCACGGTCGGCATCGGCAGCGCGCGCCAATCCGCCATGCTCATGCGCATCGAATAGGCGCTGATGAGAAGCGCGAAGAGCGAGCTGGCGACGACGAGGAAGGTGCCGAGGCCGAGCTTCGCCGTCATGGGCGAGGTCGGCTCGGCCGCGTCGCCGATCACGCCGACCTCGAGCCAGGGCTTTGCCGTCAGGCGTTGACGCGAGAGCCACCAGCCGGCGAAGGCTGCCACGACGACGATGAAGCTGAGGACCACGCCCATGGCGACATCTCCTCACGCGGCCCGCGGATCCGGCGGCTGGTTCTGCGGCAGGAAATCCTCCGCCGCACCGGGCACGCTGTAGTCATAGGGCCAGCGGTAGACCACGGGCAGGGTCTTGCCCCAGTTGCCATGGGCGGGCGGCGTCTGCGGCGTCTGCCATTCCAGCGTGGTCGCGCGCCAGGGGTTGCCGCCGGCGGGCCGGCCGTGCCGGAGGCTCCAGATGAGATTGAACAGGAAGACGAGCTGGGTGGCGCCGACGATCAGCGCGACGACCGTGATGAATTCGTTCAGCGTTGCCGCCGACGACGGAACGAGGGCTATCCCGCCGATCTCGTGATAGCGCCGCGGCACGCCCATCAATCCTATGTAGTGCATCGGGAAGAAGATCAGATAGGCACCGAGGAAGGTGACCCAGAAATGGAGCTTTCCGAGCCGATCGTCGAGCATGCGCCCCGTGACCTTGGGATACCAATGGTAGATCGCCCCGAAGATCACGAGGATCGGCGCGACGCCCATCACCATATGGAAATGGGCCACGACGAACATCGTGTCGGAGAGCGGCACGTCGACGACGACATTGCCGAGGAACAGGCCGGTGAGCCCGCCATTCACGAAGGTGACGATGAAGCCGAGCGCGAACAGCATCGGGACGGTGAAGTGGATATCGCCCTGCCAGAGGGTCAGCACCCAGTTGTAGACCTTGATCGCGGTGGGGATCGCGATGATCAGCGTCGTGGTGGCGAAGAAGAACCCGAAGGCGGGATACATGCCGCTGACATACATATGGTGCGCCCAGACGACGAAGCTGAGCGCGCCGATCGCGATCAGCGCCCAGACCATCATGCGGTAGCCGAAGATGTTCTTGCGCGCGTGGGTGCTGATCAGGTCGGAGACGATGCCGAACGCCGGCAGCGCCACGATGTAGACCTCCGGGTGCCCGAAGAACCAGAACAGGTGCTGGAACAGGAGTGGGCTGCCGCCCTTGTAAGCCAGCGGCTCGCCCATCGCGATGATGGCCGGCATGAAGAAGCTGGTGCCGATCAGCCGGTCGAGCAGCATCATCACGGCGCCGACGAAGAGCGCGGGGAAGGCGAGCAGCGCCATGACGGTCGCCGTGAAGATGCCCCAGATCGTCAATGGCATGCGCATCAGCGTCATACCCCGGGCGCGCCCTTGCAGCACCGTCACGACGTAGTTCAGCCCACCCATGGTGAAACCGATGATGAAGAGGATCAGCGATGACAGCATCACGGTGATGCCCCATTGCTGGCCGGGCGTGTTGGCGAGGATCGCCTGCGGTGGGTAGAGGGTCCATCCGGCTCCGGTCGGGCCGCCCGGCAGGAAGAAGCCGCCGAGGAGCACGAGCACGGCGAGGAAATAGATCCAGAAACTCAGCATGTTCACATAGGGGAACACCATGTCCCGCGCGCCGAGCATCAGCGGGATGAGATAGTTGCCGAAGCCGCCGAGGAAGAGGGCGGTCAGCAGATAGATCACCATGATCATCCCGTGCATGGTGATGAGCTGGTAGTAGCGATCGGGGTCGATGAAGGGGAGCGCGCCGGGGAAGCCGAGCTGCAGCCGCATCAGCCAGGACAGGACCAGCGCGACCAGCCCGATCGCCAGCGCCACGCTCGAATACTGGATGGCGATGACCTTGGCATCCTGGGAGAACACGTATTTCGTGATCCAGCTAT
The DNA here is from genome assembly GCF_052113585.1 of Allobosea sp. TAF32. Lineage (NCBI taxonomy): Bacteria > Pseudomonadati > Pseudomonadota > Alphaproteobacteria > Hyphomicrobiales > Alloboseaceae > Allobosea > Allobosea sp. TAF32. Next base: position 505,140 of record NZ_JBFRDM010000001.1, on the reverse strand, counting down.
GCGGATGATAGAGCTCGACATCCTCGATCTCGGCCGCCGGTAGCGGTTCGGGAACGCCGTGCATCACGTCGACCATCGGGCCATCTCCCACTCTTCGCAGGACGAAATCCCTGTTCGGGTGCTCGCCCCTGTCTCATCCCTAGTTTTTCGCCTGCGTCCTCGCCGCGCTCTGGAGTTGGGCGAAGGTTTTCTGCTGCTGCAGCCAGTCGCGGTATTGGCTCTCGGGCTCGACCACGACGCCGCCGCGCATGAAGGTGTGGCCGGTGCTACACAGCTCGGAGCACAGCGCCTCGAAGGTGCCCGCGCGTGTCGGCGTGAGCCAGTAATAGGTGACGGTGCCCGGGATCATGTCCATCTTGGCCCGGAATTCCGGGACGTAGAAATCATGCACCACGTCGAGCGAGCGCAGCAGCAGCTTGACCGGCTTGTCGAGCTGCAGGTGGAGTTGATCGCCCTGAATCACGATGTCGTCCTGCCCGTGCGGGTCTTTCGGGTCGATGCCGAGCGGGTTCTCGGGCGTGACTTGGGCGATGTCGGTGGCGCCGAGCTGGCCGTCCGCGCCCGGGAGCCGATAGGCCCATTGCCATTGCTGGCCGACGACCTCGACGACGGAAGCGTCCTTCGGCACCGTGACGAACCGGTGCCAGACGACGAGGCCGGGCGCCAGCATGGCCGCGACGCCGATTCCCGTGCCGATCGCGAGCCACCATTCCAGTCGCTTGTTCTCCGGCTCGTAGGCGGCGCGGCGGCCTTCGCGATGGCGGAACCGGAAGACGCAATAGGCCATGAACAGCACGACCGCGGTGAAGACCGCGCCGGTGATCCAGAACGTGATGATCATGGTGTCGTCGATATAGCGCCAGTTGGAGGCGATCGGCGTCCACCACCACGGACTCAGGAAGTGGAAGACCACCGAGCCGATCACGACCAGAGCCAGGACGACCGCGATACCCATCCCTTTTCATCCTTGCCGAGGGCGGCGAGGAACAGGAGCAAGGCAACGCTTCGGCGCAGGAAAATGCGCCGCAGCGCTAGGCAGACGAACTCATCTTCAACATCGAAACAACGCTGCAGCCCGCGGCCGGGCGGATCCTCTGCTCGAAACGAACGAGGCCGATACGATCGGGGGTGGAGCAAGGCAGCTGCCGGGCGCGAACTCCGCCGAGCGGAGTGGAAGGCTCAGCCTTGTGCTTCCTGCTCGTCATCGCCGAACCCTCGGCCAGCCTCGGCGATCACGCGCCGCCAGCGGGTGCATACACTTCGGACCGGGCCACGAGGCAGTCAAGTCTCCGGCCAAAAGTCATCGTTATGTTGTCGTCCCGCGCACGGGAGTTGTCAATCGATGCCGCACGGCAGAACAGCTTGACGGGAGCCGCGGCCGGGAGGCGAAGCGGCTATTTTTTCTTTCCGTCAGCATCGAATTGCTTGAGGAACGCGACGACGTCGTCGATTTCCTGGTCGGACTTGAGGCCCGGGAACGTCATCTTGGTGCCTGGGATCTTGGCCTGTGGCGCCTTGATGTAATCCCGGAACGTCGGCTCGTCCCAGACGATACCGGAGTTCTTGTTGGCGGGCGAATAGCTGTAGCCCTCGATCGAGCCCGAGTGGCGCCCGAAAAGGCCATTCAGCTTTGGCCCGACGGCGTTCCTCGCGGTCTCGCCGATCTGGTGACAGGCCCGGCATCTCAGGAAGATCTTCTCGCCTGCGGCGGCGTCGCCGGCCGCCATGGCTGAATGAGGCCATACGGCTAGTATGGACAAGGCTATCACGGCCCTGCATGCCATCGGACACACTCCTCAAGAAACAGAGGTGATCCTTCCGTCAGACCCGTCGACCGCGCCGCATTCTCAGTACGTTTATACTGCCAATACTTGATCGCTCCAAATCGCCTGAGAGACCGTCTGGAAACTCCGGCCCTCATCCTGAGGAGCCGCGTGAGCAGCGTCTCGAAGGATGAGGGCTCGGGGAATTCTCAAACGATCTCTGAAGGGTTTTTGTCGGCGATCTCTCCCGGCGTTGGCGCTGTCGTCAGCGCTCTTATGGCGTCACGCCTCAAACCGCTTCGCGAATGAAGCGGCTCAGGAACAAGCGCGTGCGGCTATGCTTGGGAGAGGCGAGCACCTCGCCCGGCGGCCCCTGTTCGACGACGACTCCGCCATCCATGAAGACGACACGGTCGGCCGCCTCGCGCGCGAAGCCGATCTCATGGGTGACGACGATCATCGTCAGCCCCTGTCTGGCGAGATCGCGCATCGTCGCCAGCACTTCGCCGACGAGCTCGGGGTCGAGCGCCGAGGTCGGCTCGTCGAACAGCATCAGCTTCGGACGGATGGCGAGCGCCCGCGCGATGGCGACGCGCTGCTGCTGGCCGCCCGAGAGCTGGCGCGGATAGGCATGCGCCTTCTCGGTCAGCCCGATGCGGCCGAGCAGCTCCATCGCGTAGTCGGTCGCCTCCTTGCGGCTGTGACCGTGGACGCCGACGGGCGCCTCGATGATGTTCTCCAGCGCCGTCATATGCGGGTAGAGGTTGAACTGCTGGAAGACCATGCCGATCTGGCGGCGCTGCGCCGCGATCGCCCGGTTCGACAGCTTGATCAGGCGCTCGCCGGAGAGCCGGTAGCCGATCTGCTCGCCGGTGACCATGATCGAGCCGCGATCGATCGCCTCGAGATGGTTGATGCAGCGAAGGAAGGTCGACTTGCCCGAGCCTGACGGTCCGAGGATCACCACAACCTCTCCGGGCGCGACATCGAGGTCGATGCCCTTCAGCACCTCGTTCGCGCCGAAGGATTTGTGGACGTTGCGGGCGCTGACCAGCGGCGCGGCCCCGGCCTTGATAGCGTCGCGGCTCATGGCGTCGGCTCCGCGATGACGGGTTTGGCTTGCGTCGCGCCGCGCTCGCCGCGGGCGTAGTAGCGCTCGATGAAGCCCTGGCCGATATTCAGCACCGAGGTGATCGCGAGATACCAGATCACCGCCACCATCAGCATGGGGATGACCTCGAAGGTGCGGTTGTAGACCGCCTGCACCGAATAGAGCAGGTCCGCCATGGCGATGACGCTGACCAGCGAGGTCGCCTTGATCATGCTGATCAGCTGGTTGCCGGTGGGCGGCACGATCGAGCGCATCGCCTGCGGGATGATGACGCGGCGCAGCGCTCGTCCCCGCGTCATGCCGAAGGCGTCGGTCGCCTCGACCTGCCCCTTGTCGACGGAGATCAGGCCGCCGCGGATGATTTCGGCCATATAGGCGGCCTCGTTCAGCGAAAGCCCGGCGATCGCCGCCGTCATCGGCGTGATCAGGTCATTGGTGTGCCAGCTGACGAGCGTCGGCCCGAAGGGGATGGCGATCGAGATCTCGGGGAACAGCGTCGAGAGATTGTACCAGAAGATGAGCTGCACCAGCAGCGGCGTGCCGCGGAAGAACCAGATGTAGAGACCGGCGACGCCGCTGAACAAGCGGTCCTCCGACAACCGGGCGATGGCCAGCGCCAGCCCGATGGCGACGCCGATCACCATGGCGACGACCGTCAGCCCGAGCGTCACCGAGAGCCCGCGCAGGATCGACTCCGCGGTGAACCATTGTGCCACCACCGGCCAGCCGAAATTAGGATTCCAGGCGACGATCCAGGCGAAGTTGGCTGCGACGGCGAGCACGAAGGCCCAGAGCAGCCAGCGTCCCCACTCGACCGGGCGGTGCGCCTTGGCGACGTCGCGCAGCGCCAATTCGCGCTCGCCCGTCGCCTGCGTTGCGTTGCTCATTCTGTGCTCGGGCTCAGTTCGCCGACCGGTTGATGCCGGGTTCGTCGATCATGTTGTTCTCGATCCCCCATTTCTTGAAGATCGCGGCATAGGTGCCGTTGGCCTTCAGCGCCTTGATGCCGCCGACCAGAACCTCGCCGAGCGGCGAGCCCTTGGGCACGACGGCGCCCTGGAACAGATCCTGGAAGCCGTTCGCCTTGCCGATCGCGGCCAGCTCGAGATCGCCCTTCGCCTGCTGGACGAAGTAGGTCAGCGGCGCCTGCGACGAGAAGAACGCATCGGCCCGGCGCGAGCGCACCGAGAGGATCGAGGTCGGCTGATCGGTGAAGGACATCACCTCCAGCGCCGGCTTGCCGTCGGCAGCGCATTTTTCGGCCTGTGCCTTGATGACCTTCTCGGCCGAGCCGGCGGACATCACGGCGACCTTCTTGCCGCAGCTGTCCTCAAGGCTGTTGATGGCCTTCGGATTGCCCTTCTGCACGGCGAAGACCACGTATTCGCGGACATAGTCGACGAAGTCGTTCGCCTCCTGGCGCGACTTGAAGTCGCCGATCGGGCCCATCGCGAACTGGAAGCGGCCGGCGGCGATGCCGCTCAATGACGAGGCGAGGCCGTTGACCGTGGCATGCTCGATCTTGACGCCGAGAAGTTCGCCGAGCGCCTCGGAGAGATCGGCGCTGGCGCCGATCATCTTGTTGGCGTCGGTGACGATCTCGTAGGGAGGGAAAGAGCCGTTGTTGACCGAGATCATCTTGCCGGCGCTGCGGATCGTCTCCGGCAGCTTGGCGCGCAGGGCCTCGTCGACCTTCTGCTTCGGGATCTGGATCGACTGATCCTGCGCCTGCGCCGCGCCCTGCATGAGCGCAACGGAAAACGCGACGGCACCGGCAAGTTTCACGATCGTCTTCATGGCGACATTCCCCTGTTCGTTATTTCTCAAATTGGTTCGCGCTCAGGCAGCCTGTTCGGCCCCGGCGCCGGCGGCCGGGAACAGCGTCTCCGGCGTCAGGTCGGTCTCGGCGAGTTCCTGGATCCGCAGCTGTTCCAGGAACGCCGCCACCATCGCCCGGTTCGGGCCGAGGCCGCTCGCATTCCACTCGGCCGGGAGATCATGCCCGCTGCGCACGAGCTCGTCGATCAGCCATGGGCTGGTGTCGGCATAGCGGCGGCGCTTCTCCAGCCAGACCCGCTGGCTCTCGTCGAGCAGGTCGCTGAGTGCCTGCGGCAGCCAGGGCTCGCGCCCCACAAGCTCCGGCTTGAGCCCGATGATGTGCATGCCGGGCACGAAGCCGACCTTGCGGAAATAGTCGACCTCAGCCGCCCGGACATCCGGCAGCAGGGCGCGGAATGCCGAGCCCGGCGCGAAGAAACCGTTGGGCATGAATGGCATCAACACGGCGTCGATCTCGCCGGCGGCGAGCAGGTCGAGCAGCGGCGGCTGGCCGGGCAGCGCCTCGATCCGGCCCGGCCGCGCATAACGGCCGATGCGATCGGTGACCGGATGGTCCGCCGCGAGGCGGCTGACCGCCCAGAACGCATCCTCGATGCCGATCCCGGCCTCGGCCAGCGCAGCGCGCGTCCAGGTGTTGCCGGAATCCTGCCAGCCGGCGATGCCGATGCGCTTGCCGCGCAGATCCTCGAAGCGCGTCAGCGGGCTCTTCGCCGCCGTGACGACGCAGCGATGCCGGAAACCGCGCATGATGAAGTTCGGAATGCCGAAGACGCCGGTCTCGCCCCGCGCTTTCCCGGTCGTGTAGCGGCTGAACGAGATCTCGGAGGCGTCGAAGCGGGTATCGCTGGCGAAATCGTCCGGCAGGGCCGCAAGCCGCTCGATCTTGAGCTCGAATTGGTCGGAGGCGACGTCGCCGAGCAGCAGCGGCGTGATGAAGTCCCAGTCCCGCAGGGCCAGCCGGATGACAGGTTTCAACGCATACCTCGTTCCAAGCCTTGAATATCCGGCAGATTAAATGTTCACTTGGCCTGATCAATCGATATTACGTTCCTGAACATTAATTTTAGAATCGATGAGCACCGAACCCGACGCGACCTGGCTGGCGAGCCGCGTGACGCAACACACCGCACGCGGGATCGCGCTGGAGGTCAGCGCGCTGATCCGCTCGGGTGCGCTGCCCGTGGGCACGCGGATGCCGACCGTGCGCGACCTCGCCTTCGCGCTCGGCGTCAGCCCCGGCACGATTTCGGAGGCCTGGAGCGAGCTGAAGCGGCAGAAGATCGTCTCGGGGCGCGGCCGCGGCGGCGCCTGGGTCAGCGGCGACAGCGCCACGCCCCGCCCGGCCCGCATGGGCAGCGTCGCCCATTTCGGTCCCGATGTCCTGGACCTCTCGCTCGCCATCCCGGATGCCAGCCTGCTGCCGCCGCTGCGCGGGGCCCTGGCGCATGCGGCCGAAACCGAGAACCTCAACAGCTACGAGCGCACGCCGATCCTGCCGGCGCTGCGGCAGGCGGTGCTGCCGCAATGGCCCTATGCCCCCGATGCCTTCCTCGCCACCAATGGCGGCTACAACGCGGTCTATTCGGTGCTGCACGCGACCGTGCTGCCGGGCGCGTGTGTCGCGATCGAGGATCCCACGGCGATGCGCCTTCTCGATATCGTCGAGGATCTCGGTGCCGAGCTCCTGCCGATCGGCTGCGATGCGGAGGGGCCGCTGCCCGACCAGCTCGCGGCGGCGCTGGTGCGGCGCCCCGCTGCCTTCATGTTCCAGCCGCGCACCCATTCCGTCACCGGGCGGCATGTCAGTGCGCGACGCCTGCAGGAACTGGCGACGGTGCTAGCCGGCAGCGATACCCTGGTGATCGAGGATGACGGTGTCGGCGACGTCTCCATCCACCCGCCGATCAGCCTGGGCGCGACCATGCCGGAGCGGGTCGTCCATATCCGCTCCTTCTCGAAATCGCTTGCCCCCGACCTGCGGATCGCTGTGCTTTCGGCCCCGGACAAGGTCATCCGCCAGATCCAGTCCTATCGCAGCTTCTCCTCCGGCTGGACGAGCCGGTTGCTGCAGGCCGCCACCGCCTGGCTGCTCGACGATGCGGCGACGACGCAAAGCGTCGCCAATGCGCGCCAGATCTATGCGGAGCGCCGGCGGACCTTCCTGGGACATTTGGCGGAACACGGCATCGCGATGCCGGAGACGGATGGGCTGTGTATCTGGATTCCGGTCGAATCCGAGCAATATGCGCTGGTGACGCTCGCTGCTCATGGCATCGCGGTCCTGCCCGGCAGCAAGTGCTCTCTACAGCCGACCGAGCATGTCCGGCTGGCGACGGCGGTTTTGGCGCAAGGGCATGAGCGGGTCGCCGCCGCCGTGGCGCGCGCCGCGCGTCGCGGCGACTGATCCTGTTGCTACGCCGAGCCGCCGCGCTTCCGTCAGGCCATCTTCGGCGGCGCTTGGAGTGGACGATGCAGACGACAGAACGCCCCGCATCGGGCAACCGATGCGGGGCTTTCTGCGAACGACGTCCTCAGGCGACGAGAGCGAGTTCGGCGTTGGCGTTGCGGATCGCCTCCTCGCGCGCCTCGGCGCCATAACCCAGCTTCTCGGCCCGAATGAAGGTGAGCTCGGTGATGCCGGCGAAGCCGAGCATGGTGCGCAGATGCGGCTCCTGCGAGTCCATCGCCTGGGCCGGGCCGCTGCTGTAGAGGCCGCCGCGGCTCTCGACGATGATGGCGCGCTTGCCCTTGAGCAGGCCTTCCGGGCCGGCTTCGCTGTAACGGAAGGTGACGCCGGCGCGCAGCACGTAGTCGAACCAGCTCTTCAGCGTCGACGGGATGCCGAAATTATACATCGGCGCGCCGATGACGATGGTGTCGGCGGCCTTCAGCTCCTCGACCAGCGCATTGGAAAGGGCGAGCGCCTCGCGCTGCGCCGCGGTCTCCGTGATGCCGGCGCGTACGGCCGCAGTGGTCTCGGCATTCAGATGCGGGATGGGGTTGGCGTCGAGGTCGCGCTCGACGACATGCACACCGGGGTTCTGGGCACGCAGCCGGGAGACGGTGCTCTGAACCAGCTGCCTGGAGACCGAATCGGCGCCCGAAGCGCTGCTGTTGAGGACGAGAACGGTAGCCATGATGGAACTTCCTGTTCGGAGGGGTGATTTCGATGACCGCAAGATAGTGGTTCACGGATCGCACCAGAACTCGCATAATCGGCACCAAGCTGTTGCAGCCTGAGGAACACCCATGTCGGAGCTCGATGACATCCGCAGCTTCATCGCCGTGGTCGAGGCCGGTGGTTTCGGCCGGGCGGCGCAGAGCCTCGGCCTGGCGAAGTCGATCGTCAGCCGCCGAGTCAGCCGGCTGGAGGAGGAGCTCGGCACGCGCCTGCTCAGCCGCACCACGCGCGGCGTGAGTGCGACCGAGGCGGGGCTGGAATTCAAGGCGCGCAGCGAGCGCATCCTGGCCGAGCTCGACGAGGCGCGCGAGGCGGTGGCGCAGCAGGCTGGCGGGGTCGCCGGGCGGCTGCGGCTCTCGATGCCGCTGACCTTCGGCAACAAGCATGTCGCGCCGCTTCTGGGCGAGCTGGCCCAGAGGTATACGCGGCTCGAGATCGACGTGCAGGCGAGTGACCGCTATGTCGACCTGATCGGCGAGCGCTTCGATGCTGCGATCCGCATCGGCTCGCTGAAGGATTCGAGCCTGATCGCCCGGCGGCTTGCGCCGGTCCATGCCACGGTGATCGGCAGCCCGGCCTATCTCGCGCGGCGCGGGCGCCCCGTCATTCCCGCCGATCTCAACGACCATGACTGCCTGCTCTATAGCGGCACCAACGATCAGGACTGGGTGTTCCGCACCGGCAAGCGCTGGATCACGGTGCGGCCGCCGGGGCGCATGAGCTCCGACAATGGCGACACGCTGTTGTCCTGGGCTGTCGCGGGGCTGGGGCTTGCCGTTCTGCCGACCTTCATCGCCTCCGATGCGATCCGCTCCGGTGCGGTCGAGCCGATCCTGCTCGACTATCCCATGCCGACGCGCGCGCTCTATGTGGTCCGTCCGCCGGGAGCCTATGTCCCCGGCAAGGTCCGGGTGCTGATCGACCTCTTGGTCGAGCGCTTCGGCGGCACGCCCTATTGGGATCCCTGCCAGATGGAGGCGCATGAGCGCGGGATCAGGCTGGACGAACCGCTGAGCGATCAGCTCACGCCGGCCAAGAAGCCCGAGCATCAAGCCGCGTGATCCGGCGCATCACGCGAATTCGCGTGGCTTCTTTCGCGCGTCTGGGCACTGTTGCGCGGCTCTAGAGCATTTTCGAGCGAAGTGGACACCGGTTCGCGTGAAGAAAATGCGATAAAACAAAGACATAGAGCATTTCCGCGATTCGGAGAAGCGCGGAAATGCTCTCGTCAGGAGGAAGCGATGCTGCTCGTTGGAATGCTCGATAGCCCCTATGTCCGCCGCGCGGCGATCACCGGCACGCTGCTGGAGGTGCCGTTCGAGCATCGCTCGGTCTCTGTGTTCCGGCATATGGACGCCTTCCGGGCGATCAACCCGCTGATCAAGGCGCCGACGCTGGTCACCGACGACGGCATCGCCATCAGCGAATCCCTGCTGATCATCCAGCATTTCGAGGATGTCGCGGGCCGCTCGCTGCGCCCGATCGAGGGCGTGGCGCGCCGGCGTGACCTTGCGCTCACCGGCATCGGCATCGTCGCGGCCGACAAGGCGGTCTCGGTCGAGTACGAGCGCAAGCGGCCTGAGGCGCAGCGCTACGCACCCTGGCAGGAGCGCATCGTCAGCCAGCTCCATGTCGCGCTCGACCTGCTCGACAAAGCGGCGAAGGAGGGAGAGCTGACGGCCGGACCGGAACTGCTGCCGAGCGACATCGCCGCTGCCATTGCCTGGGGCTTCTGCCGCTTCGTCATCCCGGAATTCGTGCCGGAAGAACGCTGGCCGGCGCTGGCGGAGCAGGCGCGCGCCTGCGAGGCGCTCGACGTCTTCAAGGCATGGCCGATCGACCGGGAGTAGCCGAACTGCCAGGCGTCATTCTCGGGCGACCGCAGGGAGACCCGAGAATCTCGAGCCGAAAGGGGTTTCGGGTTCATGGCACGAGATGCTCGGGTCGAGTCCGAGCATGACGGGCAAGCGAGCGCTCAGTTCTGCACGAAGCTCGTCGGCAGCGGGCGCACCGCCGGGCCGCTGAATGCGCCGGGCTTCGGCGCGCCGGAATCGGCATGGCTGAAGCCGAGCGCGGCGGCGGGGCTCGGGCCGGCGATCGGAGCGGCGGAGGACCCCGTGGTCCTGGCGCGCGCGGTCGCGACATTCACCGGCTTGCCGACGGAAACGCCGGTGCGCGTGACCGTCGCGAACAGCGAGTTCAGGCCGGAGCGGTCCATGTCCGCGGGTTCCTCAGGCTCGGCCGCGACGGGGACTGAGCGTTGGCTGGCCGGAACGAAGGTGACGCCGCCTTCACGTGGCCGGACGGGGGGCAGAGCGGCCGTGACGAGGCGGCCCTCGGGCGCTGCAGCCGAAGCCTGTTCCGGGGCGCCGGTGCCGCGCAGGCTGGCGATGGCGGAGTCGGCCAGCGCCGTCGGCCGGATCGGCGGCAATGGCGCGTTGATCGGGCTGCCGGCCGGGCTGCCGGCAAGGGCGGAAGTGGTTGCCGCGGCCACCTCGTCGGGCCGCCGCGGCGGCAGCGAGGCGAGGATGAGACGCGGCTCGGCCGCGGCGCCCGATTGCGGCGCGAAGGCGAGTGCGCCGCCGGTCGCGGGCAGGGCCGCGACTTGGACCGGATCGTCTCCCGGCAGGGAGAGACCGCGTGGCCGCGCCAGAGGCAGCGGCGCATCCATGAACTGCGGCCTGCTCTCAGGCGCGCGCTGCTGCGGCGTGGGCAGGATGGTTGGTTCCGGAGTCGGAGCGGGGGCTGGAGCGGCCGGCGCAGGAGGCGGCGCTGCAGCTGCCTGCGGAGCGAGCCGCTCGGAGCGTTCGCGCGCGAGCGTCCGCGTCGTCGGCTCCGGTGCCATGGCGACGGCGAAACGGCCGCCATCGCCCGAGTTGCTGTCGGCATAGCCGGGGCTGGCATAGGCGATGACGGCCGGCTGCTGGCGCGGCGCGGCGCGGCGGCCACCGCGGGCCGGCCGGGCATCGGCCTCCTCATCGTCGCCGCCGAAGAGCGACGCCCAGAGGCTCTTGCCGCCGGAGGCCGCGACCGCGCCCTCGTCGGCATCGGCGACCGCATAGCCGCCCACTGACCCGCCGCTGGAGAGGACCTCTGCCTTGGCGAGTTCGTAGCCAGCAAGGGGCTGGCCGTCGGCCGGGATATGGACCGTCTTCTCGTCCGGGAAGAGGCGCACGAGCTGGTCGCGCGTCATGCGTGGCCAGGAGCGGACCGAACCGACATCGAGATGGACGAAGGGGGTATGGGCGTTGGGGTAGAAGCCGACGCCGCCGCGTTGGAGCCGCATGCCGATCTCGCGGATGCGCGCGGTGGGAACGTCGGGCAGGTAGAAGTCCATCGCCTTGCCAAGCATGTGCTGGCTGTGCTTGGCGACCGCGCGCGAGCGGCGGCGCAGCATGGCGTTTGTATTCGGCGAGCGATAGGCGGAGACGACGTGGAAGGGCTGGTCGGAGCCGAGCTGGCGCTGCACTTCCCAGACGACGTCGAACAGGCGCGGATCCATGCGAATCGGCTCGTCGCTGCGCCAGTCGCGCAGGGCCCAGTTCAGCTTCTCCAGCGCCGAGGAATCATAACGGCCGTCACGCTTGAAGGTGATGGTCGTCTCTTCCTTGGTGTGCATGTGCCGGATGGTGATCGTGCGGGTGTCGCCGTTGGCGACGGCGTCCTGCGTGCTGCGGACGGCCAGGAACGAAGCGGCGCAGGCCAGGCCGAGGGACAGGACGCGCCGCATGGCTGGCTTGAGGCCGGACGGCAACCATCCTGCAAGCTTGGCGTTGATCCTGCCCAATCTGTCTGACCCGTCTCGGTGCCCCCGCCGAAGCGGTACGATGAACGTGAACGAACAGTTGCGGAGAAGCGTTAACGGCTCGTTAGCGAGCCGACAATCACTGCGTCGGAAATTGCTGTGACGAGTTGGCTAAAGACGGATCATGGCAAAAAGGTGCCCGCCTTGCGGCGGGCCCATTTCAGCCATGTTGTTCGAGCGCCTGGCGAACGAGCCGGTGGAAGCCATAGACATCGTCGAACCGGGTGATCCGGCCGTCCGCGCCGACGACGATGGTGTTGTAGACGAGGTGGATCGGCAGCGGCTGCGGCAGGTTGATTCGCCGCTCGCCCGAGCCGATCAGCCGCTTCAGCCGCTCATGCGTCCATTCCGGGCCAAGCACCTGATCCGCCAGCGCGAAGGGGTTCTCGACGCGCACGCAGCCGTGGCTGAGCGCCCGCCGCTCGCCGGCGAAGAGCCGGCGGTTCGGCGTGTCGTGCAGATAGACGGCGTGCTCGTTCGGGAACATGAACTTGATCCAGCCGAGCGCGTTGCGCTCGCCCGGCGGCTGGCGCACCGAAATGCCGCCGCCCTTGGTGCGGGTGACGACATAGCCGCGCTTGGCCGCATAATCGGGATCGGCGGCGAGGCCCGGCAGGAATTCCTTCTTCAGGATCGAGGGCGGCACATACCAGGACGGGTTGACGATGACGTGGTCCATCTTGTGCGAGAAGATGGGCGTCGCCGATTCCGGCTTGCCGATAATGGTGCGGGCCTCGTGCACCACCTTGCCGGAGCGGATCACGCGGACGCGCATCTCCGGCACGTTGACCATGATGTGGTCGGTGCCGAGATCGGGCGGCAGCCAGCGCCAGCGCTCCATCTGGGCGACGATATCCTCCTCGCCGCGGGCGGCGGCAGGCTTGCCCAGCGCCGCGAGCGTGCGCTCGCTCAGGATGCCGTTGGCGGGGAGCCCGGCCTTCTTCTGGAAATCGGCCAGCGCCAGCGAAGTCGAGCGGTCGAAGACCTGATCCTCGCTCGGCCCGAGGCCGAGGCGAGCCCGCACCAGCGGGACGCGCTCGTCGCGCATGCCGAGCTTGAGCGGCGGGCCGGCGGGAATGCGCACCAGCGGCGTGTCGTCGAGATGCTCGCGCATCTCCGCGAGCTTGGCCTTGAGGCGCTGATAGCCCTCATGCGGCGGGTTGTAGGCGGCGAGCACCGCGCCGGCGTCGGTCGCACCGGCGAGTTCGGAGAGCACCTCGGTGGCCGAGGGCAGGTAGAGGGTCGGCGTGATCAGCTTCGAGAGGCGGCGCGGATCGATGCGGCCGCCGCGCGCATCGCGGGCATAGAGCACGGCGAGCGCCGAGAGGCGGATATCGGCCTCGGCGAGCTTGGCCTTGTCGCTCGCCTCGAAGACCGGCAGCGGGTAGTCGGTGGGCCGCAGGCCGTCCTCGGAGGCGCGGCCGAGCTGCGCGGCGATGCGCTTGCCCGCCTCGTTCCAGCCCTTTCCGTCGATCCAGAACGGCTTGTTCTCATTGGCCTGATAGGCGGCGATGATCTCGTTGCGCTCGCGCTCGGACAGCCGCGGGACCGCAACCGCGTCCTGAAGGTGCTCGGCCACGGCCGCCGCGAATTCCAGGCCCGGCGGAACCGTGATCACGACCTGCGGCATCTCGGGCGGCGGCACCAGCGGCTCGACGCTCTGCAGCGGGCCGGTCTGCGGAGCAGGCGGCGGCGTCGGCTCGACGGTCTTCGAGGCCGGGACAAGCGCCGGATCGGTCACCGGCATCTCGATTGCCGGAATGTCGAGCGTGACCGGCTCGTCCTCCACGTCCGCGGGCGCAGTGGCGTCGAGCTTGGCCGGATCGCGCAGGCGGCTGCCGGCCGAGACCGTGCCGGTGACGATCTCCGGCTCCGAGGCGGCGCCGGAATGGGCGATCGCGGCAGGTGAGGAGGCCGGGTGCTCCGAATCGAGCAGCTTCAGCTCCGGCTGCTCGGGCAGCGGAACGCCGAGCGTGGCGTCGACCTGGATCGGCGTTTCGGCACGGAGCGGGAGGCATCCCATCATGATGGCCAAGGCGGATGCCGAGGTCAGTTTCGCCCAATGGCGAGGACGCATGGTCACTTTCCCGATCGCTGTCGAAGTCGCGCCATTCCTGCGTGACTCGATTGGTTGATACAAGATGCGGCGGCGCAACAGGCCGCTGCATTCGGCAGGAGCCGGCCCCCCCCGGGGTCGAACCGGCCTGAGCGGTAAATCCGCCTCCAACTTTCTTAAGAGAACGCTTAAGCCGGCCGGATTGCTCCGCGATCTGGTCGGCGCGTGCTCTTGCGCGGCTCAGGCCGCGTCGGTTTCATCGGCGCCGTTCTCGTTCTCGATCAGCCCGTATTCCTTGAGCTTGCGATAGAGAGTCGAGCGGCCGATGCCGAGCTTGCGCGAGACCTCGGACATGTGCCCGCGGTAATGCGCTAGCGCGAAAGTGATGATCTCGCGCTCGAGCTCGTCGAGCTTGCGCATGTCGGAGCCGGCGACAAGGTCGAGGGCGTTGGGGTCGCGCACCGGCATCTGGATGATGCGCGGCGGCGGCTCGCCCTGCGCTTCGCCGCGGGCGATGGGGGCCGGCGCCGGCGGAATGCTGACGTCGTAGCCTTCCATCTGCGCGGCGATCTGCGGGAACTCGCTGACGCCGAGCTCGTCGCCATCGGCGAGGACAACGGCCCGGAACACCGCGTTTTCGAGCTGCCGGACATTGCCCGGCCAGTCGTAGCTGCTGATCAGGGCGACGGCTTCCGATGTGATGCCGCTGAGCTTGCGCCCCTCTTCCGCGGCGAAGCGCGCAAGGAAGCCGCGCGCCAGATCGGCAATGTCCTCGCGGCGCTGTCGCAGCGGCGGCAGAGTGATCGGGAAGACGTTGAGGCGGTAATAAAGATCCTCGCGGAACTCGCCACGCTTCACCTGGTCCAGCAGGCTCTTGTTGGTGGCGGAGATCAGCCGAATGTCGACGCGGACGGATTTCTTGCCGCCGACCGGATCGACCTCGCCCTCCTGGATGGCGCGCAGCAGCTTCACCTGCGCGTCGAGCGGCAATTCACCGACCTCGTCGAGGAAGAGCGTGCCGCCATTGGCCTCGACGAATTTGCCGAGATGGCGCTCGGTCGCGCCGGTGAAGGCGCCCTTTTCGTGGCCGAACAGGATCGACTCGACGAGATTATGCGGGATCGCGCCGCAATTCACTGTGACGAAGGGCTTGCCCCGGCGGTCGCTGGAGCCTTGGATGGCGCGGGCCAGGACTTCCTTGCCAACGCCGGATTCGCCTTCGATCAGCACGGGAATGTTGGACTTCGCCGCGCGCTCGGAGAGCCTGACGACGCGCCCCATGTCGGGGCTCTTGGTCGCGAGATCGCGGAAACCCAGCGTGTTCAAGGCGCGGTGCTTGATGTGGCGCAGCTCGTGTTCGAGCGCGCCGAGCTTGAGGACGTTCTTGAGCGAGACCTGCAGACGCTCGGCGCCAACCGGCTTCACCACGAAATCGGCCGCGCCGGCGCGCATCGCCGCAACCACGGTCTCGATCGAGCCGTTCGCGGTCTGGACGATGACGGGGGTCTCGATGCCGCGCTCGCGCAGATTGGCGAGCACACCCATGCCGTCGAGGCCCGGCATCTGCAAGTCGAGCACGATGGCATCGACCCGCTCGCCGTCCGGCCCGCCGAAGAGGGAGACAGCCGCCTTGCCGTCCTCGGCCACGATCACCTCATAGCCGAAGCGCTTCAGCATCGCGTCGAGCAGGCGGCGTTGGACGGGATCGTCGTCGACGACGAGGACGGTGGCGGTCATGACACCTCGAAAGACGATGCAGTATGAAAGAAATGCTTTGTGCCGACGGAATCACCTGTTCCGTTCTGGGGCATCGTCGGCCAGAAGGGTTAAGCGGGATTTAAACCGCGGCACGCACCGGCGTTGATCCGTGGGCAGAGCCCGGCCTATGGAGTAAGCCCAAGTCAGTGCGGCAAGGTGTCGAGCGAATGAGCTTCCAAGAGACGATCTGGCAGACGATCCGGCGCTCCGGTGCCAAGGCGGGCGCGGCCAAGCCGGCGAGCACGCCCGGCGATCTGCCGGAATGGGATCTGAGCCACCTCTATCCGGGTGTCGGTTCGCCCGAGCTCAAGAGCGATCTCGAACGGGCGCTCGCCGAGGCACAGGCCCTTGCCGAGCGTTATCGCGGCAAGCTCGCGGACCTCGCCGCCCAGCCGGACGGCAGCGAGAAGCTCGCGGAAGCGGTCAAGCGCTATGAGGGCTTGAGTGATTTGCTCGGGCGCATCGGCGCCTATGCCGGCCTCGTCTATTCCGGCGACACCACCGACCCGCAGCGCGCCAAGTTCTATGGCGACACGCAGGACAAGGTGAACGCGGCGATCACCGAGCTGCTGTTCTTCGAGCTCGAGCTCAACCGCATCGCGCCCGAGGTGATGGCGAAGGTCGCGGGCGAGGCCCCCCTGTCGCACTGGAAGCCCTGGCTCGACGACCTCGCCAAAGACAAGCCGCATCAGCTCGAGGATCAGATCGAGGCGCTGTTCCACGAAAAGTCGATTACGGGCGCGGCCGCCTGGAACCGCCTCTTCGACGAGACCATCGCCTCGCTGCGCTTCACCGTCGACGGCGAGGAGCTGACGCTCGAACTGACGCTGAACAAGCTGCAGGACAGCGACGGCGATGTCCGCCGCAAGGCGGCGGAGGCGCTGAGCACTGTCTTCCGCAAGGAGCTGCGCACCTTCGCGCTGATCACCAACACCCTCGCCAAGGACAAGGAAATCTCCGACCGCTGGCGCAAGTTCGAGGATGTCGCGGATTCCCGCCATCTCGCCAACAGAGTCGAGCGCGAGGTCGTGGATGCTCTCGTTTCCGCCGTGCGCGAGGCCTATCCGCGCCTGTCGCACCGCTATTATCGCCTGAAGGCCAAATGGTTCGGCCGCGACGCGCTGGATTTCTGGGATCGCAACGCGCCGCTGCCGCAGGTCGAGCAACGCACCATCCCCTGGACCGAGGCGCGCGACACCGTGCTCTCGGCCTATGGCGCCTTCTCGCCGAAGATGGCGGATATCGCCAGGCGCTTCTTCGACGAGCGCTGGATCGACGCCCCGCCGCGCCCCGGCAAGGCGCCCGGCGCGTTTGCTCACCCTACGGTGCCATCCGCGCATCCTTATGTGCTGCTCAACTACCAGGGCAAGCCGCGCGACGTGATGACGCTGGCGCATGAGCTGGGCCACGGGGTGCATCAGGTGCTGGCGGCGCCGAACGGAGCGCTGATGGCGCCGACACCGCTGACATTGGCCGAGACGGCCAGCGTCTTCGGCGAGATGCTGACCTTCCGCCGGCTGCTCGACATGACCACCGACCGCCAGCAGCGCAAGGCGATGCTGGCCGCCAAGGTCGAGGACATGATCAACACGGTCGTGCGCCAGATCGCCTTCTATTCCTTCGAGCGGAAGGTCCATCAGGCCCGCCGCGAGGGCGAGCTGACGCCGGAAGCGCTGTGCGAGATCTGGATGAGCGTGCAGGCGGAGAGCCTCGGCCCGGCGATCCGGCTGACGGCGGGCTACGAGCCGTACTGGTGCTACATCCCGCACTTCATCCATTCGCCCTTCTACGTCTATGCCTACGCCTTCGGGGACTGCCTGGTGAACTCGCTCTACGGCGTCTACCAGAACGCAGCGGAAGGCTTCCAGGAGCGCTATTTCGCGCTGCTCTCGGCCGGCGGGAGCAAGCCCTATGGCGAGCTGCTCGCGCCATTCGGGCTGGATGCGAAGGATCCGGGCTTCTGGCAGATCGGTCTCAGGATGATCGAGGGCATGATCATCGAGCTCGAAGGCATGGAGTGAGGCGGAACGTCATTCTCGGGCGAAGCGAAGCGCAGACCCGGGAATCTCCCGCAGGAACGGCGCTGGCACCGCTGGTCGTGAGATGCTCGGATCAGGCCCGAGCATGACGACGCCGGTCAGAACTGCATCCTGAGCCCGACCATCGAAACGTTCGCCGTGTAGTCGTTGCCCGGCTGCGTCGAGTTCAGGCGCTCATGGGTGAAGCTGGCGCGGATCGCGAAGGTGCGAGTGAGCTTGTACTCGATCCGCGCGCCGACATTTATCTGGTTCTCGCGCAGGTTCTGCCCCTCATAGTCGGTGCGGACGAAGCCGGTGAAGCCGGTGACCGTGAGGTTGCGGCGCAGAGCGTGTGCGATTTCGAGCCCGACCCCGCGCACCGTCGTGCCGGAGGAGCCGGCAACGGTGGTATCGCCGAGCGTGGCTGAGCCGCGCAGCGTCACGGTCGTGAGCGGGGTCGGCGACCACAGCACCGCCGCATCGCCGACGAAGCCGCGCAGATTCTTCAGGCGCGGGTCCTCGTAGCTGCGGTTCTGGTAGCCGCCTGAGATCTCGCCGGTGAGCTGCCGGCTGACCTCGAAGGTCGAGCCGATGCGGCCGCCCACCCCGTTCGACGAACGCATATAGCCGCCAGCGTCGATCTTGTCGTCGTATTCGCGCTGGTCGATTTCGCCCTGGATGAAGGGCCTGAAGCCCGGTGTGACCTCATAAGCGGCGCGCAGGCGCAGGCCGTACTGCGTCTGGTTGCGGTCCTGCTGGGAGAGGATCGCGCCGTTGGTGAGCTGCGCGTTCTCATAGTCGGCGCGATCCACCGAGCCGCGCAGGGTCAGTTGCAGCCGGTTGAAGTCATGTGTCACGCCGGCTGAGCCGCCATATTGCCAGACCAGCGGCCGGCCTTCGACGGCGGCGGTCAGGTCGGGGGAGCCGGGACGCTGCGTATCGAGCCGCAACCGCGTTTCGAGCAGGATGCGGGTGTCGCGCGTGGCGTCCAGGCGCAGGTCGAGATTGCCTTCGGCATCGGGGCGCGAGGCCTGGCTGTCCCTGAAATACTGGAAATAGCCGCCGCGCAGCCGGCCGCTGAGCTGATGCACGTTCCAGTCGGACTGGATGTCGAGATCGCCCTCGTAGCGGGCGAAGGGCGAGCCCTTCACGCCGGGCGGGGCAATGCGCTGCGGGTTGGTGTCGTAGCCGATCGAGTTGGTGAAACCGGGCCGCAGCGTCACCGAGCCGATGCGCACCCCCAGCGCGGCATAGGGGTCCTCCTCCGCGGCGGTGCGGCGACGAGGGGGCGGCGGCGGGAGAGGCGGTGCCGGCTGCGGCAGCGTCGCCACCGCGGGTGGGGGAGCGCGGAATTGGCGTTGCGTGACGCCGCGCAGGGCCGGCGCCTGGACGGGTTGGCTGGCGCGGGAAGGCTGGCGCGTCGAGACGGCCGAGCCGGGAGGCTGGGCTGGAGCGGCCGGATCGCGCCGGGCGCCGGGCTCGGTCGAGCTCGGGTCGAAGGGCGCCTCCGTCGAGGCCGGCTGCTGCGCGATATAGATCGGCGTACCCGTCCGGAGCGCGTTTGCCTGCTGCGCCGCGGCCGTCGTCCAGCCGAACGCAATTCCGGCCAGGGCGGTGCCGGATAGAAGCAGGATCGTCGTGCGAGCGGACACGGGGTTCGCCAGGCTCCAGGCAACAGCTCACGCGCCCTGGAGGGGCGCGCATGGTTAACGGAGTTAGAACGAACAGGGTTAAGGACCCGTCAACGAAGCGGGCGCGCTCAGCAGCTTCCGGAAAGCGCCCGCACGGTTTCCGCCAGGGATCAGCGACAAATCGAGCGGCCCCGGGGGAGCGTTGTTCGGCTTGGCGACGAATCTCTGCCGAGCCTCGGCGGTGGCAATCGCGGGCCTCCCCGTGCTAGAGCGCCGGCCATGATCGCCGATATCCGCGCCTCCGCCCTTCGCACCGTCGCCACCGAGCGCGCCGGCCTCGACGCGCTCCATGACGCGCTCGCCGACGGGCTTGGCCAGCCCTTTGCCGATGCCGTCGCGATGATCCGGGGCGCGAGCGGGCGCGTGATCGTCTCAGGGATGGGCAAGTCCGGCCATGTCGGCCGCAAGCTCGCCGCGACGCTGGCCTCCACCGGCACGCCCGCGCATTTCGTCCATCCGGCCGAGGCGAGCCATGGCGACCTCGGCATGGTGCAGCCTGAGGATGTTGTGATCGCTCTGTCCTGGTCGGGGGAAGCGGCAGAGCTCGCCGCGCTCGTCGGCTATACCCGGCGCTTCCGGGTCGGGCTGATCGCCATCACCGCCAATTCCGAGAGCACGCTCGGCAAGGAGTCCGATATCGCGCTCGTGCTGCCCAAGTCCGCGGAAGCCTGCCCGAACGGGCTTGCGCCGACGACCTCGACGACCATGCAGATCGCGCTGGGCGATGCTCTCGCCGTAGCGCTGCTGGAGGCACGCGGCTTCTCGCGGCAGGACTTTTTCGTCTATCACCCCGGCGGCAAGCTCGGCGCACAGCTCAAGACCGTCGAGAGCATCATGCATCGCGGCGCCGAATTGCCGCTAATCGGCCTCGACACGCTGCTGCCGGACGTGATCGCGATGATCTCGGACAAGAGTTTCGGCTGCGCCGTCGTGATGGATCTGGACGGCAGGCTCGCCGGCGTCGTCACCGACGGCGATCTGCGCCGCAAGGCGGCGATGGGCGGCGGCGGCTCGCTGCGCGCCCGCGATATCATGACGGCAAACCCCCGGCGCATCGGGCTCGATACGCTTGCCGTCGAGGCGCTCGAGCTGGTCAACCGCATGCGGATCACAGCGCTGATCGTGGTGGACGACCAGGACAGGCCGGTCGGGCTGGTGCATGTCCACGACCTGCTGGCGATGGGCGTGGCGTAGTCTTCGCGCGTCGTGCTCGGGCTTGACCCGAGCATCTCCTGACGCGGCTGCGGGAGCTTGTCTTGTCCAGGATTCTCCGGTCCGCGCTTCGCTCCGACCGCAAATGACGACGCGGTCGTTTCGCGCGAAGTGCTCTTGTCACGGGCACACTGCGGCCTATCTAAAGCTGTAGAGACTATAGCTTCAGAGGGAGCGCCATGGCTGCACTGGACAAGCTCGAACGCGTAATGCCGATCGGCACCCTTGCCGAGCGCACCGGCGTCAAGGTCGAGACGATCCGCTACTACGAGCAGGTCGGCCTGCTGCCGCCGCCGGAGCGGTCCGAGGGCAACCAGCGCCGCTACGGCCGGCGCCATGCCGAGCGGCTCGCCTTCATCAAGCATGCGCGCGATCTCGGCTTCGCCGTCGACAACATCCGCACGCTGCTCAGGCTCTCCGACACGCCCGGTATCGCCTGCGACGAGGCGCATGCGATCTCCGTCTCGCATCTCGAAGAGGTGCGGGACAAGATTGCGAAATTGCGGTCGCTGGAGAAGGAGCTGGAGCGGATCGCCACCACCTGCTCGGGCGGTGTCGCGGCCTGCGACTGCGCGATCATCGAGGCGCTGGCCGACCACGGGCAGTGCGACCACGCTCGCCATTGAAGCTGGCCAGCGGCCTTAAATGTCGATTGCCCCTCGTTTCAGGAGCGGAAGGGTTTAAATAGGCATCGTGCCGAGCGGCCTTTTGCGCCGCCACGGCGGTTCTGTGGGAGGGCGCGCTATGCCGGGATGGCCCATGCCGAAGGGAGGGCAGCCCCGAACGGGGAACAAATCCCGATTCTGCCGGAGTCCGCGATTCGGCCTCGCTTCGTTCCAGAGGCGTTCTCGCCAGACCCGTTCCTGATTCCCGTCCACGCTCCCGCCCGCATGGGCGGGCGAGATGATCGGCTCCGTCGCCTTGCTTCCGTTTCGTTCGCTGCCGCCCGCCGCCCGCGCCCATGGCGTGACCGCGGTCCTCGGCCCCACCAATACCGGTAAGACCCATCTGGCCATCGAGCGCATGGTCGCTCATCCCACCGGGATGATCGGCCTGCCGCTGCGCCTGCTCGCGCGCGAGGTCTACCAGCGCGTGGTCGACAAGGTCGGCCCCGAGGCCGTGGCCCTCGTCACCGGCGAGGAGAAGATCAAGCCGGAGCGGCCGCGCTTCTGGGTCTGCACGGTCGAGGCGATGCCGCGCGACCTCGCGGTCGATTTCGTCGCGATCGACGAGATCCAGCTCGCTGCCGACCTCGACCGCGGCCATGTCTTCACCGATCGGCTGCTCAACCGCCGCGGCCGGGCCGAGACCATGCTGATCGGCGCGGCGACCATGCGCCCGCTGATCGAGCAGCTCATCCCCGGCGTCAACGTCGTCACGCGCCCGCGCCTCTCCAGCCTGACCTTCGCCGGTGACCGCAAGATCACCCGGCTGCCGCCGCGCTCGGCCATCGTCGCCTTCTCGGTCGAGGAGGTCTACGCGATCGCCGAGCTGATCCGCCGGCAGAAGGGCGGGGCGGCCGTCGTGCTCGGCGCGCTCTCGCCGCGCACCCGCAACGCGCAGGTCGATATCTATCAGTCCGGCGATGTCGACTACCTCGTCGCCACCGATGCGATCGGCATGGGGCTCAACCTCGACGTCAATCACATCGCCTTCGCAGCCGACCGGAAATTCGACGGGCATCACTACCGCAAGCTCAACCCGGCCGAGTTCGGTCAGGTCGCCGGCCGCGCCGGGCGGCATTTGCGAGACGGCACCTTCGGCACCAGCGGGCGCTGCCCGCCCTTCGACGCGGAATTGGTCGAGGCGATCGAGAATCACCGCTTCGAGCCGGTGCGCCAGATGCAGTGGCGCAATTCCGACCTCGACCTGCGCTCGATCGCCGGCCTCCTCGATACGCTCAATATCCAGCCCTCGGAACCCGGCCTGACCCGGGCGCTGATCGCCGAGGACATGACGACGCTGGAGGTGTTGGCGAGAGACCCCGATGTCGCGTCGCTGGCGCATGGGCGTGCTGCGGTCGAGCGGCTCTGGGAGGTCTGCGGCCTGCCCGATTACCGCAAGATCTCGCCGATGCAGCATGCCGATCTTGCGACCACGCTGTATCTCAGGCTGATGCGCCATGGTCGGCTCGACGCCGACTGGTATGCGGTGCAACTCGCCTCGCTCGACCGCACCGATGGCGAGATCGACACGCTCTCGGCCAGGATCGCGCAGGTCAGGACTTGGACCTATGTTGCCAATCGTCCTGACTGGTTACCTGATCCTGAGCATTGGCAGGGCATGGCTCGTCTTGTAGAGGACAAACTGTCGGACGCTCTGCATGAGCGTCTGGCCCACCGATTTGTCGATCGGCGCACCAGCGTGCTGATGCGCCGCTTGCGGGAGAATGCGATGTTGGAGGCTGAGGTCACCGCGACGGGCGACGTGCTCGTCGAGGGCCAGCACGTGGGAATGCTGCAGGGCTTCCGCTTTACGGCGGACCCGAAGGCGGGAGGCGCCGAGGTCAAGGCGCTGAACCTGGCGGCGATGAAGGCGCTCGGCGCCGAGATCGAGTCGCGGGCGGCGCGCGTCGTGCTGGCGGGCGATGATGCCTTCGTGCTCTCGCATGACGGGCTGGTCCGCTGGACGGGCGAGCCGGTGGCGCGCCTCGTCGCCGGCGAGAAGGTGCTGGAGCCGCGCCTGCGCCTTCTCGTGGAGGAACACCTCTCCGGCGGAGCGCGCGAACAGGTCGAGGCGCGCCTCAATCTCTGGCTGAAGAATCACATCACCCGCCTGCTCGGCGCGATCCAGATCCTCGAAGCGGCCGAAAGCGTCACCGGCATTGCCCGCGGCATCGCCTATCAGACGGCCGAGGCGCTCGGCGTGCTCGAGCGCTCCAAGGTCGGCGAGGAAATGAAGGCGCTCGATCAGGAGGGCCGCGCCGCGCTGCGCCAGCTCGGCATGCGCTTCGGCGCTTTCCACATCTACATGCCGGCGCTGCTGAAGCCGGCGCCGCGTGCGCTCGCCGCCCAGCTCTGGGCGCTGAAGCATGGCGGGCCGGAGACGGCCGGACTCGACGATATCGCCCATCTAGCGGCGTCGGGGCGCACCTCCTTCCCGGTCGACAAGGCCGTGCCAAAGGGGCTGTATCGCGCGGCGGGCTACCGCGTCTGCGGCGAGCGGGCCGTGCGCGTCGACATTCTGGAACGCCTCGCCGATCTGATCCGCCCGGCGATCGCCTACCGCCCCGGCGCCACGCAGGGCACCCCGCCCGCCGGTGCTGCCGATCAGGACGGCTTCGTCGCCACCGGCGCCATGACTTCGCTCGTCGGCTGCGCCGGCGAGGACTTCGCTTCGATCCTGCGCTCGCTCGGCTATGTGTCGGTGAAGCGTCCCGGCCCCGCGATCACGGTGCCGCTGGCGCCGCCTCCGGCCGCGACCGAGCCGGCACGGCCGGTTGAGGCTGGTGAAGCGGCCCCGGAAGCGGCATTTGCCGAGGGCGATGCCGCGGAAGCCTCCCCCGAGGCCGAGGGTGCGGGCGAGCCGGCTGCGGCGCTGAACGCCGATGCGCCGGCGGAAGGCGAGGCGCCTGCCGTCGAGGCTCAGGCCGCCGAAGCTCCGGCGGTCGAGACGGCTGCCACGCCGATCCTGACCGAGGCCGAGACCGAGACCGAGCTGGAGCAGGAGCGCGAGCCGGACCCGGCCGACGCGCTCGTTGCCCTGCCGGTGGCGGCCGAGGCCGTCGAAGCGGCCTCCGTCGAGGTTGCTGCCGCTGAAGTTCCCGTCGCTGAGACCGCGTCGGCAGAGCCGGAGCTCATCGAGGTCTGGCGGCCGCATCGCCATCAGGGCGGCCGCCGGCCCGAGCATGGCCAGCGCGGCCGGCATGACGGCCCGCGCCGCGAGGGCGAGCGCCGCGGCGGCGACCGCCCGCAGCGCGAAGGTCGTCCCGGCGGTCCGCGTCGCGACGGACGCCCCGAGAACCGGCCGGCGGCAGCGGCGGCTGGCGAAGGGGCGGCACCGCAGCGCCAGGAGCGGCCGCGCCACGACGAGCGTCCCCGCCACGATGAGCGTCCGCGGCGTGACGATCAGCAGCCGCGGCAGGGGCGTCCCGAGGGCGGTCGTGGCCCGCGGCCGGACTTCAAGCGCGAGGGCCGTCCCAGCGGTCCGCGGCGAGAGGAGCGGAATAACGAGCGCTTCCAGCAGCCGCAGCGTTCGCGCCCGGCCAATCGCGAGCCGGATCCGGATTCGCCTTTCGCCAAGCTGGCCGCCCTCAAGGCACAGCTCGAAGGCAGCAAGAACTGAGCGAGCCGGGGAGGCGCCGACCGCTTGCAGGAGCACCGCCAACGCCTCGACAAATGGCTCTGGTTCGCGCGCTTCGCGCGGACCCGGCCTTCCGCTGTGCGTCTGGTGGAGGACGGTCATGTCCGAATCGAGGGGCGGCGCGCCGAGAACCCGGCGCAGGGCATTCGGGTCGGAGCGGTGCTCACCCTCGCGCTGCCGCACGCCACCATGGTCGTGAGGGTCCTGGGCTTTGCCGAGCGGCGCGGCCCCTTCGAGACGGCGCGAGAGCTCTATGAGCGGCTCGACGGGGGCAGCGGCGATGCGCCGCTTGCGGAGGCGGACGGCGAGGACTAAATCCGCGCCCTGCCATGGGTGGGCGCCGGAATCCGGTTGGGGATGAAAATCGTCTCCACGGCGCCGTCGAAATGAAAAATCGTTCTGCCGAAGATCACGAAAACAGCCTTGAAACCTGCGCTGGGCAAGGGTTTATGGGGCTGTTTAGAAGCGTTGGAAGGGCCGACCCATGACCTATGTGGTCACCGAGAACTGCATCAAGTGCAAGTACATGGATTGCGTCGAGGTCTGCCCGGTCGACTGCTTCTATGAAGGCGAGAACATGCTCGTCATCCATCCCGACGAGTGCATCGACTGCGGCGTCTGCGAGCCGGAATGCCCGGCCGAGGCGATCAAGCCCGACACCGAACCGGGCCTCGAAAGCTGGCTGCAGCTCAACGGGAAGTATGCGTCGAGCTGGCCTAACATCACCCAGAAGAAGGAGCCGCCGGCGGACGCAAAGGCGTTCGACGGCGTGGCTGGAAAGCTCGAGATGTTCTCCCCGGAGCCGGGCGAGGGCGACTGATTTAGACCCTCGCGCGACCCCTGCGCTGCGTTAACCACGGCTTTGCCATGCCTTCACGAGGGAACGCCCATCGGCGTTTACCTTTGATTCGGCGTGTTTTTTGTGCTACAAGCTAGCCGCAGTCGAATTGGTTCCGCATGCCCCTGCGAGATTTCCACAAATGGGGTGCCCCCAAAAGATCGGAACGACATGATCACCGGCCTCAGAGCCGGATTTTAATTGTCGTTCTTGTCCGGGGCGAATGAAACAGTCGACTAGGGAGCGTGAAGCGGTGCCTTTTCAGCGTCGCGTCAGGCGGAAAGTCTCCGGCCAGCCGGACGGAGACAGATCATCGCGTGCTCGCGTCGAGCGGGCCGGTCAGGAGTCGTAACGGCATGTCCACTGTGAAGAAAGCTGTTGTGCGCCAGGGTTTCAAGACGGGCGAGTACGTCGTCTACCCGTCCCATGGCGTCGGCCAGATCACGGCGATCGAGGAACAGGAAGTCGCAGGCTTCAAGCTTGAACTCTTCGTGGTCAGCTTCTCCAAGGACAAGATGACGTTGCGGGTCCCCACCGCGAAGGCGGCCAGCGTCGGCCTGCGCAAGCTCGCCGACGCCGAATCCGTCGGCAAGGCGCTGACCACGCTCACCGGCCGCGCCCGCATCAAGCGCACCATGTGGTCGCGCCGCGCGCAGGAATACGAAGCGAAGATCAATTCGGGCGATCTCGTCGCCATCGCCGAGGTCGTGCGCGATCTCTACCGTTCCGAGGCACAGCCCGAGCAGTCCTACTCCGAGCGTCAGCTCTAT
The DNA here is from genome assembly GCF_052113585.1 of Allobosea sp. TAF32. Classification (NCBI taxonomy): domain Bacteria; kingdom Pseudomonadati; phylum Pseudomonadota; class Alphaproteobacteria; order Hyphomicrobiales; family Alloboseaceae; genus Allobosea; species Allobosea sp. TAF32. The sequence continues at coordinate 478,796 of NZ_JBFRDM010000001.1, read as the reverse complement.
GAGGCCGCTCTCGACCGCATGACCCGCGAGATCGCGGTGGTCGACGATGTCACCGAGACCGAGGCGCTCAAGAAGATCGAAGGGCAGCTCGCCAAGTCGCCGCGCCGTGCCGGCAAGGCCGAGGCGGCCGATGCCGATGCGGATCTCGAGAACGACAACGAAGATCTGCAGGAAGAGGCCGCCTGAGCGGCGTTTTTCCTTCCAGGATGCGAAACCCGGCGGGCGACCGCCGGGTTTTTTGTTGGCTTGATCGGGGTCATCGGCCCGTCATGCTCGGGCTTCGGCCCGAGCATCTCTCGCCGGAGAAGGCTCCGGCAGCTTCTCATCACGAGATTCTGGGGTCTGCGCTGCTCTCTGCCCGAGAATGACGCTGGCCCTCTCACGTCGTACCCGTTCCCGCCTTGAGGAAGGCGACCGTCCGCTGCCAGGCCTGCTTGGCTGTCGCGGCGTCGTAGCGCTCGGCGCTGGTGTCGTTCATGAAGGCGTGGTCGACATTCGGATAGACGATCGCCTCGAACGGAATGCCGGCTGCTTTCAGCGCCTTCTCGTAATCGGGCAGCATCTGGACAAGGCGCTTGTCGCGCGCGGCCTGCTGGATCAGGAGGCGGGACTTGATCAGCGGCACCTTGGCGAGATCAGGCGAGCGCCCGTAGAAGACGACACCGGCGGCAAGCTCCGGCGCGGAGACGGCGAGATCGTTGACCGCGCCGCCGCCCCAGCAGAAGCCGACGGCCCCGACCTTGCCGTTCGCGTCCGGGCGGGAGGCGAGGTATTTCAGGGCCGCGCGGCCCTGTTGGATGACGGCGTCCGTGGACAGCTGCGGGAAAAGCGCGCGGGCGGCGTCGGCGTCAACAGGCGTCCCGCCGAGCGGGGTGAGGAAATCAAGGCCCAGCGCGGTGAAGCCTTCCAGCGCCATGCGCCGGGTGATGTCCTCGATATGAGGGTTGAGCCCACGGTTCTCGTGGATCACGAGCACGCCGCCGTGCTTGGCCTGCGCCTTCGGCGTGGCGAGATAGCCCTTGAGCGTCACGCCATCGACGATGGTATCGAGGCGCGATGCCGTAATACGGGCATCGTCGGCCGAGACCTGTTGGGCCCTCGCGTAGTTCGGCTCGAGCACGGCCAGCGCCGCTTCCGCCGCGGCGGCGGAGCCGGCGATCGCCAGGAGTCGGTTGAAGAAGACGCGCCGGTCGAGCGGCTTGTGGGTGTATTCGTCGTAGAGTTCGACGATCCTGCGATCGAGTGCCATATCCGCTCCCTCTGGCGTTATGGCGGCGATCATAGCGGCGGATTCGCCGCTTGCAGGAGGCCAGCGCCGAAACTCGCGGCCTTGTGAGGAGCGGTTACTCCGCGACGATCTTGTAGCGCTGGCCCGGTGTCAGCGCGGTGTTGCGGTCGAGCCCGTTCAGGAGCTGGAAGAGCTCGCCGGGGCGGTCCTGCTCCGGCATGCGCTCGGCCATGCTGGCGATGCTGTCGCCCGCCTCGGCCGCGACCAGCCGGATGACCATGGGCCGGACAGCCTGTGCCTCGGCCGGGGTCAGGATGCGGAAGCTTTCGGCGATGGCACGCATCGCCCGCTCGGGATCGCTCGCGCCGCGCGCGGCGAGGATGAAGCGGTAGACCCGCTCGCCCACCTGCACGGCGGCGAGGCGGAACATCCAGTCCGTGCCCTTGCCATGGGCGATCACGGCCGGCTGCCCGCCGATCTCGATCTTCTCGATGCCGGTCGTCTCGACGCCCTCGATCCAGCCGGCTGCGACATAGGATTCCAGGGTCTGGCCACTCTTCAGCGTCACCGAGTCGAAGCGCAGCGCCTGGGAGCCGCTGGCGCTGACGCCGATTACCATGTCCTGCGCCGCTTCCAGGCTGAAGCCTTCCGGCGCCGTGAAGCCGATGCGCAGGGTGCTGTTGAGATAGCGCCGGCCGCGCACCACGCCGTCGCGAGGGTCGTCGCCATAGGCCAGGCCCTCGATCGCGTTGAGCCAGCGATTGGCATCGTGCTCGCCGATGCCCGGAGCGCTGATTTGGCGGGCCGCATTGGTCACGGCGGCGATGCGCTCGGGCGTCTGCGGGTGGCTGGAGAGGATGTCCAGCCGCTTGTCGTCGGCGCTCTGGTTCTGGCCGCTGCTGCGGAAGGCGGTGTTGCGGCCCAGCGTCGCCAGGAAGCGGCTGGCGCCATAAGGATCGTAGCCGGCCCGCGCGATGTTGCGCACGCTGATCTGGTCGGCGGTGAGTTCCTGCTGGCGCGAGAACCGGGCCAGCGAGAGCTTCGAGCCGGCCTTCACCGCTGCGCCCTGGGAGGGGTCCTTGAGGACCTGCGAGACGACCTGGCTCACCAGCGCCGATTCCGCCTCCTTCTCGGCGCGCTCGACGGCGTGCTGCGCGGTGACATGGGCGATTTCATGCGCCAGGACCGAGGCGATCTCGGAGGTGTCGTTGGCAAGCACGAGCAGGCCGCGGGTGACATAGAGCCGGCCGTTGGGCAGGGCGAAGGCATTGACCACCGGCGAGTTCAGGATGGTGATCTCGTAATGGCCGATCTGGCCCTCGCCGGCCTTGGCGAGCCGCTGGACGACCTCGTCCAGCGCCGCCCGGGTCTTGGGCGCGCGATATTCGCCGCCGAAGGCGGAAAGTAGGCGCTGATGCTCCTGGTCCGCAGCGCGCTGGACCGTGTTGATGCGCGGAGCGATCTCGTCGCCCGAGCCCGCCGGCGCGAGCGGGCTCTGGTCGCCGAGGCAGCCGACGAGCAGCAGGCCGGGCAGCATAATGGCCGCCAGCCGCTTCGAATGCCGCGAGAGCGATGTCCGCCAGAGCTTCAGCATATCCTCAGTCGATCAGTTCCAGCGCCGCACGGGATGTCGCCTCCAGCAGGAGGCCATCGCGTCCCGACAGGACGCCATAGGCGCGCACGCGTTTACCGCCGAGGTTGCCCGCGGTCCAGCCGGTGCCCTTCAAATCTCGCCACAAGGCCCGCGAGACGACGATCGAAGCTGCCTCCCCAGGCCGGCGAGAGAAGTTCAGATAGGTCCGCTGGGAGCGTTCGCCGACAGAGGCGATCCTGCCTTCCAGCATGACGTAGCGTCCTTCCTGCGCTTTTACAGCGGCGAGATCATGACCGTCGATGGCCATTGGCCGGGAGGGTGAGGGCGAGGAACTTAACGCTGCCTGAACGGGCGCGACCGGGCAGGGCGACGCCAGCGGCTCGGCGAGCGGAAGGGCTGCACCATCGCGTCGGAGAACCAGAGCCAGCTCCTGCGGCTCTCCGCCCGGGCGATCTGCGGGGATGAACAGCTTCGACGGCCAGCGTCCCCAGCGGTCGGGCTCGCCGACGACGGCGAGATCGAGCGAGCGGTCGCGGAACGGTTCCAGCCCAGCGCGAAAGCGCGCAGCCTCCTCACCGCTCTGACGCGGCGCCAGCCCGATCAGGCGCGGCGTTCTGCCATCGCTCAGGACCGGGTCGCCGGCGGCGTTGAGACCGGCCAGCCGGGCGGCCGTGGTTTCCATCTGCTGGGCGGCTGCGCAATCCGATGCCGCCGCGGCCGGCATGTTCGGCAGCGCTGCGATCATGACAGTTGCAAGAAGGGACTTCACCCGCATCGCGATTATGCTACACGAGTTTTTGTGCGTCCCGGTAGCTCAGCAGGATAGAGCAACGGTTTCCTAAACCGTAGGTCAGGGGTTCGAATCCCTTCCGGGACGCCATGGATTCTACATACGTCATTGAATTATATCGTGAATTTTGGGGTTGATTCGCGACACCCAACATTTGCCCCAACGCCGTCCGAGGCTAGCTGCTGCCGAGCGCGAGCTAGGCGAGCGTCCTTCACCAGCTTCTCCAGGTCGCTTGTCTTTGCCGGGAAGCTACCTTGTGGAATAGCAGATCGTATCGCCAGGGAAGCGCGCGACGCAGCGGTTGCCGCTGATCTAGTCCGACTTCGTGGTCTGACGCGATGGCCGCCGTTCAGTCGTGCCCTTGCGGAGATGGCGACGCATGGCGCTCAGGACAGGCAGCCATCGCCGCAGCATTGAGAGCCGATACATGACCAGCGCGGTCGCCCGTCGCCTCTATCGGCTGGAAATTGCGCGGAGGCTCGCATCCCGCTGCGCTGGCGCATCCTATGCGGGACGACGATGGACGAGAACCGCGCCGCGTATCGCCGCGCCTCCGCGGAAAGGCGGATCACAGAGCGCGAGCCCGTTCTGATCCTCAATCATTCCGCTGGCTTTCAGCGAGCCCCTCAGGTCGGCGGGCGCTTGATTTCTGATATCGGCGAGTGAGATCCAGAGCTATTTGAAGCCCGGACGCCGCCGCGACTTCTTGTTGATCTGTGCTGCGAGCCCGGCCTGTTTAACATTGGCCTCTTTCGCCAAACGGAGCCCGCGCAGTTTGAGCATGTTGTCTTCGCGCTGCTGGGTTAGCTTTTCCGTTTCGGACATAATCCTCGCGTGAGAGAGAGCCCGAGTCTGGATCTTCAAGAACTGATTGTCGGCGGTTAAACGCTGCTTTGAAATTTCGAACATCATGATTTCCATTCATGTTTAGCTTGAAAAGCAAAAAGGCCGAGCAAGTGCCCGGCCTTTCGAGTGGCTAAAGTCGCTGGCGCCAGTACATCCGTGGTCAACGGCGACGATTGCCTAATCACGCAGTCTGGAGCTGTTCCGCGGCCATCTTGCCGGAACGGTTGTCGCGAGCGACTTCGTATCCGAGCTTCTGGCCTTCCTGGAGGTCCCGCATGCCAGCGCGCTCGACGGCGGAGATGTGCACGAACACGTCCTGGCTGCCGTCATCGGGCTGGATGAAGCCGAAACCCTTGGTGGAATTGAACCATTTCACTGTGCCGGTGGTCATGAAAAACCCTCCTTTTGGCAAGACCTGTCGCTCGCCGACAGAATGTTCGGCGAGTTCAGAACGATTTCGAAAGGGGGAGTTTATCAGAGCCGCGCCAAAGCGCGAAAATAACAACGGCCGTCCAAGCAATCTCGATGAAGATACATCTATTTTATTTAAGAGAGGATTTCAATTAGTTTTATGGGGTGACCTCTTTTATTTATTTTCTTGATCACTTTAACTATCAGATCGGAGGGCGTTTTCGGCGAAAAATTCTCTGCATCGCAACCCCATTCAGGCACATCGCGAGGCATGGAATAGCTGGCGCGATGAACAAGACCTGGCGGGAGCTGTCAGTCTTGAAAACCGCGTTTTGGGGCGGCGGATTCCCCTTTCCGGCGCGGTGTTCTAAGCAGATCGCATGGAGACGATTTCGCCGCATGAGCTCTTCCCCCATGTCCGCATCGTCATGGGCATGGTCATCGGTCTCGGCATCACCCGGATGCTGACCGGCATCGCCAGCTTCATTCAGCATCCCGACCGCTATCGCCTGTCGCTGCTCCATTTGCTCTGGGTCGGCTCGATCCTGCTGGAGTTGGTGCTGTTCTGGTGGTGGGAGTTCGGGCTCTCGCGTATCCCCGCCTGGAGCTTCGGAATCTATCTTTTCCTGATCGGCTACGCGGTCGTGCTTTACCTGCTCGCTGCGCTGCTCTTCCCGGACAACATTTCCGAATATGCGGGCTACGAGGACTTCTTCATCAAGCGCCGGCGCTGGTTCTTCGGCCTGCTGGCGACAGCCTTCCTGCTCGATATCGTCGATACGCTGATCAAGGGCACCGAGCGCTGGAGCCAGCTCAGCGGCGATTATCTCGTGCAGGTGCCGATCGGGCTGCTGCTCTGCCTCGTGGCCTTCATCTCGGCGCGGCGCTCCGTCCATCTTGCGCTGGCGTCCGTGCACATCGCCTATCAGCTCTACTGGCTCGGGCGCGTCGTCTACACGATGGGCTGAGCGCTGCCGAAGAGAGCATTTTCGAGCGAGGCGGACGCCCGCTTCGCGTGAGAAAACTGCGACGTAGCGGTCGGTTGGAGCGATTCTGCGATTCGGGAAAGCGCGGCGATGCGGCTCAGCCCTGTGCGAAGGGCGCAAAATGCCTGACGACCTGGCGGTAGACGCCCTGCTTGAACGGGATGATCAACTCCGGTGTCTCGTCGAGCCGCGCCCAGCGCCAGGCGTCGAATTCGGCCTTGTGGCCCCCGGCCGGGGTCAGGATGTTGATCTCGTCATCGGCACCTAGGAAGCGGAAGGCGAACCATTTCTGCGCCTGCCCGCGCCAGCGGCCTTTCCAGGCTTCCTTGCCGATATCATCAGGCAGGTCGTAGCTCAGCCAACCCGGGGCTTCGGCGAGCAATTCGACGGATGTGACGTTGGTCTCCTCCGCCAGCTCGCGGCGGGCCGCCTCCAGCGGCGTCTCGCCCTTGTCGATGCCGCCCTGCGGCATCTGCCAGGCATGACCCGGCGCGACATGCTCCCGCTGGGTCTTGTTGGCGCGCCGGCCGACGAAGACCAGCCCTTCGGTGTTGAAGAGGGCGAGCCCGACGCAGGGACGGTAGCCTTCGGGAGCGCTCTCGGTCATCGCTGTGGTCCGGTTGAAACTGATCCGGTGGTCTTGGGATTGCGGAAGCCGCGGGCTGCGCTGACCGGCACCAGCGCGATCTTCTTGGCTTCCAACGACTGAGCCCAGCGATTGATCCGCTCGATCGAGACCGGCAGGGCGCTGGCGGCGGCGACGACGACGCCCTGATCGCGCGCCAGCGCCTCCAGTGCCGCGAGTTCCTTGTCGATGGCATCGGGGCGAGTGACGGCGTCGACGACCCGATCGATCTTGATGGCCGGGATCTGGGCGCGCGTGGCGGAGCTGGCGAGGAGGCTGCGCGCCGAGGAGCCGTCATCGATGACCATGAGGCCACGGCCGGCAAGCTCGCGCAGGAGCGGAGACAGGGCATTCTCATCGGCGGTGAGGCGCCCGCCGAGGAAGTTGACGATGCCGACATAGCCGGTGAAGCGGCCGAGCGACCAGTGCAGCTTGTCGATATTGTCCGAGGCCTTCGGGCCGGTCAGCAGCGTGTGCGGACCGGGATCGTTGTCCGGATAGTCGAACGGCTCCATCGGCAGCTGCAGGAAGACCTCGTGGCCTTCGCCACGGGCGCGTTGGACGGTGCGCTCGAGCTCGGTGCCATAGGGCGCGAAGGCCAGCGAGACCGGCCCCGGCAGCTTGGCGATGGCGTCGGCCGTGCCGGTCTGGCTGATGCCGAGGCCGCCGACGAGCAGGGCGATGCGTCCGGCCGGTTTGACCGAAGGCTCCGGGCCGAGCGGGCGGGCATAGATCTTGGCCGGAGTCGCGCCATCCGGGCCGAGCTTCGGCAGCAGGCCGTAGCGGCTGCGCTCCACCAGACGATTGTCGGGGGTCGGCGCGAGCTTGATCGCGCCCGCTTCATCCGGGACGGTGATGATGATCGCGCCCGGTGCATCCTCGCCCGCGCGCACGACGGTCACGCCGGCGCTGTTCTCGAGCTGGGCAGCGCTTGCCGGGCCGCGCGCGGCTGATAGCGCCGCATCGGAGCTCGGCGGGACGGAGGAAACGGGCGCGGCGCGCTTCTCGATGGCCGCATAGGCGATCGGCTGGCCGCCATCGGGGTCGCGGCGCAACGCGGCGACAAGCACGAGACCGAGGATCACGCTGCCGACACAGCCGGCCGCAGCAGTCGCAAGCCAACGGCCCCACGGTTTGCCGGAAGGCATGGCTCGATCCTGGCCGAGCGGCCGATTGAGCTCCGTCAGCGGCGTTCCGGCCAAAGTCAGCCGTCCTCAAAGTTGCGCCGCGGGCCCGAATCAGTGGCCCGCGCGCTAGTCTTGTCGCCTAAGCGGCCCGGCGTCGAGCCCGAAGGCTCCCGTCAGGGCTCAGTTCTTCGGCGCTTCCGGGGCAGCGGGGGTCGGCGCCGCAGGGGCCGGGGCCGGGGCGGCCTCGGTCGCCGGCTTCTCGACGATCTGGGCGGTGTCCTTCTTGATGCCGCGCAGCTGGTTGAAGGCGGCGATCAGCTGGGTGTCCTTCGCCGGATCGTTCGGGACGTAGGAAGCGGAGCCGGACTGCTCCTCGCCCTCGCCGGCCTTGAGATGGCCCTTGAGCGCAGCTTCGCCCTTGTTGTCGACGAGCTTGTCCTTGATCTCCTGCGGGATGTCCTGCTGGACCTCGATGTCCGGCGTGATGCCCTTGGCCTGGATCGAGTTGCCCGACGGCGTGTAGTAGCGCGCCGTGGTCAGGCGCAGGCCGCCATTCGAGCCGAGCGGGATCACCGTCTGCACCGAGCCCTTGCCGAAGGAGCGCGTGCCCATCACGACCGCGCGCTTGTGGTCCTGCAGCGCGCCCGCGACGATCTCTGCCGCCGAGGCGGACGAGCCGTTGATCAGCACGACGAGCGGCTTGCCCTTTGTCAGATCGCCCGACTTGGCGTTGAAGACCTGGGTCTCCTCGGCGTTGCGGCCACGGGTCGAGACGATCTTGCCGCGCTCGAGGAAGGCGTCGGAGACCAGCACGGACTGGTCGAGGCGCCCGCCGCGATTGTTGCGGAGGTCGATGACATAGCCCTTGAGCTTGTCCTGGCCGATGTCGTTCGAGAGCTTGTCGATGGCCTTGCGCAGGCCGTCATAAGTCTGCTCGGAGAAGGTACCGATGCGGATATAGCCGATATCGCCTTCGACACGCTCCTCGACCGCGGGCACGACGATGGTCGAGCGGGTCAGGGTGAATTCGAGCGGGTCGGTCTTGCCCGGCCGCTCGATCTTGAGCGTGACCTGGGTGTTGATCAGCCCGCGCATCTTCTCGACCGCCTGGGTCAGGGACAGGCCCTTCACCTCGGTGCCGTCGATCTGGCGGATGATGTCGTTGGCGAGGATGCCGGCCTTGGAGGCAGGCGTGTCCTTGATCGGCTTGGCGACCTTGAGGACGCCATCCTCCATCGTCACCTCTATGCCGAGCCCGCCGAACTGGCCGCGCATGTCGGTGTCCATATCGCGGAACGCCTTGGCGTCGAGATAGGACGAATGCGGGTCGAGCGAGGAGACCATGCCGTTGATGGCGGCCTCGATCAGCTTCTGCTCGTCGGGCTTGTCGACGTAATCGGTGCGGATCTTCTCGAAGATGTCACCAAAGAGGTTCAGGCTGCGATAGACCTCGGCCGAAGCGGCGACAGCGCTGGTCGAGCTGAGCAGCCTGGTCTGAGTGGCGAGTCCGGTCAGGCCCGCGCCCATGATGGCGCCGGCGAGAACGAGGGAAACCTTGCGCATCATCCGCGAACCTTTTCGCCTTGCGATTTCGTCCACCACGGAGTCGGGTCGACCGAAACACCGTCTTTTCTGAATTCGATATAGAGGACCGGCTGCCCGGTTCCTACTCCTACTGTCGTCGCGGCAGCTTCCGATGTTTCGCCCATCGTCGCAACCGGTTCCCCCGCCAGGACGAACTGATTGAGCGCGACATCGATCCGCTGCATGCCGGCAAGCAAAATGTAGTATCCACCCCCTGCGTTCAGGATCAAGAGTTGCCCGAACGAACGAAACGGCCCCGCGTAAACAACCCAACCGTCAGAAGGCGCCGAAACTAGGGCGTTCGGCCGGGTTTCCAGTGAAATTCCGCGAATTGTGCCGCCGGCGCCGTCGGCGTCGCCAAAACCACGCAATCGTGATCCCGCCACAGGCAGCGAGAGCAGGCCCTTGGCGTCGGCGAAGGCGATCTTGGGGGCGAGGCGCGCCGGGTCCTTGAAGGCGAGCGCCGTCATGCGCTCGCGCTGCTCGCGCGTCTCCTGCTCGATCGCCTGGCGGGCGGCATCGACCGCCTTGTTGGCGACGGAGATCTCCTTCTCGATCTTCTCGACGAAGTCGCGCATCGAGCGGGCCTGGCCGGCGAGTTCGTTGCCGAGCGCGCGCTGGGCTTCAACATCCTTGGCGGCGCTGGCTTCGCGCGCGCGCCTGGCATCGATCAACGACGCCAGCCGCTGCCGTTCGCCTGCGAGCTGCTCCATCTCCGTGCCGATCTTGAGCTTCTCTGCGGCGATGTTGTCGCGCAGCCGCACCAGCTCGCCGAGATCCGTGGCGAGGATTTCGATCTCCTGGCGCAGATCGGGCACGACGGCGCCGAGCAGCATCGAGGCGCGCACGGCTTCGAGGATATCCTCCGGCCGCACGAGCACTGCAGGCGGAGGGGCCCGGCCGATGCGCTGCAAGGCGGCGAGCACTTCTGCGATCAGGCCGCGCCGACCCTCGAGGGAGCGGCGGATCGCCGTCTCGCTGGATTGCAGCAGCGCGAGGCGCTTCTCCAGCGCACCCAGCCGTTCCTCGCCGGCCTGCGTCTTCGCGGTGGCGTCGAGCAGGGCGTTGTTGAGCGCGGCACGGTCGGCGCGGATCGCGGCGATTTCTTTTTCAAGCCTGGCGCGGGCGTCGGCGTTTCCGGCGAGGCGTTGCTCGATCGCCTTGAGCTCGGCTTCGCGGGCCTGTTTCTCGACGAGCTTCTGCATCGCCTCGCGCGACAGGGCCTCGGGATCAGGTGTGCTCGTTTGAGCGAAGGCCGGCGCAACGAGCGGAGCAGCCAGCAGAGCGGCGAGGCTCAGAAGGCGCAGCCCGGAGCGAATCAGCGGCGCGGCGAAGGTCATGCGCGATGATAGGGGTGCCCGGCGATGATCGTCATCGCCCGATAGAGCTGTTCCAGCACGAGCGCCCGGACGATCTGGTGAGGGATGGTCAGCGCGCCGAAGGCGAGCGTGATGTCGGCCTTGTCGCGAATCTCCTCGCTCAAGCCGTCGGCGCCGCCGATGATCAGGCTGGCATGGCCGGTTCCGGCGTCGCGGGCGGCAGCGATCCGGCTGGCGAAGGCTTCGCTGCCGAGCTGGCGGCCGCGCTCGTCGAGCGCGATCACGAGGCCGGGCTGCGCCTTGGCGAGGATCGCCTGCGCCTCTTCGCGCTTGCGCTCCTCGGGGCGCCGGCCCCGGCTTTCGGCGATCTCGATGATGTCGGGTCCGCTCAGGCCGATGCCGCGCCCGAGCGCGACCCCGCGTTCACGATACCGCTCGCAGAGCTCGCGTTCCGGCCCATCCTTGAGCCGGCCGACGGCGATGACTGCGAGCCGCATCCGCGAACGACGTCAGCTATCGAGGCGTTCGTTCGGCCGGTCGGTGCCCCACATCTTCTCGAGATTGTAGAATTGGCGCACTTCGGGTCGGAAGACGTGGATGATGATGTCGCCGGTATCGATCAGCACCCAGTCGCAGGCAGGCATGCCTTCGACGTTCGGCGTGGGAAGTCCTGATCCCTTGAGGGCTTCGATCAGGGCATCCGAGATGGCCGCGACATGGCGGTTGACGTTGCCGGACGCGATAATCATCGCGTCGGCCAGCGACGTCTTGCCAACGAGGTCGATCACCGTGATGTCCTCGGCCTTCATATCCTCGAGGACACGTTGCGCGAGGGCGATGCTATCGGCGGAGGGATTTTCCGAGATAGCGGCCTGGGGAAGCGGCTTCGGCTCGGCCTCACCAAGGGTTTGACGGGTCAGTGACGTATCCTCTCGATCCAGACGCGCTCTCGGCGCGACGCAGTCAAAATAAGCCGGGTAGCCTCGGAATTCAATCGCGGCCGGCCTGACGGCGCAGCATGGTGGAGGATAACGTCGAGCGCTTGCCGTGCAGGAAAACCCAGGCCGGAGGCCGGGAGCGGGGCAGACTCGCAGCCTGATTTTCCGGAATGCGCCAGCGCGACAGCCAGTTGGCGGCGGGCGAGGCCATGGCGCTGTGGGTCGAGCCCGGTCGGTCGATCACCGCAATCGGCATCATGCGGGCGATCGTCCGCCACTCCGCCCAGCGGTGGAAACCGGCGAGATTGTCGGAGCCCATGATCCAGACGAAGTTGACGCCCGGGCAGCGTCGCTTCAGCGCCCGCAGCGTGTCGGCGGTGTAGCGCGTGCGCAGCGTCGCCTCGATGCCGGTGACGTTGATGCGGGCATGGTTGGCGACATCGCGCGCCTGCCGCAGGCGCTCGCCGAGCGGCGGAAGCTTCGCATTGTCCTTTAGCGGGTTGCCTGGGGTGACCAGCCACCAGATGCGGTCGAGCTGCAGGCGCCGCAGCGCCGTCAGGCTCGCCAACCTGTGGCCGTCATGGGCAGGGTTGAAACTGCCGCCGAACAGGCCGATGCACAGGCCCGGCGCATGGGGCGGCAGGCGCAGATGCTCGCTCGTCATCCGTGCTGCACGGCTCAGGGGCGCGTCTGGCCCGCGCCATGGACGCGGTACTTGAATGAGCAGAGCTGCTCCACGCCGACGGGGCCGCGCGCATGCATGCGGCCCGTGGCGATGCCGATCTCGGCGCCGAAGCCGAACTCGCCGCCATCGGCGAACTGGGTCGAGGCGTTGTGGATGACGATGGCCGAATCGACCTCTGCCAGGAAGCGGGCGGCGGCGGCTTCGTCGGCGGTGACGATCGCGTCGGTATGATGCGAACCGTAGCGCTCGATATGGTCGATTGCGGCATCGAGCCCCGGCACGACCTTCGCCGCGATGATCGTGTCGAGATATTCGGTCGCCCAGTCTTCCTCGCTGGCGGGCGTCACGCGCGGGTCGACGGCCCGCACTGCCGCATCGCCGCGCACGGCGCAGCCGGCATCGAGCAGCGCTCTGACGAGCGGGGCGAGATGGGTCGCCGCACAGGTCTGGTCGACGAGCAGCGTCTCGGCCGCGCCGCAGACGCCGGTGCGGCGCAGTTTGGCGTTGAGCAGGATCTCGCGGGCCATGGCGAGATCGGCCTTCGCGTCCACATAGACATGGCAGTTGCCGTCGAGATGGGCGAAGACCGGCACGCGCGCCTCGCTCTGGACGCGGGCGACGAGGCTCTTTCCCCCGCGCGGCACGACCACGTCGACGTTCCCGTCAAGGCCGGTAAGGATTTCACCGACCGCAGCGCGGTCGCGCGTCGGCGCGAGCTGGACGGCATCGCCCGGCAGGCCGGCGGCCTCCAGCCCCTCGCGCATCGCGGCGGCAATTTCGGTCGAGGAGCGGAAGGAATCCGAGCCCGCGCGCAGGATCGCGGCATTGCCGCTCTTCAGGCAGAGCGCGCCGGCATCGGCTGTGACGTTGGGGCGGCTCTCGAAGATCACGGCGATGACGCCAAGCGGCGTGGCGACACGCTCGAAGCGCAGTCCATTCGGCCGCGTCCATTCCGCCAGTACGCGTCCGAGCGGATCGGGCAGGACGGCGACCTCGGCGACGGCCTCGGCAATGGCGGCGAGGCGCTTCTCGTCGAGAGCGAGGCGGTCCATGAAGGAGGCGCTGAGACCCGCCGCTCTGCCGTCGGCGAGATCCTGAGCATTCGCGGCGAGGATGCGGGCGCTGCGGGCGCGCAGCGCATCGGCCATGGCGATGAGGGCGGCGTTGCGCTGCTCGGTGGGGCTGAGCGCGACCTTGCGTGCGGCGGCGCGGGCGCGCCGGCCGACCTGCTGCATCACGAGCCGGACATCCCCGGTCTCGTTCGTCGCGATGATGCGCAATGCGCTGTCGCCCGTCATCTCACCCAGCCCAAAAACCCCGCCGGCAAAAGCCGGCCCGGAAGAAAGCTTAGCCTAGCCCGAGCGCCATGTCGTCCCGGTGGATCATCTCGGCGCGTCCGGGGTAGCCAAGCGCGCTCTCGATGTCCCGCGAGGCCTTGCCGAGCACGAGCGCGGCCTCGGCCGCATCATAGGCGACGAGGCCGCGCCCGAGCAGCTGTCCGTCGGGATCGCGGATCAGCACGGCGTCGCCGCGCGCGAACTCGCCTTCGATGCGGGCAACGCCGACCGGCAGCAGGCTGGCGCCGCCGCGCAGAGCGCGTGCCGCGCCGGCATCGACATGCAGCGTGCCGCGCGGCTCCAGCGTGCCGGCGATCCAGGTCTTGCGCGCCGTCGCGGGTGTCGAGGCGGAGAGGAACCAGGTGCAGCGCCCGCCGGCGGCCACGCTCGCCAGCGGATTCTTGGCTCGCCCGTCGGCGATCAACATGTGGGTGCCGCCTGCAGCGGCGATCTTGCCGGCCTCGATCTTGGTGCGCATGCCGCCGCGTGACAGCTCTGAGGCCGCGCCGCCGGCCATGGCGTCGATCTCCGGTGTGATGCGCTCGACCACGGGGATATGCCGCGCGCTCGGGTCCTTGTTCGGCGGGGCCGTATAGAGCCCGTCGATATCGGAGAACAGCACCAGAAGGTCGGCGCCGGCCATGGTCGCGACGCGGGCGGCGAGCCGGTCGTTATCGCCATAGCGGATCTCGGTGGTGGCGACGGTGTCGTTCTCGTTGATGACGGGGATGGCGCGCAGGTCGAGCAGGCGCCCGAGCGTCGCGCGCGCGTTAAGATAACGGCGGCGCTGTTCGGTATCGGCCAGAGTCAGCAGGATCTGCCCGGCGGTAAGGCCGTGGGCGGCCAGCGCCTCGGCCCAGTTGCGGGCGAGCGCGATCTGTCCGACGGCGGCGGCGGCCTGGCTCTCTTCCAGCCGCAGCGGGCCCGAAGGCAGGTTGAGCACGGTGCGCCCGAGCGCGATCGCGCCGGAGGAGACGACGAGCACGTCGGCTCCGCGCTGGTGCAGCTCGGCGAGATCCTCGGCGAGGGCGGCCAGCCAGGCATGGCGCAGGCGGCTGCGGGCCCGGTCGACCAGCAGGCTGGAGCCGACCTTCACGACGATGCGGCGGAAATCGGAAAGCGAAGGCGTCTTCACGGGACACACGATCTGTTGCAGCGACCCCCTGCCTGTTGGGGAAATCCCGGCGATTGTAAAGCGGTGGGACCATCGGGGCCGGCGTGCTCGGCGTGCATCTGCAGTCGATCCCGTTGAAAAAACGGCCCTCAGACCCATATCGACGTTCTGCCGACCGCGCCGTTCCGCTCCGAAGCCTCGCGCCGCGAGCCTTTGGGGATATGCGTGGTGCCTGGCGTCACGACAGGACCCGTCTTGCGGTCGCGCAGGAAGGCAGCGGAGCGTCTGACCGAGCCGTGGACTTCACGTCTCGGGCGGATCGGATGCTTCACCGATGAGATGGATCGCCGGTTCACGCTCCGAGCGGGGCGCGGCGATCGATCAACGCAGAAAGGAGCTGCGATGCAGGTTCTTGTTCGCGACAACAACATCGACCAGGCCTTGCGCGTGCTGAAGCGGAAACTTCAGCGCGAAGGCCTCATGCGAGAAGTGAAGCGGCACACGGCCTATGAGAAACCCTCGGAGCGCCGCATCCGTGAAAGGGCCACAGCCGTGCGGCGGGCCCGCAAGGCGGCCCTCAAGCAGGCGCGCCAGGAAGGTCTGATCGCGGCGCCACGCCCGAAAAATCGCCCGCTCCGCGTTGGAAGCGGGGGTGCCGCGCGTTGATTTCGATACCAATTCGGCTCGATCTGGCTTAAGGCGCCCGCGCGGGCCGATAAACAACCCGTAACAACCCGAGAGAAGATCACCCTTGAAGAATCCGAGCGACCGCAGCTTCACCGACCGTCAGGCCAACTCCGCCAAAGCCAAGCAGGCGCTGCTTGAGCGTTTCAAGGCACGGCCCAAGGTCGATGACCCGGTCATGGTGCAGCGACGCGAGGAGCGGGAAGCCATCGCTCAGGCTCGCGCCGAACGCGAAACCGAGAAGGCGAAGATCCGGGCCGAGAAGGAGCGCCTCGAGGCGCTCGAGCGCGCGCGGATCGAAGAAGAGAAGCGCCAGGAAGAGATCGCCCGCGAGGCCGCCCGCAAGGCGGAGCAGGCCAAGCGTGATGCCGAGCGGCCGCGCAAGGTGCTGCTCGAAGCGGTCCAGTACATGCAGATGCGCACGGCCGGCAAGCGCCGCTAGCGCACTTTCCGCTCGGCTGATGCCAGCCGAGCGCCAAGAATTCGCGCATGTCATCAATGCGATCTGGGGCGCCGCGGGCGCCCCTTTTCATGTCCGCCTGGCCGCGACGGCGGTTCGACAGTCTTTAAATGGCTGGTTTTCGGGCAAAAAAGCTCGTTCTCTCCCCGATGACCTATCGGCAAATCCGCTCGTGCAGATTAATGTGCGCCTGGGTTGAACCTTTTCCCTGCTCGCCGCGACGAATGGGTGCGAGCCGGGATGCCTGGCCTTCGAGGGGCAATGCATACGGAATCGGACGAGGATCTCGTCAAACGGATCGCCTCGGGCGACCGGCTCGCGATGAAGGTGCTGTTCTCACGGCATCAGGTGCGGGTCTACCGTTTCGTACTGCGGCTCGTCCGCGACGAGACGCTTGCCGAGGATGTGATCAGTGACGTGTTCATGGATCTCTGGCGACAGGCGGATCGCTTCGAGGCGCGCGCCTCGGTCTCGACCTGGCTGCTCGCCATCGCCCGGAACAAGGCGTGGTCGCTCCTGCGCAAGCGCCGCGACGCCGAGCTGGACGAGGATTACGCCGGCAGCATCGAGGATGAATCCGACGGCCCCGAGATCGTGCTCCAGAAGCAGGACAAGAGCCTTGCGATCCGCGCTTGCCTCGAACGCCTTTCGGCCGAGCACCGCGAGGTCGTCGACCTCGTCTATTACCACGAGACCTCCGTCGAGGAGGTCGCGCGGATCGTCGGCATTCCCGAAAACACCGTCAAGACCCGGCTTTTCCACGCTCGCAAGAAGCTGGGCGAGATGCTCAAGGCTGCCGGTATCGACCGTGGCTGGCCTTGAGGCGTTGCGTGTTATGAAGCGCGGCCAGGCCGCCGGAGGAGTGGCGTGATGACCGACAGCATCGCAAGCGATCCGAAGCGCCGCGAGCTCGAGGAGCTGCTGCCCTTCTATGCCAATGGCCGCATCTCGGACGCCGACAAGCGCCGCGTCGAAGCCGCGCTCGCCGGCGACGCCGAGCTCGCCGGCCGGCTCGACATCATCCGCGACGACATGGCCGAGACGGTTCTGCTCAACGAGAGCCTCGGCGCCCCGTCGCATCGTGCCCTCGAAAAGCTGATGGCCGAGATCGACACGGCTCCCCATCAGGCGCCGCTGCTGGCCCGGGCGACCGACAGCATGGGCCGCGGCTTCCTGGGCTGGCTCGGCGGCCTGCTCGCGTCGCAGCCGCCGCGCCGGCTCGCCTATGTCAGCGCGGCCGCCATCGCGCTGATCGCGCTGCAGGGCGTCGCCATCACCGGGCTCGCGCTGCGGGACGGGGGCGCCGGCTTCCAGACGGCTTCGGCGCCGGGCTCGCGGGCTTCGGAGCGCTATGTCCTGCTGAGCTTCGCTCCGGAGGCGAAAGCCGGCGAGATCGCCGCTTTCTTCAAGCGCTTCGATGCTTCGGTCGTTGACGGACCGCGCGCGAACGGCTTCTTCAAGGTGCGTGTCGGCGATGCCTCGCTGTCATCAGCCCAGGTCGATGCGATCGCGACGCGGATGAAGAGCGAGAGCGGCATCGTCAGCTTCGTCGCGCCCGCGCCCTGATCGATCCTTTTGAGGCGCCGCTCGTCGGCGCCATGGCATGATGTTCTGCGGCGGGAGGGCCAGGCCATGCTGCGATCCGGCTTCACAAGCGGGACGGCGCTGATGCGGTGCCTCGCCGGCGCTGCATTGCTCATATGGGCGACGGCGCTTGTTCCTGCCGCCGCTCGTGCCCAGGCTCCCGCGGCCGGGCCCCAGCAGCCCGCCGCCAACGGGGCCAACCGTTCGATGCGCGTGCCGCCGGGGTCGTGGATGCAGCGCCAGCAGCGGGCCATCGTGCCGGCGCCGGAGGAGACCCGTTTCGTCCCGGACGAGGTGTTGTTCGAGCTCGCGCCAAACGCCGAGGCCGATATCGTGCTGCGTCGCTATGGCGCGACCCTGATCGCCCGCCAGCGCTTCGAACTGGCCAACGTCACCATCATCCGCGCCAGGCTCGAGGCCGGCCGCGACCTGCGGGCCGTGCTGACCCAGATGGGTGACGACAGCAGCATCGCCGGCGCCCAGCCGAACTTCCTCTTCGATCTGCAGCAGGGCACGCCGCCCGGGCCGGGCGCCTCGAACGCTTCGGCCGCGCCGACGACGGCGTCTTCCGAGGCAAGCGGGCTGCCGGCCCCCAGCCTGCGGCTTGGGGAGCCCGCGACGGCGGCGCGCGGGACGGCGGCCGTCCGGCGCGTGCTGCCGCCGCAATATGTCGTCGACAAGCTGCGTCTCGGCGAAGCCCGCAAGCTCGCGCTTGGGCGCGGCATTCGCGTCGGCATGATCGATTCCGGCGTGGACATGGAGCATCCCGAGATCAGCGGCTCGGTCCTCGCCTATCTCGACGCCGTCGACGGGCTGGCGACCCCGCATGCGCACGGCACCTCCATGGCGACGGCCATCGTCGCGCATGGCGAATTGCAGGGCATCGCGCCGGCCGCCCGGCTGATCGTCGCCCGCGCCTTCGGCGGCCCGCAGGCGAGCTCGGCCAATGGCAAGTCCTTCCAGATCCTGACGGCGCTGGAATGGGTGGTTCAGCAGCGGGCGAAGGTGGTCAATCTCAGCTTCGCCGGGCCGCAGGATCGCCTGCTGTCAAAGGCGCTGGCCGGCGCAAAGGAACGCGGCGTCATTGCGGTGGCGGCCGCCGGCAATGGCGGCATCCGCTCGGCACCGCTCTATCCCGGCGCCGACCCCAGCGTCATCGCCGTGACGGCGACCGATGCCGACGACAAGGTCTTCAGCGATGCCAACCGCGGTGCTTACGTCGCCATCGCCGCGCCGGGCGTCGATGTGCTGACGGCTGAGCCGGGAGGGCGCTACGCATTCACCTCCGGCACCTCGATCGCGGCCGCCCATGTCTCCGGGCTCGTCGCGCTGCTGCTGGAGAAGCAGCCTGAACTCGATCCCGACAGCGCCCGCCGCATCATCGCCGAGAGCGCGACCGATCTCGGCTCGAAGGGGCGCGACCCTGTCTTCGGCGCCGGGCGGATCGATCCTGCGGCGGCGCTGGCGCGCGTTCTGCCGGTCGCGACGGCACGGCCCTGATCGGTTCTTTCGCAGAAGCCTCCCTTATCCTTCAGGAGGAGGGCTCGGAAGTGTCCGAAAGGACTCTGAGCTATCGGCGCTCTTGACCTGCGCCCCCGCATCGGCCTGATGGCGCGATGCCACGCCCGAAACTCCTCTTCGTCGCCACCGAGGACTGGTTCTTCGCCTCGCATTTCCTGCCGATGGCGCGGGCGGCGCGCGAACTTGGCCTCGATGTTGCCGTCATCGCGCGCGAGCGCAACCATCGGCGCGCCATCGAGGCGACGGGTGCGCGGCTGGTCGCGTTGGAGGCAGAGCGGCGCAGCCTCGATCCGCGCGCGCTGGTCAAGCAGGTCGCTGCGCTGAGACGGCTGATCGCGGCTGAAAAACCCGATATCCTGCATTGCATTGCGCTGAAGCCGATCGGGCTCGCCGGCCTCGCTGGCAAGCTCGCCGGTATCGACCGGCGGGTCTATGCGCTGACCGGCCTCGGCTTCCTCGGCGCCAGGCAGGGGGCTCTGGCCGCCGCAGCCCGCTTCGCTGCGATTGCCTGGCTGCGCGGGGCGATCGACGGCCCGCAGGTGCGCTTCCTCTTCGAGAACCCGGATGATCCGGTCACGCTGGGCTTGGACCCGCAGGACGCAGGCAAGGTCGCGATCGTCGGCGGGGCCGGGGTCGATCCGCTGATGCTGATGCCGTCGCCGATGCCGCCGGCGCCGCCGCTCAAGGCCGCGCTCGTCGCGCGCATGCTCTGGTCCAAGGGCGTCGACCTTGCGGTCGAGGCGGTCAGGCTCGCCCGTGCCGAGGGGGCCAGGGTTGAACTCACCATCCACGGCGCGCCCGACCCGTCCAATCCGAAGGCGATCCCCGAGGCGACATTGAAGGAGTGGGCGGCACGGCCCGGCATCAACTGGGCCGGCCCGACCCGGGATGTCGAGGCGGTCTGGAAGGCGCATCATCTCTGCATCCTGCCCTCGCGCGGCGGCGAAGGCCTGCCGCGCACGATCCTGGAGGCGGCCGCCTGCGGCCGGCCGATCCTGACGACCGATGTGCCGGGCTGCCGCAGCTTCGTCCGCGAGGGACAGGATGGCATGGTCGTGCCGGCCGACGATGCGGCGGCGCTGGCCAAGGCGCTCGCCGTATTCGCCCGCGCGCCCGGTCTCGCGGAGCGGATGGGCGCGAATGCCCGCGCCCGCCTGCTCGACGGCCATACCGAGCGCGATGTGATGAACGCCGTGAAGGCGCTGTATCAGGGACTTCTCGCCGCGCCTGCGACGGAGAAGGTCGCGTGAGCGAGGCGGCGTCGGCTCTAGACCGCGAGGGCTTCATCCGCGCGCATACGCGGTTGCTGCCTGTTCCGCATGCTTCGGAGATTTCCCTCCATGTCGCCGAGGAGGCGACCGAACTCTGGCAGAAGACCGAGGAGGAGCTTGCCGTCATCGGTCTGCCGCCGCCCTTCTGGGCTTTCGCCTGGGCCGGCGGGCAGGCGCTGGCGCGCTATCTGCTGGACAATCCGCAGATCGTGGCGGGCCGGCATGTCCTCGATTTCGCCTCCGGCTCCGGGCTGGTGGCAATCGCTGCCGCAAAGTCGGGCGCCGCGCGGGTCGAGGCCTGCGATATCGATGCCTTCGCGGTTGCTGCGATCGGCATCAACGCTGCCGCTAACGACGTCACCGTTACGGCGCGGCCGGACGATCTCATCGGCCGCGACGAGGGCTGGCAGGTCGTCTGTGCCGGGGATGTCTGCTACGAGCGCGACATGGCCGAGCGCGTCATCGCCTGGCTCTCCGCCCTATCTGCCCGCGGCGCGACCGTGCTGATCGGCGATCCCGGCCGCAGCTATCTGCCGAAGGGACGGCTCGAGGCGGTTGCGACCTACCAAGTGCCGGTGACGCGTGCATTGGAGGACGCCGAGATCAAGCGCAGCTCGGTTTGGCGCTTGGCCGGTTGACGCATATCAATGGGTCCCGGGTGACCTGAGTCATCCCGGCCGCAGCGAAGCGCAGAGCTGCGATCCACGCCCGGACCTGAATCGACAGCGCTCCGGCATGGATCCCGGGTCAAGCCCGGGATGACGGCGGGATTTTGTCGCTGGCCAGTCTGATCCGAAGCCGCTCGTTCACGCCGTGCGGCGGCGGGCCGAGGTTTCAGCGGTCGGCTCCGTCCGGAATGCGGCGACGAGCCGGTTGAGGTGGTCGATCTGGTCGAGCAGCGTACGCGCCGAAGCCGCGCTCTGTTCGGCCAGCGCCGCGTTCTGCTGCGTGATCTCGTCCATGTGGCTGACGGTCTGGCTCATCTCGTCGATGCCGTTGGCCTGCTCGCCGGCAGCCGACGCGATCTCCTCGACCGTGCTCGACACCTTGGCGGAGGCGGCCACGATCCGGCTGAGCGTCTCGCCGGCCTGCCTGACGAGCTTGACGCCCTCGGCGACTTCGACGTCGGAGGAGGCGATCAGGCCGGTGATGTCCTTGGCGGCGTCGGCCGAGCGCTGGGCCAGCGCCCGCACCTCGGCCGCAACCACGGCGAAGCCGCGGCCGGCCTCGCCGGCCCGCGCGGCCTCGACGGCGGCGTTGAGCGCCAGCAGATTGGTCTGGAAGGCAATGCCGTCGATGACGTCGGTGATCTCGGAGATTCGCTTCGAAGCCCCCTCGATCCGGGCCATCGCGTCGACAGCGTCCCTGACGATGTTGCCGCCGGTGCGGGCGACATTGGCTGCCTCGTCCGCCAGCGCGACGGATTCGCGCGAGGCCTGCGAGGATGTCTTGACTGAAGCCGCGAGTTGCTCAGTCGTCGCGGCGCTCTCTTCCAGCGCCGAAGCCTGCTGCTCGGTGCGCATGGACAGGTCCTGCGCGCCGCTGTTGATTTCCTGCGAGGAGGCGGCGATCGCGGTCGAAGTCGTCTTGATCGTTGCAGCCATCTCCTGAAGCCGCGCCATCGCCGCGTTGAAATGCTCGCGGATCTCAGCGTATTCGGCCGGGATCTCGTTGCTCATGCGATGGGTCAGGTCGCCCTCGGCCAGTGCGGCCATGCTCTTGCTGACGCAGGCGATCGCCTGATCGCGCTCGGCCGCCTTCGCCTGCTCGGCGGCGTGCGCCTCGGCCTCCACCTTGAGGCGAGCCGCTTCAGAGGCCTCGAGATAAACTGTGATGGCATAGTCCATGTCGAGCATGGCGGCCTTGACGACGGCGCCGATCTCGGCGGCGCGTTCATCGGCGCCGGACATGCGCCTGCCGAGCGCGTTCTTCGGCCAGCGCGCCTGCAGGATGGCGCCGAGCAGCTTCTCGAGGATCAGTGCATAGCCGCCGATATACCAGCGCGGCTCAAGCCCGATGCGGGCATGGACCTTGCCGATGCGGGTCACGGCATTGACATAGTTCTCGTCGAACTTCCCGGTCGCGATCCCGCCCCAGTGCTGAACCTGCCGCTGCTTGGCGGCCTCGATATGCTCGTCGCTGCCGAAGAAGCCGCGGGTTTCCGGAAAGGCGCGCACCTGATCGTAGAAAGCGTCGAGCGCGCCCGGAATGGCGGCGCTGAGGGTCTCGTGGACGTCACGGATATGGCTGTTCGCTGCGGTGTCGAGGCCGAGGAAGGCCAGGCGCTTGGCGAGATGATCCGGTGCGGACATGAGACGGTAATTCCTTTTGGGCCCGCGACTGTTCGAGCCCGCTGCCCTCTCTCGCCGATCACGGGTTAACGGCCGGTGAGGAGGGTGGGCCGATCTGGATCGATCTGCTGCGGCCGACCGCCTCAGGCCTCGCCCTTCAGCGCTTCGTATTTGTCGAGGAACGCCTCCACCGGCAGATGACGGAAATCGTCCAGCCCTGTGCGCAGTTGCGCATGGTCCCAGTCCCACCAGCCAAGCGCCTGCAGCCGCTCGGCGGTCTCCTCGGAAAAGCGCCGCCTGACCGGCCGGGCCGGATTGCCGGCGACGATGGTGTAGGGGGCGACGTCCTTGGTGACGACGGCGCCGCCCGCGATCACCGCGCCGGTGCCGATGTTGCGTCCGGCG
The DNA here is from genome assembly GCF_052113585.1 of Allobosea sp. TAF32. Lineage (NCBI taxonomy): Bacteria > Pseudomonadati > Pseudomonadota > Alphaproteobacteria > Hyphomicrobiales > Alloboseaceae > Allobosea > Allobosea sp. TAF32. Next base: position 455,996 of record NZ_JBFRDM010000001.1, on the reverse strand, counting down.
AGCACGATCGCACCATGGCCGATCCAGACATCGTGGCCGATCGTCACCGCATGCGCCCGGCGCCAGTCGAAGAAGGCGGCATCGTCCTCAGCATCGTCGAAATAGGCGGAGGCGCGATAGGTGAAATGCGACTGGCTCGCCCGGTGCATCGGATGGTTGCCGGGATTGATCCGGGTCATCGCCGCGATCGAGCAGAATTTTCCGATCGTCGTGTAAATGACATTCGCGTCGTTCACGACATAGGAGTAATCACCCATCGTCGACTCGACGAAACTCGTGCGCGCGCCGATCTCGGTGTAGCGCCCGAGCGTCGCCTGCCTCACCTGAGCGGTCGGGTCGATCACCGCTTCGAGTCCCAGCTTCTTCGCAGCCATGTCCTTACAGTCTCCTGATCTTGCGGCCCCCGTTTCAGCAGCGGGCGCGCTTGTCCTCGTGGTCGGGCCTTCCGGTGCGGGGAAGGACACGCTGATGGATGCGGGCCGGGCCGGTCTCGCCGGCGATCCGCGCTTCCGCTTCGCCCGCCGGCTGATCACCCGCCCTGCCATGGCCGGCGCCGAGGATCACGATTCCTGCGACGAGGCCGCCTTCCGCGAGGCCGAAGTGAAGGGCGATCTTGCCTTGAGCTGGCGGGCGCATGGTCTGAGCTACGGTATCCCCGCGGCCGAGCTCGCCGGCATCGCCGAGGGCGCGGTGGTGATCGTCAATATTTCCCGCGCGGTCATCGCTGCGGCCGAGCGGCTGGCCGAGCGTGTGGTGGTGCTCAACATCACCGCCCCGGTGCCGGTGCTGGCACAGCGGCTCGCGGCGCGCGGGCGCGAGAGCGAGGCGGATATCGCGGCGCGCCTGAAGCGCGAGGCGCCGCTGACGGCTGAAAGCGCCGAGATCGTCACGATCATGAACGATCGCAGCATTGCCGAGGCCGCCGAAGAGCTGCTCGCCGTTTTGCGCGGGCTCGGCCGGTAGGCAATCCGGGGATCGAAGCTGGCCGTCATTCCGGGGCATCGCGCAGCGATGAGCCCGGAACCCGTGAACGCATCTTTCGACCCTCCGAATGCTGTCGGTGCGGCCGCTACCTGATTTCTGTCCAGTGTTCATGGGTTCCGGGCTCAGGCCTGAGGCCTGCCCCGGAATGACGGTGGAATGCCGGCAACGCGAGGCATTTCAGCCGAAGGGATAGGAATCGAGCAGCCGGAAGCGGCCGGCGCGGCCGTCCTGCTTGAACAGGGCGAAACGGTCGAGTTTGACCGATCCGGTCGGGAGGGCCTCCGCATAGGCCGCTTCCAGCCCCTGCTTGACCGGTGCTGCGTGTTCGCCCGGCAAGGAGCCGGTCAGCGTCATGTGGAAGCGGAAGGCGTCGCCCACATAAGGATAGCCATAGGCTTCGAGATAGGCGTGCTGCGCGGGGGTGAGCGGGCTCTTCAGGCGTCGCGCCCGGTCCGCTTCCTCCAGCGGCGCGCGGAATGGCTCGAAGGCCTGCACGAGCGTGAAGGCGAAGCGTTGCAGCTCCTCGCTGGGCTCCGACGGCGTCAGCGCTACGAAGGAGCCGAGCGCCGTGACGCTCAGCCCCGCCAGCGTCACGCCCTCCCGGCCGGCGGCGTAGTTCCGGGCGAAGGCGCGCAGCTGCTCTTCGCTGCGCCCATGGGCGAGTTCGAAAGGCGCCTTCAGCGTGGCGTGGAAGCCGTAGCGGCGCGGCTCCTCGGTGAGAGCCGGCCATTGAGCTGGATCGCAGCCGGGTGGAACGGCGAAGGACAGATCCTCGCCGGTGAGCGCATCATAGCCGAGCGTCGCGCTGCCGAAGCGCCAGAGGGGGCTTTCGGCGGCGGGAGCGTAATAGACGGCGTAGCGCGGCTTGCTCAAAACGCGCGCTCGCCTTTCGACCAGACGGCGCCGATGACCGGCGTGGCGCCGAGCACTTTGAAGCGCAGCAGGTCGGCGCGCAGGCCGGATTTGAGATGGCCGCGATCCTTGAGGCCCAGGATGTCGGCGACCTTCCAGGTGACCATGCCCATCGCCTCCGGCAGCGCGATGCCGTGGCCGGCATTGAGCTTGACGACGGCCTGCAGCAGGCTCGCCGGAACGTAGTCCGAGGAGAGCCCATCGAGCAGGCCCTTCTCGGCCAGTTCGGAGACCGAGACGCCGCCGGAATGCGAGCCGCCGCGCACGACGTTGGGCGCGCCCGCGACAGTCGCGAGGCCATGCATCTTGGCGGCTCCGGCCGCTTCGATCGTGGTCGGGAATTCGGAGATCACGGCGCCCGACGCGATGCCATCTGCGACATGCTCGGGCGTGGTGTCGTCATGGGTCGCGAGCGGGATGCCGCGCGAACGGAAGACGTCGACGACCGCCGACCAGTTCTTCGAGACGTTGGTGGCGCCTTCCTGCTGGCGCATCACCACGTCCTCCTCGAACTCTTCCTGCGTCTTGCCGTTGCCCATCGCATAGGTCCGCAGATGCTCGATGTTGCGCCATTGGCGCTGGCCCGGCGTGTGATCCATCAACGAGACAAGCTGGACGAGTTCGTCGTCCTGATAGGGCTCGATGTCCTTGATCAGGTCCGGGCTCGTCAGCTCGCAGCGCATGTGGATGCGGTGGTCGATGCGGAAGACGTTCTCGCGCTTGCCTTCGGCGAGCGCCTTCATCACGTCGGCGAAGATGTCCTTGCGGTAGTCCTTGGCCGAGAAGGGCGTGCCGGCGCAGACGGCGTCGTAGACGGTGGTGACGCCGGCCGCGGCCATCTGCGCGTCATGGACGAGCGCCGCCGCCAGCCCGTTCGGCCAGAAGACCTTGGGGCGCGGCATGAAGTGCTTTTCCATGTTGTCGGTGTGCATCTCGACGAGGCCGGGCGCGACATAGTCGCCGCCCACGTCGATGGCGCCAGGCAGGGATGACCCGCCCTGATCGACCGATACGATGCCGTTCGCGTCGAAGGCGATGGTGCCGGTGACGACCTCGTTCTCGAGAATGAGTTTGGCGTTGGTGAGAACGGTTTGCATCGTCAGGCCTTCCGGAAAGCGGTGATGTCGAGATAGCGCGTCGCGACACGTTCGCGAACCGCCTCGTCGTGGAAAATGCCGACGATGGCGGAGCCGGCGGCGCGCGCCTCCGAGATGAGCTGGACGACGACGTCGCGATTATTGGCGTCGAGCGAGGCGGTCGGCTCGTCGATCAGCATGATCGCCGAGGGATCGACGAAGGAGCGGGCGATATTGACGCGCTGCTGCTCGCCGCCCGAGAAGGTGGCGGGCGCGAGGTTCCACAGCCGCTCCGGCAAGTTGAGGCGGGCGAGCATGGCCTTCGCCTTCGCGGTTGCGGTCTCCGCCGGAGCGCCGCGCGCCAGCAGCGGGTCGCGCACGATGTCGAGCGTCGAGACGCGCGGGATGACGCGCAGGAATTGCGAGACGAAGCCGAGCGTGCGGCGGCGGACATCGAGCACGGTGCGCGGCACGGCGGCGACGATGTCGACGGGGCGGCCGGCATGGGTGATGCGGATCGCGCCCGCCGTCGGCTTGTAATTGCCGTAGAGGATGCGCAGCAGGCTCGACTTGCCGGCGCCCGACGCGCCGGCAAGCACCAGCGCCTCGCCGGCCTCGACATGGAAATTGACGTTGTCGAAGACGGGCAAACGCGCTCCGCCCTGGTTGTGCAGGGTGAAGGTCTTGGCGACGTTCTCGACCTGAATCATCGTGGTCATGGTGTCAGTGCCTTGCCGATTCGCGGTGACGAGGATGTGACGGGTGCGCCGTTGTCATTCCGGGGTGGGCCGTCAGGCCCGAACCCGGAAACCACGACTGGGTGAGCGAGCCTGAGTGCCATTGGCAAAGGTCTCGCCCGGTCGTGGGTTCCGGGTTCTTCGCTTTGCGAAGCCCCGGAATGACAGAGGTACAGCTCACACACTCAGCACCGCCGAAGTGAGAAGCTGCGTATAGGCGTGGTGCGGATCGTCGAGGACCTGATCGGTCAGGCCCTGCTCGACGACGTTGCCGTCCTTCATCACCATCAACCGGTCGGTCAGGAGCCGGGCGACGGCGAGGTCATGGGTGACGATGATCGCGGCGAGGCCGAGATCGCGCACCAGCACGCGCAGCAGATCGAGCAGGCGGGCCTGCACGGAGACGTCGAGGCCGCCGGTCGGCTCGTCCATGAAGACGAGGCGCGGTTCCGAGACCAGGACGCGGGCGATCTGCAGGCGCTGCTGCATGCCGCCGGAGAACTGGCGCGGCCGGTCGTCGATGCGGGCGCCCGCGATCTCGACGCGGCTCAGCCAGTCGAGCGCGCGCTCGCGGATCTGGCCGTAATGCCGGTCGCCGCGATCCATCAGCCGCTCGCCGACATTGCCGCCGGCGGTGACGTCCATGCGCAGGCCGTCGCGCGGGTTCTGGTGGACGATGCCCCAGGCCGTACGCATCAGGCGGCGGCGCTCCTGCTCGGAGACAGAGTAGATATCGAGCGGTTCAGACCCGCCGCGAAACAGCACCTCGCCCTCGTCGGGCTTGTCGATGCCGGCGAGGCAGCGCAGCAGGGTCGATTTGCCCGAGCCGGATTCGCCGACGATGCCGAGCACCTCGCCCGGCCAGAGATCGAAGGAGACATCGGCGCAGCCGATGCGCTCGCCATAGAAGCGGCTGACATTTGCGACCGAGAGCAGGGGAGCGGGTTCGAGATCGAGCTCGGCGGGAGCGACGTGAAGGGTCATGGTGTCGTCTCCTCGACCAGCCCGCTCGCGGCGGCATCGCCCAGCATGGTGCCGCGATGGCCCTCAGTCCGGCGGGTCTCGCAGTAATGGCTGTCGGAGCAGACGAACATGCGCCCGCCGCGATCGTCGATCACGACCTCGTCGAGATAGCTGTCGGCAGCACCGCAGAGCCCGCAGGGCTGGGTCCAGCTCTGGATGCGGAAGGGATGATCCTCGAAATCCAGGCTGCGCACGCTGGTATAGGGCGGCAGCGCGTAGATGCGCTTCTCGCGGCCGGCGCCGAACAACTGGAGCGCGGGCGACATGTGCATCTTCGGATTGTCGAATTTCGGGATCGGCGAGGGCGCCATCACGTAGCGATCATTGACCATGACCGGATAGTCATAGGTCTTGGTGATCTCGCCATAGCGGGCGATGTCCTCGTAGAGCTTGACCTGCATCAGCCCGTATTCGGCCCAGGCGTGCATCTTGCGGGTCTCGGCCTCGCGCGGCTCCAGACGGCGCAGCGGCTCCGGCATCGGCACCTGATAGACCATGACCTGGCCGGGCTTCAGCGGCGCCTCCGGGATGCGGTGGCGGGTCTGGATGATCGTCGCCTCCTCCGTCGCCTCGCAGGTGCGTGCATCGGCGGTGCGTTCGAAGAATTTGCGGATCGAGACGGCGTTGGTGGTGTCGTCGGCGCCCTGATCGATCACCTTCAGCGTATCGGCCGGGCCGATGATCGCGGCGGTGATCTGGATGCCACCGGTGCCCCAACCACGGGCGAGCGGCATCTCGCGCGAGCCGAACGGCACCTGATAGCCGGGCACCGCGACCGCCTTGAGCAAGGCGCGGCGGATCATCCGCTTGGTCTGCTCGTCGAGATAAGCGTAGTTATAAGCCGGCTTCGTATCATCGGCCGGAATCTGGTGAATGGTCATTCCGCAGCCTCCGGCATGCTGTCCCGCTCGCGTGCGATTCGCTCCTCGCGCTCCCGGCGGATGCGGCGGATCAGTTCGAGCTCGCCCTGGAAATCGACATAGTGCGGCAGCTTGAGATGCTCGACGAAGCCGGCCGCTTCGACATTGTCGGCGTGGTAGAGGACGAACTCGTCCTGCTGCGCGGGATAGTTGGTCGCCTCGCCGAAATCGCGCGCCTTCAGGGCGCGATCGACCAGCGACATCGACATCGCCTTGCGCTCGCTATGGCCGAAGACCAGGCCGTAACCGCGCGTGAATTGCGGCGGAACCTCCTTCGAGCCCTGGAACTGGTTGACCATCTGGCATTCAGTCAGGGTGACGTCGCCGAGATCGACCGGGAAGCCGAGCTCTTCCGGCACGAACTCGACCGCGACCTCGCCGACGCGGACCTCACCGACGAAGGGGTGGGTGCCGCCGAAGCCGCGCTGCACGGAATAGCCGAGACCGAGCAGGAAGCCCTCGTCGCCGCGCGCCATCGATTGCAGGCGCACGTCGCGGTCGGCCGGGAAGGAGACGGGATCGCGGGTGAGGTCGAAGGGGCGCGGATCGCCTTCCGGCGGCTCCTCGGCTTCCATCAAACCCTCGGCACCGAGGATATCCGGCACGCGGGGCATGGTCGCGTCGAGAGGGGCTTTCAGGCCGTCATGCTCGGGCTTGACCTGAGCATCTCCGGACACGGAGGTTCCGGTGCCTTCTTGTCCCGAGATGGCCGGGTCAAGCCCGGCCATGACGGCGGGAGAATCCATCAACGCGAAGTCGAACAAGCGATGCGTGTAGTCATAGGTCGGGCCGAGCACCTGCCCGCCGGGCAGATCCTTATAGGTCGCTGACACCCGGCGGCGGATCGCCATGGCGGCGGTGTCGAGCGGCTCGGACGAGCCGAAGCGCGGCAGCGTCGTGCGATAGGCGCGCATCAGGAAGGCGGCCTCGATGACGTCGCCCTGCGACTGCTTCAATGCGAGCGCGGCGAGCTCCTGATCGTAAAGCGAGCCCTCGTTCATCACGCGGGCGCAAGCCAGCGCCTGCTGCTCGCGGATCTGGGCGACGCTGATTTCCGGAACGGCGGGGTCGCCGCGGCGCGCCTCGGCGACGAGGTCGTGCGTGGCGAGGATGGCGGCCTCGCCGCCCTTGACGGCAACATACATCAGCGGGCCTCCTCGATTTGCGTCGAGCGCGGCAGGCCGATCATGCCGTCGCCATGAGTGAGCACGACATCGACACCGAGCGGGTAGAGCGCGCCATTCTCGCGCAGCTCTTCGACGAAGCCGGGGCGCAGGCCCTGCGGCGCGACCGTGCGCGTGCCGGGAATGCCTGGGCCCGAGAGGGTGAAGGCGTCGCCTCCCTCCAGGCCTGATACCTGCACGATCACGGTGGTCGAGCGATCCGGGAACTGGTCGTTGCCGAGATTGAAGGCGGAAAGCTTCGGTTCATTTGCCGCGCCGTCGAGCACGGCGAACGCGGCCTTGGCGGGATCGTCGACCAGCGCGACACCGCAGTGGAAGCGCAGCCACGCGCCGGCCGCGCCGTCGCGCAGGGCTGCGGGCAGCCAGACCGGCGTCTCGTAATCGGCGAGCGACAGCAGCGCGGTCGCCGTAGCAGCGGCAAGACCCTCCGGCGGTGCGATCTCGGCTGCGACACGCTGCAGCGTGCCGGGCTCGGAGAGGGCGGCGAGCAGCGCGCGGAAGGCCGCCTGGGACTGGAAGACCGGATCGGAGAAGCCGGGAGCGATCATCGATTGCGGCGACATCACGAGCCCCTGACCAGCGTGAAGAAATCGACCTTCGTGGCCGCCGCCTTGCGCGAGGCGAGATTTCGGGCGGCCGCCTGCTGCGCTGCGAGAGCTGCGACGCCCTCATGCAGGCCGCCTTCGGCCTCGTCCTGAAGCCGGGCGTCCAGCAACGCGGCCAGCCGTGCCTTCCGGCCGTCGCGGCCAAGCGCATAGGAGAAGCCCATCCGCCCGGTCGAAAGGCGCACGACGCAGCGCGTCACGGTGGCCTCGCCCAGATTGAAGCGGCGGCCGGCACCGCCGGCGCGGCCCTCGACCATCACGGTTCCGGTTTCGGGGGCCTTGAGCACTTCATGGTCGGGTGGATCGCCCAACAGGGTCTCGATCTCGGTGCGGGAGGCGCGCGCCAGCGTCGCCATCCAGCCTTGTCTCGCGGTTTTCTGGCTCATCGGCGCGGGCTCGCTGGTCAGTTCCGAATGTCTAGACTATGCTAGGAGAGTTGATGCCAAAGGTCTATACTTTTCGGATGAAATTTTGATGACGGATGCGGCAATCGCGGAACGGGATGGCGGAACAGCCTGGCGGCGCATCGCCGATGAGCTGGCTGATGCGATCGGGCGCGGCGAATACAAGCTCGGGGACACGCTGCCTGCCTCGGTCGCGCTGGCGGAACGCTACGGCGTGCATCGCCACACCGTGCGGCAGGCCTTCCGGCATCTCGCCGAGCAGGGGCTAGTCACTGTCTCGCGCGGGCGCGGCACGCAGGTGACAGCGCCGCGCCTGCCTTATCCGATCGGACGGCGCGTCAGCATGCGCACCAATATGGGCAAGCTCGGCATCACCGGCACGAGCCGCATGTTGTCGGCTGAAATCGTCGTCGGCGAGGCGGCGGCCTGCACGGCGCTGGGCCTGAAGTTCGGGACGCCGCTCTGGTGCGTGCGGGGCGTAAGCCTCGCCGATGGCGTGCCGATGGGCACGGGCACGCATTGGCTCTCGGTCGAGCGCTTCCCGGATTTCGACAAGGCCTATCGTGAGGCGGCCGGTTCGATCACGGCAGCCTTCAAGGTCTACGGCATCACGGATTATGTGCGCCTCTCGACACGGTTGACGGCGCGGCTCGCCGATGAGCGGGAGGCAGAACTGCTGGAGATCGCGCCCGAGGCTGCCGTGATGATCTCGACGGCGGTGGATGCGCTGCCGGACCTGACGCCGGTGCATCTGGTCTCGAGCGTCTTCGCCGCCGAACGCATGGAAATGGTGATCGAGCCGTTCGGGGATCGTTGAGGAGTGTCATGCTCGGGCGTGACCCGAGCATCTCAGGATGAAGAGCCGCCTCTTGCCGCGGGAGATTCCCGGGTCTTCGCTTCGCTACGCCCGAGAACGACGGCCCAGGAGGTCAGCTCGCCCGCTTGCCGATGATGGCGAAGCGCAGCTTGCCGGAGAGGAAGTCGATGGCGGAGACGGCGGCGAGGATGAGCAGGATCAGGAAGGAGACCTGCTGCCATTCCAGCGTGCGGATTGTCTCGGCGAGATAGAGGCCGATGCCGCCGGCGCCGACGATGCCGATGATCGTCGAGGAGCGGGTGTTGGATTCGATGAAATAGAGCACCTGGCTCGCGATGACCGGCAGCACCTGCGGCAGCAGGCCGAAGCGGATCTCATGCGCCTTGCCGCCGCCGACGGAGGCGACGCCCTCGACCGCCTTGCGGTCGGCGGCCTCGATCGCTTCCGAATAGAGCTTGCCGAAGGCGCCGAGATCGCTGGTCATGATCGCGAGCATGCCGGCGAAGGGGCCGAGGCCCACGACGTTCACCCAGATCAGCGCCCAGATCAGCGCGTCGACGCCGCGCACCGTGTCGAGCGAGCGGCGGGCCAGGAAATGCACGACGCGGTTGGCGACGACGTTGCGCGCCGCGATGAAGCCGAGCGGCAGGGCGAGTGTCGCCGCCAGAACGGTGCCGAGAAAGGCGATGGCGATCGTCTCGAACAGCGCCTGCACGAAGATCAGGGCGCGGGCCCAGGAGCCGGGGTTGGGAGGCAGCATCAGGCCGACGAAGGAGCCGAGATTGCCGAGCCCGGCGAGGATCTTCCAGAGCGAGGTCTCAAGGGTCGTCAGCCCGTAGACGAAGAGGCCGAGCAGCACGGCGATGGTGCCGATGGTGGCGAGCTTCGTCTTGAGCGAGCCGCGGATCGCGGCCTGGTGGCGGTTGACGATGTCGGCGCGCTCGGCCGGGGTGAAGGCGAGGCTCATCGACCGTGCTCCAGGCTGAGGAGGGCGTGGCGCAGGCGCTCGGTGCCGTAGTCGATCAGCATCACAGTGACGATGATCAGCAGCAGGATGGCGCTGACATCGGTGAAGTAGAATTTGCGGATGGCCTCGATCAGATCCTGGCCGATGCCGCCGGCGCCGACGAAGCCCATGATCGAGGCGCCGCGGACATTGATCTCGAAGCGCAGCAGCGCATAGCTGGCGAAATTGGAGAGCACCTGTGGCACGACAGCGAAGCGCACGATCTGCCACCAGCTGCCGCCGGAGGCGGTGACGCCGTCTACCGGCTTCAGGTCGATGTTCTCGACCACCTCTGAGAACAGCTTGCCGAGCGCGCCCATGGTATGGATGGCGATGGCGAGCACGCCGGGCAACGGGCCGAGACCGAAGGCGATGACGAAGATCAGCGCGAAGACGATTTCCGGAACGGTGCGGCAGAATTCGAGAAAGCGGCGGACAGTGAAGCGCAGCCATGCGGACCGGCCGAGATTGGCGGCGGCGGCGAAGCAGAACAGGAAGGCGCCGACGGCGCCGAGCACGGTGCCGACATAGGCGATCAGAATGGTCTGCCAGAGCAGCTTCAGCCAGTTCTTGAGGCCCCAATACCATTCCGCAAGGTCTGAGCCGAGGCTGGCGAGGCGCAGCGTCGGCAGCGTCTCGTAGATGTATTTCGGGAAGCGGTGGATGTTCGCGAAGAACTTGGCGAGATCGACCTCCGAGCCGCGCGCGGCCAGCAGGACGCAGACGATGAAGACGGCGGCGCCGATGAGCGCCTGGCGGCGCTTGGCCACGGCCGCCTGCCGATAGGTCTCGGCATGGGCCAGGATGGCCGGGTCGTTGCGGTCGATCGCGAGAGTCATGGCGGGGGCGCTTCCACTCCGTCTCGGGACCGGCTGGAGCCGATCCCGGACAAGGGCGTCATTCCCGGGCGAAGCGAAGCGCAGACCCGGGAATCTCTGTCGGGAGATGCCCGGGTCAAGCCCGGGCATGACGTGCTGATGATTACGACGACTTCTTCTTGCGGAGGTCGTCGACGAACTTGTTGAGCTCGATGATCGGGTCGTAAGCCTTGTTGTCGACGGCGACGAGCGGGCCCTGCTTGCCTTCATAGATCTTGTCGAAGGCGGCCTTGTCCTTGGTGGCGAGGTTCAGCACCGCGTCGCGGATTTTGGCCTTGAGGTCATCAGGCAGGTCGGTGAGATAGGCCATCGGCGAGTTCACGATCTGCTCGGACTTGTAGATGATCCGGAAGTCGTCGGCCTTGACCATGTTCTTGCGGGCCATGCGCTGCAGGTTCGACTCCTGCTCGTCGTTCCACCAGTTGGCGGCGATGTCGACGGTGCCCTGCTGCAGGGCGATGACCGCGTTCTCGTGGCTGCCGGTGTAGACGACCTTGGAGAAGAAGGTTTCCGGCTCGATCTTCATCTGGTTGAGGACGAAGCGCGGCACGTTGTTGCCCGAGGTGGAGTTCGGATCGACGAGGCCGAGATTCTTGCCCTTGAGGTCTTCGACCTTCTGATAGGGCGAGTCCTTCTTCACGTAGAAGACGGAGTGATAGCCCTTCGTGCCGTCGAGGTTGGTCTCGATCGCGAAGGCGTCGACCTTGGCGCCGGTCATGCGGGCGCGGGCGAAGGAGGCCGGGCCGTACATGCCGATATGGATGTTGCCGGCGCGCTGGCCCTCGATGATCGCGGCGTAGTCATTGGCGATGCGCAGCGTCACCTTGGTGCCGAGTTCCTTGGCGAGGTAGTTCACGAAGGGGGTGTAGCGCTCGACCACGCCCGAGGCGTTCTCGGCCGGGATGATCGCGAAGACGAGCTCCGGATACTTCGCCTTCCAGTCCTGGGCAAAGGCCGGGGCAGCGGTGGCGGCGAGGCCGGCGACGGCGAGCTTGAGGGTATGACGACGGGTCAGCATTGGGTCTGCTCCTGGTTGCTGTCGGGATGCTCTTTTCGCGGCGACGGCCTTTGGCCGCGCCGGCGATCCTTCGCTTGTCAGGCGATCTTCTGGCGGGCGCGCTTCGCCTCGGAGGCGGCGATGGCATCGAGCGCGTCCAGCGCCTCGGCGCCGGCATCCTTGGCTTCGATGCCGTAGAGTTCGGCTGCGACCTCGCGCGTCAGCGCCTGCGGCACGTCGTCGAACACGACCTTGCCGGCCGCCATGCCGATCAGCCGGTCGCAATACTTTGCCGCGATATCGAGGTCGTGCAGGTTGCACATCACGGTGATGCCGTCCTCGCGGTTGATGCGGAACAGCGCGTCCATGACGACTTGCGTGTTACGGGGATCGAGCGAGGCGATCGGCTCGTCGGCGAGGATGATGCGCGGCTCCTGGACCAGGGCGCGGGCGATGGCGACGCGCTGCTGCTGGCCCCCGGACAGGGTCTCGGCGCGTTGTGCCAGCAGATGCCCCATATCGAGACGTTCGAGCGCCGCAATGGCGCGGATCTTGTCGTCTTGGGAGAAGCTCTTGACCAGCGTCAGGGCGGCGGAGCGGTGGTTCAGGCGCCCGAGCAGCACGTTGGTCAGCACGTCCAGGCGGCCGACGAGGTTGAACTGCTGGAAGATCATCGCCGTGTCGCGGCGCCAGCGCCGCAGCGAAGCCCCCTTCAGCGCGGTGACCTCCTGCTCCTCGCAGGCGATCCGGCCGGATGTCGGCTCCGCCAGCCGGTTGAGCATGCGCAGCAGAGTTGATTTGCCGGCTCCTGACCTGCCGATCACGCCGACCATCTCACCCTTGGGGATCGACAGCGAGACATTGTCGACAGCATTCTTGTCGCCAAAGCGCTTGGTCAGACCTTCGATACGCAGCATGTGATGGGTTCTCGCGCACGATGCGGGCATGAGCGCAGCCCCGTCCGGCCCTGACCGTGGGGCAACTCATCTCCATGGCGACGAGAGCTAGCGGCGGCTGATGACAGCGGCGTGACAGTGGCCGAAAGCGCGATCCAGTGACCTTGGATGGCCTCGTCAGAGGGCGTTCAGCAGCGCGTCGACGCAGGCGCGAACATAGGCTTTCCGCTGGGTGGCCGGCATCGGCTTCACCCCGAGAAGGCCGCGCAGTTGGTGCAGGCCGCGCAGCATGCCGACGAACTGTTCGGCGAGGAGATCGGCTTCGGCAAGGCCGAGCGGGCGGGCAACGCCGTGGTCGACGCGTGACCGTTCGATGAGCAGCGTCACGATGGCGGCGCTCATTCTCTTGGCGCCGGCCTCATAGGCAGCGCGGCCGAGCTCGGGAAAGCGCGGCGAGGCGCTGACCACCAGCCGGTGCAGATCGAGGGAGGCCGGACGCAGCATGAGCTTGAGCATGTCCTCGCCCAGCTGCGTCAGGGCGCTGCGCAGATCGGCGGCGGGCGACGCCTGCTCGAGCGGCAGAGTCAACGTTTCCGTGAGGCCGGCACAAATCGCCTTGAACAGCGCCTCCTTATCGGCGAAATGGCTGTAGATCGTCTGTTTCGAAACACCGGCCCGATGGGCGATCTGGTCGAGGCTCGCGCGCTCGAACCCCTCCGCAAGGAAGGTTTCGGCGGCTGCGCGGGTGATGGCGTCGTGCTTGTCGGGGCGCGCGCGTTCGGCGGAAAGGGATTTGGCCGGGTTCGTTTCGGTCTGGTCGGAATCGAGCAGGCGTGTCTTGGCGCCGTTTCGCCGGAGGGGTTTCGGCACGGGTCTTGCCTCGGCGCCTGCCGGTTCGGTGAGAGGGGTTGCCCGGTGTCGACGGAGGGGGGTGTCAGCCATGCTCCCGCACACTTGGCCTCTTATCAAACTAGACTGTCCAGTCTAAGATAGTCGCGCGGTATTGGAGCGTCCAGTCTTATGAAGCGGTTTGTTCTCCTCGTCGTGGTCGCGGGGCTCGCGGGCGGCGGCTATTACGCCTACCGCAACCAGCGCGCCGGCACGCAGCAGGCCCAGGCCAGCGCCGTTTCCGGGCCGCGCGCCGTGCCGGTGGAGGTGGCTTCCGTCGAGACGATGACCGTCAACGAGGAGGTCGAGGCTCTCGGCACGCTCGCCGCGGATGAATCCGTGATCATCGCTTCCGAAATCGCCGGCCGCGTCGTCGCTCTCGGCTTCAAGGAGGGCGAGCGGGTCAAGGCCGGTCAGGATCTGGTTAAGCTCGATACCGCCATCCTCGATGCCGAGCTGAAGCAGGCGCTGGCCGATCTCGGGCTGGCGCGCGACACCAACGAGCGGCTGAGGGCGCTGGTGCAGCGCGGCTCGGGCACGCAGGTCGCGCTCGACGAGTCGACGGCGCGGCTCGCGTCCAGCGAGGCGCGCGTCCAGCTTGCCAAGGCCAAGCTCGCGCAATCGACCATCGTTGCGCCGTTCAGCGGCGTCGTCGGCCTGCGTTCGGTCGGCATCGGCGATTATGTCTCCGTCGGAAAGCCGCTGATCGTGCTGACCAGCATCGACCCGATCAAGGTCGATTTCCGGGTGCCGGAGATTTATCTGAGCCGCGTCAAAGTCGGCCAGCCCGTCCAGGTGCGCGTCGATGCCGTTCCGGACCGGACCTTCACGGGCCAGATCTTCGCGATCGACCCGGTCGTTGACGTCAACGGCCGCGCGATCCGCCTGCGCGCCAACGTTCCGAACGGCGATCTCGCCCTGAAGCCCGGCCTGTTCGCCCGGCTGTCGATCACGGTCGACCAGCGCGAGAACGCCATGGTCATCCCCGAGATGGCGGTGGTGCCCGACGGCGTCGGCAAGATGATCTACGTCGCCGAGAACGGCAAGGCGCGCCGCGTCGCGGTCGAGCTCGGCAAGCGCCTGCCCGGCAAGGTCGAGGTGGTCGGCGGGCTGAAGCCCGGCATGCAGATCATCACCGCCGGTCAGATGCGGCTGCGTGACGGCAGCACCATCTCCGTCAAGGAAAAGCCCGTCCAGACGAGCCAGCTCTGATGAGCCTGTTCGAGCTCTTCGTCCGCAGGCCCGTCCTCTCGACGGTGCTGAGCCTGCTGGTGATGCTGATCGGCATCGTCTGCTATGGCCGCCTCACCGTCCGCGAATACCCGAACATCGACGAGCCGATCGTCTCGGTGCAGACGATCTATCGCGGCGCCTCGGCCGAGATCATCGAGACACAGGTCACGCAGATCCTGGAGAACTCGATCGCCGGCATCGAGGGCATCGAGATCATCTCCTCGGCCAGCCGCCAGGAGCGCAGCCAGATTTCGGTGCGCTTCCGCCCCGACATCGATCCCGACGTTGCGGCCTCCGACGTGCGCGACCGCGTCAGCCGCGTGCGCGGGCGCATGCCCGAAGAGATCGACGAACCGATCATCGCCAAGGTCGAGGCGGATTCGCAGCCGGTCCTCTACCTGTCGCTGACCAGCACGCGGCACAGCCCGCTCGAGCTGACCGACTTTGCCGATCGCTTCATCGCCGAGCGCGTCCAGAACATCACGGGCGTCGCCGAGGTCCGCATTCTCGGCCAGCGCCAATATGCGATGCGCATCTGGCTCGATCGCTCGCGCCTCTCCGCCTATGACGTTACCGTCCAGCAGATCGAGGCGGCGGTTCGCGCCCAGAACATCGAGATTCCGTCGGGCCGGATCGAGAGCAGCGACCGCGAGTTCACCGTGCTGTCGCAGACCGGCCTGGTCACGCCGGAGCAGTTCCGCGAGATCGTGGTGAAGGATGCCGCCGGCTTCCCGATCAAGCTGAAGGATCTGGCGCGCGTCGAGCTCGGCGCGCTCGAAGAGCGCAACGCGGCCTGGTTCAAGGGCTCGCCCTCGGTAACCGTCGGCATCGTGAAGCAGGCGACCGCGAACCCGCTCGACGTTTCGTCGGGCGTGCGCGCGGCGCTGCCCGGCATCATCGAGGACCTGCCCGACGGCATGTCGATCGCGGTTTCCTACGACAGCTCGATCTTCATCGACCGCTCGATCAAGGCGGTGTTCCAGACGATCATCGAGGCGATCGTCCTCGTCGTTCTCATCATCTTCGTCTTCCTGCGCTCGCTCAGGGCGACGCTGATTCCGCTGGTGACGATCCCGGTCTCGCTGATCGGCTCCTTCGCGCTGATGTATGCGTTCGGTTTCACCGTCAACACGCTGACGCTGCTCTCGATGGTGCTCGCCATCGGCCTCGTCGTCGACGACGCCATCGTGGTGCTGGAGAACGTCCACCGCCATATCGAGGACGGCATGGAGCCGAACAAGGCGGCGATCCGCGGCATCAACGAGATCGCCTTCGCCGTGGTGGCGATGACGCTGACGCTGGTGGCGGTCTATGCGCCGATGGCGTTCTCGACCGGCCGCACCGGCAAGCTCTTCATCGAGTTCGCGCTCACCCTCGCCGGCGCGGTGCTGGTCTCCGGCTTCGTCGCGCTGACGCTGACGCCGATGATGTGCGCCAAGCTCCTGCGTCACCACGACAAGCATAGCTGGCTGTACAACGTGCTGGAGCGTGGCTTCGAGGGGCTGTCGCGGGGCTACAGGGCCTCGCTGCGCGCTGCGCTCACCGTGCGTCCGCTCATCGTCCTGCTGGCGGTCGGCGTCGCGGGCGGCGGCTATTACTTCTTCACCCATCTGCGCTCGGAACTGGCGCCGGTCGAAGATCGCGGCACGATCAACGTGATCGGCGTTGCGCCGGAAGGGGCGACCATGTCCTTCACGGCGAGCTATGCCCGCCGAGTCGAGGAATATTTCAGCAAGCTCCAGGAGGTGGATACCTATCTCGTCATCGTCGGCTTCCCCGACGTGACCCGCGCCATCGCCATAGCCCGGCTCAAGCCCTGGGAGGAGCGCGAGCGCAAGCAGCAGGATCTGGTCGCCGACATCACCCGCGAGCTCGGGCAGATCCCCGGCATCCGCCTCTTCGCCAACAACCCGCCCTCGCTCGGCCAGGGCAACGCCAACAGCAAGCCGGTGGAGTTCGTGCTGCGCTCTTCGGAGAGCTACGCGCAGCTCAAGAGCTATGTCGATCAGCTGATGCGGGAGGTCGCAGACTCTCCGGCGCTCTCGAACGTCGAGACGAACCTCATTCTCGACAAGCCGCAGATCCGGGTCACGATCGACCGCCAGCGCGCCGCCGACCTCGGCGTCGGTGTCGATGTCATCGGCCGCACCATGGAGACGCTGCTCGGCGGGCGACAGGTCACGCGTTTCAACATGAACAGCAAGCAGTACGACGTGATGCTGCAGGTCGCGGGCTCCGAGCGCAACACGCCGCAGGCGCTGCAATCGATCTATCTGATGGGCCGCAGCGGCGCAGTCGTGCAGCTGTCGAGCCTGGTCAAGATTGAGGAGACCGTCGCGCCCAAGGAGCTGGTCCGCTTCAATCAGCTGCGCTCGGCCACGATCACGGCGCTGCCTGCGCCCGGCTATTCGCTCGGCGATGCGCTCAAGGTGCTGGAGGACGCGACCGCACGCGTGCTGCCATCCTCGGTCCAGGTCGACTATTCCGGCCAGAGCCGCGAGTTCAAGCAGTCGGGCGCGAGCATCTTCCTCGTCTTCCTGCTGGCGCTCGGCTTCATCTATCTGGTGCTGGCGGCGCAGTTCGAGAGCTTCGTCGATCCCGTGGTGATCATGGTCTCGGTGCCGCTCTCGCTCACCGGCGCGCTCGCAGCGCTCTACTACACGGGCGGGACGATGAACGTGTACAGCCAGATCGGCCTGATCACGCTCGTCGGCCTGATCACCAAGCACGGCATCCTGATCCTGGAGTTCACCAACCAGCTGCGCGAGGAGGGCAAGGAAATGATCGACGCCCTCGTCGAGGCGGCGGAGCTGCGTCTGCGGCCGATCCTTATGACCACGGGCGCGATGGTGCTCGGCGCCGTGCCGCTCGCCATCGCCCATGGCGCCGGCGCGGAAAGCCGCTCGCAGATCGGCTGGGTCATCGTCGGCGGCATGACATTCGGCACGCTGCTGACGCTCTATGTTGTGCCGGTCGCCTACAGCTATCTCGCCCGCAAGGTCCATGGCTCGCGCCACGGCGCGGATGAAGAGGCGCACGGGGCGCAGCTGCATCCGGCGGAGTAGAACCCTCCGGCGTCATTCTCGGGCGGCGCGCAGCGTCGACCCGAGAATCTCCTCGAGGGGATGCTCGGGTTGAGCCCGAGCGTGACGGCGTCTGCCGCCTGACTTATCCCCGCCTGTCCAACCCATGCCTATGCTGCGCGCGTCCCACCCGACCGAGGGGCTTCGCGAGGTATCGTGGGCCGGAGGGGATTGCGGGCTTCACGCCCCGGGCCGTTGCGGGCCTGTCAGGCGTGGAGGTGCCGACTTCGCACGGGCCGAAACAGGCAGGCCCGCGCCCTCGCCGGGCGTCGAAGCGAGGCGGACCCCCAGATACCCGTGCGCGGAGCCGGGCAGCGCGAGGTCGTCGCTGTTCGACACCATCGACATCGACTCGACATCGGCACGCAGCCGTCGACTGCGAACGCCGCAAGGCTCCGCGCATCCCCTCGGATACGCTTGCCCGAAAACCCCGCAGGCCAGTCCTGTACGGGGCTTTCGGTGCGGGTACCACCGGGCCGATACCGCTTGCGATGCCGGCTCGCTACTGCAGCCGCACCGACACGCTCTCGCTCGCGCCGGTGCCGTCGATCACCGAAATCCGCATGAAGCCTTTGCCCGGCGGCTGCCATTGCGTCTCGCGCCGGCGCTGCGGCTCGGTCACCGGCGATCCGTCGACCAGCCAGGTATAGGGCGGCGCCCCGCCGGCGGCCTTGAGATTGAGCTGGCCCTTGCCGTCGAGGGCGGCGGCGGAGAGGTCGATACGCGCGCCGTCTGGTGGGAAGGCGAGCTTGAGCGTCGGCGTCGTCATAGCCGTCACGGTCTTGGGCACGTCCTGCCGGAGATGCCGGAGCGGCGGCGGCAGATGGCCGGTGCTGGCGACGATCGCGTCCGCCGGCTGCGGGAAGGGCCGTGGATCGATGCCGAGCCGCGCGAAGGCGTCGAACAGGATCGGCGCCGCGACCGCGCGTCCGACGAGGCCGGGCACGGCGCCATTGTCGGCCCGGCCGACCCAGACGCCGATTGTGTGCTTGCGGTCGAAGCCGACTGCCCAGGCGTCGCGATAGCCATAGGAGGTGCCGGTCTTGTAGGCGATGCGTCCGGGCACCGCATTGAGCGGCGGAGGCGCGCCGAGCAGGGTGTCCGCGACATACCAAGCCGCGACGGGATCGACGAGGCGCGCACCACCACGCGAGCCCTCATCCTGAGGAGCGCTCGCAAAGCGCGCTGGAGCATCCTTCGAGACGCCGCTGCGCGGCTCCTTAGGATGAGGATTGGGGGAAGGGATGGATACTGGCCTGAAGCTCAGCGGCAGCATCTCGCCGCCGCGGGCGAGGCCGACATAGGCGCGGGTCAGGTCCTGCAGGGTGATGCCGAGCCCGCCCAAGCCTACCGCAAGTCCGGGTGCGCCGCTGTCCCTGGGCATGGCGATGGCGATGCCGGCATCGCGCAGCCGCGAGAGGAAGCGCTGCGGGCCCAGCGCCGAGAGCAGTTCGACGGCCGGCACGTTGAGCGAGAGCTGCAACGCCTTGCGGGCGCTGACCATGCCCTGGAAGGTCATGTCGAAATTTTCGGGGATATAGATGCCGTAGCGCGCCGGCCGGTCCTCCAGCATCGTCTCTGGATGGGCGATGCCGTTGTCGAAGGCGAGCGCGTAGATGAATGGCTTCAGCGCCGATCCCGGCGAGCGCAGCGCCCGTGTCAGGTCGAGCGAGCCGGCGCGTTCGGCCGCGAAGTAGTCGACGCCGCCGACCGAGGCGCGGACCTCGCCCGTCTCGTTGTCGACTGCGAGGATCGCGATCGAGACTTGCGGGGCCAGCCCCAGGCTGCGCTCGCGGGCGAGGCCTTCGAGCGAGGCCTGCAGCCTTGCGTCGAGCGCAAGCTTGTGGACCCGCACTGTCGGTGCTTCCGCAACGACCTGCTCGGCGACATGCGGGCTCAAACTGGGGAACGGGCGGCGCGCAGTCGGGATCGGCTCGTTGCGGGCGGCTGTGACCTCGTCACGTGTCGCGAGCCCGGCCTGCTCGACCCGCTCCAGCACGCGCTCGCGCGCCTTTCGGGCGGCCTCGACGAAGCGGTCCGGCCGGCGCGTCTCGGGCGATTGCGGCAGCGCGACGAGCAGGGCGGCTTCCGCTGTCGAGAGCCGCTTCGGCTCCTTGCCGAAATAGGCGAAACTAGCGGCGCGCACGCCTTCGAGATTGCCGCCGAAGGGGGCGAGCGTGAGATAGAGGTCGAGAATCCCGGCCTTGTCGAAGCGCCGCTCCAGTTCGACAGCGCGTACGGCCTGCCGGAGCTTGGCGGCGAGCGTGCGCTCCTCGCGCGGCTCCAGCAGACGGGCAACCTGCATGGTCAGGGTCGAGCCGCCGGAGACGACGCGGCCATTCGCCAGCATCTGGCTGGCGGCGCGCAGCATGCCCAGCGGGTCGATGCCGTGGTGGTTGTCGAAGCGCCTATCCTCGAAGGCCTTGAGCATGGCGAGGTAGCGGGGGTCGACATCGCCGTTGGTGACCGGCAGCTTCCAGCGCCCGTCCGCGGTGAGGAAGGGGCGCAGCAGCTTGCCCTCGCGGTCGAGCACCACGGTCGAGCGATCGGCCGCGGCGGAGAGGTCGAGCGGGGGGAGCGAGCGGGCGTAGACGGCGAGGGCGGTGGCTGCCGCAACGAACGCGAGTACGCAGACACCGGCAGCGATCCTCAGTTTGCGGAAGCGGCCAGGGCACGGCGTCATGCTCGGGCTTGACCCGAGCATCTCCTGATCGAGATTCTCGGGTCTGCGCTGCGCTGCGCCCGAGAATGACCGGCGTTCTGGTCCGGGGCCGATCATCACCGCACCGACGTAATCTCCACCGTCCCGAAGCCGGTGCGGCCGAAGCGATCCGGCCGGTACATGTCCTCGATCACGGCGGCGGGGGAGACGTAGCGGCCGGGCGAGACGGCCCGCGCGATATAGGCGACGGTGTAGGCGAGCTTGTCGCTCTTCGCGCCCGAGCGCTCGAAGGCGGCGACGAAGCGGTCGTCGCGCGATTCGGTA
This sequence comes from Allobosea sp. TAF32, assembly GCF_052113585.1. NCBI lineage: Bacteria > Pseudomonadati > Pseudomonadota > Alphaproteobacteria > Hyphomicrobiales > Alloboseaceae > Allobosea > Allobosea sp. TAF32. Next base: position 435,367 of record NZ_JBFRDM010000001.1, on the reverse strand, counting down.
TGCACCGGCGAGACCTCCTGCTTCAGCCAATCCAGCCCAGCGACCGAGGCGCCCTCCGTCAGGTTGGCGTTCTCGATCTCAAGGCCCGCTGGGACCGGATCGACCAGCAGCAAACGGCCGTAGCGCGGCGCGCCTTCCGAGACGGTCAGCGCCACCACATAGCGCTCGTTCTGGCGCAGGCGGGCGGGATCGGCGCGCTCGCCCTTCATCGTGTAGATCACGCGCTCCAGCCCGAAGCCCTGGTTCAGGGCCGGCTCCGGCGCGGTCGGGATGCCCGCCACGGTGATGACCGCCTGCGCACTGGCCGCGCCGGGATTGGCGATGGTCAGGGGCTTCCCCTCCAGTGCTTCGGCGGGAATCGTGCGGTAGAGGGCGCCCTTCCGAGCGGTGCCGTCGACCGTCAGCGTCATGCCCTCGGCGTCCTTGGCCATGGCCTGCGCCGCCAGCACCATCCACATCTGCTCCTGCGTCGAGGTGTAGCTGTAGCGGGCGCTGTTGCGGGTGGCGTCGAGGATCGAGACGGCGCGGCTGATATCGGCGCGCTCGCCGTTGGATTCGGCGATCAGGGCGAGCACGCCGGCGCCGTCGCGCAGGCGGGAGCCGTAATCGGGCCGCGACAGGCCGTCATCACCAGCCTGCTGCAGCAGCCCGAGCGCGCTGCCGAACGCGGCGCGGCCGCGGCCACGATCACCCAGTGCGGAGAGCGCAGCGCCGATCTGGGCGCGGGCGAGTGGCCTCGCGAAATCGCCGAGCTTGTTGTCTGCGAGGTAGCGCAGATCGCCCATCACCGGCCGGCCGTTGCGGGCGAGCACATAGAGCGCATAGGCGATACCGGCAGCCTCTTCCTTGTTGATCTCGCTGGTGTTGACGACCTGGTTGCGCAGGCGGTCGAGCGCGAGGTTGAAGGCGATCTGCGGCACGGCGAACTGCTTCTCGCGGGCCCGCGTCAGGAAGTCGGTGACGAAGGCATCGAGCCAGAGATCGTCGCCGCCGACGCCCCAGAGACCGAAGGAGCCGTTGCCGCCCTGGCGGGCGAGTACGCGCTCGATCGCGTTGACGACGCGCTCGTCGGCCTTGTCGTCGAGCGCGAGCTGCTCCAGCGAGGCGAGCTGGTTGACGGCGAGCAGCGGCAGCGCGCGCGAGACGGTCTGCTCGGTACAGCCATAGGGGTAGCGGTCGAGCGCCTTGAGCAGAGCGGGCACGTCGAGCGAGCCGAAGGGCGAGACGCTCACCGAGACCTGTCCCGAATTCGGCACGAGATCGGCCAGCAGATCGGCGGAGACGGTGATCGCTCCTCCATTGCCGGGGATGGCCCGGACGATCCGGCGTGCGATCGTAGCAGTCGAGGGCTGCACCCGGACCGCGAGGTTCTGCACCGTGCCGATACCGTTCGGTCCGGAAACGCGCACGTCGAACTCGGCGCGGCCGAGTCCGGCGGCGGTGACGGGGATCGTCATCTGAGTCTTGGCGCCGGCGCCAAGCTGCATGGTGCGGCGGGTGGCGTCGGCCGCGACGAGCACCGGGCCCTTCACGTCGAGATCGACGGTATAGGCGCCGGCCGGCCCCTCGACATTGTCGACCTGGAGATGGAAGCGCGACTGGTCGCCGATGGCGAGGAAACGCGGCAGCGTCGCCTGCGCGACGATCTGGTCGCGCACGATCACATCGGCGCTGGCCTGACCGGTGCGCCCGGCCGACCAGGCGACGCCCATGACGCGCACCGAGCCGTTGAAGGCCGGCATGTCGAAATCGATCTTCGCCGTGCCGTCCGGCCCGACCTTGACCACGCCGGAGTAACGCGCGAGCGGCTCCTGCGTCGGCTTCTCGCCTTCAAGCTGAGGAGCCCCGTCGCCGCCGGTGCGGATCGCGCCGCGCGTGCCCTGCATGCCGTCGATCAGATAGCCGTAGAGATCGCGCAGCTCATGGCCGAGCTGGCGCTGGCCGAAGAAGAACTTGCTCGGGTCAGGACTCTCATAGCGGGTGAGGTTGAGGATACCGATATCGACGGCCGCGAGGGTGACATAGGCCTCCTCGCCCGGCTTCATGCCGGTGACCTTGACCGGCAGCGACAGCGTCGAGAGCGGGCGCACCATCTGCGGCGCGCCGAGATCAACAGCCAGCGCGCGCTGCTCCTTGCCGATCTGGAACCAGGAGAGGCCGATGGCGCGGCCGGGCAGGCGCTTGGCGGCAGCATCCATCGGACGATGGGCGAGCACGACGAGATAGGCGCTGGCGCCCCATTCCGCCTTCACCGGGATCGAGGCGCTGGTGCCGCCCTCGGCGATGTTGATGGTGCGGATATCCGCGACCTTGTCGGTAATCACCGCGAGCGTCGCCTTGCCGGCGAAGCGCGGCGAGAGGCGAACCTGCAGGCTCTCGCCATCGGCGTAAGCGGCCTTGTCCAGCGCGACGTCAAGCACATCCGGCGTATCCGCCGTCTTGTCGCTCTCATAGCCGACGCTGAAGGAGACCGAGCTTTCGGCCGCTTCAACGCCGTCAGAGGTCACGTCGAGCCGGTAATTGCCCCACTCGACCGGCGCGGCGATCTTCGCGCCCGCGGCTTCCGCCACCGCGATCTCGCCATCGGCGACGCGGCGGGTGGTTTTCACGCCCTCATAGTTCCAGCGGCCGTCCTGGAAGAACCACTGATAGTTGCGGCGCACCTTCGACAGCACCCATTTGACGCCGGGCCGTGCGAGGCGCTTGCCGTCGCCGGTCGCCATGATCACTTCGAAATTGGCGGTCTGGCCGTTGCCGAGATCGCCGTCCCTGAACAGCTTCTTCACGCCGATGGCGGCGCCCTTCGGCACGATCGGCAAGGTGACGGAGCGGGCGATGGCGCGCCCGCCGGGCTCGCCGACGCGCACGGTTATCTCGACCTCGAGCGGGCGGTTGGTGTCGGGCTGCTGGACCGGGTTGGTGATCACCGCCTTGCCGGCGGCGTCTGTCGTGGTGCTCTCCTCGAACTCGCTCTGGACCGGCTCGAAGGCCTCGTCGGTGAGACCGACCTGATAGTCCTTGAAGCCGGGTATGGCGCTGGCGCCCGCGGCACGGATGGTCATCGAGCCGGTGACATCGAGCTCGGAGCCAGGCGCGCCGTAGAGATAGCGGGCGGCGACGTCGAGCTCGGCCGGCTGGCCGGCCTGGAGCAGCGGGGCCTTCGGCGTCAGCGTCAGCTCCAGCCGCTCGGGCACATAATCCTCGACGAGGAAGGAGGTCTCGCCGATCGCCTGGCCCTTCGGATCGGAATAGGCGAGGACGCGCCAGGTGCCGGTCGCGGCGCCGGAGACGAGCTGGATCGAATGGGCGCGGCCGCCTGCACCCTGATCCTCGACCTGACGGCGGCGATACTCGACGCCGTCAGGACGCTTGACGACGATGGTCAGCGGCAGACCCGTGACGGCGGCGCCCTTGGCGTCGCGCAGCAGGGAGGTGAGATAGACCGTCTCGCCCGAACGGTAGACGCCGCGCTCCGTGTAGAGATAGGCGTCGAGGCCGGCAGGCGCGACGCGGCCCTTCACGCCGCGATCGGAGAGGTCGAAGGCGGTCTGCTTCAGGTCAAGGAAGCCGTAATCCTCGGCGAGCGAGGCGGTGACGAGGCCGGGCGCATTGCCGCCCTGGCCCTTGGCAAGCCCTGCATCGAAGCGGGCATAGCCGTTTGCGTCGGTCTTCGCCGTGCCGAGCACCTCGTTGTTGCGCGCGATGAGGCGCAGTTCCGCATTGGCCACGGGCTTCGCATCCGCAAGCGAGCGCGCGAGTACATGCACGCCGTCCGGGCCGGTGAAGGAGGTCAGGCCGAGATCGGAGACGACGAACCATTGCGTCGCGCGGGTCGAGCCGTCGTCATAGGAATCGCTATCGTCACTGACGGGCGCGGAGGCCGGCCCGCCCGAAGGCTTGGCGAACATCACATAGACGCCGGGCTTGAGGCTGCCGACCGCCTCCGTCACCGGGAAGGCGGTGACGACGTCCTGGTTGAGCTCGGACTTCACGTCCATCGTGCCGGTCCAGACGCTCTGGCCCTTATCGCCCGAAATCTGCTTTGCCGACCATGAGCCGAGCTGACCAAGGAAGTCGTCGGAATGGACGGAGTTGATCAGGTTGCGGTCGCCGATGCGCATGACCTCGAGGTCGAGCTTGCCGGAATTGACCGAGACGACCGGAATGCCCTGCTGGCCGGTGCGCGGCAGCACGTAGTTCTTGCCGGTGAAGCGCACCGAGGGGGTGCGATCGCGGACATAGATCTCGTAATCGGCCGATTTCAGCAGCGTCTCGTCGGGGATGGCGGAGGGGACGCCCTGGCGGATGACGATGGCATAGCGCTCGCCATGCTTGAGTCCGTCGACGCAGATCTGGCGGTCCTCGGCGCTGACCGCGAAATCGCCTTTCCCGCCGGAGATGGCGACATAGGGCGCGAAATCGACGCGTCCGCGTGCCAGCGCTTCCGAGAATTCGAAGCAGGCGCGCGGGGAGGCGGCGTCGGAATCGGTCTTGTTGGAGATCAGGCGAAAGCCACGCTTCTCGCGCAGGCTCTCATAGGAACTCTGCAGCGCAGGGTTGGCGGCGAGGTCAAGGCTGAGGCGATAGGTGGTCAGCGCCGGGCGCCACAGCTCGTTCTTCTCGAAGGTCTGGGCGAGCACGCCGAGCGAGGCCGCCTCGTCGTTGCGGTTGGTCGAGCGCTGATAGGCGAGATAAGCGGCGGCGATGGCGCGCTCGCGCAGCTCCCAGCGCTCGCGATAGTCGCGCGGCTCGATGGCGTTGGCGGCGCGGGCCATCAGGCGCCAGCCGGCGGAATTGGTGGAATCCGCGACGATCGCGGCATTGGCCTGGGGCAGGGCGGAGCGGGCATCGCCGCGGGCGAGCGCGATCTCGCCGGCCCGGACGGCGTCAGCTGCGGAACGGTTCCCGGCCGAGACCTCGCGCTTCAGCCGCTCCTCCAGCCGCTGCCCGTCGGAGAGCAGGTCGTTGCGGACATAGGCCTTCTGGGCGAAGGCGGGTGCGGCCGAGAAGGTCAGGCAGAGGGCGAGCGCGAGACGGGAAAGCAGGGTCATCGTCGTTCCTCTTCGTCGGCCGGTCCGCCAGGGTCGGCGGCAAAGGCTTCAGGCCGATGACGGCCTGAGACGGGGCCGGCAGGCTATCACCGCCCGGCGCGCGTTCAAGTCATGCGAATGCAGGTCGCACCGGCGGGACGCAAGCCGCCACAACTTCCGACGGAGCTGCTTTGCCATGGTTGCGGCGCGGCGCGTTCTGACGCTCAATGCAGCCGCTCTGCCCCCGCCTTGAGGACGAGATGATGCCGCGCGCCTGCCAGACCCGCCTGCGAAACGGACGAGCCCGCGCCGCAGCGCTGGCGTTGGCGATGCTGGCCGCGCCGCATGCAGGCGCTTGGGCGCAGGCGCAGGCCCAGGCGCCGAATCCGCAGATGGCGGCGGCGCAGGCGAACTTCGAGGCTCTGCCCGAGGCCGAGCGCAAGGCGATCCAGAGCGATTTGATCTGGGCCGGCCAGTTCAACGGCGCGGTCAGCGGCGCCTTTGGTCCCCTGACCTTCCGGGCGATCAACACCTTCAAGGGCGCGCGTGGGTTGGCTGACGGTATGCTCCTTCCCACCGAGCGGGTCGCCCTGGCGAGGACCGCGCAGGTCGCGCGCGATCTGGCCGGCTTCCGCATTCTGGTCGACGAGAAAACTGGCGTTCAGATCGGCATCCCGACGAAACTCCTGCCGAGGCGTGACGCGACGCCCTCTGGCGGCAGCCGCTGGCAGAGCGCCGACGAGAAGGTCACGCTCGACACTTCCGCCTCGCCGCCGGGCGAGGACCTCGCCGCGCTCTTCGAGAAGGCGACCGCCGTCAACCCGAACAGTCCCCGCAAGATCACCTACAAGCTGCTCCGGCCGGAGTTCTTCGTGGTGACGGGCGAGACGCCGACCGGGCGGTTCTATCGCCGGCTCGCGGCCGGGCCGCAGGGGCTGCGCGGCTTCTCGATCGGCTACGACAAGGCGGTCGCGCCGACGGTCGACAGGCTGGTCATCGCGATCGCCGCGAGCTTCGAGCCCTTCCCGACCGGGGCGGTCCCCGCCGCGCCTCCGTCGGTCGCCGGTGCGGCCAGCCCGCAGGCCGGGCTGCCCTCGCAGGCGGTGCCGGCCGTGCGCAGCAACGAACGTTATGGCGTCGCGATCGCGCTCAATGAGCGGATGGCCCTGAGTGTCGCGCCAGCGGTCGATGGCTGCCGCAGCCTGCGCGTCGGTAATCGCGCCGGCAAGCTGCGCCTGAAGGACGATGCGAGCGGGCTCGTCCTGCTCGATCTCGACGGCACGGGTGCTACGAAGCCGCCCGGCCTGCGCGCGGAGGCGCCGCGTGCCGATGAGGCGCTGGTGCTCGTCGCCTATGGCAACGATGCCGGCAAAAGGGTTGCTCTGGCACTGCCGGGGCAAAGCGTGCAGGCGGCCGACGCCAAGCCTGCGCTGCGGGCGCCCTTGCAGCCCGGACAGGCGGGCGCCCCCGCCTTCGACCGGCAGGGGCGTCTGGTCGGGATCGTCACCGACAACCCCTCAGACAGGGTGCTGATCGCCGGCGTCGCGCCGCAACGCAGCTACGCGCTGGCCGATGCCGCTGCCATCCAGGCGATGCTCGGCAAGGCCGGCGCCTCGCTGCCGCCGGTTGCGGGGGGCACCGAGCTCAGCACCGGCGCGGTGGTCGAGCGGGTATCGGGCAGCGTTCTGCCTGTCATCTGCGGCCTGTAGCATCCGACTAAATCGCTGGTTGTAACCCGCCGCGCGATCGGCTCAGATAAGCCGTCGTACCAAGGGAGCCCCGTCGCGGACGAGGAGCGCCCGTATACTAAATCGATTTAGCGGAGGAGATGGGGAATGAGTGATTTCATCGACAGGCGAACTGTGCTCAAGGGCGCGGCCGCGGCCGGCGCTGCCAGCCTGATTGCGGCGCCAGCCATCGCGCAGGCGAAGTGGCCGGCCCGTCCGATTACGTTGATCTGCCCCTGGGGCGCCGGCGGCGGCACGGACGCAACGGCGCGTATCGTCGCCGCTATGCTGGAGAGAGGGCTGGGCCAGCCCGTCAACGTGGTGAACCGGACCGGCGGCTCGGGCGTGGTCGGCCATTCCGCCATCGCGACCGCCGCCCCCGACGGCTACACCATCGGCATGCTGACGGTCGAGATCAGCATGATGCACCATCAGGGACTGACCGATCTGACCCCTGCGAGCTATACGCCGCTCGCCCTGATGAACGAGGATCCGCCGGGCGTGCAGGTCAGCGCGTCGAGCCCCCACAAGGACATCAAGGCGCTGGCTGAGGCGATCAAGGCCGCTCCTCCCGGCAAGCTCAAGGCTTCCGGCACGGGCCAGGGCGGCATCTGGCACCTCGCGCTGATCGGCTGGCTGGTGTCGATGGGACTGAAGCCTGACCATGTCGCCTGGGCGCCATCGAACGGTGCCGCGCCGGCGATGCAGGATCTCGCTGCCGGCGGCATCGACATCGTCACCTGCTCCGTGCCGGAAGCCCGCGCCATGCTCGACGCCGGCAAGGCCAAGTCGCTGGCGATCATGGCTAAGGAGCGCAACCCGCAGTTCAAGGATGTGCCGACTCTGAACGAGACACTGGGCGTCAACTATTCCGTCGGCGCCTGGCGCGGCATCGCCGGGCCGAAGGGCTTGCCCGAGAACGTTCAGAAAATCCTCATCGCCGAGCTCCAGAAGGCCTATGAATCGAAGGAATTCCAGGACTTCATGAATGCGCGCGGCTTCGGCATGACCTTTGCCGACCGGGCTGGCTTCACCAAGTTCATGGCCGATGGCGACAAGGCGATGGGTACCGCCATGGCCGCCGCGGGCCTCGCCAAGAAGGCGAGCTGAACCGACGCAGCCAAAGCGCGACGGGCGGCCCGGCCGTCCGTCGCAATGCCTTTCAGGCCTGCGTTCCGCGTTGCGGGCAGGCCGCTCGGACAAGGTCGAACCGATGCGTTTCAACGACACCATCGTCGGCGCCACGTTCATCGTGCTGGCCGCGATCATGATCGCGCTGACATTTTCCTTCCCGGCGTTTCCGGGCCAGAACTACGGCCCGAGCCTGTTCCCGCGCATCCTCGGCACCGGCATCATCCTGTGCTCACTGCTGCTGATCCTGCGCGAACGGCGTCTGCCTGCGGCGGTGCCATGGCTGGTCCTCGCCGATTGGGTCAGGCAGCCGCGCCACATCGCGTCCTTCGCGCTGATGCTGGCTGCGATGCTGTTCTATCTCCTCGCGTCAGAGGCGCTCGGCTTCATTCCCTGCGCCTTCCTGATCCAGCTCGTGCTGTTCCTGTGGTTCGGCGTCCGCCCGCTGACGGCGCTGATCGTGGCCGCGGCGATGACAGCGCTCGTCCAGTGGTTCTTCGGCAGCATGATGCTCGTTCCCCTGCCGCGCGGCATCCTCGACAGCGTGCTCTGAGGAGTTGGCGATGCAAGCGATCACGACTGCCTTCGGGCTCGTCTTCGACATCCAGGTCCTGGGCGTCATCCTCGCTTCCGCGATGTTCGGCATGTTCGTCGGCGCCATGCCGGGCCTGACGGCGACGATGGCGACCGCGCTGCTCGTGCCCGTCACATTCTTCATGGCTCCGGTGCCGGCGCTCGGCGCCATCGTCACCGCGACGGCCATGGCGATCTTCGCCGGCGACATTCCCGCCGCCATGCTGCGCATGCCGGGAACGCCGGCCTCGGCCGCCTATGCGGATGAAAGCTACGAGATGACCAAGAAGGGTCAGCTCGACCTCTGCATGGGCGTCAACCTAGTCTTTTCGGTCCTTGGCGGCATCTTCGGCGTTATCGTGCTGATCCTGCTGGCGCCGGTTCTGGCCGAGGTGGCGATCAACTTCTCGTCCTTCGAGTATTTCTGGCTGGCCTGTCTCGGATTGACCTGCGCCGTCTTCATCGGCACGGGCGATCCGGTGAAGGGGCTTCTGTCGCTGTTCGTCGGCCTCGCCATCGGCTGCATCGGCATCGACCCTGCGGCCGGCCAGCCGCGCTTCACCTTCGGCAATGTCGATCTGCTCTCCGGCATCAACTTCATTCCGACGCTGATCGGTATGTTCGCCGTGTCCGAGCTCCTGCGCGGTGCGGTCTCGATGGAGGCCGGCGCGACGATGGTCAAGCAGCAGGTCGGCAACATGCTGGCCGGCGTCGGGGCCGTCTGGCGGAAATACTGGCGGAACTTCTTCCGCGGCTCGATCCTCGGTACCGTCATCGGCGCGCTGCCTGGCGCCGGCGCGGACATCGCGGCCTGGGTTTCCTACGCCGTCTCGAAGAAGCTCTCGAAGGAGCCGGAGAAATTCGGCACCGGCCATATCGAGGGCATCGTCGATTCGACCTCGGCCAACAATTCCGCGCTCGGCGGTGCCTGGATACCGGCGCTCGTCTTCGGCATCCCGGGCGATTCGATCACCGCTATCGTCATCGGCGTGCTCTACATGAAGGGCATGAATCCCGGTCCCAGCGTCTTTCTGCAGACGCCGGAACTGATCTATGCCGTCTTCATCATCTTCATCCTCGCCAACATCCTGATGTTCCCGCTTGGCTGGGCGGCGATCAAGTCGGCAAAGCAGATCCTCCGGGTGCCGCGCAACATCCTGCTGCCTATCATCCTGATCTTCTGCATGGTCGGCTCCTTCGCCATGACCAATTCGCTCTACGGCGTCGTCCTGATGGTGGTGATGGGGGTCTTCGGCTGGCTTCTGGAAGAGCACGGCGTGCCGGTAGCGCCGCTGATCCTCGGCCTCGTGCTCGGCGAGATGCTCGAGCAGAACTTCATGACCTCGATGATCAAGTCGGACGGTTCGTTCCTAGTGTTCTTCGAACGGCCGATCGCCGGCGTTCTGGGCGTCAGCACGCTCGTCATCTGGGGCTTGATGGTCTGGCGGCTGCTGCCCTTCGGGCGCCGTCCCGCGGGGGCGCTGGCTGGGGACACGGCGCCGCCCTGAAGCGGCGCCGACCCCTCACTTCTTCAAGAACACGGCGAAGGCCGCCATCGCCTCCGGCGAGCGCAGGCGTTCGCCGAAATGGCGAGCTTCCGTCGCGATGGTCTCGGCCACGGCCTCGGCAGAGCCGCGCTTCAGCAGCATCTTGGTGAGCGCGAGCGATTCCGGCGGCAGAGCCGCCAGTGCCTTGGCTTTGGCAAGACCGGCTTCCAGCGCCGTGCCGTCCTCGACCACGGCATTCACGAGACCAGTTTCGGCGGCCGTCTCCGCATTGAAGGCCTCGCCCAGCATCAGCAATTCGGCCGCCTTCTTGGAGCCGGCGACCAACGGCAGCAGGTAGCTCGACCCCCCCTCGGGCGAGAGGCCGAGCGTGACGAAGGGCAGGCGAAAGGTCGCGGAGCGGGCGGCGAAGGCGAGATCGCAATGCAGCAGCATCGTCGTGCCGATGCCGACGGCGAAACCTTCCACGGCCGCGACGATCGGCTTCCGGGTTGCCGAGATCACCTCGAGGAAGTCGATGGCGATGCGCGGGCCTTCGCCGGAGGCGGCGGCGATGGCGAAATCCTTGATGTCGTTGCCGCTGGTGAAGCAGCCGCCGGCGCCGGTCAGCAGGATGGCACGGATCGAGGCGTCGGCCTCGGCGGTACCGATCGCCGCGATCAGCCCGGCATAGCTCGCCCGATCCAGCGCATTCTTGCGGTCGGGCCGGTTCATGGTGACCTGCACCACGCCGGCCGCGACGGTTTCGCTCAGCACTTCGCTCATCGGTCCGCTCCTGATTGCCCAGCCCGGATGACATGGCCCTTCGGACAGGGTCAAGCGAGGCCGGATGCGTCTTTCGTCGTCGCCCTGTGCTTGACATCGCGCGGTCCCGATTCTCCCTTGCCCGCCAGACGCCTTCGCTGCCTTGGTTTGCGAGTCGGGCGCGGGACAGGAATTGCGGAGAGCGTCGATGACGAAGGTTCAACTTGAGATGTGCGGCCCGGTCGCGCTCGCCACCATCGACAACCCGCCGGTCAATGCGCTTGGCGCCGCGGTGCGCGAAGGGCTCGCGAGCGCAATCCAGCAGGCGAACGCCGACCCTTCGTTGGTCGCGATCGTGATCGCCTCCGCCGGCAAGGCCTTTATCGCCGGCGCCGACATCAGCGAGTTCGGCAAGCCGCCCGCGCCGCCGCTGCTGCCGGACCTGCTCGACGCGATCGAGGCCTCGGCCAAGCCGGTGGTCGCGGCGATCCAGGGCATCGCGCTCGGCGGCGGGCTCGAGGTCGCGCTCGCCTGCCATGGCCGCGTCGCGCTGCCCGCTGCCAAGCTCGGCATGCCCGAGATCAAGCTCGGCCTCATCCCCGGCGCCGGCGGCACGCAGCGCCTGCCGCGGCTGATCGGTGCGTCGAAGGCCTTCCCGATCATGCTCTCCGGGGAGCCGATCTCGGCGGGGCAGGGGCTGGAATACGGGCTCCTCGACGAGGTCGTCTCCAGCGATGTCGTCAAGGCGGCGATCAGGCTGGCCGAGGGGCTTGCCGCCGAGGGGCGCCGTCCGGTCACGAGCGCGGAGGACGACAGGCTGACCGAGGCGGATCGCGAGGCTTTCGAGGCGCTTGCCAAGGACGCGCTGAAGAAGGCCGACGGCATGCCGAACGTGCCGGCGCTGGTCGAGGCGGTCCGCAGCACCTTCACCATGCCCTTCGCGGAAGGTGTGGCCGTCGAGCGCAAGCTGTTCCTGTCGCTGATCGCCGACGAGCGCTCCAAGGCGCTGCGCCATGTCTTCTTCGCCGAACGCGAGGTCGCGAAGGTGCCGGGCATCGGGCCGGAGGTGAAGCCTCGGGAGATCGCCAGCGCCGCCGTGATCGGGGCGGGAACGATGGGCGGCGGCATCGCCATGTGCTTCGCCAATGCCGGCATCCCGGTGACGCTGATCGAGACGGCGCAGGCTGCGCTCGACAACGGCATCAACCGTATCGGCGCGATCTACGACATCTCGGTTTCGCGGGGGTCGCTGACGCCGGAGGCGAAGGCCCGGCGCATGGCGCTGATCAGGCCAGCCGTCGGGCTCGCTGCGGCTGCCGGCGCCGATATCGTCATCGAGGCCGCTTTCGAAGAGATAGGCGTCAAGCAGCAGATCTTCGGCGAGCTCGACAAGGTCGCCAAGCCCGGCGCGATCCTGGCCAGCAACACCTCCTATCTCGATGTGCCCACCATCGCGGCCGCGACCAAGCGGCCACAGGACGTGATCGGCATGCATTTCTTCAGCCCGGCCAACGTCATGAAGCTGCTCGAAGTCGTCCTGCCGAAGGGCGCGGCTGACGATGCGATCGCCACCGCCGTTGCGCTCGGCCGAAAGCTCGGCAAGGTGCCGGTCGTGGTCGGCAACGGTTTCGGCTTCGTCGGCAACCGCATGCTGGAGCAGCGCACGCGCGCCGCCGAGCGGCTGCTGATCGCGGGCGCCCTGCCGCACGAGGTCGACGCCGCACTGGTCGGTTTCGGCTTCAAGATGGGGCCCTTCGCCATGGCCGATCTTGCCGGCAACGACATCGGCTGGCGCTCGCGCAAGGCGCGCGGTCTGAAGGCGCCCGTCGCGGATGCGATCTGCGAGGCCGGCTGGTTCGGCCAGAAGACCGGGCGCGGATATTACCTCTATCCGCAGGGTGCGCGCAGCGGCCAGCGCTGCCCCGAGGTCGAGGCCCTGATCGCCCGCATCTCGGCCGAGCAGGGCGTGACGCGGCGCAGTTTCACCCAGGAGGAGATCCTGGCGCGTCTGCTCGACCCGATGGTCAACGAGGGCGCACGCATTCTGGAAGCGGGCATCGCGGCGCGGCCGGGCGATATCGATGTGGTCTGGATCAACGGCTACAACTGGCCGGCCTGGCGGGGCGGTCCGATGTACTGGGCAGATACGGTGGGGCTCGACGTCATCGCGAAGCGGCTGGAAGCACAGGCCGCCGAGACTGGCGACAAGGCGCTGGAGCCGGCGCCGCTGCTGAAGCGCCTAGCCGCCGAGGGTAAGGGTTTCGCGAGCCTGAAGGGCTGACGGAAACCCCCGATCCTCAGCCTTCATTCCGGGCGCCGCGAAGCGGAGGCCCGGAATTCATCGCAGAGCACATCGTCTTCCGGTGGATTCCGGATCGGCGCGGCCTTGCCGCTTGTCCGGAATGGCGGCGTCTTTCCATCTTCACGCAGCCCAAGCTAATTTGGCCGCAGCGACACCATTTGGAGAAGCTGCTTGGCTTCGGGACTTTTTGCGCTGCTCGACGACGTCGCCGGCATTGCCAAGGTCGCGGCGGCGTCGGTCGACGATGTCGTGGCCCAGGCCGGCAAGGCGGGGGTCAAGGCGGCGGGCGTCGTCATCGACGATGCGGCAGTGACGCCCCGCTATGCCGTGGGCTTCGCCGCCTCGCGCGAATTGCCGATCATCTGGCGGATCGCGCTGGGCTCGCTGCGCAACAAGCTCATCTTCCTGCTGCCGGGCGCGCTCCTGCTCGCGCTGATCGCGCCCTGGGCGATCACGCCGCTCTTGATGGCAGGCGGCGCCTTTCTTTGCTTCGAGGGCGCCGAGAAGGTGCTGGAGCTGGTGCTGCCGCATGGCGCGCATGGCGCCGCGAAGGCGGGCGAGACGGCGGGAGACCCCGCGGCCCTCGAACAGCAGAAGGTCGCCGGTGCGATCAAGACCGACTTCATCCTCTCGGCGGAGATCATGGCGATCACGCTCGCCGGCGTCTCCGACCAGTCGTTCTGGATGAAGGCGGCGGTGCTCGCCATCGTCGGTATCGGCATCACCGTTGCCGTCTATGGCGTCGTCGCGCTGATCGTGAAGGCGGATGATGTCGGTGTTGCGCTTGCCGCCAACCAGCGCCCCGGCACGAGTCTGCTGGGCCTCAGGCGGCCGAAGCCGGGTGAAGCGAGCAGGCTCGACCGTGCGCTGCGCTGGCTGACGCAGCCGCTCGGGCGCGGCCTCGTGCGCGGCATGCCGCATTTCCTGAATGTGCTCGGTGCGGTCGGTACGGCGGCGATGCTGTGGGTCGGCGGCGGCATCATCATCCACGGGCTGGAGGGGTACGCCCTCTCGGGCCTCGGCCACGGCGTCCATGACCTTGCCGTGGCGGCCGGCCGCGCCTTGCCGTCCGCGGTCGCCGGAGCCGGGGAGTGGCTGGCCGGGGCGGTGCTGTCGGCGGTCTTCGGGCTCATCGTCGGCGGCATCGCGATCGTCGCGATGCATTGGCTCGTCGAGCCGGTGCTGAAACTGTTCAGGAAGGGTGCGGGCAGGCCTGCACCCGATGCCAGGCGCGAATCGTAGCGGGATTTCGCCGTCATGCTCGCGCTCGCCGCGAGCATCCACGTCTTGAACACCGCCCTCGCCGGAGGAAGGCGTGGATGGTCGGGATAAGCCCGACTATGACGAGCGGTTGACCCAGCCTCAATCCAGCCAGCTGGTGAAACTCTCGACCGGCTCGCGCTCCGGCACGAGGCGGTTGGCCGGCGCATCCGCATCGGCCTTGCCGATGGCGATGCCACAGACCACGACTTCGTCCTCGGGGATGGCCAGCTCGCGCCGCACGATCGGATGGAACTGCGCGAAGATCGCCTGGGGGCAGGAATCGAGGCCGTGGCCCTGCGCGGCGATCAGCAGGTTCTGGATGAACATGCCGAGATCGAGCCAGGAGCCGATTTCGAGATCGCGGTCGATCGTCAGCATCAGCGCGACCGGCGCATCGAAGAAGCGCAGGTTTGCCGCGGTCTGCCGCTTCATGCCTTCGCTATCGCCCTTCGCCACGCCGAGCAGGCCGTAGAGATCCCAGCCGACCTTGCGGCGTCGCGAGAGATAGGGCTCGCGGAAGCGTTCGGGATAGTAGCGGTACTCCTCGACGCCGGGGCGCTCGCCGGTTTCGAGCGCGGTGAGCAGCGCTGCTTCGAGGCTTGCTCGGGACTGCGGGCCGATCACCCTGAGCTTCCAGGGCTGCATGTTGGTGCCGGAAGGGGCCTGCGCCGCCAGATCGATCAGGCGGCGGACGAGATCGGGCTCGACCGGATCGGGCAGGAAGGCGCGAACGGCCCGGCGCGAGCGGATGGCGTGCTCGACGGCTTCGATAGGTGTCATCGCCGCGATCATGCTCCGCGTCTCCGGCTGCTTGCTCCACCGCGTTGTGACAGAGCCGCCGGCCGTGCGCCAGAGACCGATCGTCGTGGCTCAGGCCGGCAGGATGCGCCCGCGGTTGAGGATGTTGCCGGGGTCCAGCGTCCGCTTCAGCGATGTCATCAGGGCGAGTTCGGCATCCGAGCGGCTCATGCCGAGATAGGGCCGCTTCAGCACGCCGACGCCATGCTCGGCCGAGATGCTGCCCTGCTTCTCCCGGACCAGTGTGTAGACGATGTCGGCGAAGCCGGAGAGCTCCCCAGTCTCGTCATGGATCGAGAGATGTAGGTTGCTGTCGGCGAGATGGCCGAAGACGATCGGGAAGGCCGTGCCGCTACGCGTCTCGACTCGCTGGCGCAGCAAGGCGACCGCATCCGCCATGGCGCCCAGGGGAATGCTGACGTCGAAATGGATTCCGGGCGGCAGGTCGCGGTAGAACTCGTAATTCGCCTCGCGATAGGCCCAGAAACGCTGTCGGTCCCGGCCCGACTGGGCAATCAGCACATCGTCCAGCAGGCCTTCTTCCGCAAGTTCGGCGAGCGCTTCCGCAAAGCTCTCCTCGCCCGTGTTACCCGAGCCCATCGCCGCCTCGACGACGAGCGTGACCTCGGGTTCCCCGGCGAAGGGAGCGGGCAGGCCGCCCTTTTCAATCGCGGCCTTCATGTATTCGGACCACATCGCCTCGAAGGCGAGCAGGCCGCCGCCGAGCCGGGCTTCGAGACGGTTGAGCGCCGCGAGCGCGTTGGCGACGCTGCCGGCGGCGCAAAGCGCCGTCTGCGTGCCGGTCACCGCTGGCTGGAGCGCCAGCAGCACACGGGTGACGACGCCGAGCGTGCCTTCGCTGCCGATGAAAAGCTGCGTCCAGTCGTAGCCGGCATTGTTCTTCACCACCTTCTTGAGGTGGCCCACGATACGGCCATCGGCCATCACCGCTTCGAGGCCGAGCACGCTGCGCCGGGTCATGCCGTAGCGCAGCACCTGCACGCCGCCGGCATTGGTCGCGACATTGCCGCCGATCGTGCAGGTCCCGCGCGCGCCGAGATCGACGCCGTAGAGGAAGCCGGCCGCCGCAGCCTTCTCCTGCACGACCGCGAGCGGCGTGCCGGCGAGCACGGTCATCGTCCGCGTTACCGGGTCGATCTCCTCGACGCCGTTCATGCGTTCGAGCGAGAGGGCAACCTCGCCTGCCTGCGGCGTGGCGCCGCCGGCGAGCCCGGTCATGCCGCCCTGGACGACGACGGGCAGCGAGAAGCGCGAGCAGATCGCCAGCACCGCGGCGACCTCCTCTGTCGTCCGCGGCGTGACGAGCACGGCCGGCAGGCCCTCCGGCGTATCGGAGGCGTCCTTGCGATTGCGAGCGGGGATCGCCTCGCCGCTGCGCAGGCCACTGGGGCCGACCACCTCCGCCAGCGCCGCGAGCGCGTCGTCGGGAAAGGTCATGGCAGGCTCCGTAGGCTCGTCAGTCGGCTTTGCGCGCCGCGAGGAAGGCGGCATGTTCCCTCGCCAGATCGCCGGCCAGCGCTTTGGCGATCAGGGCGCGGGTGTTGGGCAGGCCGTAGATCGCCGCGAAGGAGCCGAAGCGCGGGCCCTGATCCTCGCCGAACATCACCTGGTAGATCGCCTTCCACCAATCGCCGGAAACACCGGGACGCTCCGGCGTCGCGTTCTTGGCGGTGAGGTTCTGGTAGCGCGAGATGGCGCGGGCGATGTCGAGCGCCGTGTCCTGCACCATTTCGGGCGTAGCGTCCGCGGGCAGGGCGGCGATCGCCGCGTCGAGCTTCGTGAACGCATCGCGCTCGACCTCGTCGGCCGGGCGATAGCTTTTCGCCGGCTTCACGAAATCGCGGAAATAGGCGATCGCGTAGCCGACCAGCGCATCGAGGCGCGGATGGGTCTGCGGCGACATGCCCGGCGCATAGCGCTGGAGGAAGCCCCAGAGCACGGCCTTGTCCTCGGAATTCGCGACGGCGACGAGGTTCATCAGCAGCCCGAAGGTGACCTGCGTCCTGACCGCGTTCTCGCCCTCGCCGGAAGCGATGACCTCCGGTGCCGGAGGATTGCCGGCATGGATGTGCCAGACCGGGTTGCCGAGGCGGTTCTTCCAGTCCTGCCGCTCATAGCCGTTGAGGAACTGGAGATATTCGTCGACGGCGCGCGGGATGACGTCGAAATGGAGCTTCTTGGCCTCGCGCGGGCGCTGGAACATATAGAGCGCCAGGCTCTCCGGCGGCCCGTAAGTCAGCCATTCCTCAATGGTCAGGCCGTTGCCCTTCGACTTCGAGATCTTCTGGCCGAGATCGTCGAGGAAGAGCTCGTAGTTGAAGCCCTCCGGCGGCGTGCCGTCGAGCGCGCGGGCGATCTGCGAGGAGACCTTGACCGAGTCGATCAGGTCCTTGCCGGCCATCTCGTAGTCGACGCCGAGCGCGACCCAGCGCATCGCCCAGTCCGGCTTCCACTGCAGCTTCACATGGCCGCCGGTGACGGGGGTGACGAAGCGCTCCTTCGTCTGCGGATCGGCCCAGACGATGGTGCCGGCCTCGACATCGATCTCGTCGATCGGCACCTGCATGACGACGCGCGTCTTCGGGTGGATCGGCAGGAAGGGCGAATAGGTCGCGGCCCGCTCCTCGCGCAGCGTCGGCAGCATGATCTTCATCACCGCATCATAGCGGGCGAGCATCATGAGCAGCGTCGCGTCGAACTCGCCGGCACGGTACGCGTCGGTCGAGGACTTGAACTCGTAGTCGAAGCCGAAGCTGTCGAGGAAGGCGCGCAGCCGCGCATTGTTGTGGCGGCCGAACGAGTCGTGCGTGCCGAACGGGTCCGGCACCTCGGTCAGCGGCTTGCCGAGATTCGCGGCGAGCAACTCCTTGTTCGGCACGTTCTCCGGCACCTTGCGCAGGCCGTCCATGTCGTCCGAGAAGGCGATCAGCCGCGTCGGGATGGTGTTGCCGGTGAGCACGCGGAAGGCGTGGCGGACCATTGAGGTGCGCGCGACCTCGCCGAAGGTGCCGATATGCGGCAGGCCCGAGGGGCCGTAACCGGTCTCGAAGATCACCGATTTCTTGCCGGATTTCTCGATGCGGGCCACGAGCTTGCGCGCCTCCTCGAACGGCCAGGAGGCCGAACGCTGGGCGGCGTCAACGAGGGCTGCGTCGAAGGCGGGCATGAGCGGCGGTGTCCTCTCCTGAACGGGAAAGCCATATCGCAAAAGCGAAAGAGGGGCTTTCGCAGATTGCCAAGGGCGCCGTCAATGCGCGAACACGGTTGAAATGCGGCAAACGAGGGTGCGGCCCCTCGCCGAAGCGGCTTGCCGGCTTGCCATGGCGGTATAGGGTCGCCCCTGCCTTATTCTTTAGACCATGCCTTGAAAGGATGCCGCCTTGGACCGCGACCTGCTCGACAAGCTGACCGCGTGGCGACGACATCTCCACGCCAATCCGGAGTTGTCGTTGCAGGAGGCGCAGACCAGCGCCTTCGTGCAGGAGAAGCTGAAGGAGCTCGGCATTCCCTTCGCCGCCAATGTCGGCGGCCACGGTGTCGTCGCGACGCTGTCGCGCGGCTCCTCGGAGCGCTCTGTCGGCCTGCGCGCCGACATGGATGCGCTGCCGATCCAGGAGGTGAACGACCTCCCCTACAAATCCGGCAAGACCAACGTCATGCATGCCTGCGGCCATGACGGCCACACGGTCTCGCTGCTCGGCGCGGCGGCGCTGCTCAAGAACGACGAGAGCTGGAGCGGCACGGTGCAGTTCCTGTTCCAGCCGGCCGAGGAAGGCTATGGCGGCGCCAAGGCGATGATCCAGGACGGCGTGTTCGAGCGCTTCCCGATGGAACGCGTCTTCGGACTGCACAACTGGCCGGGGCTGGAAGCCGGCACCGTCGCCGTGCATCGCGGCCCGGTGATGGCCGAGCCCGGCAAGTTCAAGATCACCCTGTCTGGCACCGCCGGTCATGCCGCCAAGCCCGAGCTGACACATGATCCGATCACGGCGATGGCCCATCTGATCGTGGCGCTGCAGACCATCGTCTCGCGCAATGTCAGCCCGATGGACAACGCCGTCGTCACGATCGGCCAGATCCATGGCGGGCTCGCCTCGAACCAGATCCCGACCCATGTCTGGATCGAGGGGACCTATCGCGTCTTCACGGTTCCGGTGCGCGAACGCGTCGTGCAGCGCATCCGCGACATCGCCAACAACATCGCCGCGACCTTCGAGATGAAGGCGGATGTCGATTTCTCGCTCGGCGGGCTGGCGACGATCAATACGCCGGCAGAGGAAGACATGGCGGCGAATGCCGGCAAGGCCGCCGGGCTGGAGGTCCGCCGCGACATCTCCGCCAGCACCACTTCCGAGGATTTCTGCTACTTCCTGCAGGATCGGCCCGGCGCCTATGTCTGGATCGGCAACGGCCCTGCCGTGGACGGCGGCGAACTGCACAATGACCGCTACGACTTCAACGACGCGATCCTGCCCGCGACCTCGGGCTGGCTCGCGGCGGTGGCGAAGCAGGCGCTGGCCAGCAACGCGCCGTAACAGCGGTTTCGTCCATCTGAGCCCTCATGCTGAGGAGCGCGCCCGAGACGCCATTCCCTGGGGAATGGCTCCTCAGGATGAGGGCTCGGGGGATCGGAGTTCAGTACGGGCTGACCGGGAAGAAGCGCAGGTAGAGGCGGGCATAGGTCCCGTCATCCCACAGGCCCTGCAGCGCGTAGTCGATCGCGCGCTTCAGGGCGGGATCGTCCTTGCGCAGCAGGAAGGCGACGCCTTCGCCAAAATAGCGGCTCTCCAGATAAGGCCCGCCCGAGAAGGCGAACTCCCCGCTGCTGCCGGCGAGAGACAGCGATAGTGCCACGCCATCGGCGAAGACATATTCCGCCTCGCCGCTGCGCAAGGCGGCGATGGCCGCACCGAGATCGGCACTCTCGCGCCGCTGCACGAAGGGCATGAGCCTTTCGAGAAAGGCCTGATGCGCGGAGTTGGCGACCACGGCGACGCGGCGGCCCTGCAGGCCGGCGCTGTCGAGTGTCGAACGCGCATTGCCGCGCGTGGTGGCGAACCGGGCCGGGGCGCGAAAATAGAGATGGCTCGCGGCGAAGCGCTGCCGCAGCGCCGGCGTCAGGTTCATCGCGGCTGCCAGCACGTCGCCACGTCCCTCGGCCAGCGAATCCGGCAAGGTGTCGAAACGGCGCGGCTGGATCGTGCAGGTCCAGGCGAGCCTGTCGCAGACGGCGCGGGCGAGCTCGACCGAGAAGCCGGTCAGCGCCCCGTCCGGTCCGGCGAAATGGAAGGGCGGATAGTCGTCGTCGGTGAGGAAGCGCACCACGCGCGGCGGGCCGGGTTCCGGCCGGTCGAGCCGGATGCGCGGGTCCCAGAGGTTGGGAATGGCGATGCGCGGCGGCTCCTGCGCCATGGCGGTCGCGGCCAGCAGGATCGAGACGGCGAGGGCGGTCAGCGCGCGAAGCATCCTGCGCATCTGGCGCCGGATGGGGCGGCGGATCAAGGGGAGAGGGCGCCGGCGGCGCGTCGTTGGCCCTTGGTGTTAGCCTTGGGCGAGGCCGCGAGCTTGAGAAATGGCAATCGCGCAGGTGAGAAATGCAACTCGCGGCTCAAGTCTGCTACACGCTATGCTGGTGCCCGCGAAGAAGGACATGCCTATGCGCCAACGATCAATGTTCGCTCTGGTGCTTGCCGCCATTCTATTGCCAGTGCCGCCTGCGCATGCCGCACCGGAAAGCCAGGGCGAAAAGTCGAAAGAAGTGCCGGCTACCTCACCCGGTGGCATCCAAATGTTCCAGCAGGGCGATCGCGTCCTCCGCTACGATAACTCGGGAAAAGGCGCGATTCTCTGCACCTGGAGTATCTTTGAAACAATCAGAGCCGTCGGTCAGGAATGCTACAAGGGACAAGACACCGCGTTTCAAGCGGAGCTTGACCGGTCCATGGAACGCATCGATGAGTTCATTATCAAGAACAGCAAGCACCCTGTCACAAGGGCCGAAATCGAGGCCGAACGAGCGCAGAATCTTCAAAAACTCCGATCCGGTTGGTACATGTGCATAGGGTATGGGCCGAGAATGTACGAAGACCTACGAAAGAAGGGCCCGGAAACGCTGAACGTACAGACGACTAATCTGTTGTCTATCCCACGTGAGCCCGTCATGAACCCGTGCATGTAGATCGCCGCCGAGTGTAGCAGCGGGTAGTCAGCTGATTCTACTGCTCTTGCAGTCAGACAAGGGCGGTTATTGTTTGGACTGTTTCCTTTCCGCTGTCGCAGCCTGGCTTTCGTTCAACGGGTCCAGCGGCCGGTACCTCACCCCTACCCCTCTCCTTAAAGGAGAGGGGTTCCCGCGCTTCCGGGGGCTTTTCTGATCAGCCGAGGCTCGCCGCCGTAACCTTCGCGCCCTTGTCGAACAGTGAAGCGAGATGTGCGGTGACCGGTTTTGTAAACCGCGTGTCGCCCGGCAGGTCGCTCCCGAAGATCGCCTCGATGCCGACGAGCGCTTCGACCAACGCCTTGCCATCGCGCCCGGCCGCCTCGCTGCGGCGCTTGAACTCCGCCGCCAGCGGATCGCGGACGTCGATGGCGCCGCCCTTCTCGTCGGTGCCGGTGACGTAGCGCATCCAGGCGGCCACCCCGAGCGCGAGATGGTCGATTCCGCCGCCGGCTTTCAGCTGCTCGCGGATGGTGCCGAGCAGGCGCTGCGGCAGCTTCTGCGAGCCGTCCATGGCGATCTGCCAGGTGCGGTGGCGGATCGCCGGGTTCTGGAAGCGCGCGAGCAGGGCCTTTGCATAGTCCGCCAGCACGACGCCCTGCGGCGCCGGCACGGTCGGGATGATCTCGGCCCAGAGGCCTTCGAGGAAGCGGGCGAGGACCGGGTCGCCGCTGGCCTCGGCAACGGTCTCGTGGCCGGCGAGATAGCCGAGATAGGCGAGCGAGGAATGCGCGCCGTTCAGCATCCTGAGCTTCATGAACTCGAAGGGCGCGACTTCCGAGACCATCTGCGCGCCGACCTCGTGCCAATCTGGCCGGCCATCTGCAAAGACATCCTCGATCGCCCATTGCCGGAAGGGCTCGCCGATGACCGGGGCGGCATCGTCCAGCCCGATCAGCTTGGCGACCTCGGCGATGTCGGCATCCGTCGTCGCCGGCACGATACGGTCGACCATCGTCGCCGGGAAGGCGCCGTTGGCCTCGATCCAGGCGGCGAGCTCGTCATCCTGCAGCGCGGCGAAGTCGCGGACGAGGCCGCGCAGCACATGGCCGTTCGAGGGAAGATTGTCGCAGCAGAGCGCGGTGAACGGGCCGCGGCCTTCGGCCCGGCGGACCCGCAGGCCGGCCACGAGGATGCCGACTGCGGAGCGCGGCGCGTCGGGGTTTTCGAGATCGTGCAGAATGTCGGGATGATCCGCCTTGAGGCGGCCGGTCGCCGGATCGTGGCAATAGCCCTTCTCCGTCACCGTCAGAGAGACGATGCGGGTTTCGGGCGCGGCCAGCCGCGTGATGAGGACGGAAGGGCTCTCCGGCGCGACCAGCACATCGAGTACCGAGCCGATGATGCGCAACTCCGGTCCGGTCGGGGCGAGCTTGAGGAGGGTATAGAGCCCGTCCTGTGGCTTCAGCCGGTCGCGCTGGTCGGGGCGCTGAAGGCTGGCGCCGACGATGCCCCACGCGCCGAAGCGCTTCTCCAGCGCGTCCTCGGTGTACTCGGCGAGGTGGCCGCGGGCGAAGGCGCCGAGTCCGAGATGGACGATGCCGGGCTTGAGCGCGGCGCGGTCATAGGCGGGGCGGCGGATGGAAGCCGGCAGGCCGGCGAGGGTGGAAGCGGAGAGGCGGGTCACAGCTTGTAGGCCTCCTTGGCGAGGCGGTAGGCGAGATCATGGGCGACTTCGGCCGCCTCGTCCTCTTCCAGCCGGTGCTCGGCGACGAGCTTGGCGAGATAGGCGCAGTCGACGCGGCGCGCGACATCGTGCCGGGCCGGGATCGAGAGATAGGCGCGGGTGTCGTCGTTGAAGCCGACGGTGTTGTAGAAACCGGCCGTCTCGGTCGTCAGTTCCCGGAAGCGCAGCATGGCTTCGGGCGCATCGAGGAACCACCAGCCCGGTCCGAGCTTCAGCGCCGGATAATGGCCGGCGAGCGGCGCGAGCTCGCGCGAATAGGCGGTTTCGTCCAGCGTGAAGGCGATCACGGTGAGATTGCGCTCGTTGCCGACGGCGTCGAGCAGCGGCTTCAGCGCTTCGACGTAATTCGTCTCGGTCGGGATGTCGCAGCCCATGTCGCGGCCGAAATGCTCGAACAGCGCGGCATTGTGGTTGCGATGGGAGCCTGGATGAATCTGCAGGACGAGGCCGTCATCAAGGCTCATCTTCGCCATCTCGGTCAGCATCTGACCGCGGAAGAGGTCCGCGTCCTTCGCCGAGACCTTGCCCTTGAGGATCTTGGCGTAGAGCTTCTCGGCATCCGCATCCGAGAGGTTGGCGGTGCGCGCCGTCGCATGGCCATGGTCGGAGGAGGTGGCGCCGCGCTCCTTGAAATAGGCACGCCGCTGGCGGTGGGCGGCGAGATAGCCGGTCCAGCTGCTGATATCCTCGCCGGTCAGCTCACCGAACTTCTCGAGGTTGTCGGCGAAGCCCTCGAATTCCGGATCGACCACGCTGTCGGGCCGATAGGCGGTGACGACCTTGCCGCCCCAACCGGACGAGCGGATCATGTCGTGCCATTTGAGATCGTCGAGCGCGCCTTCGGTGGTGCTGATCGCCTCGATCTTGAAGCGATCGAACAGGGCGCGGGGCCGAAGCTCGGGCTCGTCCAGCTTCGCGGCGATCTTGTCGTAGATCCGGTCGGCGCTCTCAGGCGTCAGGCGCTCGTTGACGCCGAAGACGGTCGAGGCCGCGTGCTCGAACCAGAGCCGGGTCGGCGTACCCCGGAAGAGATGCCAATTATCGGCGAAGAGGCGCCAGATCTTGCGCGGGTCGCTCTCGACTTCGCCGCCATCCTTGCGGGCGATGCCGAGCTGCTCCAACCGGATGCCTTGGGAATAGAGCATGCGGAAGATGTAATGGTCCGGCTTGACGAAGAGCGTGGCCGGATCGGGGAAGGCGTTGTCCTCGGCATACCAGCGCGGATCGGTGTGGCCGTGCGGCGAGATGATCGGCAGGTCGCGGATGGTGGCGAAGAGCCGGCGCGCAATGCCGCGCGTCACCGGATCGGCGGGGAAGAGGCGATCGTCGTGCAGCAACATGGGTGTCTCCATCGGTCGCGTGATCGATTTCGCAATGTCGGAGCGGGATCGATGTGAAAGACCGCTTCCCACTTTTTCATATCCCGCTCTAGAGCCGGCTGCGACGGGGGTCAATCGTCTGGTATACTAGTGCGCCAGATCTGGTTTCTGCCCAGCGGGGATTGTGCCTGAAGCAGGCTTGCGCTCGCCGCGCCTCCCGCGCCATCCTCGCGCCGCAACGGCATCGGAGCGATGGATATGACGACGCGGCGTGAACTCCTGGCTGGCGCGGGGCTGGCGGCGCTGGCGGCGCAGCTTCCCGTCGTCGCGCTGGCGCAGGCGAAGGACAGCGTCACCGTCGCCCAGACGCTGGAGCCGCCGACGCTCGATCCGACCTCCGGTGCCGCCCAGGCGATCCGCGAGGTAACCCTGCAGAACATCTTCGAGGGTCTGGTGAAGATGGACCGGACCGGCAAGCTCCAGCCTTGCCTCGCCGAGAGCTGGGAGATCGCGGACGACAACGTCACTTATCGCTTCAAGCTTCGGCAGGGCGCGACCTTCCATGACGGCACGCCCTTCACCGCCGAGCAGGTGAAGTTCTCCTTCGAGCGCGCTGTCGCGCCGGATTCCACCAACGCCCAGCGCCAGCTCTTCACGCCGATCGCCGAGATCGCGACGCCCGATCCGGCGACGGTGGTGATCAAGCTCAAGCAGCCCACCGCGAATTTCCTCTACGGTCTCAGCTGGGGCGATGCCGTGATCGTCGCGCCGGCGACGGCTTCCAACAACAAGACCAATCCGGTCGGCACCGGCCCGTTCAAATTCGTGCGCTGGAACCGTGGCGACCGGCTCGAACTCGCCCGCTTCGACGGCTATTGGGGCGAGAAGCCGGCGCTGGCCAAGGCGATCTTCCGTTTCATGTCCGATCCGCAGGCGCAGGTCGCGGCGCTCCGGGCCGGCGATGTCGACGCCCACACCAATCTCTCGGCGCCCGAGGCGGTGCCGCAGCTCAGGGCCGACCCCAAGCTCAAGGTCACGATCGGCCGCACCGAGGGCGAGACCATCCTCGCCACCAACAACGCCAAGCCGCCCTTCGACAAGCCTAGGGTGCGACAGGCCATTGCCCACGCGCTCGACCGCAAGACCATCGCGCTCGGCGTCTACGGCTTCGACGTCAGCCTGATCGGCAGCCATTTCTCGCCGCTGCATCCGGCCTATGTCGATCTCACCGGCACCTACCCCTATGACCCCGCCAAGGCCAAGGCGCTGCTGGCGGAAGCTGGCTTCCCGAACGGGTTCAACTGCACGCTGAAACTGCCGCCGCCCTCCTATGCCCGCCGCTCGGGCGAGATCGTCGCGGCGCTGCTGGCGCAGATCGGAATCAACGCGGCGATCGAGCCGCTCGAATTCCCGCAATGGCTGGAGCGCGTCTTCCGCAACAAGGACTACGATCTCAGCATCATCGCCCATACCGAGCCGCTCGACATCGATATCTATGCGCGGGACGATTATTACTTCCAGTACCGGAATCCCGAGTTCAAGGCGCTGATCGCCAAGATATCCGGGACGCTGGACGAGGGGGCCCGCAACGAACTCTACAAGCAGGCGCAGCGGATGCTGGCTCAGGACGCGGTCAACGGCTTCCTCTTCATCCTGCCGAAGATCACGGTCGCGAACGCCGCGCTCGACGGCATGTGGACCGACTGGCCATTGCCCGTGACGCCGCTGGCGGAGCTGCGCTGGCGGTGAGGCCGGCGGCAGGCGGCAGAACGCCATGATCGGCTACATCCTGCGCCGGTTCGTCGCGCTGGCCCTGACCCTGCTCGCGGCGGCGCTGGTCATCTTCATCGTGCTGGAGGTGCTGCCGGGCGATCCGGCGGCGGTGACGCTCGGCCTCAACGCCTCGCCCGAGGCTCTTGCCGCGCTGCATGCCGAGATGGGCCTGGACAAGCCGGCGGTGCTGCGCTTCTTCCTCTGGCTTGGCGGGCTCGTCAGCGGCGATCTCGGCCTGAGCTACACCTATCGCGTACCGGTGGCGCAACTCATCGCCGAACGAATGGCGGTGACGCTGCCGCTCGCGCTGATGGCGATCGGGCTCGCGATGGCAATCGGCATCCCGCTCGGCATGCTCGCCGCCTCCCGCCGCGGTCAGCTGGCCGATGCCGGGGTGATGGCCTTCGCCCAGGCCGGGCTGGCCATTCCGAATTTCTGGTTCGGCCTTCTGCTCGTGCTCGTCTTCGCGGTCGGGCTCGGCTGGCTGCCGGCCGGCGGCTTTCCGGGCTGGCAGGCAGGCTTCGGCACGGCGCTGAAGGCGCTGCTCATGCCGGCGCTGGCATTGGCGCTGCCGCAGGCGGCGATCATCGCGCGGGTGACGCGCTCCGCGATGCTCGACACATTGCAGGAGGATTTCGTCCGCACCGCCCGCGCCAAGGGCCTCAGCGAAGGCGTGACGATGCGCCGGCATGCGCTGCGCAACGCGCTGATCCCGGTGGTGACGATCCTGGGGCTGCAGTTCTCGGTGCTGATTGCCGGTGCGATCATCATCGAGAATGTCTTCGCTTTGCCGGGGCTGGGCCGGCTCGTCTTCCAGGCCATCGCCCAGCACGATCTGATCGTGGTCAAGGACCTCGTCATGCTCTTCGCCGCTCTGGCGATCCTGATCAATTTCGCGGTCGAACTGCTCTACGGGCTGATCGATCCGCGCTTGAGGCAGGCATGAGCGCGGTTCAGGGCAAGGCGCCGGGCGGCCGTCGGCACTGGTGGCTCGCGCCCTCCTTCGTGATCGGGGCGGTACTGGCCGTGCTCGTCGTCGCCGCGGCGCTGACTTCCTACGTCTGGACGCCCTATCCGCCGACGCAGATGGCGATTCTGAATCGACTCAAGGGGCCCTCGGCCACCAACTGGTTCGGCACCGACCAGTTCGGCCGCGATGTCTTCTCGATGATCATGGTCGGTGCACGCAATTCGCTCGCGGTGGGGCTGGGCGCGGTCGGCATCGGCATGGTGCTGGGCACGACGCTCGGGCTGATCGCCTCGGTCAGGCGCGACGGCCTCCTCGACAACGTCATCATGCGCACGGCCGATTTCACCCACGCCTTCCCGGCCGTGCTGACAGCGATCATGATGACCGCGATCGCCGGGCCCGGCATGCTCAACGCCGTCGTCGCCATCGGTGTGCTGAACCTGCCCTATTTCGCGCGGCTCTCGCGTGGGGCGGCGCTACAGGTCTGGGCGCAGGACTTCATCCAGGCGGCGCGGGCGGCCGGGCTCAACAACCGGCAGATCACGCTGCATCATGTCCTGCCCAATATCGCCGGCATCCTGGTGGTGCAGGCGACGATCCAGTTCGCGCTCGCGGTTCTGGCCGAAGCCGGGCTGTCCTATCTCGGGCTGGGTACGCAGCCGCCGAACCCGTCCTGGGGGCGTATGCTCAACGAAGCCCAGACCTTCATGGCGACGCAGCCCTGGCTTGCGATCTTTCCGGGTGCCGCGATTGCGCTGACCGTGCTGGGGTTCAACCTGCTCGGCGACGGCTTGCGCGATGCCGTCGATCCGCGCCTGCGCCGCAGCCGGTGACTTCGAGGACATGGGAATGACCGATCTTGCCGATCTGAGCGCCACGGAGCTTCTCGCCGCCTACGGGAAACGCGCGCTCTCGCCTGTCGAGGTGACGGAGGCTGTGATCGCGCGGATCGCGGCCTGCGAGCCGAAGCTCGATGCGCTCTATGCCTATGATCCGGATTGCGCGCGGACGCAGGCCAGGGCTTCCGAGGCGCGCTGGCGGAACGGGCAGGCGCTGCCGCTCGACGGCGTGCCCGGCACGATCAAGGAAAACATCAGGACGAAGGGCGTTCCGGTGCCTCTCGGCACGGCCGCGAACGATCTCTCTCCCGCTGCCGATGATGCCCCGCCGGCCGCGCGGCTGCGCGAAGCCGGTCTCGTCATCCTCGGCAAGACGACGATGCCGGATTACGGCATGCTCTCCTCCGGGGTGTCGAGCTTCCACAGGCCCGCGCGCAATCCGTGGGACGTCAGCAAGAACCCCGGCGGCTCCTCGGCCGGAGCCGGCTCGGCGGGAGCGGCGGGCTATGGGCCGCTGCATGTCGGCACCGATATCGGTGGCTCGATCCGCCTGCCCGCCGGCTGGTGCGGGCTCGTCGGCCTGAAGCCGAGCTTCGGGCGGGTGCCGATCGACCCGACCTATTATGGCCGTGTCGCCGGGCCGATGACGCGCACGGTCGAGGACGCCGCGCTGCTGATGCGGGAATTGTCGAGGCCCGATGCCCGTGACGGCATGAGCCTGCCACCGCAGGAGATCGACTGGCTGGCGCTCGACATCGATCTGAAGGGGCTGCGCATTGGCCTGCAGCTCGATGCCGGGATCGGGCTCGCCGTCGAGCCGGAGACGAGAGCGGCCATCGATGCGGCAGCGAGGGCCTTCGCCAATGCGGGCGCCATCGTCGAGCCGGTCGAGCCCTATCTGACCCGCGAGATGCTCGACGGGCTCGATGATTTCTGGCGCCAGCGCGCCTGGGTCGATATCGGCGCGCTGCCGCAGGAGAAGCAGGCCAAGGTGCTGCCCTATATTTTCCAGTGGGCCGAGGGCGGCAAGGCGCTGCCGGGCGCCCGAGTCTATCGCGGCATGAGCCAGATGATGGCGATGCGCGACGCCGCGCTGAAGGCGATAGCGCCTTACGACTTCATCCTCTCGCCGGTCTCGCCCGTGCCGAGCTTCCCGGCCGAATGGGCCTCGCCCGTCAACAATCCCGCGCAGCCCTTCGAGCATATCTGCTTCACGGTAGCGGCGAACATGTCGGACCAGCCCGCGGTCTCGGTCCATGCCGGGCTGACGAAGGGCGGCCTGCCGATCGGCCTGCAGATCACCGGCAGGCGCTTCGACGATCTCGGCGTGCTCAGGATAGCGCGCGCCTGGGAAAAAATGCGCGGCGGGGCGATCCGCTGGCCGTCCGCCTGAGACTGGAGCGGAGAGGGAGAAACGTCATGGACCTGAAGCTCGAAGGCAAGCGCGCGCTGGTGACCGGCGGCAGCAAGGGCATCGGCCGTGCCATCGCGCGGCAGCTCGCGCTGGAGGGCGTCGACGTCGTCATCGCTGCACGCAATCAGGCGGAGCTGGACGAGGCAGCGGCAGCGCTCGCGGCGGAGACCGGGCGCAAGGTGGTCGGCCGTACGGTCGACACCAGCGATGATGCGTCCGTGAAGGCGCTGGTTGCCGAGACCGTGGCGGTGCTGGGCGGCCTCGACATTCTCGTCAATGCGGCGGCCAAGCCCGGCGGGCAGGCGCCGCCGCCGAAGCTCGCCGAGATCACCGACGCGCTGTTCTGGGACGATGTGAACGTTAAGGTGATGGGCTACCTGCGCATGGCGCGGGAGGCCGCGCCGCATATGGCGGCCAATGGCTGGGGCCGCATCATCAACATCAGCGGGCTCGCCGCCCGTCTGACCGGCTCGACCATCGGTTCGATGCGCAATGTCGCGGTGGCGGCACTGACCAAGAACCTCGCCGATGAGCTGGGTCCGCAGGGCATCAACGTCACCGTCGTCCATCCCGGCACGACGCGGACGGAGCGGACCGCTTCCATCGTCGCGGCGCGGGCCGCCGCCCGCGGCAAGAGCGAGGCGCAGGTCGAAGCCGATATGGCGGCGAACAACACCATCGGGCGGCTGGTCGACGCGTCGGAGATCGCCGATATCGTCGCCTTCCTGGCCTCGCCGCGCAGCGTCGCGATCAATGGCGATGCCATCGCCTGCGGCGGCGGCATCCGCGGCGCGATCCACTACTGAGGCGCGGCAGCCTCAGAACAGCGCGGTGGGCGCGAACTGGGCCAGCGCCATCAGCGCGACGCCGGCGAGGCCGAGCAGGCCGCCGGTGAAGGCGAGCAGGGTGACACCGGTGATGATCGCGGCGGACGAGATCACGATCGCGATCTGGATCAGCCCGGACGCGATGTCGAACTTGTCGTCGCGGGCGGCGGCGATGTCGCGCTGCGCCTCGGCCGCCTTGGCGCGGGCGGCGAGTTCCTTGCGGCCCTCATTGGTCTCGGGCTCGGAATCGTAGCGCGCGACGGTCTGCTTCCAGCTTTCGATGCGCTTGCTCAGGCGCTGCCGGGCGGCCTCGTCGGCAATGCCGGCGAGCTCGACCTCCATCGCCTCGGCGGCGGTGCGCACGGTGGTGGCGCGGATGGTCTTGGCCTGGAAGAAGGCCCAAAGATTGGAGGCCTCGATATTCTTGGCGACGGCTTCCTGCTCGGCATTCTTGCCGCCGATCTCGGAGAAGGCGAGCGTGAGCGCAAGCAGCGCGATCAGCAGGGCGATGCGCTTGTTGCCGCCCTCGGGCGTTTCGATGGAGCCGGACACGAATCACCTTGCAGGGCCGATATGGCGGCGCTGTTTAAGGCTTTCCGTTAAGGCAGCAAGATGTCAGCCGCCGCGGGCCCGCGGATGGGCGGCGTCATAGGCCGCCATCAGCCGGGCCGAATCGATGCGCGTGTAGATTTGCGTCGTCGAGAGCGAGGCGTGTCCGAGCAGTTCCTGGATGGCGCGCAGATCGCCGCCGCGCCCGAGCAGATGGGTCGCGAAGGAATGGCGCAGGCTGTGCGGCGTGGCGGAGGAGGGCAGGCCGAGCGCGCCGCGCAGGCCCTCGACAGCGAGCTGGATAATGCGGGGCGAGAGCGGGCCGCCCTTGGCGCCCACGAAAAGCGGGCCCTCTGGCGGCAGGCGCCAGGGGCAGAGCTTCAGATATTCGGCGATCGCCGTGACGACGACGGGGAGCACCGGCACCATCCGCGTCTTGCTGCCCTTGCCGATGACGGTCAGCGTCTCGCCGGCGCTTTGCGGGGCCTGTGCGCGGGCGAGCGAGAGCGCCTCCGAAATGCGCAGGCCGCTGCCATAGAGCAGGCCGAGCACGGCGGCGTCGCGGGCGAGGATCCATTGCTCGCGTTCTTCGCCGGCGCGGGTGTCGGCCTGCGTGACGGCGCGGGCGGTGGAGGGTTCGAGCGGGCGTGGCAGCGATTTGCCGAGGCGCGGGCCGCGCGTCGCGGCGAAGGCGGCGGCGGTGAGCTTGCCGCTGCGCTCGCCGAAGCGGGCGAACGAACGCAGGGCCGCGAGCTGGCGCATCAGCGTGCGGTTGCCGACGCCGTCGCGGCGCCGCTGGCCGAGGAAGGCGCGCAGATCGGCGGGTTTCAGCGCGGCGATTTCCGCGAGCGCCGGTGCGCCGCCGAGATGCTCCGTCAGGAAGGCGGTGAACTGCCCGAGGTCGCGGCCATAGGCTTCCAGCGTCTTCGGCGAGAGACGCCGCTCGGCCGAGAGGTGGGAGAGCCAGTCGCGCCGGAAGCTGTCGAGATCGGTCATGGTGCTGCTCGTCATGCCCGGATGTGACCGACCTCTGTCTCAGTCGCTTCCATCCTCCCGGAAACCGTCAGGGCGCGGGGAACCCCTCTCCCGGATGGGAGAAGGGCAGGGGTGAGGGCAGGCGGCCTCTTCAGGAGGCGCAGCGGGACCGCCGCAGACCATTTCGGAGCCGGCAGGCCCTCATCCCTACCCTTCTCCCATCCGGGGGAAGGGCTCCCGGCGCTCCTTATCGGCGCCTGCGTCATTTCGTTTGCGTGAAGCTTCACAAATCCGCTCGGCAGAAACATGTCGGTCGAGCTGAGCATGACGCTCCTGCCTTAACAGCAGCCGAATCGATGCTAGACACTGCCGCCATGGACGAGACGGCGGACATGATCGCAGGCGGCACGGTCGACGTGCTGATCCCGCTCGGGCTCGACCAGGCCTATAGCTATGCCGTGCCCGCAGGGCTCTCGCTAAAGCCCGGCGATGTCGTGCAGGTGCCGCTCGGGCCCCGCGAGACGGTCGGCGTGGTCTGGGATATCGGCAGCGGGCGCGGCGGCAATCTCAAAAAGGTCACCGGCAAATACGACATGCCGCCGCTCGATCCGGCGCTGCGCAAGCTCGTCGACTGGGTCGCTTGGTACACGCTGGCGCCCAAGGGCTCGGTGCTGGCGCTGGCGTTGCGCCGCCAGCCTGATGATACGCCGGAGCGGCCCAAGCTCGGCGTCAGGCTTGCCGGGCCGCCGCCGGGACGGATGACCCCCGCGCGGGCGCGGGCCATCGCCGCGGCCGAGGGCGGATTGCTGATCGCGAAATCGGCGCTGGCCGAGGCCGCCTCGGTCAGCGCTGCCGTAATCGATTCCCTCGTCGATGCCGGCACCTTCGTGGTCGAGCCGCTGCCGCGCGAGGCGATCGCGGCGCGGCCTGATCCTGAACACGCTGTGCCGGAACTCTCCGAAGGACAGGCGGAGGTGGCGCAGGCGCTGGTCGCGTCGGTGCAGGCGAAGACGTTCGGTGTTTCGCTGCTCGAAGGCGTCACCGGCTCGGGCAAGACGGAGGTTTATTTCGAGGCAGTCGCCGAGGCGATCCGGCAGGGCAGGCAGAGCCTGATCCTGATGCCGGAGATCGCGCTCACCGCGCAGTTCATCGACCGGTTTGAGGCCCGCTTTGGCGTCAAGCCGGGGCTCTGGCATTCGGCCGTGAGCGGCCGGCGGCGCGAGCGGCTCCAGGCGGCGATCGCGAGCGGCGAGGCGAAGGTGGTGGCGGGCGCGCGCTCGGCCCTGTTCCTGCCCTATAGCGATCTCGGCCTCATCGTCGTCGATGAGGAGCACGAGAGCGCC
Organism: Allobosea sp. TAF32; assembly: GCF_052113585.1. NCBI lineage: Bacteria > Pseudomonadati > Pseudomonadota > Alphaproteobacteria > Hyphomicrobiales > Alloboseaceae > Allobosea > Allobosea sp. TAF32. Next base: position 402,360 of record NZ_JBFRDM010000001.1, on the reverse strand, counting down.
TACAAGCAGGAGGACGGCGTTTCCTACCACGCCCGCGACATGGCGGTCGTGCGCGGCAGGATCGAGAATGCCCCTGTCGTGCTTGCCTCAGCGACGCCTTCGCTGGAGACGCGGGTCAATGCCGAGCGCGGCCGCTATGCCCATCTCAAGCTGCCGGAGCGTTTCGGCGGCCGCGAACTGCCGCAGCTCGGCCTCGTCGACCTGCGCCGCGACAAGCCGGAGCGCGGGCGCTGGCTGTCGGGTGCGCTGATCAAGGCGGTCGACGCGAATTTGGAAGCGAAGGAGCAGTCGCTGCTCTTCCTCAACCGGCGCGGCTATGCGCCGCTGACCCTCTGCCGCGATTGCGGCCATCGCTTCCAATGCCCGAACTGCACGGCTTGGCTGGTCGACCATCGCTTCCGGCGCGCGCTGGTCTGCCACCATTGCGGGCATGTCGAGCGCCGGCCGCATGAATGCCCCGCCTGCCAAAAGCCGGAGAGCCTGATCGCCTGCGGGCCGGGCGTCGAGCGGCTGGCCGAGGAGGTCGCGACACTTTTTCCACAGGCACGTTCGATTGTGCTCTCCAGCGATTTCCCCGGCGGGACCGAACGGCTGAAGCAGGAGCTGATGGCGGTGGCCGAGGGCGAATTCGACATCGTCATCGGCACGCAGCTCGTCGCCAAGGGCCATAATTTCCCCGGTATGACGCTGGTCGGGGTGATCGATGCCGATCTCGGCCTCACCTCCGGCGATCCGCGCGCGGCCGAGCGGACCTTTCAGGCGTTGCGGCAGGTCACGGGCCGCGCAGGACGGGGCGAGAAGCCGGGTCGCGCTCTGCTTCAGACGCATGACCCCGAGCATCCCGTGCTCAAGGCGCTGATCTCCGGCGACCCGGAGCGCTTTTATGCCGCAGAGGAGGCGTCGCGGGAGGCGGCAGGGCTGCCGCCTTTCGGCCGTCTGGCGGCGCTGATCGTTTCCGCGAGCGCGCAAGCAGAGGCCGAAAGCCATGCCCGTGCCCTGGCGCGCTGTGCGGAGGCCGGAGACGGAATCATGGTGCTGGGGCCGGCGGAAGCGCCGCTTGCGGTGTTGCGGGGGCGCCATCGCGTGCGTCTGATCGTCAAAACGACGCGCGAGATCAATCTGCAGGATTACCTGCGCGGCTGGCTGAAACGGGCGCCGCGCCCCAAGGGCTCGGTCAGGGTCGCAGTCGACGTCGATCCACAGAGCTTCCTTTGAATTGCTGAAAGCCGTGGCAAAATCGCCGCTTACGATGGCGAACTAGCGATTGCGTGGCCCGGAACCGCATGCTAGTGCACCGCCACATTTCGGTCGCGAAGTCGTCTTGCCGACTTTGCGCCTAAGATACTCGCAGCGCCGGGACGATGCACTCCACCTTCTCTGGAAGGTCGCCGGTGCAGTCCCTTGAAACGAGAGACGGGAAGCGTGGCTGAAGGCGGATCGCAGGGGACATTGGTGTCGGGCGTAGCTCAGCGCTATGCCACCGCTCTGTTCGAACTGGCTGAGGAGACGGGTGCGATCGATACCGTCGCTGCGGCTCTCGATGCTTTCAACGGCCTGCTCGCTGAGAGCGCCGATCTCACTCGCCTGATCGAGAGTCCGGCCTTCACCGCCGAGGAGCAGGTCTCCGCGATCAAGGCCGTGCTCGAGAAGGCCGGCATCACCGGCATCGCCGCCAATTTCATCGGGCTGGTCGCCAGCAAGCGCCGCCTCTTCGCGCTGCCGGGCATGATCGCCGGCTACAAGCGCCTGGTCGCCGAGGCCAAGGGCATCGTCTCCGCCGAGGTGACGGTCGCCGAAGAGCCGACGGCCAAGCGCGTCGACGAGATCCGCGCGGCGCTCAAGGGCGTTGCTGGCAAGGATGTCGACATCTCGATCAAGGTCGATCCGACGCTGATCGGCGGGCTCATCGTCAAGATGGCTTCGCGGATGGTCGACGCCTCGCTGAAAACCAAGCTCAATTCAATTCGTCTTGCCATGAAAGAGGTCGGCTGATGGACATCCGCCCCGCTGAAATCTCCGCCATTCTGAAGGCTCAGATCTCGAATTTCGGCTCGGAAGCTTCGGTCACCGAAGTCGGCCAGGTTCTCTCCGTCGGTGACGGCATCGCCCGCGTCTACGGCCTCGACAAGGTCCAGGCCGGTGAGATGGTCGAGTTCGAGTCCGGCGTGCGCGGCATGGCGCTCAACCTCGAGAGCGACAATGTCGGCGTCGTGATCTTCGGTTCCGACCGCGAGATCAAGGAAGGCCAGACCGTCAAGCGCACCGGCGCCATCGTCGATGTTCCCGTCGGCAAGGAGCTGCTCGGCCGCGTCGTCGACGCGCTCGGCAACCCGATCGACGGCAAGGGCCCGATCAAGGCGAAGACCCGCGCCCGCGTCGATGTCAAGGCCCCCGGTATCATCCCGCGCAAGTCGGTGCACGAGCCGATGGCGACCGGCCTCAAGGCGATCGATGCCCTGATCCCGATCGGCCGCGGCCAGCGCGAGCTCATCATCGGCGACCGCCAGACCGGCAAGACCGCCGTGGCGCTCGACACGATCCTGAACCAGAAGTCGCTGAACGGCGAAGGCGCCCCGGAGAGCCAGAAGCTCTACTGCGTCTACGTCGCCGTCGGCCAGAAGCGCTCGACCGTCGCCCAGTTCGTCAAGGTTCTGGAAGAGCGCGGCGCGCTCGAGTACTCGATCGTCGTGGCGGCCACCGCCTCGGACGCTGCTCCGATGCAGTTCCTGGCGCCCTTCGCCGGCTGCGCCATGGGCGAGTTCTTCCGCGACAACGGCATGCACGCCGTCATCATCTATGACGACCTCTCCAAGCAGGCCGTCGCCTACCGCCAGATGTCGCTGCTGCTGCGCCGTCCGCCGGGCCGCGAAGCCTATCCGGGCGACGTGTTCTATCTCCACTCCCGCCTGCTCGAGCGCGCGGCGAAGATGGGCGAGGCCGCCGGCCTCGGCTCGCTGACGGCGCTGCCGGTCATCGAGACCCAGGCGAACGACGTCTCGGCCTACATCCCGACCAACGTGATCTCGATCACCGACGGCCAGATCTTCCTGGAGACGGACCTGTTCTACCAGGGCATCCGTCCGGCAGTGAACGTCGGCCTCTCGGTGTCGCGCGTCGGCTCCTCGGCGCAGACCAAGGCGACCAAGAAGGTCGCCGGCAAGATCAAGGGCGAGCTCGCCCAGTATCGCGAGATGGCTGCCTTCGCCCAGTTCGGCTCGGACCTCGACGCGGTCACGCAGCGCCTGCTCAACCGCGGCGCCCGTCTGACCGAGCTGCTGAAGCAGCCGCAGTTCTCGCCGCTGAAGATGGAAGAGCAGGTCGTCGTGATCTATGCCGGCGTGAACGGCTATCTCGACGCGCTGCCGGTCAACAAGGTCCGCGCCTTCGAGGATGGCCTGCTGTCGCTGGTCCGCTCGAAGCATGCCGATTTCCTCAACGAGGTCGGTACGAGCAAGGACCTGTCGGACGCCAACGCCGCCAAGCTCAAGGACATCGTGACGAACTTCGCGAAGTCCTTCGCCTGATCGTGACCGCGGGCGCGGCGAGCCGATGAGGCTCCGCCGCGCCGCCTCTCTGGATTGCTTCGTCGTCGCACTGAGCGGCTGACGGGTAGGGGATAGAGACCGGATGCCGTCCCTTAAGGACCTACGTAATCGCATCGCCTCCGTGAAGGCGACGCAGAAGATCACCAAGGCCATGCAGATGGTCGCGGCTGCCAAGCTGCGCCGCGCGCAGTCGGCCGCCGAGGCGGCGCGCCCCTATGCCGAGCGCATGGAGACGGTGCTGGCGAACCTCGCTTCGGGCGTGACCGGGTCGAGCGCGCCGCGCCTGATCTCGGGCACGGGCTCGGACAAGGTGCATCTGCTGCTGGTTCTGACCGCCGAGCGCGGCCTGTGCGGCGCCTTCAACTCCTCGATCGCACGCCTCGCCCGCGACAAGGCGAATGCGCTGAAGGCCGAGGGCAAGACGGTCAAGATCATCTGCGTCGGCAAGAAGGGCTACGATATCCTGCGCCGGCAGTTCGCGGCGGAGATCATCGAGTTCATCGACCTGCGCGAGTTCAAGCAGGTCGGCTTCGTCAACGCCGAGGCGATCGCCCAGAACGTCCTGGCCCGCTTCGGCAATGGCGAGTTCGACGTCGCGACGCTGTTCTTCTCGCGCTTCCGCTCGGTGATCGCCCAGATCCCGACGGCACAGCGCATCATCCCGGCCGAAATCCCGGAAGGCACGCAGCAGACCGACGCGGTCTACGACTACGAGCCGGACGAGGGCGAAATCCTCGAGGCGCTGCTGCCGCGCAACCTGACTGTGCAGATCCTGCGCGGGTTGCTCGAGAACGCGGCTTCCGAGCAGGGCGCGCGCATGTCGGCGATGGATTCCGCCACGCGCAACGCCGGCGAGATGATCAAGAAGCAGACGCAGCTCTACAACCGCTCGCGCCAAGCGATGATCACGAAGGAACTGATCGAGATCATCTCCGGCGCGGAAGCGCTCTAACCGCCTAGACTCTTGCCGGCGGTGCTCTCCGCCGGCTGCCGAAACATCCGAATGCGCTAGTCCCGAGGTTCCGCCATGGCCAAAGCCGCTACCAAGACCACCAAGAAGACCGCCGACGAGAAGCCCGCCAACACCGGCACCGGCCGCGTTGCCCAGGTCATCGGCGCGGTTGTCGACGTGCAGTTCGACGGCGCCCTGCCGGAGATCCTGAACGCGCTCGAAACCGACAATCTCGGCAACCGCCTCGTCCTCGAGGTCGCCCAGCATCTCGGCGAGAACACCGTCCGCACCATCGCGATGGATTCCACCGAAGGTCTGGTCCGCGGCCAGTCGGTCACCGATACCGGCGCCCCGATCGCCGTCCCGGTCGGCGACGAGTGCCTTGGCCGCATCATGAACGTTATCGGCGAGCCGGTCGACGAAGCTGGCCCGATCCTGACGAGCCATACCCGCGGCATCCATCAGCCCGCCCCGTCCTATGCCGAGCAGGCCACCGAGGCGCAGATCCTCGTCACCGGCATCAAGGTCGTCGACCTGCTGGCGCCCTACGCCAAGGGCGGCAAGATCGGCCTGTTCGGCGGCGCCGGCGTCGGCAAGACCGTGCTGATCATGGAACTGATCAACAACGTCGCGAAGGCCCACGGCGGCTACTCGGTGTTCGCCGGCGTCGGCGAGCGCACCCGCGAGGGTAACGACCTCTATCACGAGATGATCGAGTCGAACGTCAACAAGGACCCGAAGGAAAACGGCGGCTCGACCGCTGGTTCCAAGTGCGCCCTTGTGTACGGCCAGATGAACGAGCCGCCGGGCGCCCGCATGCGCGTCGCCCTCGCCGGCCTGACCGTCGCGGAAGACTTCCGCGACAAGGGCCAGGACGTGCTGTTCTTCGTCGACAACATCTTCCGCTTCACGCAGGCCGGCTCGGAAGTGTCCGCGCTGCTCGGCCGCATCCCCTCGGCGGTGGGCTATCAGCCGACGCTCGCCACCGACATGGGCAACCTGCAGGAGCGCATCACCACCACCAACAAGGGCTCGATCACCTCGGTGCAGGCGATCTACGTGCCCGCCGACGACCTGACCGACCCGGCGCCGGCGACCTCCTTCGCCCACCTGGACGCCACGACCGTGCTCTCGCGCTCGATCGCGGAAAAGGGCATCTACCCGGCGGTCGACCCGCTCGACTCGACCTCGCGCATGCTCTCGGCCGACATCGTCGGCGAAGAGCATTACGGCGTCGCTCGTCAGGTCCAGCAGATCCTCCAGCGCTACAAGGCGCTGCAGGACATCATCGCGATCCTGGGCATGGACGAGCTCTCGGAAGACGACAAGATGACGGTGGCGCGCGCCCGCAAGATCGAGCGCTTCCTGTCGCAGCCCTTCCACGTCGCGGAAGTGTTCACCGGCTCGCCGGGCAAGCTCGTCTCGCTCGAAGACACGATCAAGGGCTTCAAGGGCTTGGTCGAGGGCAAATACGATCACCTGCCGGAGGCGGCCTTCTACATGGTCGGCTCGATCGAGGAAGCCGTCGAGAAGGCTCAGCGCCTGGCCGCCGAGGCCGCGTAAGCTTCCGAACGCGTCGTCCCCGGGCTCGGCCCGGGGATCTCATGACCAGAAACTGCTGGTTTCCGAGATGGCCGGGGCAATTCCGGCCATGACGAGCCGGGGAGAATGAAACGATGGCCACCTTCAAGTTCGAACTCGTCTCGCCGGAGCGCATCCTGTTCTCGGGCGACGTCATCAGCGTCATCGTCCCGTCGGTCGAGGGCGAGATGACCGTGCTCGCCGGCCATGCGCCGCTCGTCGCGACGCTCAAGGCCGGTATCGTCTTCGTCCAGACGACGGAGAGCAACGGCAAGGAATTCTTCATCAATGGCGGCCTCGTCGAGGTCAACCAGGCTTCGACGACGATCCTCGCCGAGCAGGGCCGATTTCTAGAGGATGTCGACACCGCCGTCCTCGACGCCGAAATCCTGACCGCCGAGACGCGCCTTGCCGGCTCGCACAATGAGGACGAGCAGAAGCGCCTGCAGGACGCGCTGGTGCAGCTGCGCGAGTTCAAGCACGTCTTCGAGCAGCGCAAAGCGGCCTGAGCGTCGCCTGCAAGCCGAGAATGCAAGGGGCCGCGCGAGCGGCCCTTTTTCATGCGTAGCTGATGAACTCCAGCAGCGAGCCGTCGGGGTCGCGGAAATAGACGCTCGTGCCGTGGCCGCCCCGGCCGAAGCGTTGGACCGGGCCGAGCTCGATCGTGACGTTCTGCCGTTGGAGATGGGTGATCGCTTCCGCGATCGGCCCCGGCCAGACGAAGCAGAGATCGCTGCCGCCAGGCGGAACAGGCAGGCGGGCCACCGGGGTCGGGTCGAGGCCCGGCCCGTGGCAGTTCAATTGCGCCCGCCCGATGCGATAGACGAAGCCATTCTTGTTCGGGATGATCTCGGCGCCGATCACGTCGTGGTAGAAGGCGTTCGAGCGTTCCCAGTCGCAGACATGGATCACGCAGTGGTCGAGTTCGACGATGCTCATCAGTCCATTCCTTCCGCCGTCATGGGCGTGGCGAAGGCCGTGAAGGCGGCGACGATCCGCTCGTACACGACCCGCTTGAAGGGAACGACGAGCCCCGGCATCTGGTTCAGCGGACGCCAGCGCCATTCGCTGAACTCCGCAGGCTCGTCGCCGTTCGGCTTGCTGATGTCGATCTCGTCCTCGCTGCCCGTGAAGCGGAAGGCGACCCAGCGCTGGCGCTGACCGCGAAACGCCGCGAGCCTGTGCGGCGGTCCGTCATAGGGCGGGAAGTCGTAGCTCCACCAATCGTCGGTCGCAGCTAGGAACGTGGCACGGCTGACGCCGGTCTCTTCGGCGAGTTCGCGGCGCGCGGCGGCGATGATGTCCTCGTCGGGATCGATGCCGCCCTGCGGCATCTGCCAGTCGAAGCCGGGCAGGATCACCTCGGGGCCTGCGCTATGCGAGCGGCCGGAAAAGACGAGCCCCGCTGCGTTGAACAGGGCGATGCCGACATTGGGGCGGTAGGGGAGACTCATCCGCTGAGCATACGACGCAGCCCGGGCCCGTGAAACGGCCTCGCGGGGCGTAAGCTACCTGACGCAGCCAGCTCAATTCGGAGAATGGCAGCCGGCAAAATTCAACCTTGCCGCTTCAGAAGAACGCAGGCGAGAAGGCCAGGAAAGCGTTGCTCGATATCGTCGCGGCGCAGCGCGTTCATCCGTGTCGCGCCTTCATTGCGGGTGCGGATGAGGCCGGCCTCGCGCAGGACGCGGAAATGATGCGAGACGCTGGATTTCGGCCGGTCACCTTCAAGGGCCTGGCAACTCGCCTCTCCTTCCGTCGCAAGCCGGCGGATAACCTCCAGCCGGAATGGGTCGCTCAGCGCGTGGAAGACGTCTTCCAGCGCGATTTCCTCCGAAGCGGGCAGGCGGGCATGTCGCATCGGAGAATCCTATCACAGGGATTTGATATTGCCAAAGTTCGAAAAATATCGAATTATCGAACAATCAAATTCCCTACGCGGAGCTAAGCATGTCCGGCCTGTTCGATCCTTTCAGCCTGAAGAACGTCACCTTGCGAAACCGCATCGTGACATCGCCCATGTGCCAGTATTCCGCGCAGGACGGCGTCGCCAACGAATGGCATCGCGCCCACCTCGCCGGGCTGGCCCGTGGCGGCGCCGGCCTTGTCGTCATCGAGGCGACCGGTGTCTCGCCGGAAGGGCGGATCACGCCGGCCTGCCTCGGGCTGTGGAACGACGCACAGGCCGAGGCGCTGGCGCCGATCGTCACCGAGATGCGCAAGGCCGGCGCCGTGACTGGCATCCAGATCGGCCATGCCGGCCGCAAGGCCAGCGCCAATCGTCCCTGGGAGGGCGACGATCACATCCCGGCAAACGATCCCCGCGGCTGGGAGACGATCGCTCCGTCTGCCATCGCTCAGGGCGGCGGACTCTCGCGCGTGCCGCGCGCCATGACACAGGTCGACATCGAGCGCGTCCGTGCCGATTTCGTCGCCGCCGCCGAGCGCGCCCGGGACATCGGCATCGAGTGGCTGAAGCTGCATTTCGCCCATGGCTATCTGGCGCAGAGCTTCCTGTCGCGCCATGCCAACCAGCGCACGGACGAATACGGCGGCAGCTTCGAGAACCGCAGCCGCTTCCTGATCGAGACGCTGGCCGCCGTGCGCAGGGTCTGGCCGGAGGATCGGCCGTTGTCCGCGCGCCTCGGCGTGATCGAGTATGACGGCCAGGACGAGGAGACGCTTGCCGAGGCGATCGAGCTGGTGAAGCGCCTGAAGGACGAGGGGCTGGACTTCATCGACGTCAGCGTCGGCTTCTCGACCAACGAGGCGAAGATTCCGTGGGGCCCGGCCTTCCTGGCGCCGGTGGCCGAGCGGGTGCGCCGCGAGAGCGGGTTGCCGGCCTCGACGAGCTGGTACATCAGCAAGCCCGAGCAGGCCGACGCGCTGGTGCGCGAGGGCAAGGTCGATCTCGTCACGCTCGGCCGGCCGCTGCTGGCCGATCCGCACTGGCCCTATGCCGCCGCGCAGGCGCTCGGTGTCGAGAACCCGGCCTGGAAGACCCTGCCGGCGCCTTACGCCCACTGGCTCGCACGCTACCGCGCGGCATAACGAACTGGAACTGCGCCGTCATTCCGGGCGGAGCGAAGCGAAAACCCGGAATCCATCGTCGCACGCGACGCCTGACGATGGATTCCGGATCGGCGACGCGTCCCGCCTTGCCGGAAACGACGGGGGAAGCCGCTGCTACTCGCCCATCGCGATCAGGCTGGCATTGCCGCCGGCCGCCGCGGTGTTGATCGTCACCGTCTGCTCCGTGGCGAAGCGGGCGAGGTAATGCGGGCCGCCGGCCTTGGGGCCGGTGCCCGACAGCCCGTGGCCGCCGAAGGGCTGCACGCCGACCACCGCGCCGATGATGTTGCGGTTCACATAGATGTTGCCGGCCGAGAGGCGCTCGGCCACGCGCTCGACCGTCGTCTCGATGCGCGAGTGGACGCCGAGCGTCAGCCCGTAGCCGGAGGCATCGATCGCATCGATCACCTTGTCGAGCTCGCCCGCCTTCCAGCGCACGACGTGCAGGATCGGCCCGAAATGCTCGGCGGTGAGGTCGGTGACGCGGTCCAGCCTGACGATATGCGGCGCGACGAAGGTGCCGCCGAGATCGGGTGCCTCACCGGCCCAGGCGACGCGGCCCTGCTGCCGCATGGCGGCGACATGGCTGTCGAGCCGCTGCTTGGCGGCGGCGTCGATGACCGGGCCTATGTGGATGTCGAGCCGGCGGGGATCGCCGAGCTTGAGCTCCTTGGTCGCGCCTTCGATCATTTCGAGCATCTTGTCGGCGACGTCGTCCTGCACCACGAGCAGCCTGAGCGCCGAGCAGCGCTGGCCGGCCGAGCGGAAGGCCGACATCACGACATCATCGGCGACCTGCTCTGGCAGGGCGGTGGCATCGACGATCATGGCGTTGAGACCGCCCGTCTCGGCGATCAGCGGCACGATCGGGCCGTCCTTGGCAGCGAGCGCCCGGTTGATGCCGCGGGCGGTCGCGGTCGAGCCGGTGAAGGCGACGCCGGCCACGTCCTTATGCGCGACCAGCGCCGCGCCGGCCTCGGTTCCGCCCGGCACGAGATGCAGCGCGCTGACCGGCACGCCGGCCTCGTGCAGGATCTTCACCGCGACCGTCGCGATGATCGGCGTCTGCGGCGCCGGCTTGGCGACGACGCTGTTGCCGGCGACGAGCGCGGCGACGACCTGGCCGGTGAAGATCGCGAGCGGGAAGTTCCAGGGCGCGATGCAGACGAAGGCGCCGCGCCCGCGCAGGATCAGCCGGTTCTCCTCGCCGGTCGGGCCGGGCAGCACCGTCGGGCTCGCGAACTGCTCCTCCGCCTGCGCGGCGTAGTAGCGGCAGAAATCGACGGTCTCGCGCACCTCGGAGATGGCGTCGTCGATGGTCTTGCCGGCCTCGCACTGGAGCAGCGCGATCAGCAACCCATGACGGGCCTCCATGATGTCGGCGGCCCTGCGCAGCGCAGCGGCGCGGATGCGGGCCGGCGTCTCGCTCCAGGCGCGGAAGCCGGCCTTCGCCGCGAGCAGGGCACGTTCGGCGGTCGCGGCATCGGCCTCGATGACCTTGCCGATCGGCTTGTTGTCGATGGGCGAGCGCACGTCGTGAGCGGCGCCGGGCTGGGCCTTGCCGTCGATGATCGGCGCGGCATCCGGGAAGCTCTTCGCCGCCGCGATGTCCTTCACCAGCGCGTCGAGGCTGGCTTCGTGGCCGAGCTCAGTGCCGGCCGAGTTCTTGCGCGACGGCCCGTAGAGATCGGCCGGAAGCGGGATGCGGCGATGCCGCGCCGCGCCCGGCGTGCCGATGATGTCGGCGGGTGCGAGCAGAAGCTGCGAGACCGGCACGTCGGGATCGCCGGAGGCGCTGACGAAGGAGGAGTTGGCGCCGTTCTCCAGCAGGCGGCGGACGAGATAGGCGAGCAGGTCCTGATGGCCGCCGACCGGCGCATAGGTGCGGCAGGCATAGCCTTCGTTCTCGCGCAGCAGCTTCTCGTAGAGCGCCTCGCCCATGCCGTGCAGGCGCTGGAACTCGAAGCCCTCGGCATTACCAGCCATCTCGGCGACGGTCGCGACGGTCAGCGCATTATGCGTGGCGAATTGCGGGATGATGCGGGGCCTGAGCTTCAGGAGCTGTGCCGCGCAGGCCTCGTAGTTCAAATCCGTCATCGCCTTGCGGGTGAAGACGGGATAGTCGGCCAGCCCGCGCTCCTGCGCGCGCTTGAGCTCGGTGTCCCAATAGGCGCCCTTGACCAGCCGCACCATCATGCGCCGGTTATAGGTCTCTGCCAGCCGGCCGATATGGTCGATCACCGCCGAGGCGCGCTTCTGATAGGCCTGGATCGCGAGGCCGAAACCGTCCCAGCCGTCGAGCGAGGGATCGGCGAAGACGGCGTCGATCACATCGAGCGACAGCTCGAGCCGGTCGGCCTCTTCGGCGTCCACGGTGAAGTTGAGGTCGTAGCTCTTGGCCTGGCGAGCGAGCTCGATCACCTTCGGAACGAGCTCTGAGAGCACGCGCTCATGGTTGGTGGCGTCGTAGCGCGGATGCAGCGCCGAGAGCTTGACCGAGATGCCCGGCCGGTTGGGCAGCTTGTCATTGCCGGCGGACCGGCCGATGGCGTCGATCGCATCAGCATATGACTTGAAATAGCGGTCGGCATCGGCCTGGGTGCGCGCGCCTTCGCCGAGCATGTCGAAGGAATAGCGGTAGAGCTTGCCGGTGCCGGAACGGGCGCGCTTCAGCGCCTCCTCGATCGTCTGGCCGAGCACGAAATGGCTGCCCATCACGCGCATCGCCTGGCGGGTCGCGGTGCGCACGGTCGGCACGCCCAGGCGCTTTGCGAGGCTGCTGACGATGCCCGTCGGCGTCTCGCCCGGCTGGATGACGCGGGCGGTGATGCCGAGCGCCCAGGCCGAGGCCGAGACCAGGAAGGCATCGGATTTCGACTCGTGATGGGCGAAGTCGCCCTGGCCGAGCTTGTCCTCGATCAGTTGGTCGGCGGTGGCGGCATCCGGCACGCGCAGCAGCGCCTCGGCCAGCACCATCAGGGCAAGCCCTTCCTTGGTGGAGAGCGAATACTCGCGCAGCAATTCCTCGATGCCGCCGAGCCCGACCTTGCGGGTGCGGATGGCATCGATCAGCCCGGTCGCGCGCGCGTCGATCCGGGCCTTGGCGGCGGGGTCGCGCCGGGCGCCGGCGAGCAGGCGGCCGGCGATGGCGCCGTCATCCTCGGCATAGGGCGCGCGGAAAGGCGGCATGGCGGTACGCGGGGCAGAGGCGACCATAAAGGGCTCCGAAGGAGGCTGGACTGGATTATCTAAAGGATGGTGGATCAATCGCCGCATATCAATTGGCATTTCACCGGTATTTCCAGTATGAAATCCAATGCTTTGGCGATTTTATAGAGAATTATCATGCTGGATAGGACGGATCGCCGTATCCTCGCCCTGCTGCAGGGCGATGGGCGCATCGCCGGCGTCGAGCTTGCCGAGAAGGTCGGGCTTTCTCCCACCGCCACGGGCGAGCGCCTGAAGCGGCTGACGCGCGACGGCTACATCACCGGCTACCGCGCCACGCTCGATCCGGAGAAGCTCGGCCTGCACCTCCTCGTCTTCGTCGAGGTCTATCTCGACAAGACGACGCCGGATGCCTTCGAGCGCTTCGCCGCGGCGGTGAAGCGGGCGCCGGAGGTCCTGGAATGCCACATGGTCGCGGGCGGCTTCGACTATCTGGTCAAGACGCGCGTGGCGGACATGAACGCCTATCGCCGCTTCCTTGGCGAGGTGCTGCTGGCCCTGCCGGCGGTCCGGGAGACGCGGACCTATGCAGTGATGGAAGAAGTGAAAACCGACGGCGCACTGCCCTTGTAACGAAACATCTGCCGCGTTGACGCCATTTCAACATCTTATGCTGTCAAGAAGCATGGACGATGCGGAGATGCCGCATCGCGGTCAGCAAGGCGCCCGGAGTCCTGCCATGCCCCTCGTTCCGCCCCCTCGTTTCCCAGTCCTGTGTCGGCGCGGGTTCGGGCAGCTGGCGGCCGGCTTTGTGGCGGCCTGCATCGCGGGCGGCGGCGCTGCCCGTGCGCAGGGCAATACGCCGGTTCGCTTCGCGCTGGACCGGCGTTTCGACGGCTTGACCGCGCCTTTCCTGGCCGCGCAGGACAAGGGCTATTTCGGAGCCGAGGGACTCGATGTCACCATCGAGCCGGGCAGCGGCTCGCGTGCCATGCTGCAGCGGCTGGCCGCCGGCGCGCAGGATGCCGGCTTCGGGGACGTCAATGCGCTCATCCGCTTCCGCGACGAGAACCCCGGCGCCGATCTGAAGGCGGTGATGATCATCCACGATCGGCCGGGCTTCGCGCTGATCGGCCGCAAGAGCCGGGGCATCACGGCCGAGCCCGCGAGCCTGGAGGGCCGCAAGCTGGGCACGGCGAGCGCCGAGGCCAGCTTTGCGCAGTGGCCGATCTTCAAGAGCCTGAACAAGATCGACGACAGCAAGATCAGGCTGGAGACCGTGGGTCTTCCGGTGCGGGAGCCGATGCTGGCTTCCGGGGAACTCGATGCCGCCTTTGGGTTTGGCACCTCGACCTATGTTTCCCTCAAGGGGCGCGGTGTGCCGGCGGACGATATCGTGCTGATGGAAATGGCCGATCACGGCCTTGTGCTCTATGGCAACGCGGTCATCGTGGCGGGCAAGTTCGCCGCCAGCAAGCCCGATGCGGTGCGCGGTCTTGTGCGCGCCGTCACGCACGGGGTCCGCGATGCCGTCATGAACCCTGGCGCCAGCGCGCAGCTGGTGGTTCGCCGCAACGAGGATGCTCAGCCGGAGATCGAGCGCGAGAAGCTCGGCATGGTCAACGAGCGGAACGTGCTCACACCCTATGTCCGGGCGCACGGCCTGGGCGGGATCGATGGCGAGCGCTGGTCGCAGGCGCTGGATCAGCTCACTTTGGCGGGAAGCTTCCGGGACAAGGCGCGCGCGGGCGATGCATTTTCGGACGCATTCCTGCCGCCAGCCGGCGAACGCATGTTCTGAGCGCATCGTGACGCACGGAGAGGCCGCGCCCCGGGTAGGTGACAGGGGCTGAGCGCGTGCCTATCGTGCCGCGCCTGCCACCGGACCTCCATCTTGATATTGCCAGACCTGACCGACTACGCCGCATTGCGTGACGCTTTCCGCTGGCGCATTCCGGATCGCTACAACATCGCCGTCGACGTCTGCGACCGCTGGGCCGCGAGCGCGCCGGAACGGTCGGCCATCATCGAGGTTTCGCAGGATTGGCGGGTGACGCCGGTCAGCTTCGGCTGGTTCCGCGAGCATTCCAACCGTCTCGCCAACGCCCTGCGCGCCCGCGGCGTCGGCCGTGGCGACCGCGTCGCCATCCTGTTGCCGCAGGGGCGAGAGGTGCTGACCGCCCATCTCGCGGCTTACAAGCTCGGCGCCATCGCGGTGCCGCTGGCGGCGCTGTTCGGCGTGGATGCGTTGGCCTACCGGCTGGAGGATTCCGGCGCGAAGGTCGTGGTGACCAACGAAGCCGGCCTCGCCAAGCTCCGCCAGATCGCGCAGCCGCTGCCGGAACTCGCTTTGCTGATTTCGACCGACGGGCCGGATCGCGGCGCGCAAGGTTGGGAGGATCTCCTCGCCGAAGGCAGCCCCGATTTCACGCCGGTGGAGACCACGCCGGACGATCCGGCCTTGATGATCTATACCTCGGGCACGACTGGCAATCCGAAGGGCGCGCTGCATGGCCACCGCGTCCTGCCCGGCCATCTGCCGGGCGTGCAGATGCCGCATGAATTCATGCCGCGGCCGGGCGACCTCGCCTGGACGCCGGCCGACTGGGCGTGGGCCGGCGGCCTGCTCAACATGCTGCTGCCGGCGCTGCATTTCGGCGTCGCGGTGGTCGCGCGGCCGGTGACGCGCTTCGGGCCCGACGAGGCCTATCGTCTGATCCAGGATCTCGGCATCCGCAACGCCTTCGTGCCGCCGACCGCGCTGAGGATGCTGCGCGGCGCCGGCAATCCGCGCGGCCGCTGGCGGCTCAACCTGCGCACGGTCGCGGCGGCGGGCGAGGCGCTCGGCGCCGAGACGCTGGCCTGGGGGCGCGAGGCGCTGGGCCTCACGATCAACGAGGCCTATGGCCAGACCGAGTGCAATCTCGTCCTTGCCTCCAGCGCCGCCATCGGCGTGAGCCGGCCCGGCTCCATCGGCAAGGCGGTTCCCGGCCATGATGTCGCGATCATCCGGCCCGACGGCTCGGTCTGCGCTGTCGGCGAGGAGGGGCAGATCGCCGTGCGCCGGCCCGACCCGGTGATGTTCCTCGAGTATTGGCGCAATCCGGAGGCGACGGCGGCGAAGTTCGTCGGCGACTGGATGACCACCGGCGACCAGGGCGCGCAGGATGCCGACGGCTATGTCCGCTTCATCGGCCGCGACGACGATGTCATCACCTCCTCCGGCTATCGGATCGGGCCGGGCGAGATCGAGGATTGCCTGCTGAAACATCCCGCAGTCTCGCTCGCTGCGGTGGTCGGCAAGCCCGACGCGCTGCGCACCGAGATCGTCAAGGCCTTCATCGTCCTGAAGCCGGGTCAGGACGGCTCGCCGTCTCTGGTCTCCGAGCTTCAGAACTTCGTGCGCTCACGGCTTTCGGCGCATGAGTATCCGCGCGAGATCGCGTTTCGGGGCGAATTGCCGCTGACCACGACGGGCAAGATCATCCGCCGTGTGCTGCGGGCCGAGGCCTGAACAGCGACTGGCCGATCCGCCGGCGAATACGCGCTGCCAGATCGGCCGGGGTGCCGGCCCGTCGATGGTTGAGGCGCAGCGTTCCGAAGCCGCCGCTCACGGCTTCGAAGATCGGCAGGCCGCCAGCGAGCCTGATCGAGCGCGCGGGAGCGGCCTTGCGCATCATCGCTAGGAGCAGCGCCAGCGGCCTGGCCGGGGCCAGGCCGTCATCGCCGGCCGCCAGATAGAGCCAGCGCGACGGAGCGCGGCCGAGCGTCAGTGCTGCCGCTATCGGCTTTTCGTCCAGCATCAGCAGCGCGATCCGGCACAGTTTCTGTCGGCTGAGGTTGCGGCTCATGCTGCGCAGGAAGGCGGCCTCGCGGATATCCTGAAGGGTTGCCCGGCCGGTCTGCCCACGTTGGCCCGACGCCTCCAGCGCAAGCAGGATCTCGACGGCGTCGCGCCGGCCGGCAAGGGTCGAAGGTTCTTCGAGGCGCAGCGTTCCCTGTGCCTCCAAAGCCGTCCGTGCCCCCCTGGGGCCGGCCGAGTCCGCCAGCCGCGGGCCGGGCAAGCCAATATCTTGCCAGTCCGCCGCGAAGCCGTGCCTGCGGGCTATGCGGATGAGTGCCGTCGCGAACGGTCCGGCCGGATCGACCGCCGGGAATGTCAGGCCGGCGGTCGGCCCCGCCTCCCGGCGCCAGGCACGCAGCAGCGCGGAGAGGGCTGGCGCCACGAAAGTGCTGTCGATCAGGGGCGTGCCGTTGAACAGGCGGGGATCGGCGAATTCGTCGAGAGCCTCGGCCGCGAACAAGCGCTGGCGCCGGCGGAACGGCACGAGGCCGATCAGTCGGCGCGGTTGCCGTGCTGCCTCACCCTGCCAGAGCAGCATGAGCGCGACGTCACGGAACGAGACGAGATGCTGGGCCGCAGCGAGCGCGAATCCGGGATCGAGAAAGGGATTGGGCTCGATCGCACGCGCTGCGAGATCAGCCCATTCTTCGACGATCCCGTCGCAGGAGGAGAGCGGGCGGATTTCGCAGTGCACCGCCGTGCCGGGATGCGATCGCGCCCCGGTCGGCATCATCGACGCCGTGCCGCCCACGCTAGCCAGGGCCATGATCTTGCTCATCCGCTCCCGCTCCCGATGCGTCGCTCCGGCGCAAGGCTGTGCCGTATTGGCGAGACACGGGCATGTGCCTCGCCATGCGGGAGAGATGCTTCAAGAAGCAGGCCGCTGCGGCTGTGCCAGGGCGACCGGTCGAGGGTGGCTAGGAGCGCGCGGCCTCGGCGCGCTCCGCCTGCTGGCCGAGGAAGGCCGACCACAGGCGTTGGACGGTCTCCTCCTCGATATCCTTGACGATCAGGACGAGGCGCGAGCGCCGGTCGGCATCAGGCCAGGAGTCGAGCGTGACGGGCGGATGCAGGATCTGCTGGACGGCATGCACGAGCAGCGGATGTCCGGGCTGCTCGGCTACATCGACAAGGCCTTTCAGCCGTAGCAGCCGCGGCCCATGGATCGAGCGCAGCAGGGTCCAGAACAGATCGAAGGTGCTGCGGGCGACCGGCCGATCGGCCGTCACCGCGAAGGCGCGGATCGCGTCGTCGTGACGATTGACGTCATGCGGGTCCTGCCCGTGCCCGTGCCCGTGGTCATGGTGATGGTGATGATGGCTGTGGCCGTGATCGGGGATTTCGGTTTCGGCCAGCCAGCGGCGCAGCGCAGCCGGGCGCTCAGCCAGATCGTAGAGGCCGGCGCCCGTCAGCGCGCTCGCCGCCGCATCCGGAGGAAGGATCTCGACGCCGGGATTCAGCGCGGCGAGGCGTGCGCGCAGCGCATCGGCCGGGCCTGCGAGGTCGGTCTTGGTCAGGACGAGCCGGTCGGCGGCGACGACCTGCCGGCGCGCCTCCTCATGGCCATCGAGCGTCGCCATGCCGTTGACGGCGTCGACGAGCGTGACGACGCCGTCGAGCCGGAAGCGCATGGCAAGATAGGGGTGGTTGATCAGCACGTTCAGGATGGGCGCGGGGTCCGCGAGGCCGGTCGTCTCGATGACGAGGCGGGCAAAGGCGCCGATCCGGCCATTATCCCTCCGGCGCAGCAGATCCTCGAGCGTGACAATGAGATCGTCGCGGATCGTGCAGCACAGGCAGCCGGATTCGAGGAGGATCATGTTCTCCTCGACACCCTCGACCATCAGGTGGTCGAGCCCGATTTCGCCGAATTCGTTGACGAGCACCACGGTGTCCGCGAGCGCAGGGTCCTTCAGCAGCCGGTTCAGCAGCGTCGTCTTGCCGGCGCCGAGGAAGCCGGTGAGCAGGGTCAGCGGTATGGGAGCAGGGCGGGCATTGGCGCCGGTCATGATCTGTCGTCCGGTCTCAGCGCATCGGACCGAAAAGGGGAATCCACCTTCCGGGAAAATCCGACGCTTCGTCAAAGGGCTGGGGCGCCGCCATGCGTCCTGAGACACAGAACGATCCAGCCTTCAGGCAGGCACCACGCCCCGCCGCGAATGTTCTACTATTACATTAATGACCAGCGCGACGATGACAAGGGCGCCGCCGGCATATTGCAGCGGGCCCAGCCGCTCGGCGAGCACGATGGCGGCGATCGCCACGGCGAAGACCGGTTCGGCGCAGAAGGCGAGGCCGGCCGGCCCGGGCGCGATGCGCGCCAGCGCCAGGATCTGGAAGAGGAATCCGACGATGTAGCCGCCATAGGTAATGGCGACGGCGATCGGCGCGAGCAGGAAGGTCTGCGGCGGCAGCAGCCCGCCCGTGATCAGCAGGATCGCCAGCGTCACCGGCAGGATGACGATATGCGACCAGAACAGCTTCGGCAGCGTCGCGACCTCGGCGCAGCGCGCGGCGGCGAAGAACTGCGCGGTGGCGCTGAGGCTGGCGATGAAGGCGAGGGCGAGCCCGCGAGGATCGAGCCCGCTGAGGTCGGGGCCGACGACCAGTGCGATTCCAAGGAAGGCCATGAGCGCGACTGCGAACCGGTCGGCCCGGAAGGGGGCTGCCGTGAACAGCGGTTCGGTCAGCACGATCAGGATCGGAAAGGTGTAGAACACCACAGCCGCGACCGAGACCGGCACGAAGCTGACCGAGGAGAGATAGGCGGTGCCGACCAACGCGGTCGCGAGACCGAAGAGCAGGACGGGCTGCCGTTCGTTGCGGGCGAGACTGAGGGAACTGCGCCAGGCCAGCGCGGCGCCGCCGACCAGGATCAGCATCAGCAGGACGCGGTAGAAGACGAGCAAAGGACCGCTGAGGCCGACCTGCCCGGCGATCTGCGCGCTGACGATATTGGTGCCGAAGGCGGCCGCCGAGGCAAAAGCCAGCAGCAAACCCTGGCGTGCGCTGGCTGCCCCCGTGTCCAATCAGGCCTCAGGCGTCGCTGGCGGGCTTGGCCTTTGCCTTGGCCGCGGGCTTGTCGGCCTGCGGCTTCACGGCAGCCTGCGACGGCCGGGGCTTGGGCAGTGAGCTCGTGCTGGCGGGCGCCTTGCCGGGTTGGGGCTTGGTCGCCGGAGTCTTTGCGGGCTGGGGCTTGGCCGCTTGCGCCTTGGCGTTGCGGGGAGCGGGTTTGATGCCGGCGGCCGCGCCCGCACGCAGGCTCGCGGCATTCGCCGCACCGCGCTGGACCGCGCCCTGAAGCCGCAGCGGGCCGGCCTCGAACGCATTGGCGGAGGGCTGGACCGGCGCATCGGCGGGGGCGAAGGCGGTGGTGCCACGCGGGATCGCGCCATTGCTCGACGCGGTGCGGCGCGGCGCAATGGCGAGCCCGGCGGCGACGGGAGCGCCCGGCTCGATCGTCGGGGCCGTGCCGCGCGCGACCCGCGATTCCGGCTGGGCCGTGGCGTTGGCGGCGAGCGGAGCGGCGGCGGAGCCGGCGGTGCGGCCGAAGGAGACCTGAACCGGCACGACCTGCGCGCGCTGGCCGAGAACGATGCGCCCGCGCGGCGAGCGCGTAGCGACGGGGCCTGCCGACTGCGTCGTGAAGCCGCCGAACCGGCCGCCGTCCGAATCATTGCCGCCGGCGGCAGCCGAAGCGGCGATCGGGCCGGAGATGTCGGCATCGTCAGCCAGCGCCACGCCGCCGCCGCGATGGCGAACGTCGTCGCAGATATTCGGCGCGCGCGTGCCGCTGGGCGCCATGGAGGCGACGGTGATGCCGCCTCCGCCCCAGCGGCTGAAGCCGTCGTCGAGGAGCTGGGCGGCCTTGACGGTGCGCTCGACGCCGGAAACCGAGCCGAGCACCACGGCGATCAGCGTCTTGCCGCCGCGGCTGGCCGTCGCAACGACGTTGAAGCCGGAGGCGCAGGTGAACCCCGTCTTCATGCCCTCGATGCCGGGGTAGCGGCCGACCAGGCCATTGGTGTTCTGCATCACCTGCTTGCCGAGCTGCACGGCCGAGGTGTTCCAATAGTCCGAATATTGCGGGAAGTCGTGCATCAGCGCCATGGCGAGCACGGCGAGATCACGCGCGCTGGTCTGCTGGTCGGGATGGTCCCAACCATTGGGGTTGACGAAATTGCTGTCGCGCATGCCGAGGCGCTGAGCCTCGGCATTCATCATGCCGACGAAGGTCGGGACATCGCCGCCGACGCCCTCGGCCACGACATAGGCGATGTCGTTGGCCGATTTCACCATCATGATCCGCAGCGCGTTGTCGAGCGTGATCTCCTGCCCCGGCCGGGCATAGACCTTCACGCGCGGCTGGCTGGCTGCGAGCTTCGAAACCGGGATCGCGGTCTCCAGTGCGAGGCGCCCTTCCCGCACCGCCTTCAGCGCGAGATAGATCGTCATCATCTTGGTGGTGGAGGCCGGCCGCCAGGCCTGCGTCGCGTTTTCGCTCGAGAGAACCGCACCGCTCGACGCGTCGACGACCAGACTCGCCCCGGCGAGAGCGGGGCCCGTCGCGATGAAGCTGAGGGCGAGGACGGCGGCAAAGCGGGAGGGGGTCATCGGGCGGGCTTTGAACCTGTCTGGATGAAGCTGGCGGGACGAAGAGGAAGCGGGCAGTCTGGACCAAGCGGGACGCGCAGCTTTCAACGCGACGCATGCGGCATTTTCGAGACGGCCGACGCAGTCGCCAGCCAGCAGATGCATACCTACCCTCTGCCGAGCGATTTGCCTAGACGGGAGCGTCGGTTCAAAAGCGGCGGGCAACCTTAGGCGCTCATTCCTTCCCGGAGCTTACCGTGGCTTTTGGCCTTCTCTGGATTCCGGCGACGATTCTCGCCTCGCTGCTGCAGACTGCCCGCAATCTGGCGCAACGCTCCCTCACGGACATCATCGGCGTCGTCGGCGCCACGCAGGTGCGCTTCCTCTTCGGCCTGCCTTTCGCCGTGCTGTTCCTGGTCCTGGCCTGCATCGGTCTGGAGCGGTTGCCGCCGGCCGTCGGCATGGCTTCCCTGGGCTATACGCTCTGGGGCGCGCTGACGCAGATTGCGGCGACGGCGCTGATGCTGGCGGCGATGCGCGAGCGCTCCTTCGCGGTCACCACCGCCTACACCAAGACCGAGCCCGTGCAGGTCGCGCTGTTCGGGGCGTTCCTGCTTGGCGACGCGCTGACGCCGCTGAAGTTCCTCGCCATCGCGATCGCGACGGCCGGTGTGATCGTCGTCTCGTGGAAACCCGGCGAGAAACTGACCCGCGCCGGCCTGCGCCCGGCCGTGCTCGGCATCGTCTCGGGTGCCTTCTTCGCCCTCTCGGCGATCGGCTTTCGCGGCGGCATTCAGGCGCTGCCGGAGGGCGGCTTCCTGATCCGCGCCTCGACCATTCTCGTGCTCGGCCTCGGCTTGCAGACGCTGATCCTCACGGCCTACCTGCTCGCCGCCAATCGCGAGGCCCTGTTACGGAGCCTCAAGAACTGGCGCCGGTCGCTCTCCGCCGGCTTCCTCGGAGCCGCCGCTTCGCAGTTCTGGTTCATCGGCTTCTCGCTGACCACGGCCGCGAATGTCCGCACGCTGGCGCTGATCGAGGTGCCGCTGGCGCAGATCGCCTCGCGTCGCCTCTTTTCCGAAGGCACAAGCCGGCGCGAGATCTTGGGCATGGCGATGATCGTCGGCGGCGTCGGGCTGCTGCTCTCGGTGGCATTGCGATGAGCCCAGCAGCCAGCTAGTGCTGGAGACAAGAAGAGTCAGCCGATCCACGCACGGCGATCATGCACGGATACCGGCTTGCCGGGCGGCGCAAGGCTGCCAAGATGACGTGTAGCTACACATTATAAGGAGAGCCGTCATGAGCGCTGCAATCGTCGGCTGGGCGCATACGCCGTTCGGCAAGCAGGATGCCGAAACCGTCGAAAGTCTCATCGTGCGGGTCGCGACCGACGCACTGGTCGATGCCGGCATCACCGCCGATCAGGTCGACGAGATCGTGCTCGGCCACTACAACGCCGGCTTCTCGGCACAGGACTTCACCGCCTCGCTCGTCCTGCAGGCCGATCCGGCCCTGCGCTTCAAGCCGACCACCCGCGTCGAGAATGCCTGCGCCACCGGCTCCGCCGCCGTCCATCAGGGCGTGCGGGCGATCAAGGCAGGCGACGCCAAGATCGTGCTCGTCGTCGGCGTCGAGCAGATGACGAAGACGCCGGGGGCAGAGATCGGCAAGAACCTGCTCAAGGCCTCCTATCTGCCCGAGGATGGCGACACGCCGGCCGGCTTTGCCGGTGTCTTCGGCAAGATCGCCGCCGCCTACTTCCAGCGCCACGGCGACCAGTCCGACGCGCTCGCGATGATCGCGGCCAAGAACCACAAGAACGGCGTCGAGAACCCCTATGCGCAAATGCGCAAGGATCTCGGCTATGCCTTCTGCCGCGAGGAGAGCGAGAAGAATCCCTATGTCGCCGGCCCGCTGAAGCGCACCGACTGCTCGCTGGTTTCGGACGGCGCCGCTGCGCTGGTGCTGGCCGACGAGGCGACCGCCTTGCAGATGCGCCGCGCCGTCGGTTTCCGCGGCATGGCCCATGTCCAGGATTTCCTGCCGATGTCGAAGCGCGACATCCTGAAGTTCGAGGGCGGCGCGCTCGCCTGGCAGAAAGCCCTGGCCCAGGCCGGCGTGACGCTCGACGACCTCTCCTTCGTCGAGACGCATGACTGCTTCACCATCGCCGAACTCATCGAATACGAGGCGATGGGCCTGACCAAGGAAGGCGACGGCGCCCGCGCCATCAAGGAAGGCTGGACGCAGAAGGACGGCAAGCTGCCGGTCAATGCTTCCGGCGGCCTCAAGGCCAAGGGCCATCCGATCGGCGCGACCGGCGTCTCGATGCATGTGCTCTCGGCGATGCAGCTCACCGGCGAGGCGCCGGAGGGCATGCAGCTCAGCGAGCCGCGCCTCGGCGGCATCTTCAACATGGGCGGGGCCGCGGTCGCGAACTACGTCTCCGTGCTCGAACGCATCAAGTGAGGCGGGCGTCCCGGGCAAGCGCAGAGCGGGCTTGCGGACAGCGGGAGCGCCGGAACACAGGCCGCCGAGCAAAGGCGGCCTGATGTGACGAGCTTCGTCGTTCTGCTGCTCGCCTATATCCTGAGCCAGTTCTTCCGCGCCTTTCTGGCCGTGATCTCGGGGGATCTCACGCGGGATCTCGGCCTCGATCAGGGGCAGCTCGGCAGCCTGCAGGCCGCTTGGCTGGTCGCCTTCGCGCTCTCGCAATTCCCGGTCGGATATGCGCTCGACCGGATAGGCCCGCGGCGGACGCTGGCCGGCTTCCTTCTCGTCGCCGTCGCCGGGACGGTGATCTTCGGCCTGTCGCAAAACTATGTGACTGCCCTGACGGCCCTCGCGCTGATCGGCATCGGTTGCTCGCCCATCCTGATGTCCGGCTTCTATCTCGCCGCGCGGCTCTATTCGCCGCGGCATTTCGCGACGATGTCGTCACTCCTGATCGGGTTCGGCTCCGTCGGCGATCCCCTGAGCGGCGCGCCGCTCGCCTATTTCCTGGCGGCCTATGGTTGGCGTGCGACTGTCTTCGGCCTCGCCGGAATCGTGGCGCTGACGGCCTTGCTGGTGATCCTGTTGTTGAAGGACCCGCCGCCGCTGCCCGACACTCCGCAACGGCATGTCTCGCTGCTGGAGGGAATCCGGCAGATCTTGGTGAAGCGGCCGCTCTGGCTGATCTTCCCCTTCACCTTCGTGAGTTACGGGGTGACGATCTCGACGCGCGGCTTGTGGATCGCGCCCTATCTCCAGACCGTGCACGGCTTCGACCTTGCCGCGACCAGCTATGCGGCGATGGCCATGGGCGGCTTCATCGCGCTGGGAGCGCTGCTGGTGTTGCCGCTCTATCGACGGATCGGCGCCAAGATCACAGTCGTGGGTTGTGGGGTGATCGTAGTCTTGGCGTGCCTGGTGCTGGCACTCTGGGGACAGGAATCGCCCCGCCTCGCGGTTGGCCTCTTCCTCGTCATCGGTCTGTTCGGTGTCACCTATGCCGTGGTGATGGCGCATGCGCGCGCCTTCATGTCGCCTCTGGAGATCGGCCGCGGCGTCACCTTCATGAATTTCGTCTTCATGGGCGGGGCGGGCGTGATGCAATGGCTTTCGGGTCGGCTCGTCAACACCCTCGACAGGCACGGCTACGAGCCGCAGACCACCTTCGGCTGGCTGTTCGTCTTCATGGGCGTCGCGCTGGCGGCCACACTTGCCGTCTATGCGGCCTCGCCGTCGGAGTCGAAGGCTGCCGCCCCCGCGGTCAGGTAGCGCCGGACCGGCCTCCACAGGCTCGGATCGGTGGCCGCGGCGAGCGGCGCTCAGCTCTCGCCCGGCGCCTTCGCTGCGATCGCCAGCGCGTGGACGCGGTCGGCCAGTTCCTGCGCCAGTGCCGCATTGACCAGGCGGTGGCGCTCGAGCCGGCTCTTGCCGGCAAAGGCTTCCGACACGATATTGACGCGGAAGTGAGTCTCTCCGCCCTCGCGCCAGCCGCCATGGCCTTGATGCTGGTGCGACTCGTCGATCACCTTCAATTCCTGTGGCGCAAAGGCTTCGGTCAGCTTTCGCGTGATTCTTTCAGCGATTGCGGTCATGATCGTGCCACCGTTGCGATGATTGTCCTTTCGGTTCGGCGATGTGCTGCATCGCACTTGCCGGCCCGAACCCTGCGTCTCATAAACCGTCGACGATGAACATCAACTCACGCCTTTTCGACAGCATCAGGATCGGCTCTTCCGAGGCGGAAGCGACCGTCGACAGCGATGCGCCGCGCTGCGACCATCCCGGCTGCGCGCGCGGCGGCGAATTCCGTGCGCCGAAGGGGCGCGGCCGCGAGGGCCAGTTCTTCCTGTTCTGCATGGAGCATGTGAAGTCCTACAACGCGACCTACAACTACTTCGCCGGCATGGATGACGACGCGCTCGCGGCCTACGCGAAGCAGGAGGAGATCGGCCACAGGCCGACCTGGAAGCTCGGCGTCAATTCCAAGGCGGCGCGGATGTCGCAGCGCGGGCGCAAGGCGAATGGCGACGCCAGCGCCGACATGCACGACGCCTTCAATCTGTTCGGCGCGCGCAACAAGCAGCAGGCGGCCCAGCCGGAAACGCGCGTGGGCGTCGTCGCGCGCAAGGCGCTCGATACGCTCGGCCTCGACGACACCGCCGACTCGGTCGTGATCAAGGCGCGCTACAAGGAGCTGGTGAAGCGCTTCCATCCGGACGCCAATGGCGGCGACCGCTCGCGCGAAGGCACGCTTCAGGAAATCCTGAAGGCCTATCAGCAGTTGAAGAGCGTGGGGATGGTCTAGCCTCCGCCGTCATGCTCGCCCTTGTGGCGAGCATGACGCTTGAACATCACCTGCGACCGCCGGACGTGTACGGTCGGGACAAGCCCGGCCATGACGCGGAGAGCGATCAACTTTTCTTCGCCGCCAGCCCCGCGACATCGGCGATGATGCCGTCCAGCGCGAAATCCTTCGGCGTGTAGACACGCGCCACGCCCATGTTGCGCAGGGCGTTTTCGTCGTCGGGCGGGATGATGCCGCCGACCACGACCGGGACGTCCATGCCGGCGACGCGCAGCCGGGCCGTGACGTCCCGCACCAGCGGCAGATGCGAGCCGGAGAGGATCGAGAGCCCGATAATGTCGGCTTCGCTCTCCTGGGCCTCGCTGACGATCTCCTCCGGCGTCTGGCGGATGCCGCCATAGCTCACATTCATTCCGGCATCGCGCGCTCGCACCGCGATCTGCTCGGCACCGTTCGAGTGCCCGTCGAGGCCGGGTTTGCCGACGAGGAAGCGCGGCGGGCGGCCGAGGCGTTCGGTCGCCTTCTCCACGGCCGCCTTGGCGGTGGCGAGGCCGCTCGCATCGCCGAGCCTGGTGGTGTCAACGCCGGTCGGGGCGCGGTACTCGCCGAAGATCTCGCGCAGGGTCTGCGCCCATTCGCCGGTGGTGACGCCGAGCTTGGCGCAGGCGATCGAGGCCGGCATGACGTTGCGGTTTTCGCGGGCACTGGCCGCGAGCTCGGCCAGTGCGGCTTCGGCGGCCTTCGCATCGCGGGCGGAGCGCCAGGCCTTGAGCCGGGCCACGGCCTCGGTCTCGACCGAATCCGGCACGGTGACGACGGCGCCATCGCCGGCCGAGAGCGGGGAGGGCTCGCTGTTGGTGAATTTGTTGACGCCGACGACGACCTGCTCGCCACGCTCGATCGCCTCGATGCGGCGTGCGCCGTTTTCGACCAGCGCCTGCTTCATGTAGCCGCTCTCGACGGCCGCGAGCGCGCCGCCCATGTCGTCGATCCTGGCGAGTTCCTCGAGTGCGGCTTCCTTGAGCTCGCGGACCTTGGCATCGATCACGGTCGATCCGTCGAAGATGTCGCCGAATTCGAGCAGGTCGGTCTCGTAGGCCAGGACCTGCTGCATGCGCAGGGACCATTGCTGGTCGAAGGGGCGGGGCAGGCCGAGCGCCTCGTTCCAGGCCGGCAGCTGCACGGCCCTCGCGCGCGCCTTCTTCGACAGCGTCACGGCGAGCATCTCGATCAGGATGCGGTAGACGTTGTTCTCCGGCTGCGGCTCGGTCAGCCCGAGCGAATTGACCTGCACGCCATAGCGGAACCGGCGCATCGCCTCATCGGCGATGCCGTAGCGGCCGAGCGTGATCTCGTCCCAAAGCTCGACGAAAGCCCGCATCTTGCAGAGCTCGGTGACGAAGCGCATCCCGGCATTCACGAAGAAGGAGATGCGCCCGACGGTGCCGGGGAATTCCTCCGGGCTGACCTCAGGGCGGGCGCGGATCGAATCCAGCAAGGCGATCGCGGTCGCCAGCGCGAAGGACAATTCCTGCACCGGCGAAGCGCCAGCCTCCTGCAGATGGTAGGAGCAGACATTCGTCGGGTTCCATTTCGGCAGCTCGCTGGCCGTGAAGACGACGATGTCGGTGGTGAGTTGCATCGAGGGGCGCGGCGGGAAGACATAGGTTCCGCGCGAGAGATACTCTTTCACGAGGTCGTTCTGCGTCGTGCCCTGCAGCAGCTTGCGGTCGGCTCCCTGCTCGTCGGCGACGGCGATGTAGAGCGAGAGCAGCCAGGCCGCCGTCGCGTTGATCGTCATCGAGGTGTTCATCTGCGCCAGCGGGATCTGGTCGAACAGCGCCCGCATGTCGCCGAGATGGCTCACGGGCACGCCGACCTTGCCGACCTCGCCGCGGGCCAGCACATGGTCCGGGTCGTAGCCGGTCTGTGTCGGCAGGTCGAAGGCGACGGACAGGCCGGTCTGCCCCTTGGCGAGATTGGTCCGGTAGAGCCGGTTGGACTCGGCCGCGTCGGAGTGCCCCGCATAGGTGCGGAAGATCCAGGGCTTGTCGCGCTGGCCCGTCTGCTGGCCGCCAAGCTTCGTCGCGGTCATGGCGTCTCCCCGTATTGCAGAGCAATCTGAATGTTGCACTGCGGCGAAGATAACGCCAGAGCTTCCGCGATGTCCCCTTCGACGTTAGGCGGACGGTTTTCGGCTTGAGCCGGGCCTATGCTCAAGCCCTCATCCTGAGGAGTAGCCGAAGGCCGCGTCTCGAAGGATGCTTCAGGAAAGTTCTGGAACCATCTGGACCATCCTCCTTTGAGAGCGGGCCGATGGCCTGCTCCTCTGGATGAAGGCGGTGACTGTTCCCGCGCGCGTCGAGCGGCTATCGCGAGGAGAGGCTGCCCCGGATCTCGGACGCCGCAAGAAGAGCCACGCGGTTGTCGGCCTTCGCAGGCACGACGAAGGCGCGGACGGAGGCTTTCGGCAGATCGAGATCGAGCGGCCGGCCCGGCGGCAGCGGCGCGTTCTTGACCAGCATGACCGCCGGTGCCTGGAACGTTACGAGCTTCGGTGCTGCCGTCTCCGGAGCGAAGGCAAGCGGCGCCGAGGCGAAGGATGTGGACACGGCCGGTGTGGCGGTCGCGAGCGGCGCGGAGGTGGATGCCGAGGCGAGCTGGATCGTCGGCTCTTCGATCCGCCTGCGCTCGGGACGCTCGCCCTTGAGATAGAAGGCATTGCCGCCGGCTACGGTCACGTAATGCATGTTGGCGTAGCCGAAGCGCATGCCGGCCATATGGAAATGCTTGGCCGATCCGACCGCCTCGTTCCGGCGGCCGTTGAGGATGTCGTCCGCGATGGCCTCGATCTTCGGCCGGGTGTGTTCCGGCATCGGGCGGGTGAGGACGCCGGCGGCGAACTGGCGGGGCGCGCCGACCACGCCGCAGATCGTCTCAGGATACCGCTGCGATTCGACCCGGTTCATCACCACCGTTCCGACGCCGAGCAGGCCGGCCTCGCTCGACCGGTTCGATTCGAAATACATCGCGCGGACGAGGCACTCCTTCTCGCGCGGATCGGCCTTGGCGAGCGCGACGGCGCGCTTGCGCGCGGCTGTCGGCTCTTTCGTCGTCGGCGCGGAGACCGCGGCCGAATCGACCGGCGACATGCTGCAGGCGCCCAGGGCCGGCGCAAGGAGAGCCATCAGAATCGGGACCGATCCACGTCCGCCGTACCTGAAAACTCCGCCAGAACGGAGACCATGCGCAGCGATCGCGGCCCGCTTCATGCGGCAACCTCCTGAGTTCGGGATCATGGGCAGCCGGGGGGCGCACCGGGATCACCGGCAAAGAAACCCGAAATCAATAACAGAAAGTTAATCCGGGAAGGAAGGCCCCGCGACGCAAAGACCGGTCGGAGCGACCCTCCCTTGCATCGGGCTACATGCTAACGCTTTGCCAAAGAACGCAAAATTGGGCGCTTCGCGGCCTGAATATTTATGGGAACTCGCGCGCCGCCGGGCGGAGTTTCGCGCCGCTCCGGCCGGAGGCTTCAGTTCCGTGTGCCGGGCAAGCGCGGCAGCGGCAGGAAATCCACGCCTTCCTCATGCAGCATGCGGGCATCGTCGGCCGTTGCCTCGCCATAGATGGCGCGCGATTCCGCCTCGCCATGATGGATCTTCAGCGCCTCGTCGGCGAAGCGCTCTCCGACATGCTCGGCATTCTCATGCACGTGCTGGTGCAGCGCGGTCAGCATCTCGCGGAAAGCCTTCTCCTTGTCGCTCATCAGCGCGACCGGGGCCGGCGATGCGGCCGCAGGCGCAGGCGCTTCCAGCGAGGGCTCGGCCGCGCGCGCGCCGAGATCGCTGCGCGCGACATTGGGCGCCATGATCGCGCGCTCGACCTTGGCGCTGTTGCAGGCCGGGCAGGTGACGAAGCCGCGCCTCGCCTGTTCCTCGAAGCCGCCGGAGGAGGGGAACCAGCTCTCGAATTCGTGGCCGTTGTCGCAGATGAGCGTGTAGCGGATCATGTGATCTTAGATGGTGGCGCCGCGTCGCCAAGGCAAATCGGCACGCAAGGAGCGCTGCCTGCCGGGCATGGCGGGGCAGTGAAGGCCAGGTGCCTCAGGCTGCGAGCAACTCGTCGAGCTCGCCGCGGGCATCGAGCGCGTGGATGTCGTCCGAGCCGCCGACATGGCGCTCGCCGATGAAAATCTGCGGCACCGAAGTGCGCCCGCCTGCCCGGGCCGTCATGGTCTGCCGCAATTCCGGCTGGCCATCGACATCGATCTCCGAGAAAGCGACCCCCTTTCGGGTCAGGAGCGTCTTGGCCGCCTTGCAATAGGGGCACCAGGAGGTGGTGTAGATCGTGACCGGCGGCATGGGCTGAGGGCTCTCGATAAGATGCTGCCCTCTCATGTAGTGCCTTCCCGGCCATCCGTCACGACCCGTGCGAAGGTCAGGATGTCGACATCGCGCGCGCCGGCCCGCAACAGCGCCCGCGCTGCGGCATTGGCGGTCGCGCCGGTTGTCAGGACGTCGTCGACCAGGAGGATGCGCCGGCCTTCGACCTGAGGGCGCTGCGCATCCGGCACCCGGAATGCGCCCTGCAGATTATCGGCGCGCTGCGAGCGGGTGAGCCCCACCTGCTGGCGCGTGCGCTTGACGCGCGCGAGCAGGGTGGGCGCGAGCGGGAGCTTCGCCTGGCGCGAGACAACGCCGGCCAGCACTGCGGCCTGGTTGAAGCGCCGGCTCCAGAGCCGCGCGCGGTGCAGCGGGATGGGCACGACGATCTCCGCCTCGCCGAGCAGTTCGCGGCCTGCCTGGGCCATCATCCGCCCGAGCGTCAGGGAGAGTTCGATGCGGTCGCCATATTTCAGCCGATGCACCAGTTCGCGCGCCTCGCCGTCGAAGCGGCAGACGGCACGGGCCCGCGTGAAGACCGGCGGATCGGCGATCGCGGCCGGCGAGAGCAGGCCGGGGCCGAGATCGACGGCGAAGGGCGTGCCGAGCCGCTCGCAATAAGGGCGCTCGATGAAGCCGATGCCGCCCCAGCAGGCGGGGCAGAGCGCCTGCGCCTCGCCGGTCGCGGCCTGGCAGGCGACGCAGGCCGGGGGGTAGACGATCGCGATGAGGCCGCCGAGCCCGGCCCGAAAGGCAAGGCGGCCGTGGCGCAGGGCGGTGAAGGCTAGGGATCGTCGCTGCTCGCTTCCGCCGCCCACCGAAACGCTCCCCCAAGCTGCCTCGGCAACTTTCAATCTCGCCGGCGGGCTTGCAAGACCTGTTGGCCGCTTCCTGCGCGGCTCGCACCGCTCTTTTTCGCGTGAGCGGCGCATCGCTTGAGCCGGCTACCGACGGGATGTTCCGCTCGTCTCCATCTCGAGGCCGCGTCCGCCTGGAAAAGGCGGGGATGTTCGCCGCCTCAATCGAAGCCCTTCGGGCCGATCCGCGGATTTTTGTCGGGACAGCTTCAAAAAAGCAGTTGCGGCGTTGCGGCGCTCCGACTACAGAGACGCCCACGACCGGCGCTGCTCCCTTCGTCTAGCGGTCTAGGACGTCGCCCTCTCACGGCGAAAACAGGGGTTCGAGTCCCCTAGGGAGCGCCATTCGCCGCCTAAGCCCTTGAAGGGCTTAAATTCCCGAAAATCCAACGGTTTAATTGGCTCGGGCTGCCATCCATTTCGGCATGCATGAGCAGCGAAGCCGTGCCCAAGACACCGTACCTGATCGTCCGCAACGGTCGGTTCTATTTCGATATGCGCGTGCCGGAGGACGTGGTCGGAGCCTTCAAGCACAGGTTTAAGCGAAAGACCGGGATCATCCGGGACAAGACTAAGGACCGGAAGCGGGCGCTTCGCTAGATGGGCGAGAAGCTGACCTTCTACTTAGCTCAGTTTGACGAGCTGCGCCGAACCGATGACGCCGAACTGGCCTTCGCGAACAAGGTGGGCCGTCACGATCTTTCCAAGTCGAGCCGAACCGAACTGGAGCGGCTTGTGACGGGCTATTATCGCGACGTGCTGCGCCCCGCCGCTCTCAGGCCGCCGACCGACATCAAAGACCGTGCCGAATTTTTCGACGATTGGTCCGAAATTCTTGCTCGGTCGAACAACCCGAAGGACAAACTGGGCTACGAGCGCATTCAGAGCACCGCCGATTCGTAGGCGAACACTTCCACCGCGGTAACGCTGTCTCCGAACGGGCTCGCCGCCAAGCCGATCACCTACAATGACGGCTCGCCGCCTCAGTCGGGCAATATCATCGGCGTGTGGAGGTGGCCTATAACCCAACGAGCGACAAGCTCCATATCATGTCGCTGTCGCGGCCCGCAGCCCTTAACGTCAAGCGGTCCCAGGTCACCGCAGAGCCAGGCGGGTCGAGCTCCGTTAGTTTATCTGAGTGATCTTGCCATCGGTCGGGTGCTCTTTATGGTTGAGCCTCCAATCAGGCGAGGTCGACAAGATGGCGTTTGATACCGGGCGGATTTTTAGAGAGCCGCTTCTAGACTTAGGACAGCATGAGAATGCGGCTTTCGCTGGGGTGCTTTCACCAAGGAGTGAAGTTGGGGCGGCTCGAGAAGGCGTAAATGCGGTGTTCCTGGAGAACGCTGAGGATTACTACCAGCGCTATCAGGGCTTCAATTATTGGCACGGGCTCTGTCGTGAGGCTGGCGAACGGATCGGGTTGAAGGATCCAAATCTCATCGTTGAAGTGGGATGCGGGTTTGGCAACGCGACGTTGCCAATGCTTGACCTGCACCAGAGCACGCGGCTGGTCGCGACGGACATCAGCCCCAACCTCCTGGCGATATTGAAGCGCTTGCTGGATGCACGCGGGCTAAATGACCGGTGCGTGCCGGTAGCGATGGACGCGCAGAAGCCCTACCTGACGGAAGGTATCGCTGACTGTGTATTCGGGGCGGCCATCTTGCACCACCTCGCGGAGCCGGGGCCATTTATCGATATGGCGATGCGGATGCTAAAGCCCGGCGCCTCTGCATTCTTTTTCGAGCCGTTCGAGGCGGGCAACGCTGTCCTGCGCTTGATCTGCCAGGAAATCGCCCGCGAGGCGAGGTACCGCGGCGAAAACGGGCGCGCTCTTGAATTCGCTGAATTGCAGATCAGCGAGCTCGAGCCCCAAATCTTTCGGCAGAGGACCGAGGGATGGCGTGACCGAGACGACAAATGGGCCTTCCCGCGTTCTGTCTTGCAGGATCTGGCCGATGCCGCTGACGCCGATCTGCGCGTGTATCCAATTCACGACAACGTCGGCCAGTTTCGCCGCCACTTCGCTTATCAAATGAAGGCTTACAGGGACATGGAGCAGGCCGAGCTGCCCAATTGGGCATGGGCCATCTTCGATCGTTACGACCGCGACACTTTTTCGGCCGACCAACTCCGCGACCTGCCCATGGCCGGTTGCGTAATTTTCACCAAGCGAGAGCCCTGAAGGTGGTCGGTTGTCCATGATGACGATATCGCCGGGCCTCAGTGTCGGCACCAGCACCTGCTCGACATAAGGCAGGAAGGCGATGCCGTTCATGGCGCCGTCGTAGACGAACGGGGCGGTCATGCCCCGAGGCGCAAAGCTCCGGCGAAGGTCGTGGTCTTCCAGTGCCCATGAGGAACGCCGGCCCGGCAGCGTTCGCCGCGCGGAGCCGGCCGTGAAAACGAGCCATCTTGGTCGACAGGCCGGTCTCGTCGATGAAGACGAGGCGCTGTGGATCCAGCTCGGGCTGGGCCTCGAACCAGTCCCGCCGCCGCGTCAGGATGTCTGGGCGCTCCTGCTCCAGTGCATGGGCGGACTTTTTTTGAAGGTCCAGCCATGCGACCGCGGCCAGGAACTGAGCGCGCTGTGGCCGACGACGACCGGCCGCTCGCCCGACAGACGCGCCATCATCTCGTTCAGCGTGTCCCGGCGATCCTCGATCAACCCCACGATGAAGGATGCATGCGCATCCAGGCGCGATGCCCGCCGTCGACCCCGCACCCGCGCCGTCGTCTCGCCGAGCCTCGCCCGAGCGATCCACCGGATCGCCGTCGAGATCCCGACCCCGGACCGGGCTGCAGCCTGGCGTGCCGAATGCCCCTCGCTCGAAGCCTTCAAAACCCGCCCACGAAGATCATCGCTCAGTGCCCGCGCCTTCGCCCACCCTCATCAACGATCACGTTGAATCAGGCGGTCGGCAAAGCGTCACTTCACAATCGATTCAACAAGCGCCGGAAATGCTAGAGCTTTTACAACGAACTGGCCAAGCCAGCCATCAGCAGGAGCGTAGCGACGAGACAGTACCGTAGCCTTACAAATGGGGCTTGGCGGCTGCGACGGTCTCAGAGTGGCGATGAATTCTGCGCACAACCACGTAGGGACGTCGCTTGGTCTCGGAGAAGATGTTTGCAATATAAATGCCGAGAATGCCAAGAATCAGAATCGTGAGACCGCCGAAGAAACAGACCGACACAATGAGCGAAGCCCAGCCCTCAGTCGCAACTCCGGCCCAGAGATAGCGGCCGATGATATAGGCAACACCGGCTGCAGATATGAAAGCCGTCGTGAAACCGAGATACAGGATTATATAGAGAATTTTTGTCGACGTCGTCGTGACGTAGTTGACCAGCATCTCGACGCGTCGTGCTACCGAGTAGGTCGTTGGCGACAACGCCAGTTTGCGCACAGTCAGCGGCTCCTGGCGAAACCCCGTCAGCACCCAAAGGTGCGCGATAAAGAACTCGCGGTCACGATGGCGGATGAGCGCACGCACGTAGTCGCGGGTCATCAGGCGCGCAGTGACAAGATTGCGTGGCAGTTTCTCGTCGCTCAGCTTGTCGACGAGCCAGAAGAATATCTTTCCGGTTATACGCTCGAACCAGCCGCCACGGCGCGTCTCCTGGAGGCCGTAGACGACATCGCAGTCA
Source organism: Allobosea sp. TAF32 (assembly GCF_052113585.1). Lineage (NCBI taxonomy): Bacteria > Pseudomonadati > Pseudomonadota > Alphaproteobacteria > Hyphomicrobiales > Alloboseaceae > Allobosea > Allobosea sp. TAF32. The sequence goes on along the minus strand of NZ_JBFRDM010000001.1, from coordinate 367,911 downwards.
CCTTTCCGGAAGCGGGTCCAGAACGTGTTGAGGAGTTCTGGTTCCTCCTCGAGGTCGCTGTCGATCAGAAATATGTAATCTCCCGACGCGACCGTCAGTCCGGTCATCATGGCCTTGTGGTGACCGAAATTGCGTGACAGATCGACGACGACCACACGCGGATCCCTTTCCTTCAAGTCAAGCGCATATGCCAGGCTATCATCGGGCGAACCGTCGTTTACCAGCACCAGTTCAACGTTCTGGAATTCGCGGGAAGCTGCTGCCATACAGCGCTCATAAAACTCTATGATCGTGCCCGCTGACCGATATAGCGTTGTGACAATTGAAAGTTTTGCTAAATGCTCATTCATTCCGATCTGAGCCCTTGGATGGCGTAGGCGATTCAGGACCATACCCGCTTTGGCGGAACTGGCGCTAGAGGAGGCCCATTGGACTGGGCTCAAGCTAGCTTGGTATCCGATAGCGCTCATCGCTCGCGGAAAAACGAGAAGGGGCTTTCCACGAAGATGCTGGTCTGCCGTATCCACCGTCGCAAGCAACCGGGGCGGCCGATGCCGCAGCATGTCGCGCGCGCCAATGCCAGCAAGTCGACGATCCGGCCAGCGGTCGAGCGCGTCTTCGTCCACCAGAAGAACCGGTTCGGCCTATTCATCGCACCATCGGTCTGGCGGGGGCCAAGGCGAAACTGACCCTCGCCAATATCGCCTGCAATTTCGACAGGCTGATCTTCCATGAGCGCGCCGGCGCCAGGGGATGAACCTGCCCGGAACCCAGTGTCGAGGCTGAAATCGCTCCGAAACATCGCCGCTCAAGCAGCCCGATACCCCTCATCAGGTTGAAAATGGACCGGCCGACTCTCTGCCAGAAATTGGCGGGCTCTTGCGGTTGTCCCGCTTACTGCCGATGTCGGCGATCCACCGTCCCGAGGCGACCGGTTGGCTAAATCCCAAAGGCGCGTCCCGACATAGGGCGTTGTCGCTGACAATCATCGTCGGCCTGCCGCGCTCAGCGATCACCAGGTCGAGTTCGCGCGCCCCGGAAGGCCCGACAACGAGGTGTCGGCGATCAGCGCCAGCTTCTCTCGCGTGCAGTCATCTTGCCGTCCCGGTCAACTGCAATCGATACACATTCGACCCTCCGACAGATGCTATAGGCTCGAACGTCCCCATGGTGCCATAATGTTCCGCGCAGAATATGGAAAGCAATGGAATTAAAGGAGAGGCGGCGACAAGGCGAATGTTTCCATCGGTGCAAAGGGCTTTCGACAAATCTGAAATGCCTTCGCGCCGCATGGCACCGCTCGCGATAGGCGTTCTCGAGTAGCCTCCGATCGGAATCACGCCGAACTCCGTCAGAGGAAAATAGACCCGTGTCGGGGTAACCAGCCATTCCCACTTGAGGGAGTCTCCCCAGGCGACCAGGTTACCATCTAACGCCGCGCGCGCCTCTTCGACGGTTGCACGATATCCGGCGGCGCTGCGAATATCGGCGCGATGCTCCGAGATGACCCGCTCTAAGCCGAACGCGCCGCATCCGATCAAGAAGAGGCTCAGCGCTGCTTGCATCGGCCAGCGAGATCGCGATTGCGATCGCCCGAAGGCGACGATCAGCGCGAACTGGAAAACAATCGTGACCGCGCCTGCGGCGAACCACACCCGAAATAGGGGTGGGCGGCCCGTAACCGCGACGAGGGCAATCACGCAAAATTGCCCCAATATCAGCAGACCCAAGGCTCTCCGCGATCCGGTTGACCAGAGGACCAGCGCAACTTGCGCAGCAAGCAAGCAATAGACCACCGGCCAATGTAGCGGCGCCCATATCCACGCCAAGACGGCCGATAACGAAAATATTTGATCTACGGCATAGTCGCCGGTGAGTTCAGCCAGGATAGATTTGTCGTAAATTGATGAATCAGAGAAGAAATTCTGAATCATCATGTAGTCATTTTCAGACCAAGCTGCTCGCCGAAAGGCATCGCTTTCAGAATTATATTGAATTCTTCCGAAGTCTGTGAAAAGACTCCGAAGCATATTGTAGCTTATAACCTCGTTCCACGCTGGCGAAAGCGCGTAAGAAATCCAATCGACTCCGGCAAGAGCGCCGTATACGATCAAGATCAATGCAGAAAATCTGATACAATCCGCGCGTTGTTTTTTTGAGCCACGAGCAAACAGCAATATTATTGCCGGGCAGAGGGCGGCGAGGGTCGCCAAAGCAGATGACGGCCTAATCGCGTATCCAAGTATAATTCCAGTAAAAATTAGAATATTTCTGATATTAAATAAAATCTTATCCCCATTGGCATCAATTTTATCTCGACGGAGAATATTATGAAATAGGTAGGCTGCAATGCTGGACGCGCTGAGAATCGACGCTGTTATAGTGAACTGCGGTCGCAGCATTGCGCTTGCGAAAATGGCGCTCCCTACTGACAGAATGGCCACGAAAAACAGAGGGTTTCTGCAGCGAGAGGTGCGGTAGACATCGATGCAGAGCCCGAGACTCAATGCGAGGGCCGCAAGAGTTGCGGCGCCATGGGCCTGAGGACCGAAAACAAGGCTGAGTGCATTTAAGAGCACGCCATAAGCGATATGCGAAAATGTCAGATGCGCTTCGGGTTCTGCGGCGAGCCCGAAGCCACTGCCCGCCATAGCGAGCGCAGCATCATCGTTTGTCTCGAATAACGGCTGCCCGAATCCAGCAACTGCGAGGATGGCAAGGGCGGGGACGCCTACGACCAGCAGATTGCCCGCCCAGTGCCGAATTCGATCACTGCTCAGTCCATAAAATCCGCTCAACGTATTTTCCCTAGCCGGCAACGTTCGGTCCTCATCGACGCAATGAGGCATTTTGTCCGCATATCATTGGCCTATAGGCTTTACTGCGCGATTGAACAGAAGCAAGAGTCAGAGCTGTGCCTGCGCCGCAGTCATATACAGATCATCCTGCCAGATTCGTGCCTGCGAACTTCCGCGGCGGCACCACTCTTGGAGACGCATGGAGCAGCAAAATTGCAGAGTTAACGGCGCACCAGGGTGGTCATGAGCCGAATCATCAGCATCATCGTCGCCCGTCATTCCAGCTATCTCGATCGAGGTTTGGGACTTATAAGCCGTCGCGCATTCCTGCCAATGCTGCCAGGTGGCATGGAAATCCTCTGACTGAGATCGCATGATGGACAAATTCATATGGATTGGGATCACGCTGGCGCTCACGATCTATGCACAGCTGATCGTCAAGGCTCGTGCGGTCGTGCATGCGCCGGTCGCGTCCGGAGAGAGGCTCAGCTATCTGCTGGCCATGTACACTGATCTTGGCGTGCTCTCCGGTTTTTTTGCCGGCGTCTTGGCCAGTGTGTCCTGGGCGCTGGCGCTGGAGAAGGCAGGATTGGTGGTGGCGTATCCGTTTATGGCGCTGAGCTTCGTCCTTACGCCAGTCGCCGCTTCGCTCCTGCTTCATGAAGCTTTGAACGCCACCCAACTCGCCGGACTAGGACTGATCGTCGCGGGCGTCACGCTGAGCGCATGGGCCGCTTGAGCGCATAGAACTTGTGTCTCCGCCTTCGCGTCGTGAGGGTTACGGCGCATGCCCTGCCTCATTGGGACACTCGCGGCGCGTGGCAGCTTGCATCGGGCAAGATCGTGGTCGGTCCCAGGCCCGCTCAGTTGGTTGCCGTCACCGTCGGCGCGAGGCGTAATATTCGTCCAACGACCGCGGCGTTTTCACGCCGTAGCCCAGCAATTTCCGCACGTGCGGGTCATCCGTAAACGATTCTCCAAGCAAGGCCGGCAGATCGATCTGCTGTCGGATGATTGGGCTCGTATAGACGTGATTGACGGCGCGCCGATCCATCGGAGTCCGATTCGTCGCACCCGTGTGATAAGTCATGCAGTCGAGTAGAATGTAGCTGCCGCGCGGCGCCGTGATCTGAAGTGCGGCGCTTTGAACGAAACGAGAGGATGGGAAATCTTCCTGCCTGTGGGTTGCCGGCAGAACGATCGTGGCGCCGTTCTCCAATGTGAAATCATCGACGCAGAACAGCGCATTAATGGCCATCGGCCGTGAAAACACGACATGCTGGTAGGGTAGGTCGCGATGCCAGGCGCCCTGATTATACTCAGCGGCATTGGCCGGATTGATGATTCCATTTTGTTGGGAAAGCACCAAATAGTCGCTGATTGCGCGCCGCACGACGGTCAGGACACGCTGGTTGGTGGCTAGCGCGAGTAGGTTGCGGTCGTGGTGGAACGCGACCCGGATCGTGTTGTGCTCGTCGAGCTCCCGCAGGATTTCTCGGCCGCCCGCCGCTTCCTCCGAGTGCAATCGGGCGGCGTCGAAGGCTGCCGACAACTCGTCGAGCTCAGCCGACGTGTACCCCCCGTTAAGAACGCCATAGCCCAGGGTCGCAAGCGTCTCGCAGGCATCATCGAGGTCATTTTCTGCCGCGACCCGGCGATGAATGCCGTAGCTGCGCTCCGTAATTGCGGTCATGGTGCACTCCTAGAATTGAATGGCATCCGGCATGATAAGGGGCTCGCCGCCGTCTCGACGGATGCGCTGGGCGACGGCTTCCTTTGCCAGCGGGTTGACGGCCACAATCGTGCGGTAACCGCGAGCATGATCTGCGGGTAGGTAGCGCTCGACCCGGCCGAGGTTCCAGGCATCGGAGGGATTGTCAACGACAAGTCGCTCGACGCGGGCCCAAGCGCGCGGAGCATATGCGCGGATGACCGCGGCCATTTGTCCTGCACCGAAGATCTGAACGCGGCCGCCTAGGGCGTCGAGCCGGTCGCACCAAACGTCATCCAGTTCTTGCCAGGCTGCAAGATATCGTACCGCGTTTGCCAGGTTCGTGAGCGGCATATTTTCGCCCACGCTGTGACCCTTTTCCAATACAAAACCCTGGAAGCAGGCAAGCGCTCCGTCGAGGGCGAGTGTTTTGGAAACGCGAAATCCGGCTACGGTCGCGAACGCCGAAAACGCAGCACGCGACAATGTCCAAAGGTGATCGAAGAACAGCAGCTCACAGTTCGCAGGGGTTGCGGTTGGGCAGATGATTACGGCTTTTCCCTCAGGGCGAAGACGCTCGGAAATCACCGCGAGGAAGGCGGAGGGATCGGGCGTATGTTCGATCGTATTGATCGCAACTACCGCGTCGAAATCGCGCCAATCCGACTCAGTTCGATCGTCGAGCAACCCTTTCGACAGCGTGACCTTTCCCAATGTCCCCAATACGTTGTCGGGGAGCGCCGGATCCAGACCCCAGACTTGGTGAACCGGCAATACGCGCGCCAGGGAACGAGCGGTCGCGCCGGAGCCGCAGCCAACTTCGAGTAAGCGGCCGAGGCTGGGCATCCCGTCAAGGGCGCCCGCCACCACTTGAGCATAAGCCTCGCCGCGCGCGTCGTCGGCGAGGCTCGACAAGGCCGGCAGATCATAGTCCTCGGCGTAGATAGCCGCCACTTCTGCCGCGGAGAGAGGCTCGCGATGACGGATAAGCCCGCAAGCCCGGCACCCAATCTTGTCTAATCGACGCGGCATGACACGCCCGTCACTCAGGACGGATCTGTCGGTTGAGGGAATTGGAAGAGCCACGGCGCCCTGGCTGCCGCAGGCTGGGCAATGACCGCCCTCAGCACGGCGGCTATCAATTTGGTCGGCCAAAACAGTGTCCTGAGCGTAGCGGGACAAGCCCTTTATGCGAGTAGACATAGCCAGCGCCGACTGTCAAAACAACTCGCGATCATAGGCCACCAGGCCCTCTGGAGACCGGCGGCGCATGATTCGAAGCACTCAGAAAGCGACATTGTGAACAACCTTCGAAGCGAGAAAATCCCCTTCGGCCGGCCTGCAATAGTCGGGAAAGAACTCGAATACATCGCTCAGGCGATTCAGAATGGCACCATCGCGGGCGGTGGGCCGTTTATGCGGCGCTGTGAGGAGTGGCTGGAGCAGGCTCTGTCTGCCCGCCGCGCACTGATGACCCACTCCTGCACCGCGGCCCTCGAGATGGCGGCGATGCTGTCGGATGTGGGTCCGGGAGACGAGGTGATCATGCCCTCGTTCACCTTCTCCGCTACCGCGACCGCCTTCGTCTTGCGCGGTGCGACGGTGGTCTTCGTCGACATCGATCCCGACACGCTCAACATCGATCCGGCTCTTGTCGAACCGGCGATCACCGAGCGGACGAAAGTGGTGGTCCCCGTCCACTATGCAGGCCTGGCCTGCGACATGGATGCCATCATGGCCATTGCCCAACGCCATGATCTCATGGTGGTGGAGGATGCGGCTCAGGCCCATCTCTCGACCTACAAGGGCAAGGCCCTCGGTACGATCGGCGACCTCGGCTGCCTGTCCTTCCACGAGACAAAGAACATCATATCGGGCGAGGGCGGAGCACTCATCCTCAACAACGAGCGTCTCCTTGATCGTGCCGAGGTCATTCGCGAAAAGGGTACGGATCGCAGCCGCTTCTTCCGGGGCCAAGTCGACAAATACACTTGGCAGGATATCGGATCGTCCTATTCTCCGGGGGAGGTCGTCAGCGCCTTCCTCATGGCGCAGCTCGAACAAGCCGACGCCATCTGCGCGCGGCGGCGCGTTGTCTATGACCTCTACAGGGATCTGCTGGCGCCTCTGGCCGCGGACGGTAAAATTACCTTGCCCCGTGCTACCGGAACCGAGGTCAACGGCCACATCTTCTGGATATTGCTGGAATCGGAGGCGGTTCGTGCGGATCTAATCCGCTATCTGAACTCGCACAACATCAACGCCGTCTTCCATTACGTGCCGCTTCATTCGGCGCCGGCTGGACGGAAGTTCGGCCGGCCATCGGGAGATCTGGCAGTCACCGACCAGATCAGCAACTGCCTTCTGCGCCTGCCCCTGTATTACACGCTCGACGATAGCGAAGTTCACAGAGTTGCGCAGGCCATCTTTGCCTATTTCGGGCGCCGGTTCTGAATGACACGCGTTGCGATTATTCAGTCGAGCTATATCCCCTGGCGAGGCTTCTTCGCAGCTGTCGCTCTCTGCGACACGTTCGTGTTCTTCGACAGCGTGCAGTTCACCCGCCGCGACTGGCGAACACGCAACGCCATCAAGACGTCGCAGGGCGTTCACTGGCTGTCTGTGCCCATCATGCAGAAAGGCAATTTCCACGCACCAATTGATGGCGTGCGTATTGCCGATCCCAATTGGTGGCGGACACACCTTAAGAGCATCGAAGTCGCCTATCGCCGCGCGCCCCATTTCGACGACATTTTTCCATTTGTCAGGCAATTGTTCGAAAGCGTCGCGGATCTGCCGACACTCTCCGACGTCAATCAGACGATGACGACGGCCCTGTGCCGGGCCCTCAGGATTGAAACGCGTTTCGTCCGGGACATCGACCTTCTGCCGCGAGAGGACATGGCTGCGATGCGGCCAACGGAACGGCTGGTGAAGCTTTCAGCGGTCGCCGGTGCGCGAGCCTACCTGTCGGGTCCCTCAGCCAAGAGCTATCTTGACGAGGGCGAATTCCACGCGCTTGGTATTCGGGTCGAGTGGATGGACTATAGCCGTTTCGGAGAGCCCTACCCGCAAATCTGGGGCGCCTTCGCTCCAGCTGTATCGATCGTCGATACCCTCCTCAATCTGGGACTGGCACAGACCCGAGCCATCGTCTTCGGCGAAATGGCCGGGTCAGCAGGATGAACGGCGTGTCGGATCGAATTCAATCCGCGGTTCGCGATTATTATACTGCGGCAATCGAGCGTCATGGGCCGACCGCGAAGGGCGTGGATTGGAAGGATGATGCGTCTCACCGGCTGCGGCACGAGCAGTTCTTGCGGCTTCTGACCAGTGACCCTGCGACATCCGTGCTGGATTTGGGCTGCGGCTATGGCGACTTCCTGAAGGTGCTTCGCGAAGCGGGCCATGTCGGCTGCTATCTCGGCTGCGACCTGTCGTCCGCCATGATCGATGCGGCGCGACAGACCTTCGGCGAGGGGCCGGATCGGCGCTGGTGGATCGGCGACGATCCGCCAGAGGGCTACGACTTCGCGATCGCCAGCGGCATCTTCAATGTGCGGCGCGGGGCGGATGCATCAGCCTGGGCGATCTATGTTGATACGACTATCGACAAGTTGGCCCGCCTCGGGCGGCGAGGCTTCGGCTTCAACATGCTGTCGATGTCTTCGGACTCGGAGCGGCGCCGCCAAGATCTGCATTATGTCGATCCGGTGGCGATGCTGCGGACCTGCCTCGATCGCTATGGCCGACAGGTCGCCATCCTCCAGGATTACGGGCTGTGGGAGTTCACCGTTCTCGTCCGTCACTCCTCCCAGACGGCGAGCCCGAAGCCTGTCGCACCGTAGCCTTCACCGTTATAGAGGAGCCACAGGCGGCCGGCGTGGGTGAAGGCGCCGGGATAGGTCGCTGCGCCGTTTTCCCAGCCCCCACTGTCCGGTATTGGCATCCTTTCGCCAGTACGACGCCATGAGATGCCGTCCGGGGAGATGGCGTGGCCGAGACCATAGGGACCCTCCCCGCGTCGCGCGAACCACATCTGGAAGCCTTCCCTCGTGGCAAGGACGGAGGGGCGCACGACAGCGATGTCATCTACTTCCGGACCGAGCACGACCGTCGGGTTGCGCGTCCAGTTAAGGCCGTCAATGCTCGTCGCACGCCTGATGACGTGGGACATGTCGGCCTTGTCTGCGCCCCAGGCGAGGTGGGTACCGTACCACATGGTCCAGACGCCGGGGCTTGAATTAAGGACCCAAGGATAGGAAAGGCTATAGTGGTCGACCGTGTCGCGATCCATGATCGGTCCGACGGAGAACCGGTCGAAGCGACCATGCTCCGCCGAGCCCACCGCCAAACCGATGGCATTGCGCCAAGGCACCGAGCCCCCGACGTTCCACCCCATATAATAGAGCCGATCTTCGGTTTCACCGCGCACCACGCTGCCGACGCCAAGACCACTGTCGTCGAAGGCTCCGAGCACCCCGGGCTGCAGGACGGGATCCGGCGGCGCATCCTCGACCCGCGGCTGTTCGGCGACGCGAATGACCACAGAGCCGACCGAAGACCGATTCGTCTCGTCCCGCCCGGAATAGAAAACCCTGACGAAATCGCTCGCAAACGGGGCCGCGACCGGGAGTGCCGCGTGGGAGGCCAGCGCCGGATGTCGGCTTGACGGCGTGAAGACCAGTCCGAGCTTGCGCCAGGCCATCGCCGTCAGATCTGCCGCAAGCGATGGCTCGGCACCTTTGAAATCTCCGTGGCCGGGGGTGACAGAACCGAGTTATCGGGAATATCGGACAGGATCAAACTGCCGGCGCCGATGACACAATCTGCCCCGACCGTGACGTGATCGCGGATGGTGACGTTGACGCCGATGAAGCATCGCGGCCCGATCGTCACTCCCCCCGAAACAACCACATGGGACGCGATGAAGGTATCCTCGGCGATCGAGCTATGGTGACCGATATGGTTGCCGGACCACAGGGTCACGTTCTCTCCGATCCGGGCGAACGGCTGGATGGTGTTGTCTTCCAGGATGAACTGGTTGGGTCGGGGCACAAAATCTTCGAAAATGGTCGCGCGGGAGCTGACGTAGCTCGCAATGTCGTAGCCCTTGGCCCGCGCCTCCGCCACCTTGTCGCGCCGGAGCTTGTTCAGCTTCGAGTAGCTCACCGCGACGAAGACGTCGGTGCTCTCGGGCGGGTAACGGCGCTCGATCTCCTCCCATGCGCTCACCGGGTGGCCATTCCAGGAAGGCGTGGTGACATAGGCCGCATCCACGGTGAAACCCGCCACGCGACGGCCGGCATCCCGGGTGAGGTAGAAGGCGGCTAGCTCCGCGATATTGCCGATCCCAAAGATGACAAGGTCTTTCACCGTGTTCGTTCTCCATCGTGTTCGGCCGGATTAACGCGCCGAGTCGGCGTTCCCAATTGCTGTGTCATGATGTAAGGGGCGAATCAACGCTGCATAGGGACGACGCGGGGAGAACGAAGGTGTATAGTCGTCGGTGGACGGCATCCCATAAGACAAGCCGCCTCTTCGCGCCAATCACGTGATCCGCCCCTGGCTAGCCTGCTTGCCCCTATCAGAGTGATGAAATAGCCCGCGCGGCGAGGTTTCGCTGGGGTCACCGGGCGTCTTCGATGTGGCTTTGGTATCCTGACCGGGTCGTCCGTGTGCGCCTCGCTCTCGTTCAGCCCGCCAAGAGGGGATTCGGCGCTCAAGATCGACGTAGCTGAACAGCGACCCCGCTCTTTCGTCCATACCGCGCATCAAACCCCTCCGTCCGCTCAGCAGGACGGAAACACGCCAATGCGCCGTTGGGAGGCGCCTTTTTCAGCGGCCTGCTCGTGCCCTTTGCGAACCAACCTTTCGATGCCCGAACATTGGCATAGTTCCTGGGCCACAAGGCGGGGCAGGACCACTATGCCTCGAGACATCCTGCAAGGGGGGGGCAATTCAGCGGGGGTGGACCAAATAGGCCGAGGGCTGCGGCAAACAATCCCGGTGCACGTCACTGATCGCTCCCGCCCCGCGGATGACATCGAGTTCACTTGCGTGCAGCGCGTGGGTTGATGCATTAGCAACCGCGTTGGCGATTGGGCGCCGCGATGAAAAGCCGGGACGATGCGCGGATTGGAGACCATCGCAACGAGAGGGTTTGGCTCCATAGGTAGCGCTTGTTGCGCGCTGGCTTACGCGACGCGCTTCCGCAAAATGAGTACGAACCGCTTCCCACTATGTAGATCTTGTCGAAGGCGGGTTTGGGAGCTCTACGACCACCGAGCGTCACGATCTTCTGTCCTTGCCAAACCTCGCATTGCATCACTTCGGCGAACGCTATGACAGGAGTGCCTCGAAAGCCAGGCGTGCCGGCACAAGGCGAAAGTTAACTGCGTCTCTCATTTGGCGCGATAAATCTCGATCGGACTGCTTTGATGGGTAATTCAAATTTTAGAATTTCTCTTTTTGGATTCGCGGTCGCTATTTCTGCTTTATGTTCTGCGGTAATACTGTGGATTCCGCTCTTTTATTCTAATATGGGTATAGATTTAGTTGATGAAGGTTATTATTTTGCATCGATCTCGAATCCACTGAAATATAAGTTTATACTTTCGCAATTTGGATTTATTTATAGTTATCTATACGATATATCCAATCATGACATAGCTACACTTAGGCAGATTAACATAGCAATTACGTTTATTTTGGCATGGGCCCTCTCATGGCTCGTGTTGAGCAGCGCCCTGCAAAACCAGGTGGGCGGGCGGCTGCCGCGCTTGGTTATTGCTGCGGCGCTGGGCACGACCTCTCTCGCCATGCTTCGCCTGTGGCTGCCAACACCGAGCTATAACTGGCTTGCTTTTCAAGCCTTGATGATGACGGCCATTGGGCTGCTTCTATCGCGAAGAGCCGTTGGTCTCTCCACCGCAGTCGGCTGGTTATTGATCGCACTCGGGGGGTGGCTGGCCTTCATGGCAAAGCCGACGACGGCAGCAATCGCGGGATCGCTATCGCTCCTCTATCTTGTCGTGGCGAAGCGACTGAGCGTTGCTCTTGTAGTCGCGGTGGCCCTCATCTTTTGCGGCCTTTTGGTCGCAACCGCTCTGGTGCTTGATGGTTCCCTTGCCGGCTTTATGGAAAGGTTTTCGGTTGGACTTGAAAGAGCCGGCGCTTATGGGATGGGCTATACGCTCTCCGCAATATTCAGGATCGACCCGATCCCCCTTGATTGGCAAGCTCTCAGAGCAATGGCAATTGGCTGCTTGGCCGTCATCGCTTCGGCTTCTCTGATCACATCGGAAAATAGGGCGCTTCGCGCGGTCGCGTATGCTTCCTGCGCGATCTGTGCCGCCCTCGCGCTTTCGCTTATCTCCGGCTCCTTGGGCTTACCATACGATTATGGCCTATGGCAGCAGATGTTCCTAGCTGCGATCGGCCTTTCGGCCGGGCTGTTCGCGCTCGTTTATAACAGAAGTGGCCGCGGCTATCCAGAAACGGCAGATCGACGAGAGACCGCAATTCTTCTTGGGGTATTGCCGCTCGCATTTGTGTTCGGGACTTCGAATAATTATTGGTTCATGGCGGGCCTTGTCGGGTTATTTTGGGTATTGTCCGGAATTGTTCTCATCAGGGTACGGTCTATACCCGAGAACGCGATAGCCTTGTTTTTGCCCTTTGCGTTTGGCGCTCAGTTTGTCACGGCAGGCCAAATTCTGTTCGGGGTCGAGAAGCCGTACTATCAGCCTGGTCCTTTGCGTCATGCTGACTACCTCATCGATCTCGGGGATCGCGGGGGCGTGCTGCGAGTCGCGCCCGGTATGGGAGCATTCATCGAGGCGGTCCAGAAAACCGCAAATGAGGCCGGCTTTCAACCCGGGACGCCGGTGATTGACCTAACCGGGCATTCGCCCGGGGTGCTACATGTCATGGGCGCGAGCGCCACCGGACAGCCGTGGTTGATTGGAAATTTCCCGACGATGCCCGGTAGCAATAACGTGGCGACAGAGGTGTTGAAAGGCGTGCCGTGCTCGGAATTGGCGCGCGCATGGCTCCTGATCGAACCCAAGGGGCCTTACAGCTTTCCTCTAACTATCACTTCCGTTTTTGGCGCCGATCTATCCAGAGATTACTCCGTCGCCGGCTCGTTCTCCAACGCTGATCCAATCAGCAATTTTGCCGAAACACGGAATCAATACTTGTTGCGTCCGATTCGGGAAGTTGAAGAGGCCTCGCGAGCATGCGCCGAAGCGAAGGGGCATTGAGAAAACCAGACAGAATCAGTAAAACTGGCAACATCAATCGACCAGAAGCCCGAAATTAAGTTTCACTGTGTTCGATTTGAAAGAGGTGTTGCACGTCCGCTTGACTGTCCAACACCGGGCCGAGATGGCAGACGATCCAGGTGGGCGGCGGCTGCGAAGGTGAAGGCGAAACGCACCTTGGCGAGTACTCGGATCTTCATCCTCCTCTGCCCGGCCTAACCTTTTATCCAACCAAACACTTCTTCGATCCGCTTTTTCACCCTGATGCTCGCGGCGTAGCCGGGGTGGCGAGTCGTCCAGGCTTCGATGGACGATCGTCGACCCGCGGTGTTCTGGGCGACGTGTGGCGTCGCGCGGAGTTCCCGGAGATCCTCGACGAAGTCGCGGGTGTCGAAACCGCGATCGGCCCCGACCGTGACGCGCCTCTTGCTCGAGGGCGCCGTGACGCACTTGACCATCTCGACTGCCCCCACCCGTTCGGCATGACCGGAAACCCGGGTGGTCTCGGCATCGACGACGAGACCGTTGCGGTTCTCCATCTGCACATGACCCATATAGTAGAGCATAGCGCCGACGCCGGGCCTCTTGCGGTAGAGCATCGCGTCGGGATCGGTGGTCGAGGCGTGCGTCGCGTTCGAGCGCGTCTCGCCAGGGAAGTCGACTTGGCCATTACTCCCGGCTCTCTGTTCGCCGTTGGCATTATCGTCCGTCGGTGGATCGCGCCCATCACTACCACCGTTCTTCGGCCGGAAGCTCTTCACGGCCCAGGCCTCGATCAGGGTGCCGTCTAGTGAGAAGGGCTCGCTCGAGAGGAGACGCTTCACCTGCGCACGACGTGTCCAAGGCAAGCGCGGCGCTTGGCGGCGAAGCGCCTTGATCACTATGAGGAGCCGTTCATGGAAGCGCTGTTCGGGTGACGCTGCACTGATCCTCGCCAACAAGGTTGGCGGCCGCGACCTATCCAAGCTCAGCTGGCTCGAACACCGGAAGCTTGTCGTCGACTTCTATCGCAACGTGCTGCGTCCCGGCGCCCTCAGCCCGCCTGTCAACATCGAAGACCGTGCAGAGTTGTTCGACGAATGGTCGGAAACGCTGGCTCGCATGGACGACGACCTCGACGACAAGGTAGCGAGCGATGCAGCAGACAGTCGACCAGATCTCGCTTTCGGCCGACTGCGGCGCGCGGCCCGGTTCCGGGCGATCCTCGCAGTTCCCAAGACTGTGCCCCGGGAGCCCGGCTCAATCTGGCAGGCGCGAGATCACGCCGACGATCGGGCGCAGATGCTGCTCAAGAATGGCGAGGGCCTTCTCCTCGTCCCATTCGGCGAGTGCCGCGAACAAGGCATGATGCTCCTTGCTGATGCGCGCGATGCGGGTGGGGTCGGCGTGGATCGCGGTCATCGCGACGCGTTGCTGGCGCGCGCCAAGCGACTGGTAGAGTTCTGAGAGTACGATATTGCCGACGGCCGCGACCATGACGAAATGGAACTGGCGGTTCAGTTCGACCCGGTTGAAATAGTCGTCCTGCGGCATGCGTTCGAGCTCGTCGAGAATGGCCTGCATGTCGGCAGGCAATGGAATTTCTTCCCGGCAGATGCGGCTGATCGCATGCCCTTCGATCATGCGCCGGGCTTCGTAGAGATCGAGCAATTCCTGGGCTGTGACTTGCCGGACGAGCGCGCCGCGGCGCGGAAGCAGGTCGATGAACCTCTCGGCTTCGAGCCGATGGAAGGCTTCGCGGACCGGCGTGCGCGAAACGCCGAGCGCCGAGGAGATTTCCTCCTCCTCGACAAAGGAGCCGCCGGGGAACCGCCCGCGCAGGATTTGCTCCCGCACATAGAGGTAGACCCGCTCGCGGGTCGGCTTGCTGCGCGCGGCAGCCGTTTCATCTTGCTCAATCATTGTCATCGTTGGTGCCCCGCATTCTGCGCGGTATAGGGCAAGTCGGCAGTAGACAGCAAAAAATCCGCCACGTATACATGGTGCATCAAGAGCATGGATCGAGCGACGAAGCGCGCCGAAGCCACGCCGGGGAACCTCATGACCGTGCTGCCTCTCATGATGCTGCGAAGCCGGTTTCCGGATCGAGATTTCGGATTCGTCCGGCATGTCGAGAACGCTGGCGCGGCAATTGCTCGTACCCGAACGGTTCCGCCACTCGTCTCCTTCCCAGGCCACGAGCCGGGATAGTCCGGCGGGCCATTGGACATAGCAGCAGAGGATCAGCCGATGACCATCTCTCGCCGTTCCGTCCTTGGTGGTGGCCTTGCCGCTCCACTCCTGGCTTCGCCCTTCCTGAGCCGTCCGGCGCGCGCGCAGCGCTCCTCCGGCATCATCCGCTACGGGCTCTCCGCCTTCCCGCCCAATCTGCAGCCATGGGTTTCGACCGGCGCATCGGCGGGCACTGTGAAGATGCTGACCCACCGCAGCCTCGTCTCTTATGATCCCAAGGGCGAATTACGCGGCGAACTGGCTGAATCCTGGTCGCGCGACGCGGAAGGCGCCTGGGTCTTCAAGCTGCGGAAGGGCTGCGTCTTTCATAACGGCGAACCGGTCACGGCCGATGACGTGAAGTGGTCGATCGAGCAGATCGCCGGCGAGAAATCGACCGCCTATATGCGGTCGCAATTCCAGCTGGTCGAGCGGGTCGAGATTCCCGATCCGCAGACCGTTCGCCTTGTCACCAAGGGGCCGCAGGCGACGCTGCCGAGCTGGTTTGCCAACTACAACACGTTCGTCATCTGGCGAAAGTCGAGCCCGAACGAGCCGATCGGCGCTGGCCCCTATCGTCTCGTCGGGCAGGAGCGAGGCACTTCGCTTGAGCTCGCCGCCTTCGACAAGTTCTATAAGCCGGGCATTCCGAAGCTCAAAGGCATCAAGTTCGTCGTGTACGCCGACGAGAACCTGCGCAATGCGGCGTTGGTCTCGGGCGATGTCGACATGATCGAGTATGTGCCCTGGCAGTCGATGGCGGCGGTCGAAGCCGATCCCCGGCTCAAGCTCGACAACCAGGAAGGGCCGTTCATGGACGTGCTGTTCAACGGCACGAAGCCGCCCTTCAACGACCCGCGCGTGCGCCGCGCCGTCGCCCATGCTGTGAAGCGCGATGACATCGTCAAGGTCGCCTTCTTCGGCCGCGGCAAGCCGCTCGAGGGCTTGCCGATCGTCGAGGGCACGCCCTGGTACGACAAGGAGCTGGCGCATGGCTGGAACTACGATCCGGCGCGGGCCAAGGCCCTGCTGGCCGAGGCCGGCTTCGCCAACGGCTTCCAGACGACGCTGCTCGCCACGGCTCAGTTCGGCATGCACAAGGACACCGCCGAGATCGTCCAGCAGTACCTCGCCGCGATCGGGATTCAGGCGGAGCTGCAGCTGCCGGACTGGTCGACACGGGTGAGCCGCGGCTCGCGCGGGCAATACGACATGGCGATCCATGGCGTATCCTCGGACAACAACGACCCCGATGGCCTGACCGTCGTGCTGGATACCTCGCTCTCGCCCTCGCATGGCCGCTCCTTCAAGGTGGACGCGCCGCGAACGATCGCTGCGCTCGCCGCGGGGCGAGCGGAATTCGATCAGGCCAAGCGCGTCGACATCTACAAGGAGATGCAGCGCGCCGCATTGGAGGAGGTGCCGCTGGTCGGCCTCGCCTGGCGGCAGCAGGGCTACGGGATGGACAAGAGCGTGCAGGGGTTCACCAACCTGCCCGGCGCGCTCTCCAACTCCTCAGGCAACATGCTCGAGGAGACCTATTTCGGATGAGCGCGGCCTGGCTCGGACGACGACTGATCCTGACCGTGCTGACGGCCTGGCTGGTGGCGACGATCGTCTTCCTGGCGCTCCATATGGTGCCGGGCGATCCGGCGGAGCTTCTGCTGTCGACCTCAGGCGCGATGCCCGATCCGGCTTCGGTAGCGGAACTGCGCGAGAAGCTTGGTCTCGATCGGCCCCTGCTCGCGCAATACGGGAACTTCCTCGCGGGGCTGCTGCGCGGCGACCTCGGCAACTCCCTCGTCGACGACTATCCCGTCCTGCAGGAGATCGCGCTCAGGCTGCCGCGGACGTTGGAGCTGATCCTGGCCGGCACCGTCATCGCGATCACCTTCGGCGTGCCGGCGGGAATCTATGCGGCGGTCCATCGCGGCGGAACCTTCGACCGCGTCGCGTCCTGGATCACTGCGCTCCTTTTGGCCGTGCCCGTCTTCGTCGTCGGCACGCTGCTCGTCCTGCTGCTGGCTCAGACGCTCAGGCTGATGCCGGCTGGCGGCTATGTGGCCTTCGCACAGGACCCGGCGCAGCATCTCAAGCTCCTCGCCCTGCCGGCGATCGCCATCGCCAAGGGGCTTGCCGCCGTCCTGTTCCGGATGACGCGGGCGGCGACGCTCGATGCGCTCGCCCATGACTATGTCCGCACAGCCCGCGCCAAGGGCCTGTCGCCGCGTCGGGTCCTGGTCGTGCACGTGCTGCGCAACGCGCTGAACCCGGTCGTTACCGTGCTTGGTCTGCAGATGGGCACGCTGCTCGGGGGCACCGTGCTGGTCGAATACGTCTTCAACTGGCCGGGGCTGTCGACGCCGCTGCTGCGTGCGGTCGAGGGCCGCGACTACCCGATGGTCGTCGGCATCATCCTGACGATCTCGGTGCTCTTCCTGTTGATCAATCTCCTCGTCGAGCTGCTGCATGCGGCGATCGATCCGCGGGTCCAGGCGGCATGAGACGGCGTGGCCTGACAAAGCTGGCTCTGCCGGGGGGCTGCGTTGCCCTGATCCTCCTGATCGCGCTCGCCGCGCCGCTGCTGCCGCTGCCCGATCCGGTCCGTCAGGACGTCGCGAACCGGCTGGCGGGGCCCATGACCGGATCCTGGCTCGGCCGCGACGAGTTCGGCCGCGACGTGCTCTCGCGGCTGATCTGGGGCGCGCGCACCAGCCTTTCCGTCGCCTTCGCCTCGGCGCTGGCCGCCGGGCTCGTCGGCGTCACGCTGGGGCTGATCGGCGGATGGGCAAGGAACTGGGGCGCGTTCCTCACGGTGCGCAGTGTCGAGATCATCATGTGCTTCCCGCCGGTGCTGCTGGCGCTGCTGGTGGTGACGCTGCTCGGCCCCGGTGCAGCGACGCTGATCCTGGTGCTCTCGGTGCTCTACCTGCCGGGCTTCGCCCGCGTGACCTACGCCGAGGTGCTGGCTGTGAAGGGGCGCGACTATGTCGAGGCGACGCGGGCGCTCGGCGCCAGCTCCACGCATCTGCTGTTCAAGACCGTGCTGCCCAATATCGCGGGGCCGTTGCTCGTGCAGTTCTCGCTCGCCGTCGCGGCCGCGGTGGTGATCGAGAGCGGCCTTTCGTTTCTCGGGCTCGGCGTCGTACCGCCTGCGCCGTCCTGGGGGCTGATGATCCGCGGGGCGCGCTCGACGATGGAGCAGGCTCCCCTGCTGCTGCTCTGGCCCTGCGCCGTGCTGACGCTGACCATCCTCGCGATGAACCTGCTCTGCGACGCGCTGCGCGACATCCTCGATCCGCGCACGGCGGAACGCTGAACACCAACCGAAATCAAGGGAAGGACCTCGCCATGGCCGCCAAGACCGAACCTCTCGTCCATATGGGCACCATCACCGGCGGGGAGGCGCGTGAGCTGCTCAAGTCCAACCCGGTGATCCTGCTGCCGATGGGCAGCCACGAGGACCAGGGGCCCCACGCCCCGATGGGTGATTATCTCCTCGCCGAGAAGATCGCGGAGCTCGCCGCGCTCCAGGCGAGCAAGGCAGGCGTGCGAACGCTTGTCGCGCCGGTGCTCCCCTATGGCGGCGCCGACTGGTTCGGGCCGATGATCGGCGGCATTGCGATCTCGCAGGCAACGCTGACGGCGGTGATCGCCGAGATGGTCGACTCGCTGCATCGCAACGGCCTGACCCGGGTCATCGTCATCAACGGCCATGGCGGCAATGTCGGGCCGATCTCGGAGGTCGCGCGCGAACTCTACCAGCGCGAGCGCATCGTGCTGCCGAGCCTCTATCTCTGGCGGATCGCCTACGGCCTCCTGCCGGGCATCGTCGGCGCCGAGATGTCGGCCAAGGTCTCCGGCCACGGCGCCGATCCGCTGACCAGCCTCGGCCTGCATCTCTTCCCGGAACTGATGCGTCCTGACTTCGTGCCGGCCGGCAAGCCGCTGAAGCGCGATCCCGTGCTCGATCTGCCCTTCACCGGGCTCGGCACCGCCAGCTTTGAAGGGGCCGAGGTCGGCGTGCCGCACGAATATGACGAGGTCTATCATGACGGTGTCGGCAAGGGCGATCCGAAGCTGTGCTCGCCCGAGACCGGAGCCAAGCTGGCCGAAAAGCTGAGCGAGATCGTCTCCCGCTTCGTCGCTCATTTCGCCGCCAAGGTTCCGGCCTGAGCTGCGACACGCCCACCACCGCAGCACGCTGCTCCGGCGCCCGGCCGGAGCAGCGCTCCAGCAGGAGGTTCTGATGATTACCCGCCGTCTCGTCGTCCAGTCCGGTCTCGCCACCATCGCCGCGCCTGCCATCCTTAGGGCGCAGACGCTCTCGGGGCAGATCACGTTGATGTCCTATTCCGGCATCTTTCAGGACAATTACACAAAGGCGGTGATCGAGCCGTTCCTGCAGGCGCATCCCGGCGTCAAGGTGAACTACCTGCCCGGCGGCACCTCGGCCCAGATGGTCGGCAGCGTGCGGGCGCAGAAGGCCGACCCGCAGACCGACGTAGCGATCATGGACGTCACCACCTCCAGCATCGGTAATATCGAAGGGCTGTTCGAGAAGCTGACGCCCGCCGAGTTCCCGGTGCTGAACGAGCTGTTGCCGGAGGCGCGCGCCGCCGGCGGCGAGTACGGCCCTGCCGTGACTTTCGACCATCTCGTGATCGTTCAGGATGCGGCGCTCAAGCCGCAGCTCGCCAAGCTCGCCGATCTCTGGCGGCCCGATCTCAAGGGCCAGATCGCGCTCGCCGCGCCGCCGAACATCCAGGGTCTCGCGCTGACGGCAATGGTCGAGAAGATGGAAGGCGGCGACTACCGCAAATCCATCGATGCCGCGATGAAGAAGCTCAAGGAACTCGCCCCCGGCGTGACCACCTTCGAGCCCAACCCCGACGGCTATTCGCTGATCCTCAACGGCGTGGCGAAGGTGGCGACAGGATGGAACGCCCGCGCTCAGCTCTATTCCGACCAGACCGGCGGCAAGATCAACGCCTTGCTCCCGCCGGAAGGCTCGGTCTTCCAGGTCAACACGATCAACCTGACTGCGGGCTCGAAGAACAGGGCGGCAGCCGCCGCCTTCGTGGCGCATGCATTGTCGCAAGCCGCGCAGAAGGCGTTCACCGAGCGGATGTTCTATGCGCCGGCCAACGGCAAGGCCGAGATCGATCCCAAGGCGTTGGCCCGCACGGCCGCCTCGCCGGAAAATCGCGCCCGGATGATCGGCGTCGACTGGAACGAGATCCTGAAGCTGCGCGACCAGTGGAACAATCGCTGGCGGCGCGAGGTCATCGCGGCGGCGCGCTGAACGGTTTGCGATGAGCTACCTCGAACTCTCCAGCCTGCAGAAGCGCTACGGCAACGCCGTGGCCGTGGACGATGTATCGCTGTCCATTGAGCGGGGCGAATCCGTCGCGCTGCTCGGCCCCTCCGGCTGCGGCAAGACGACGACGCTGCGCATGCTGGCCGGTCTCGTCGCGCCCGATCGGGGCGCGATCTCTCTCGATGGCACCGAGATCACTCGATTGCCGCCGCACCGGCGCAACATGGGTTACGTCTTCCAGTCCTATGCGCTGTTTCCGCATCTGTCGGTGGCCCGCAACATCGCCTTCGGGCTGGAGGAACGGGGCGTAGGCAAGCGGGAGATCACCAATCGCATCGAGGAGGCGCTGGCGCTCGTCAGACTGGCCGGGCTCGGACTGCGCCGCCCCAAGGAGCTTTCGGGCGGCCAGCAGCAGCGTGTCGCGCTGGCGCGGGCGCTTGTGATCCAGCCTTCCCTCCTCTTGCTCGACGAATCCCTGTCCAATCTCGATGCCAAGCTGCGCGATGCGATGCGGCACGAGATCCGCTCGATCCAGCGCTCGCTCGGCATTACCACGCTGTTCGTCACGCATGATCAGGTCGAGGCGCTGACGATGTGCGACCGCATCGCCGTGATGCATCGTGGCCGCGTTGCGCAGATCGGCAGCGCCGAAGACATCTACGAGCGACCTGCGACCCGCTTCGTCGCGGAATTCGTCGGGCGGGCGAACGTGCTGCCGCTGGCGCGCGACGGGCAGGGCCGGGCGACCGTGTGGGGGCAATCCCTGCCCGTGGATGCTGCCGCGGATTCCGATCTCTTCGTCAGGCCGCAGCGCATGCGGATCGTGCCGGTTTCCGAACCGGCCGGCGGCGATACGGCGCGCCTGACCGGCCGAGTGCTGCGCAGCGTCTATGTCGGCGACCATGTCGAGGTACTGGTCGAGGACGGCGGCCATGGACAGCTCACCGTCGAGATGCCGTCCGGAACTGCGGTTCCCGCAGATGGCGCCGAGGTGGCGGTCGTCTGGGCGCGCAGCGAGAGCCGCATCTTCGCACGCGAGGCGTCATGACCGCCTCGCAACGCCTGCCGCTGCTCCTGATCCCGGCGGCGCTGTTCCTGCTCCTCATCTATGTCTGGCCGTCGCTCGGGCTGTTCCGCAACGCCTTCAACGAGGTCGGGCCGACCGGCGCGATGGTGGAGGCCTGGTCGCTGGAGACCTGGCGCGCCACGCTGCATGACGGCTTCACCTTCGAACTGACGCTGAATTCGCTCTGGCTATCGACGCTTTCGACGCTGATAGCGCTTTGCCTCGCCTATCCCGTTTCGCTCTTCCTGTTCAGGACGGACACTCGCTTTCGCGGCCTGCTGGCGGTGGTCGCGATCATGCCGATGCTGGTTTCGGGCGTGGTGCGCGTCTTCGGCTGGCTCGCCATTCTCGGCGATCGCGGGCTCGTCAACACGACCCTGCAGTCTCTTGGCCTGATCTCGGCGCCGCTGAAGCTCGTCTTCAACTGGACCGGCGTCACCATCGGCCTCGCCGAGAGCATCATGCCCTATATGATCCTGGCGCTGCTCGCCGGTTTCGGCGGGCTCGACCGCACGCTTGAGGAAGCCGCGCGCTCGCTCGGCGCCTCGCCGTTCCGGACCTTCTGGCGCGTCACCTTGCCGCTCAGCCTGCCGGCCATCGCGCTCGCGGCGGGCTTGGGCTTCGTGCTGTCGATGTCGGCCTATATCACGCCCAAGCTCCTGGGTGGCGGGCGCGTCTTCGTGCTGGCGACCGAGATCTTCGAGCAGGCAACGACCAACACCAACTGGCCGGTCGCGGCGGTGCTGGCGATCTACACACTCGTGCTGCTGCTCGCCCTGCTCGTGGTCTCCAACCTGATGGCGCGGAGGCTGCAGCGATGACCGGGGCAGGGCGCGTTCTCTCCGGCTTCGCGGCGCTGGTCTATGTGCTGATCCTGTCGCCGATCGTCGTGGTGGTAATGTTGTCCTTCTCGGCGGACAACTTCATCCTGTTCCCGCCCTCCGGCTATTCGCTGCGCTGGTTTCGGCAGCTCGCCGGCAACGGGCCGTTGCTTGCGGCGCTCTGGCTCAGCGTGCGGATCGCCGCGGTGGTATCCCTGCTCTCGCTCGCGATCGGTGTGCCGGCGGCGCTCGCCCTCGCGAAAGGGCGCTTTGCTGGAAAGGATGCGCTGACCGGTTTTTTCCTGGCGCCGCTCTTGCTGCCGACGCTGATCACGGGGCTGGCACTCCTGCTGTTCTTCTCGCCACTGAAGCTGACGGCGACGCTGCCCGGTCTCGTGCTCGGTCACATGACGGTGACGGTGCCTTTCGTCATTCGGATGATGACGACGGCGCTCGCGAACCTGCCGGATGATATCGAGGCGGCTGCGGCGACGCTTGGAGCTTCGCCCTGGCGCGTCGTTCGCCGGGTGACGCTGCCGCTGGCAACGCCCGGCCTCATCGCCTGCGCTTGCCTGTCCTTCCTGCTGTCCTTCGACGAGACCGTGATCTCGCTTTTCATCGCCGGCCCGCGCGCCTCGACGCTGCCGGTGGAGATGGTCCGCTATGTCGAAGGCCGCACAGATCCGCTCATCGCAGCGCTGTCAGTTGTTCTGATCGTTGCCACGCTCGCCGTCGTCCTCGTGGTCGAGCGCCTCGTCGGCGTCGCCCGTGCCGTAGGGAAATAGGAGACTCTCATGCCCGATTACCGCATCGAAGCCATGCCCGAGCAGTTGCCGGCCGCGCTGGTCGAGAAGCTGCAGAAGGTCGAGACCGCGACCATCGGCCATTCCCAGCACTGGGGCTTTATGGATCGTGGCATCCAGCCGCTGTTGCGCGGCAAGCGCATCGCCGCAGCGGCCGTGACGCTGGCGATCCCCGGGCAGGATTCGACCCTGCTGCATCACGCGCTCGGCCTGCTTCGCCCTGGCGATATTCTGGTTGTCGATCGGCTCGGCGACGACAAGCATGCCTGCTGGGGCGGCGGCATCACCGTCGCGGCCAAGGCTGCCGGCGCGGTCGGCGGCATCGTCGATGGCCCCTGCACCGATCTCGCCGAGATTGAGGATTCCGATTTCCCGATGTGGTGCCGCGGCATGTCGCCGATCACCACGCGGCTCTACAATCTCGGCGGCACGCTCAACCTGCCGATCTCCTGCGGCAATGTCCCGGTCAAGGCCGGCGACGTCATCCTTGCCGACGAATCCGGCGTGCTGGTGCTGCCGCGGGCCGAGGCGGAGGCGATTGCCGACGCCGCCATCGCCCGGCAGGAGCGCGGTGAACGCAATCAGGAGCGCGTGAAGGCCGGCGAGAAGCTCGGAGACATCTCCGGCGCGACCAAGATGGTCCTCGACGCGCTGGCACAGAAGGGCTGATGTCCGGCGCGGAAGCGCGCCGATATCTGCCTTCGTGCTCCACCTCCGCCGTTCCGGGGTAGGGCCAAGCGATTGGGGCCCTGAACTCGCCGACCGCATCTCCTTGCATTCCTGACTTGAGTATTCGACTGGACCTTTCCATGCCCGAGACCATCGTCCTCCTCGACATGACCAGCCCCGAGCGGGCCGACCGGCTTCGCGCGCTGCTGCCTGATGGCTTCGTGCTGACGCATGGGACCGCGCGCGGCGACGAGCACATGAAGGAGATCATCGCCGAGGCCGACTACGCGATCTCCGGGCAGGTCGGCGTCTCCGCCGATGTGCTGCGTGCGGCGAAGAAGCTGAAGCTGCTGCACAAATGGGGCGTCGGCTACGACAACATCGACATCGCCGCAGCCAAGGAGCTTGGCATCACGGTCGCGCGAACCACCGGTTCGAACGCCGTGCCAGTGGCGGAATTTGCGCTGGGCCTCACGCTCTCGGCACTGCGCTTCATCGCCTATGGCAATGCCGAGCTGAAGCAGGGGCATTGGGCTACCGGCAAGCTGCCGGGGGACACCTTCATGCTGTCCGGCAAGACGGTCGGTATCATCGGCTTCGGCGCGATCGGCCAGAGCCTGGCGAAGCTGCTCAAGGGCTTCGGCTGCAACATCCTCTACAGCAAGCGCACGCCGCTCGATGCCGCCGAAGAAGCAGCGCTGGGCGTGAAGCATGCTTCGATGGCCGAAATCCTGGCGCAGGCGGACGTCGTCTCGCTGCATTGCCCGCTGACGCCGGAGACGACCAATCTGATCGATGCGGCGGCGCTCCGGGCGATGAAGCGGACGGCGGTGCTGGTCAATGTCGCGCGCGGCGGCGTCGTCAACGAGGCCGATCTGGTCGCGGCGCTGAAGGCGAAGGAGATCGCCGGCGCGGCCATGGACGTTTTCTCGGTCGAGCCGCTGCCGGCCGAGAGCGAATTGCTGACGCTCGACAATCTCGTGGTGACGCCGCATCTCGCCGCGATGGCCGCCGATAATTTCGAGCCGACGGTCAAGCGCATGTTCGACAACATGGCACGCGTCTCCCGCGGCGAACCCGTGCCGGAGCGCGATCTGGTGGTGTGAAGCCGGCCGCAATCTGCTCGTTGAACGACCTGTCGTTCGTCCAGCAATGACGGCGGCAGGAAGGTTGCCGCCCGGAGTGGGGCGCACCTTGCCCTCGATGTGCGGGACGTGAATGTCCGGTTGCTGGCCGTGACCCAATGCCCAGTGATGGCGCGTGCTTCGCACCCGCGGGCCCGCTTCGTCATGCTCCTTGGCCACGCTAGCCAGCCGTTTGTGGCAGCGGAGCCTAGCGAAGCCCGAGGTCACGCTGCACCACGAGCAGACCTCGGCTTTTCGCCAAGAAGCGGAGGTTCCGGCGGTGAGGTTGTCCCCCGCACGGGCTCACCGTGGCTAGTCGTTGACGATCGCTCGCAGGAAGCGGCGGGTGCGTTCCTGGCTCGGATTGGCGAAGAAGCTCCGGGCCGGCGCCTCCTCGACGATCTCGCCGGCGTCGAGCAGCATGGCGCGACTGGCGACGCTCTTGGCGAAGCCGATCTCGTGCGTGACCACGACCATGGTCATGCCGTGGTCGTGGTGGACCTGGCGGATCACCTGCAGCACCTCCTCGCGCATCTCAGGGTCGAGCGCCGAAGTCGGTTCGTCGAACAGCATCAGCGTCGGCTTCATCGCCAGCGCGCGAGCGATCGCGACGCGCTGGCGCTGGCCGCCGGAAAGCTGGAACGGGTAGGAGGCGGCCTTGTCGGCCATCCCCACGCGCTCGAGGAGCCGGCGGCCCTCGTCACTGGCGTCACGTGCCGATCGGCCCAGGATCTTCATCGGCGCGATCGTGATGTTCTGCAGCGCCGTCATATGCGGGAACAGGTTGAAATTCTGGAAGACGAAGCCGGTCGACAGCCGAATCTTCTGGAGCTCGTCGGACGATGCGGTCGCGACATTGCGGCCGCTGACCGTGATGGTGCCGGCATTGATCGTCTCCAGCCCGTTGATGCAGCGCAGCAGCGTGCTCTTGCCACAACCGCTCGGCCCGCACAGAACCAGCACCTCGCCCTCGGCGACATCGAGCGAGATCCCGTTGAGGACCTTCACCTCGCCATAGGATTTATGGACGTCCTGGATGCGAATGAAGTCACGCGCGGCAGGCATGGCGGTGGCCGCCCTCAGATCGGTTGCCATTTCTGCAGCCTTTCGATCATGCGCATCAGGATGGTGTAGCCCCAGATCAGCGCGACATAGAGCAGCGCCGCGCCGGTGTAGAATTCGAGTGGGCGGAAGAATTGAACCGTCAGTTCCTGCGCGCGGAACATCACCTCGGGCACCGCGATCAGCACGGTCACGGTCACGTTCTTGATCACAGTGATGTGGACGTTGGTCAGCGACGGCAAGGTGGCGAAGAAGGCCTGCGGCAGGGTGATGTAGCGCATCACCTTCCAGCGGGAGAAGCCGAGCGACTGCGCCGCCTGCACCTGCGTCTGCGGGATCGCCTCGAGCCCGCCGCGGAAGGCCTCGCAGGCCAGGGCGGCTCCGTTCAGCGAGAGCGCGATGATCGAGCTCATCGTCGGCGAGAGCGAGGCGCCGGTCAGGATCGGCAGCACGTAGTGGATCCAGATCAGCAGCACCACCACGGGCAATGTGCGGAACAGGTCGACGAAGACGATCGAGACACCGCGCACCGCTCTGCTGCGCGACATGCTCATCGCAGCCAAGGCGATGCCGAGCACGGTCGAAAACAGGATGGCCGGAAAGCTCGTCCACCAGGCATGCCAGAGGCCCCAGGCGAGATACGGCCCATAGTCGGTGAGAACACCGAATTGGAAGGTATAGTTCATGTGCGGACCTGAACGCGCGATGCAGACGAAATGAGAGCGCGATGCGCGGCGGAGCGGCCGCGCATCGCCGGGCCGCCTTGGCTCAGCGCGGCCCGGTGGCGAGCTCGGGCGGCAGGTTCCACTTCTCGGCGAGGCTGCGGTACCAGCCGCGCAACTGCATCGCCCGGACATAGGTGTTGAGGAACACCACGAGGTCGAGGTCGGCGTAGCGAACCGCGTGGTTCATGCTCGTCCATTCGGTCTTGTCGGCCGCAAACCTGACGTTGCGCAGCTCGGTCGGACGCTCCTCGGCCCGCAGCGCATTCGAGACGGAATCGCCGATATAGGCGGTCGAACGTCCCTGCATGACCTCGAGAACCGCGGCAGCCGTATCGGAGAGCGGGGTCACCTTGGCGTTCTTGAAGCTTCGCTGCGCGAATTGCTGTGCCGCGGTTCCGCTGACCACCGAGACGGTGTTGCCCGGCTTGTCGAGGTCCTCGAAGCGCTGAATGGGGCTGTCGGCGCGCACCATCGCAGTCGAGGACAGGTAGCCGATCGGGTCGGTGAAGGCGACGGCGGTGGCGCGCTCGGGAGTGGCGCCGAGCCCGCTCATCACTACGTCCCATTGCCCGGCCTGGAGCCCGGCGACCAGCCCGCTCCATGTGGTGTTGACGAGCTGGACCTTGATCCCGGTCATCTGCTCGAAGTTGCGAATATCGTCGGCGATGAAGCCCTCGTATTCGTTGGTTTTCGGATTGAGCAGGACGAAGCGGTTCCAGGGCGCGACGCCCACGACCATCTTCTTATCCTTCATGATCCGGTCGAGCGTCGGTCCCGCCTCGGCGGTGGAAGCCGCCAGGCTCGCGACCGCCGCAAGGGCGACCGCCATCGTCATGGCTGCGATACGTTTCAACATGCTGTTCCCCTCCCTGATTGGGGCTGTCTCTCCGGCAGCCCCTTCGATCGTTGGTGAGCGCGGTGTCAGTGAACGGCGTCCTCGGCGAGGATGGTCTCGAAGCCGACGATCGGCGCGGTGGCGTCCGGGTCGATCACGACATCGAGGATGTAAGGCCCCTTCGCCGCTTGCCCGCGCGCCAGCCCGGCGGAGATTCCGGCCGGATCGGTGATGCGCTCGCCCTGGCATTTCAGCGCGCGGCCGAGTTCGCCGAAGTCGATGTCGAGGAAGTCGCATTCGAGATAGCGACCCATCACCTTCTGCTCCCAGTGCCGCTGGAAGCCGAGTGTGCCGTTGTTGAAGACGACGACTACGACCTCGACGCCGTAGCGCGCGGCGGTCTCAAGCTCGTTGAAGACGTAGCCGAAGGCGCCGTCGCCGGTGACGCAGACGACCTTGAGCGAGGGATCGCCCATCTTGGCGCCGATCGCCGCCGGCAGGCTCCAGCCGATGCCGCCGGTGCCGCGTGGCGACAGGATGAAGCGGCCGGCGCGGGGCACGTCGATATGGCTCATCGCCCAGCCGGTGACATAGCTCGCATCGGTGACGACCAGGGTCTTCTCATCCGCTCGGGTCGAGATTTCGGCCAGCAGCCTCTCGGGGCGGATCGGAATCTGGTCGGATTCGGCGACGGGGCGGAACTCGTCGCGCCAGTCGCGCGTCAGGGCATGGAGTCGCGCGCGGTTGGCGGCGTCGGTTCGTGCCAGGCCCTGCTCGGCACAATGGGCCAGGAGGTCGCGCAGCGTGTCGCGCACGTCGCCGACCATGGCGACATCGGTGGCGAAGTTGCGGCCGATCTCGGCCGGGTCGATGTCGAGATGGATCAGCTTGGTGCCCGGCTTCGGCAGCGACCAGTCGCTGTAGCAGATCTGCCCGGTCCGCGAGCCCAGCACGAAGACGACATCCGCCTCGGCGAACAGCGTGTTCGAGATGCGGCCGCGGCCATAGCGCCCTCCGGTGGTCGAACCGAGCGGACCTGCTGCCAGGGGATGGGAATCCGGGATGGCGCCGCGACCCGTCATCGTGGTCGCGACGGGCATGTCGAACAGCTCCGCCAGGATGCGGATTTCCTCCTCGGCGCCCGAGAGGATCGAGCCGCCGCCGGCGATCAGCAGCGGCCGGCGGGCTGCCGCCAGCAACCGGGCGGCGCCGGCGATCGACTCCCGGCTCGCCCGCACGCGATTGGCCGGGAAATGGGCATAGGTCGGATCCGCCCAGGTCTCGGCCTCGGCTTCGGCCGCCATCACATCGCCCGGGCAGAGAAGCACGACCGGGCCGGGCCGCCCCGTCGTCGCGATCCGGAATGCCTTCCGCACTGCATCGCCGGCCTGCTCCGCCATGTCGATGCGGATGACCTCCTTGACGTAAGGATTGAGCGCCGTGGCGTGGTCGAGCGCGCTGCTGGCATGCTTGTTCTTCAGCCGCAGCGCGTGGTCCTGCACCAGCGCGATCACCGGCACGGAGGAACGCTGTGCCTCCAGCAGGCCGGTGATCAGATTGGTCGCGCCCGGCCCGAAAGTTGCCGCGCAGACGCCGGGTCGGCCGGTCACCTGAGCGTAGCCATGAGCCATGATCGCGGCGTGCTTCTCGTCGCGCACAGTCACGATGCGGGTGAACGACCGATCGACCGCGTGGAAGACATGGATCGGGTCCTCCATCCCGAACAAGCACTTCACGCCGTGGCTCTTCAGGGTCGCGTAGAGCAGCGCGCCGCCGGTTCCTCGCATCGTCTTCTCCCGTTGACGTTTTCGTCGTGTTGCGTATTATGCAACGTGTTGTTTATTTATGGTGGCGGCGCTTTGCCGCCGCGTCAAGCCGCAATGTGAGGTCAGGTGAAATCGATCGAGAAGGCCGTCAGCGCGTTGCAGCTCATGGTTGAATCAGGTGGCGAACTGCGTGTCGGCGATGTCAGTCGTCATCTCAAGGTCAACCGCAGCACGGCCTCGCGCCTGCTGGCTTCCCTGGCAGGCGGCGGCTTGATCGAGCAGGACGCTCTAACCCAGCGTTACGGCGCAGGAATTCTCGCTGTGCAGCTCGCTGCCGGCTTCCATCGCAAGTTCGACATTGTCGAGCAGGCGCAGAAGGAGATGGAGGCGCTCGCCCGCGAGACGCAGCACACGGTCTGGTTGGGGGTGCTCTCCGGAGCCGAGGTCGTCGTGCTCAAGACGGTGCGCGGTTCGCAGCCGATTCAGTTCGCCGTCGAGCCTGGACACCGGCTGCCGGCACACGCCGCGGCAATGGGTAAGGCGCTGCTCTCGCTCAAGCCCGATGCAGAGATTCGCGGCTTGTTCGAAGACTCCCTGGCTGCGACCACCAGGCAGACGCTCCACTCGGTCGACGAATTGCTCCGTGAGCTGGCCCTGACGCGGCTGCGTGGCTACGCCATCTCCGATCAGGAACTCTTCGACGGCGTCAAGGCGATCTCGATCGCTCTCACGGAGAAGCACAAGGGCACGTCGATCGCCGTCAGCGTCTCCTATCCGCTCTTCGCCCTGTCTGAGGGCAACGATCAGACGATCATCGATGCGCTGCTTGCTTTCGGCCGCCATTTCGGCGCCCGCATTGGTGATGCCCGGTGGACACGCTAAGTTACCGATCCGCGAGAAACCTCACAGTTTGAAACGCTGATATCGAGGCATTGGCTGGAGAAGGCCACGTGCGACGGTGGCCATCTGCTCGGCGCCTCGGGCTTCTGGCGCGCGACGGCCGGAAAGGCGCTATCGAGCCCGCAAGGCGTGACGAGCGCCATCATATGTCCTTCCTCGCCGCCGGCATTCTGGAGCCGGGCGGATGTCGCGCCGGTAGCGGTCCAGCCCTCGGGCGCTCTCCAACCGAACGGCGACGATGCGACCGGCTCTCCGCCCGTGGGTCTGCCGAAGCCATGGTCGATTGCGAACGCGCGTCTGGGCCTAGCGTTGGAGCGCCTGGGCCAGCTTCCGGACCTGTTCGAATATCAGATCGAGTTCGGCGTCGCTCACGGTCATGGGCAAGGAAAACCCGATGCTGGAGTCGCCCTTGGAGGTGGTCGAGAGACCGGCTTCCATGCAGGCCCGCACGAGGTCGGCCGCAAAGCCGGGGCCCGGTCCCAGACCGCACATCTCAGCGTCGAATTCGAGCGCAAGCAGCAGGCCGGCGCCCCGAACGCCGCGGATGGCCGGCCACGCGCGGGCGAGTTCGGCGACCCGCGATCTGATCCGCTGCTCCAGCAGAGCGGCCCGCTCGACCAGCTGATCGCGTTCGATGATCTCGATCGCCGTCAGGGCGGCGAGCGTCGTCAGCGGATTCTTCTCATGAGTGTAGTGGCCAAGGTCGAGCTCCGGAGCGATATCGAGCCTTGCATCCGCGATCACGGCGGCGATCGGCAGCACGCCGCCACCGAGCGCCTTGCCGAGCACGACCGCGTCCGGCACGGCGCCGACATGCTCGAAGGCAAAGAAGCGACCGGTCTTGCCGAGCCCCGAAGGGATCTCGTCGAAGATCAGAAGGGTGCCGTGCCGGTGACAGAGATCGCGAACCTCGGCCCAGAGCCCATCCGGGGGCATGTGGCAGTTCGAGCGGATCGGTTCAGCCACGACCGCGGCGATGCCTGTCTCCGACTGCGCGAAGGCGGCGCGCATGTCCGCGAGCATGCGCTGGGCTCCGTCGGGCGCCCAGTAAGGCGTGACATGCCGGCGCCCCGGCAGAAATGGGCCGAGACGCGGATCGGGCGCGGCCTTGGACAGGCCGAAGCTGCCGAAGCCGTGGCCGTGATACGAGCCTTCGAGCGAGATCGTTTCATGGCGGGCGGTCGCGACGCGCGCCAGTTTCACGGCGATCTCGATCGCGTCCGAGCCGCCGGTGGCGAAGAGGACTTTGGCGGGCGCTCCGGGCCAGCGCGCGAGCAGCTTCTCGGCGAGCGCAACGGCGGGTTCATTGGTGTAGCGCCGCGGCGAGAAAGGCAGGGTGTCGAGCTGGCGCTTCAACGCAGCGATGATCTGCGGATGGCGATGCCCGAGATGATGGACGGTATTGCCATGCAGGTCGATGAAGCGCCGTCCGTCGACGTCCTCCAGCCAGATGCCCTGGGCGGCGCGCAGAGCCGAATGACAAGGGCTCGATCCCTCCTGATGAAAGAAAGCGGCAGCATCGCGCGAGACGAGATCGGGGCGCATCGGCATCTACCGGGAGATCGCTGAAGGGAGGCCGGGCAGAGCCGAAGGCGGGCGGCGGTGCCTTGCGGTCTCCCGATGGCGCTCGATCAGCCGAGCCAGAGCGATGGCCGCGAGCGCGAAGGCGAGCAGGACGAGGCTCTTGGCGGCGGCATAGCCGTATTCGCCGGAATTGGCGTGGTTGAAGATCGCGACCGAGGCGAGCTTGTGGTTGCCCGAGACCAGGAAGATCACCGAGGAGAGGGTCGTCAACGCGTCGATGAAGACATAGAGGGTCCCGAGCAGCAGGGCCGGCAGCAGGATCGGCAGGGTTACGCTCACGAAGCGCGAGATGAGCCCGGCGCCGAGGCTCTCGGCGGCCTCGTCGATCGAGCTGTCGACGCGCTGCAGCGCGGCGCGCGCGGCGAGCACGCCGACGAAGATGTTCGAAAACAGGATGTTGACGACCAGGATCGCCGAAGTGCCGGTCAACGACAGGGCGGGAATGCCGAAGGGGACGTTGAAGGCGACGATGTAGCCGATGCCGAAGATGATGCCGGGCAGGATTGCCGGCACCAGCACCAGAAAGACGATGAGATTGGCGCCGGGCGGCCGCAGGCGCTCGACCACATAGGCGATCACCACGGCAAAAAGCCCGCCGATCGGGCCAGCGACGATGCCGATGCGCAGGCTCTCCCAGACCAGCCCGAGGCCGCGGTCCGAGCTGCCATAGCCGGCGCCGGCGAGGCCGATATTGACACCCTCAGCCGTGAAATAGCCGAGTGTCAGGCTCCAATCCGTGCCCCAGACTCTGGTCACCGCGCCGAGCGCCATGGTGCCGTAAACTGCGAAGATCAGGACCGCGACGGTTCCCGCAATGGCCGTCAGGCCGATACGCCAGGAGCGTGGCGCCGAGAGCTCCGAGCGCGCCGCGACGCTCGCGCTCGTGTAGCCCTTGCGCCGCCCCAGCAGTTCGAGGCCGAGATAGAGAAGAAGCGAGGGAATGATGAGCCAGACGCAGAGCGCCGCCGCCAGCGGCGTGTTCCGATAGGCGGTGATCTCGTCGTAGATGATGCCGGCGAGCACGGGCGTATCGCGGCCGAGGATCAGCGGGTTGCCGAAATCGGTGAGGCTCATGATGAAGACCAGCACGATCGCGCGCTTGGTCGCGGGCCAGGCGAGCGGCAGCGTGACATGCCGGAAGGTGGTGAAGTGGTCCGCGCCGAGGCTGGCGGCGGCGTCGTCGACCCGGCCGTCCTGCCGCCGCAGGATGTTGTCGAAGATGATCAGCGTCGCCGGCATAAAGGACAGCATCTGCGCCAGCACGACGCCGAGCAGGCCGTAGAGATTGGTCTCGTCGGCGTCGATCAGGCCCAGGCCTCGGTCGAACAGCGTATGTGTCACCAGCCCGCGCCGGCCGAAGAGCATCACCGTGGCGGTTGCGATCAGCACCGGCGGGGCGACCAGCGGCATTAGAAAGATGCCTCTCATCGTTGCCGGCCAAGGCACGCCGCCGCAATTGATGCCATAGGCGAGCGCGAAGGCGAGGGGCACCGTGAACATTACCGACAAGACGGCGAGTGACAGGCTGTTGAGCGCGGCGTTGCGCAGATAGGAATCCTGGAAGAGCTTGAGATAGTGGTCGAAACCCCGGCGCGCCTCGCTGCCGTTGCGCAACGTGTCGAAGCCTTGCTGATCGATCAGGTCCTTGACTTTGAAGGCGAGCGCGGTCCGCTTGTGCAGCATCACATGAGCGAGCGTCACGATCTGCGTCACCTGCTCGCGGTCTTGCGGTGGCAGGGCTGAGAGTGCGGTCTCCATGGCCCGCGCCTGATCCGAATAGGGCGCCTTGCGGTCCCATGACGGCGCGTGCCCGGCGAGCTGGAATGCCGCGGCGGTCGCCTCGACACGCTCGGCCTCGGTCGCGGTCTCGCCCCAGCGCTGGATCAGGGCAGCGCTCTCCTGCTCCGGCAGTCGGCTCAGCGCGTCGACCGTGACGGCCTTGAGGCGCAACGGGGACATCGGGCCGGAGATCACGAAGCTCTCGACCAGGACGGCGCCGACCGGCACGCCGATAAAGACGATCAGCAGCAGCGCGACGACGCCGCTGATGAGCGCGCGCGGCATTTGGCGCAGCAGTCGCATCACGCGCAGGTCCGGGCAGGAATCAG
This sequence comes from Allobosea sp. TAF32, assembly GCF_052113585.1. Lineage (NCBI taxonomy): Bacteria > Pseudomonadati > Pseudomonadota > Alphaproteobacteria > Hyphomicrobiales > Alloboseaceae > Allobosea > Allobosea sp. TAF32. Next base: position 334,141 of record NZ_JBFRDM010000001.1, on the reverse strand, counting down.
CGCCGCGCGTTGCGGGTCCGGCAGGAGCGCGACGGGCGCGCCGCGCGGACCGAAAGACTCGGCCTGGTGCGATGGGCAATCCGCGATGACCGTGCGCCCGGATTCGAGCGTCACGGTGAGGCGGACGACCGCCCCGAGAAAGGCCGCGCCTACGACCCGCCCGGCAAGCCCCTCTCCCGCGCCGGAAACCACGATGTGCTCCGGCCGATAGACGGCCGTCACGCGCTCTCCCGGCCTTACATGCGCCGGGAGCGCGATCGGCCAGAACTCGCCATCGGCATCGATGCCGCCGCGCGCCGCATGGCCCTCGACCAGATTGGAGATGCCGACGAATTGCGCGACGAAGGCGGAGCAGGGCCGGTGGTAGATCTCGGTCGGCGCGCCGATCTGCGCGATGCGGCCGTTGCGCATGACGGCGACCCGGTCGGAGAGGGCGAGCGCCTCCTCCTGATCATGCGTCACATAGAGCGTGGTGATGCCGAGCCTGTCGATGATCATGCGCAGCTCGTTGCGCAGCTTCACGCGGATGCGCGCATCCAGCGCCGACATCGGCTCGTCGAGCAGCAGCACCTCGGGATCGGAGGCGAGAGCGCGCGCCAGAGCGACGCGCTGCTGCTGGCCGCCGGACAACTGGTGCGGATAATGTCCGAGCAGCCGCTCCAGCTCGACCAGGCGCGCGAGTTCGCAAACCCGATGCTCGCGCTCGGCCCGGCTGCGAGAAGCGATCGTGAGCGCGAAGCCGATATTCTCCGCGACCGTTTTCGTCGGAAACAATGCGTAGGACTGGAACACGAAACCCATGCGTCGGCGCGCCGGCGCCAGCTCTGTTACATCCTGCCCGGAACGGGTGACCTGCCCGCCATCCGGTCGGACGAAGCCGGCGATGATCCTGAGCAGGGTCGTCTTGCCGCAGCCGGAATCGCCGAGCAGCGTGACGAACTCGCCCTTGGCCAGAGCAAGCGTGACGCCGTCGACGGCGAGCATCGGGCCGCCATAGGATTTGACGATGTCGCGGACGGCCAGATGCGGCCGCCCCGTCGTCAGGGTCGGCCGCTCGGTGGCAGCGGGCGGAGCCGTCAGGTCGATCACCGCTGCGGATCCGTCACTGCTTGAGGACGCGGCTGGCGAATTCGCGCCGGAAAGCTGTCATGTCGACGGGGCGGCGCATCTGCCAGAGCGCGATCTGCTTGAGGTCGATCAGGCCGTGCCCGGGCACCGCCGTGGCGCCGACCACCTTGCCGAGCACGGCGGCAGCCTCGTCGCCCGCCATGAAGTCGAGGAAGATCTTGGCCTCGGCCGGGTTCGGGCCGCCGGCGACGAGGCCGCCGCCCTCGGTGACGTTGGGGGTGATCCGGCCGTAGACGATCTCGACCGGCTTGCCCGCGGCCTTGGTCTCGAAACAGGTGGTGTCGAAGGTCAGGCCGATCGCGACTTCGCCGGCGCCGGCAAGCTGCGCGCCGCCGGAGCCGCCGTCCGAATACTGATAGACGTTCTCGTTCAGGTTCTCGACGAAGGGCCAGCCGAAGGCGTCGACGAAGGTCGTCAGAATGGCGCCGCCGGTCCCGGATTTCAGCGGCGAGGGCAGCGAGATCTCCTTGCGATAGACCGGCTTGATCAGATCCTCCCAGGTCGCCGGCATGGGCAGCCCCTTCTGCGCCAGCCGCTCCTTGTTGACGACCATGCACATCGTGGTGGCGAAGTACTTGCTGTAGAAGCCGTCCTCGTCGCGGAAAGCGGGGAGGATCTTCGATCCCTTCGGCTCGTAAGGCTCGAACACGCCGGCCTGCTTGAGCTGCTCGAGGGCGACGTTGTTGACGAGATAGACGATATCCGCCTGCGGCTTGCCCTTCTCGGCGATGGCCCGCTCGGCGATCGGGCCGGTGGAGCCGGAGACGAATTTCACCTCGATATCCGGGTGCTTCTTCTTGAAGGCGCCGACGAGCGCGCTGTTGACGCTGTCGGAGGCGTTGTAGATCACGACTTCCTTGGCGAAGGCGGCGCCGCTCGCCAGCGCGAACGCCGCCGTGGCGGCGAGACGCGCGATCATCGTTGTGGAGAGGCTGAGCATGAAAGTCTCCGTACCGTCTGGCAATCTGTCGTGATATAAGTGTCGCTAAATCATGTGACATTGAAATGAAGTCGAACTTATTCCAGCGGCCCTATGAATCTCGCTCAGCTCCGCGCCTTCCACGCCGTCGCGAACCACGCGACCTTTTCGGCCGCTGCACAGGCGCTCGGCGTCAGCCAGTCAGCGATCACCCAGCATGTGAAATCGCTGGAAGACGCCGTGGGGACGCGCCTCTTCCTGCGCACGGCGAGCGGCGTCGAGCTGACGGCCGATGCGCTCGACCTGCTGCCGAAAGTGCGCCAGGCCATCCTGATGCTCGACGACATCTCGGCGCGGATGAGCGATGGCCGCAGCCTTGCCACCGGACATCTCGCGATCGGTCTTTGCGCACCCTATGTGGCGATGCCGATCTTGGAGCGGTTCACCGCCGAGCATCCGGGCGTGCAACTCGAGGTGCGACTGGCGAACTCGAAAAGTCTGCTGGAGCTGGTTGCGCAGCACCGTATCGACATCGCCATCGCGACCCTGAGGGAGCCCCGCCCTGATTTTGCCTGCGATTTCCTGGTCAAACAGCGCGTCGAGATTCTGGTTCACGCCGGCCACCCCTGGTGGGATCGCCTGCAGGTCGAGGCGCGGGACTTGCCCGGTCAGCGCCTGGTAACGCGCGAGCCGGGCTCAATGACGCGCCACCTCTTCGAGGCCGCTCTGGCAGAGCGCAAACTCGAACTTCCGCCCCATTTGGTCCTCGGCAGCCGTGAAGCGGTGAAGGAGGCGGTTGCGGCCGGGGTCGGCATTGGCATCGTGCTCGATCAGGAGCGTGGTTTCGACCCTCGGCTCAGGGCCATTGCGGTCTCCGATTTTGATGTCGTGGCCGGGGAGTATCTCGTCACGCGCAGGGAAACCCGTAGCCTGGGCAGCGTGGCTGCCTTTTCCGCCATAGCCTCTGCGGTCGGGAAGGAAAAAGTCCCGGATCGCCCCGCTTAAGGCGATTGCAGAGCGTCATCCCGCTCAAATGCCTTGAGGCGCAAATGGCCGCATTCCGATCGGCAGACAGCCGAGCATCCGAGCCTTCCCTTATGCTGGGGGGGTCGTCGCCCTCCAGATCAGATCCGGTTCGATCACAATGCCTTGCTGGGCGTTGCGGCCAGCGATCCGGTCGAGCAGCATCCGCATCGCCATTTCGCCGAGGTCCTGCTTGGCGATCCGCAATGTGGTCAAAGCCGGCGACACCAACGAGGCGGCGGGAATGTCGTCGCAGCCCACGATCGCGATATCGTCCGGCACCCTGATGCCGGCCTGCTCGAGCGGCTTCATCAAGCCGAGCGCGATCAGGTCGTTATAGCAGATCATGGCATCGACCCGCGCTGCGTCGGGCAGCAATCGGGCGGCGATATCGGCTCCGCCCTGAAGGTCCGGCGAGCAGGGGAGATCGAAAGCGAGGGAGAGGCCGTGGCGCGCCAGCGCCGCCTCGATCCCTTCCCGTCGCTTGCGCCCGCCATGCGACGAAGCCAACCCGGCCGCGAAACCGAAGCGTCGGCGCCCCTGGGCGACGAGCTGCGTGACGGCGGCTTCCACGCCGGAGCGATAGTCGACTTCGATCGTGCCGGCATGGCGTTTCGCAACGGACCGATTGATCAGCACTGCGGCCCGGTGCTGCGCGACTGCGCGCAGAAGCCGCTCGTCGTCGAGGCGGGCGCTGCAGATGATGACGCCGTCGACGCGCTTGTCGAGCAGCGTCCCCAGCACCTCTTCCTCGCGCTCGGGATCCTCGATGACGTTGCAGGAGAGCAGCGTATAGCCGGCCGGGCGCGCCACCAGCTCGGCGCCGCGAATGATCTCGGGGAAGAACGGATTGACGATGTCGGGCACGACGATGCCGACCGTGTGCGAGCGGTCACTTTTCAGGCTCTGGGCGAAGGCGTTGGGCCGGTAGTTCAGTGCCTGGGCCGCCTGCAGCACGCGCTGGCGCGTGTCCTCGCCAGCGCCGCCGCGGCCGTTGAGGACGCGCGAAACCGTCATCGGCGAGACGCCGGCAGCGGTAGCGACATCGGTGATGGTGGGCGGTCGCAAGGCCGGCTTCATGTCCATGTCGCCTTATCTCACGATAACGATATCTCTTTCCAGTGAATTTCTCGGTGATCGAGAACGCCGGAAATGCGACTTTCGATTGCAATTATTCTCCTTGGAGGGGTCTGGCACTGCCTTTCTAAAGAGGGTTGACGCTATAAGTGAGATAACGATAACGTAACTCCATAGCGCCCGCCATGAGCAGAAGGCGCAGCGGAGGAAACGATGGCAGCTTTTCCTGGGCGCGCCCTGCGTGGCGTCGCGCTGTCCCTGGTCCTTGTCCTCTCCGGCGCGGCCGGAGCCGCGGACTACAAGGAGGCGCCGGGGCTTTCCGAATTGGTCAAGGGCGGCAAGCTGCCGCCGGTCGAGCAGCGCCTGCCCGAGAGGCCGCTCATGCTCACGCCGGTTGAAAAAGCCGGCAAATATGGCGGCACCTGGCGCCAGGCTTTGATGGGCGGCAGCGACTCGCTGATCGAGCGCTCGGTCGGCTATACCCGCCTTGTCCGCTGGAACCGTGACTGGACCGCGGTCGAGCCCGATGTCGCCGAGAAGGTCGACGTCAAGCCGGACGGGACCGAATACGTCTTCCATCTGCGCAAGGGCACGCGCTGGTCCGACGGCGCGCCGTTCACGGCCGACGATCTCGTGTTCTGGTATCAGGACGTGCTGATGAACAAGGAGCTGACGCCGTCGGTGCCGCGCTGGCTGCGCAGCGGCAACGACCCGGTTATCGTCGAGAAGATCGACGACGCCACCGTCCGCTTCCGCTTCACCGGGCCGAACGGCATGTTGCTGGAGAACATGGCGACGACCTTCGGGTCGGACATTCTCGCGGCGGCGCCGGCGCATTACCTCAAGCAGTTCCACAAGAAGTACAATCCCGATGGCATCGACAAGCTCGTCACTGAGGCCAAGGCGGCGAACTGGGCGGCGCTCTTCCTCAACAAGGTGAGCTTCCCCGGCCGCTGGCGCGATACCGGCCGGCCGGTGCTCGATCCGTGGCGGCTGACCGTGCCCTATGGCGGCACCACCCAGGTCGTGCTGGAGCGCAACCCCTATTACTTCAAGGTCGATCCGGAGGGGCGGCAACTGCCCTATATCGACCGCGTCACCTTCGACATCATGGGCGACCAGCAGGCGATCGTGCTCAAGGCGATCAATGGCGAGCTCGACATGCAGAACCAGCGCCTCAACGGGCTGGAGACGCGGATCGTGCTGGCGCAGAACCGCGAGCGCAGCGGCTACCGCCTGTTCAAGGCGCAGCCGGCCTGGTCGAACGCGATGTGCATCTCGCTCAACATGACCAGCAAGAACCCGGTGCTGCGCGAGGTCTTCCGCAGCAAGGATGTCCGCGTCGCGCTCTCGCTCGCCATCAACCGCGACGAGATCAACGACCTCATCTATGCCGGCCAGTCGCAGCCCTATCAGGCGGCGCCGCGTCCGGGCACCGCGCTCTATGACGAGCAGATGGCGACTCAGTACACCAAGTACGATCCCAAGGCCGCCAACGAGCTGCTCGACAAGGCGGGATTTGCCAAGCGCGACGCGCAGAAATTCCGGCTCGGGCCGGACGGCAAGCGCATCTCCTTCGCCGTCGATGCCGCGACCTCGCGGCGCTACCAGATCGACGCGCTCGAGCTGATCAAGAAGTACTGGGCCGCGGTCGGCATCGAGATGCAGGTCAAGACCATCGAGGAATCCTTCGCCTTCGCCCGGATGCTCGCCAACGAGCATGACGCGATGGTCTGGATCGGCGGCGGCGGCTACGACTTCCTCGGTATCCTCGATCCGAAATGGTACTTCCCCTACGAGAACCAGGCGGCCTTCGCCTCGGCCTGGGGGATCTATTTCCAGAACCCGAAGGACCCCAACGCCGAGGAGCCGCCGGAGGCCGCCAAGCAGCAGCAGGCGCTCTACGTCCAGATGCAGAAGACGCCCGGAACGGCCGGCCAGATCGAGGTGATGAAGAAGATCCTCGCGATCGCCCGCGACCAGTTCTACGTGATCGGCACGAACATGGACGCGGACAACTATGGCGTCGTGAAGAACAACATGCGCAACGTGCCCGATCTGATGCCGGACACCTTCTTCTACATGACGCCGGGTCCGACCAATCCCGAGCAGTATTTCTACGAATAGCCCGGTTATCGACATCGAGCCCGGAGCGGCGCTCCGGGCCCTTCGCCCCGCTCGCCCGCACCGGAGGTCCGCGATGCTCCGTTACATGCTGAGACGGCTCGTCTATACGCTGGCCACGCTCGCCGCCGTGTCGGTCGTCGCCTTCCTGGTCATCCAGTTGCCGCCGGGCGACTTCCTGACCTCGTTCAGCGCCAAATTCGCCGAGCAGGGCGGCTCGCTCGACAATGACACGCTGGCTGCGCTGAAGCTGCGCTACGGGCTCGATCAGCCCTGGTATGTGCAGTACTGGCTTTGGATCTCCGGCATTCTGTTCCGCGGCGATTTCGGCGAGTCCTTCGAGTGGAACAAGCCGGTCTCGGAATTGATGTGGGATCGGTTCGGCCTCACCGTCCTGCTCTCCGGCGTCACCCTGATCGTCACCTGGATCGTCGCCCTGCCAATCGGCATCTACAGCGCGGTCCGGCGCTATTCCTGGCTCGACTATGTCGTGACCTTCCTCGGCTTTCTCGGTCTCGCCATACCGAGCTTCCTGCTGGCGCTGGCGCTGATGTATGTGCTCTCGCGCTATTTCGGCATGAGCGTCAGCGGGCTGTTCTCGCCTGAGTACGTCAACGCGCCCTGGAGCCTTGCCAAGGTCGGCGACCTCGCCATGCATCTGTGGCTGCCGGTCTTCGTGCTGGCGACCCATGGCACGGCCGCGCTGATCCGCGTCATGCGGGCCAATCTGATCGACGAGCTCTACAAGCCCTATGTCCAGACCGCCCGCGCCAACGGGCTCGGCGAGATGGAGCTTCTGTTCAAGTACCCGGTCCGGGTCGCGCTCAACCCCTTCGTCTCGACCATCGGCTGGGTTCTGCCGAACCTCGTCTCCGGCGCGATCGTGACCTCGGTGGTGATGAGCCTGCCCACCGCCGGCCCGCTGCTGCTCTCGGCCCTGTTGGCGCAGGACATGTACCTCGCCGGCAGCTTCATCCTGATGCTGAGCGCGCTCACCGTGATCGGTACGCTGATCTCCGACCTCCTGCTCGCGTGGCTCGATCCGCGCGTGCGCTACGCCTGAGCCGCGCGCATGACCGATATCGCCGCGCCCACCGCTCCCGAAACCGTCGCCCCGGCGGCCCGCCGTCTGGCCGAGGCCAGCCAATGGCGGCTGATCTTCCGCCGCTTCCGCCGGCACCGTCTGGCCTATGCCAGCCTGTTCGTCGTCATCGGCATCTATCTCGTCGCGCTGCTGGCCGAGTTCTTCGCGCCCTTCGCGCCCGACACCTACAATGCCCGCTTCACCTATGGTCCGCCACAGACATTGCGCTTCTTCGGCACGGATGCGGCCGGCGAGACGCATTTCATGTCTGTCAACGGCTACCGGATGAGCTTCGATCCCGTCGCCCTGAAGCGGAGCTTCGTGGTCGACGAGAAATCGGTCAACCCGGTCGTCTTCTTCGCCAAGGGCGAGCCTTACAAGCTTTTCGGGCTCATTCCCTGGGATCGGCACCTGATCGGCCCGGCCGATCCGTCCCAACCGATGTATCTCTGGGGCGCCGACCGGCTCGGCCGGGACGTGCTGTCGCGCACCATCCACGGCGCCCGCATCTCGATGTCGATCGGCCTCGTCGGCGTCGCGATCAGTCTCTTCCTCGGCCTGATGCTCGGCGGCATCTCCGGCTATTATGGCGGCTGGATCGACGAGGTCGTCCAGCGCAGCATCGACTTCCTGAAATCGATCCCCACCATCCCACTCTGGATGGGGCTCGCCGCCGCGGTGCCGGCGAATATGGACCCGCTGCTGGTCTATCTCTGGATCACCATCATCCTCTCGCTGATCGGCTGGACCGATCTGGCGCGCGTGGTGCGTGGCCGCTTCCTCTCGCTCAGGACCGAGGATTTCGTGCTCGCAGCGCGGCTCGACGGCTGCTCGCGCCAGCGCGTGATCTGGCGGCACATGGTGCCCTCCTTCACCAGCCACATCACCGCCTCGGTGACGCTGGCGATACCCAGCATGATCCTGGCCGAAACGGCGTTGTCCTTCCTCGGCATCGGGCTGAAGGAGCCGGTGGTGAGCTGGGGCGTGCTGCTCAAGGACGCGCAGAGCATCCTGGCGCTGACCACGGCGCCCTGGCTGCTCGCTCCGGGTGTCGCGGTGGTTGTCGCGGTCCTCGCCCTCAACTTCCTCGGTGACGGAATTCGCGATGCGGCCGATCCCTATGCCTGAGCCTGGCCCTTACCGGAGCCCGCTGCCGGCGGACAGCGCCACGCCGCTCGTTGCCGTCAGGGACCTGAAGGTCCAGATCGGCACCGATGACGGGCTGGTGCGCGCGGTCGATGGGGTGACGTTCGACGTGCGGCGCGGGCGCACTCTCTGCATCGTCGGCGAGTCCGGCTCGGGCAAGAGCGTCACCGGCCGCGCCCTGATGAGCCTGCTACCGCCGAGTGGCCGCATCGCCGCCGGCAGCATCACCTATTCCGGCCGCGACGGCGAAGCGATCGACATCACCGCGCTCGACCCGCGCGGCCGCCGCATCCGTGCCTTGCGCGGCAAGGAAATCTCCCTGATCTCGCAGGAGCCGATGGCGGCGCTCTCACCGGTCCACACCATCGGCCAGCAACTCGTTCCTGTGATCCGCCGCCATCTCGATCTCTCGAAGAAGGCCGCCGAGGCGCGTGCCGTCGAGATGCTCGGCCGGGTCGGCATCCCTCGGCCGGCGGAGCGGCTGAACAATTACCCCTTCGAGTTCTCCGGCGGCATGCGCCAGCGCGTCTGCATCGCGCTCGCTCTGTCCTGCCGGCCGCGCCTCCTCATCGCCGACGAGCCGACGACGGCGCTCGACGTCACCACCCAGGCCAACATCATCGACCTGCTGCAGGAATTGCAGCGCGAGGACGGCCTCTCGATCCTGTTCATCACCCATGATCTCGGGGTGGTCGCCGAAATCGCCGACGATGTCGCAGTGATGTATCTCGGCAAGATCGTCGAGCGCGGCACGGTCGAGCAAATTTTCGCCGATCCGCGCCATCCCTATACGCGGGCGCTGCTGAAATCGGTGCCGCGGCTCGGTGCCGGGCGCGAGACCCGGCTCGCCGCCATCCGCGGCATGGTGCCGTCGCCCTTCGACCGGCCGGCGGGCTGCGATTTTCATCCGCGCTGCGATGCAGCGCTCAAGGGCATCTGCGACGTCGCCGATCCCGGCACGGTCTCGATCGGCCCCCGGCGCGACGTGCGCTGCATTCTTGCCCGCGATCCATCCATTGGGGAGGGCACCCGCCATGGCTGATTCCGCCACTCTTCCGCCGGACGTGCTGCTCGAAGTCAGCGGGCTCACCAAGCTGTTTCCGCCACGCCGGACATTGTTCCAGCGCAAGGCGGCCAATCCCGTGCGCGCCGTCGAGGATGTCTCCTTCGCGATTCGGCAAGGCGAGACGCTGGGGCTCGTCGGCGAATCCGGTTGCGGCAAATCGACGGTGACGCGTCTCCTGCTCGGCATCCACCAGCCGAGCGCCGGCGCCATGCACTATCGCCGCCAGGATGGTGGCAGCGTCGATCTCGCGAAGCTCTCCGAAGACGAGCGGCTCGCCTATTGCACCGATCTGCGCCTCGTTTTCCAGGACCCGCAATCCTCGCTCAATCCACGCCTGCAGGTCCGCGACATCGTCGGCGAGGTCTTGAAGGTCAACAAGCTGGTGCCGCCGGGCGAGATCGAGGCCAAGGTCCGCGAGCTTCTCGCCAAGGTGGGCCTGCGCCCGGAATACGCCCGGCGCTATCCGCATGCCTTCTCCGGCGGCGAGCGCCAGCGCGTCGGCATCGCCCGGGCGCTGGCGACCCATCCCCGTCTCGTCGTGCTCGACGAGGCCGTCTCGGCGCTCGATGTCAGCGTCCGCGCGCAGACGCTCAACCTGCTGCGCGACCTGCAGGAGGAGTTCGGCCTGACCTATCTCTTCGTCAGCCACGATCTCAGCGTCATCGAGTATATCTGCGACCGCGTCGTGGTGATGTATGTCGGCCAGGTCGTCGAGATCGCGACATCCGACGCGCTCTTCGCCCGGCCCCTGCATCCCTATACCGAGGCGCTGCTCTCGGCCCTGCCGATCCCGGACCCAGCGCACCGCCGACAGAACCGCCGCATCCGCCTGCCGGGCGAGGTCGCCGATCCCGCGAACCGACCGAGCGGCTGCGCCTTCCACCCACGCTGCCGCTTCGCCACCGATATCTGCCGCACGACCCAGCCGCCTTTGCGCGAGCTCGGCGGCCGCAATGTCGCCTGCCATCACGCCGAGACGCTCACGCTCCGCGGTGTCGACGCCATCCAGACCGGACAAGCAACTCATGCCTAAGCACATCCGCGCCCGCGACAACGCCAACCGCGCCATCGTCGCCGACGACCCGGCGCTGCCGCATGTCCATTTCAACCTGCTGAACCTGCAGTCCGGCGAAGCGATCGAGCAGAGCTTGCCGCGGCACGAGAGCGTCTATGTCGTACTTTCCGGGACGGTGGACCTCATCGTCGATGGCGCGCGCTTCGCGGCGGTCGGCCAACGGCGCGACATCTGGTCCGGCGAGGCGGATTCGGTCTATGTCCCGCCGGGCAGCACCGTCCGGCTGGAAAACGCCACCGGCCCCGTCGAGATCGCCGTTGCCGGCGGCCTCTGCGACGACGAGGGGCTGAAACCGTTCCGCATCGCGCCGAACGAAGTCGCGATGGTCGATGTCGGCTCGCCCGACACCCATAGCCGCCGCCGCATTTTCCACATCCTCGGCCAGAACGGCCAGGGCCGCGCCGGCAATCTCCTGGTCAGCGAGCTCTATGCCGACCCCGGCTGCTGGTCCGGCTACCCGCCGCACAAGCACGACGCCGACCGCGACGGCGAGACGGCGCATGACGAGCTCTACCATTACCGCTACCAGCCCGGCACCGGCTTCGGTGCCCAGATCATCTATGCCGACGGTCAGTCCGAATGCTTCATGGTGCAGGATCGCGACACGATCCTGGTCGATCGCGGCTATCACCCGACCGTCACCTCGCCCGGCCATCGCTGCTACATCTTCACCATCCTGGTCGGGAAGACGCAGCGCGGGCTGGTCCAGCATTTCGACGACCGCCACGCCCATCTGATGGCCGCGATCCCCGGCATCCAGTCGATGCGCGACAAGTTCAAATGAGAGTGCATCTGTGACTCCCACAAGCCCTCATCCTGAGGAGCGAGCTTCAGCTCGCGTCTTGAAGGGTGCTCCAGAGCGCACTGGATCATCCTTCGAGACGCGCCTGTGGCGCTCCTCAGGATGAGGGCTGAAGTTTCGATCTCATTAAAATTAGCCGGCAACAAATTAACTCCGCTGTCAGCGAGCGAAGGACCTGTCATGCCTGACACGACCCGCATTCATATCGACCTTACCGCCCCGACCACCCCGTTCCGGCGCTTCTGGCGCAGCACCGGCTTTTCCCCGGCGGAGCTGCTGCTGGAGCCGGAGATGCGGCAGACGCTCGCCTATGTCGGCGGCGTGCCCAATCGCGGCATCGAATACATGCGCGTGCACTACATGCTCGACCTCGTCACCGCGTCGCGCTTCGGGACATACGACTGGTCGCGGCTCGATGCGGCGATCGATGTCATGCTCGAACACCGCATCCGGCCCTTCTTCGAGCTCATGGGCAATCCGTCCTACATCTACACCGACTTCAACGACGTCGCGCAGGCGCATCATTGGCGCGACTTCATGGGCGAGATGGTCGAGCGCTACCGGGCGCGCTACGGCGCCGATGAATTGCGCGAGTGGTATTTCGAGACCTGGAACGAGCCCGACATCTGGTGGAAGCTCGGCGGCGAAACCGGCTTCAACAACTATTACGACGCCTGTTCCGAGGCGCTGAAAGCGGTCGATCCCAAGCTCAGGCTCGGCGGCCCCGGCGTCGCCCGGCGCATCCCGCCAATCTTCAAGAGCTTCCTCGCCCATTGCGACACCGGCACCAACCTCTTCACCGGCGAGACCGGCGTGCGGCTCGACTTCATCTCCGTGCATGAGAAGGGGGTGAAGAAGCACGCCGAGGATCTGACGCCGAACAGTCTCGCCATCATCCGGCACGAGATGATGGCGGTCGACTATATCCGCGAGCATCATCCCCGCTTCGCCAACCTGCCCTTCGTCAACGACGAATGCGATCCGCAGATCGGCTGGCATCTCTACCATACATGGCACGGCATGCCCTATTTCGCCGGGCTCGCGGCCAAGATCGTCGACCAGCACCAGCGCCTGATGATCGACGGGGAGGGCGTCGACTACGAGGTCCTCAGCAACGACAACGGCTTCGTCGGCCACTGGGGCCACCGCACGCATCTCACCTATTTCGGCAAGCGCCCGGTCCGTGCCGCCCAGGCCGAGCACAAGACCGACATCGCCGCCCTGGAAGCGCGCCAGGGGGAGCCCGAGCCTTTCGATCTCGTCAAGAAGCCGGCGCTCAGCGTCATGGAGCTGCTCGGCCTGCTGAGCGAGCGCCGTTTCACGCTCGACGGCCAGGGGCTCGATCCCGACCGGAATGGTCTCGGCGCGATCGCGACCGCGCTTGGAGGTGCGGCCTCGCCCTCCGGCGCGAGCGTGCTCCTCTACAACAGCGTCGACCGCATCTGGCAGTCTGGCGAGAGCGCGGTGGAACTCGCTTTTTCCGGGTTGCAGCCTGGCGCTTATGCGCTCGCCACCTTCCGCATCGCCCATGGCAAGGGCGATCCCTTCACAGTCTGGGAGGATCTCGGCGCGCCCGATCTGCCGAACGCCGCGGAGCTCGAAGCGATGCGCCTCGCGCAGGAGCCCGCCCTGACGGTCGAGCATCTCCAGATCGGTGGGACTGTTGCCCGGCACGAATTCAAGCTCGACATGCCGTTGCCGTCGGTTGCGCTGGCCGCGCTCGTCCGGCGCGAAGGCGCTGCACCTGCCACGCCCACTGCCCTCAGGATCCATCACTTCGGCGGCCTCAACGGCGGCAATCGCGTCTTGTTCTGGGAGCCGGCGCCGCATGAGAGCGTCCAGCTCTTCGACGTGCTCTGGAGCGCGCAGGAGAACGGCCCCTGGCAGGTAATCAATCCGGCCGGGCTGCTTTCGAGCGTCTATCTCGACGCACGCCTCGTGAGCGGCTTCTATCGCGTGCGCGCCCGGGACCTGTTCGGCCGTGTCAGTGCCGACAGCAACTCCGTCGCGGCGACCTGAGATAGCGCGACATCGGCGAGTTCCGCAGACCGAGGGTCGACGTGGAGGAGCGTGTCAGGCTGGCCCGGCTGGGATGTCGTGCCCGCCGGCGATGCCCGTGGAGACCAGCGTTTCGAAGTACTCGACCTTCAGGTCGAAGGATTTGAGGAGCTTCTGGGTACTCGGCTTCACGACTGCGTCGTCGAAATCGCCCTTCCCGAAATGGCCTGCGGACGCCATGTCCCTCCAAAAGCTCATGACGACGAGTTCGTTCTCGGTTCCCTTCACCTTGCGGGCCAAGGTGGCGCCCAGATGGCCGGGCAACTCGGCCATCTCGACGAAGGTGGTTTTCCGGAGGTGATCGGCATAGGCGGCCAGTACCGCGTCCGAACCTGCGACGGCGCGCCAGGAACGAATGATCATCCGTCGTTTCCTCCTGCGTTTGGGCAAGGCCGTGCTCCAAGAAGGACGCGCCCGCTATGCGGTCGTCCGCCATCGCGGCCACGCGAAGATATCTCGGCGCTTGAGGTCTCGCGAGCAATTGCCCGGCTCGTGGCGCTTCAGCAAAAGTCGAAATCGCAGCCTTCGTTCGCTTGCAGGACGGTCGTGAGGTAAAGGTGCCGATAGCCGCGCGCCTGCTCGACCAGGTGCGCCGGCGGAAGCCATTCGCTTTTCCGCCGCCGCAGCTCGGCCTCATCAACCATCAGCGTGATCGCGCGCGCGGGGACGTCGAGGCGAATCATGTCGCCGTCACGAACCAGCCCGAGGGGGCCTCCCACCGCCGATTCCGGTGCGATATGCAGCACGATGGTGCCGAAAGCAGTGCCGCTCATGCGCGCATCCGAAATCCGGACCATGTCCTTGACCCCGGCCTGGGCGAGCTTCTTCGGGATTGGGATATAGCCCGCCTCGGGCATGCCGGGCGCTCCCTTGGGGCCTGCATTGGTCAGCACCAGCAAATCGTCGGCGGTCACATCGAGATCGGGGTCGTCGATGCGGCGAACCATGTCCTCGACCGACGCGAAGACGACCGCCCGCCCGGTATGCGTCAGCAAGCCCGGCGAGGCGGCGGCATGCTTGATGATCGCGCCGTCGGGCGCAAGGTTGCCGTGCAGCACGGCCATGCTGCCGGTCGACTTCACCGGGTGCGCGACACTGCGGATGATGCTCTGATCGGGGACCCGCTCGGCGGCATCGGCGATCTCGCCGATCGTTCGACCGTCGATGGTCATTGCAGCACGGTCGAGGTGGTCGCCGAGCTCCTGCATCAGCAGGGGAACGCCGCCGGCCCAATGGAAATGCTCCATATAATGGTCGCCGGAGGGCTTGAGATCGATCAGCACCGGCACCTTGCGGCCGATGGCATCGAACGCGTCGAGATCGATCTTCAGGCCGGCGCGTCGCGCGATCGCGGCAAGATGGACGACGCCGTTTGTCGATCCACCGATCGCCTGCAACACCGTCAGCGCGTTGCGGAAAGCCGCCTCCGTCAGCAGCTCGCTCGGCTTCGGACCGCCCTGGGCGAGCCCCACAGCCCTTCGCCCGCTCGCCTCGGCGGCACGGATGCGGTCGGCATGGGTGGCTGGGATCGTGCCCGTTCCGGGCAGCGCGATGCCCAGCGCCTCGACGAGACAGCCCATCGTGCTCGCTGTGCCCATCACCATGCAGGTGCCCTGCGTCGGCGCCAGCCGCCCGCTCAGCACCTCGATCTCGTCCGCATCGATCTGACCGGCGCGATGCTGCCCCCATAAGCGCCGGCAATCGGTGCAGGCACCGAGAATCTCGCCCTTGTGATGGCCGACCAGCATGGGCCCGGTGATGAGCTGGATAGCCGGCACATCGGCGCTGACGGCGGCCATCAACTGTGCCGGCACGGTCTTGTCGCAGCCCCCGATCAGCACGACGGCGTCGATCGGTTGGGCCCGGATCATCTCCTCGGTGTCGATCGCCATGAGATTGCGCAGGAACATCGATGTCGGATTGGCGAAGGATTCGTGGATGGAGATCGTCGGGAACTCCATCGGCAGGCCGCCCGCCAGCATGACGCCGCGCTTCACCGCCTCGATCAGCCGGGGCACATTGCCGTGGCACGGGTTGAAATCGCTGAAGGTGTTGGTGATGCCGATGATCGGCCGATTCAGCGCGTCGTCTGAAAACCCGGCCGCCTTGATGAAGGCCTTGCGCAGGAAGAGCGAGAAGCCCGGATCACCATAGGTCGCAAGGTTACGGCGCATGCCGCGCGGCACTGGGCCGGTGCTGGGCGCATCATCGTCATGCTCGTTCATGGCTGCGAAATCCGCTCGTCGTCGCTGCACGGAACTTGTATCGGCGAGCACAATGACTCAGCGGAAAGCGAAACGGCAAAGCCTGTTTCGCTCTGCGCCAAAAGCCCCGCGCGCAATCTCGCTCCATCACTGGCTTCCGCGCCCGAAATTCAGGGGGTCGTGAGATGTCGGAGATCCTTCATCAAGCTCTTGGAAAGCTGGGCCGCTGGAGGCGACAGCGAACGATGGGTCGCCGTGATGACGCCGATGCGCAGCATGTTCACCCCGGGGGAGGACAGCGGGCGCCAGGCGATCTCGCCTTGTTCGATTTCCTTCAGGAAGCCGAGGCGGGTGAAAAAGGCGATGCCGAGTCCGAGCTCGATGCAGATCCGGATCATCTGAATCGAGTTCGAGGTGATCTTCGGTTTGAGCATCGCCTTGAACTGGCTGAAATCGGCGTCGGTGTCGGCACCGCGCGGCAACGGTCCGGTCTGGTCGAGCACCGGATATGACAGAGCTTCCTTGAAGCTGACGCTGAGGCGCGCGGTCAGCGGATGATCGACCGGCATGACCACCCCGATCGGCGCCGGCACTTCAGCGATGAAACTGACGTTCGCGGCCGATAGCGGACTGACGAAGGTCAGACCGATATCGACGGCGCCGCTGCTGACCATGCCGGCGATCTCGGCCGGCGGCGCGGCGAGCACGGTGTGGTTGATCGCTGGGAAGTCGCGCCCGAACCGCGCCAATGCCCGCGGCAGGAAGTCGACCAGCAGCGAGTCGAGCGCAGCGATCGTGACGTGGCCCGAGCGGGCTTCGCGAAGATCGTCGATCGCCGCACGAACCTGCCCAAAGGCTTCGATCGTCGAGGTGACGTGCTGCAGAAGCAGCGTGCCCGCGACGGTCAGGCGCATTCCGGCCGGAAGCCGGTCGAAAAGGGGGCCGCCGAACTCGTCCTCGAGCTTCAGGATCTGTCGGTTGATGGCACTCGCCGCCACATTCAGCCGGGCTGCGGCCCGGCGGATCGAACCCAGCCGCGCGACCTCCCGGAAATAGAACAGGGCAGCGGCGTGCATGACCGGGCATCCTCAGCTTGCGGCCTTCCTCGGCCAAGCCGCCACCGTGGGATGATCCCGCATCGTCGTCAAAGACAAGTCGGCGCCGCCGGGCTTGCCCCAGCCCGTCACGGCCGGTCCGAAGAACTCGCGGTTGACCGCCGGCCATTCGGCAAGCTCGGGTGGCAGCCGGTCGTCGGCGTGGATGGCCGCGACCGGGCAGACCGTCTCGCACAGGCCGCAATCGATGCATTCGTCAGGCTGGATATAGAGGGTGCGTCCGCCCTCGTAGATGCAGTCGACCGGGCAGGCTGCCAGGCAGGCCTTGTCCTTGATGTCGATGCAGGCGTCGGTGATCACGAAGGGCATGGCGGGCCTCCCGGCCTGAGCATTTCCGCGTTTCCCCCGAACCGCAGAAATGCTCTATCTATTTGTTTTATCGCATTTTCTTCACGCGAACCGGTGGCTACTTCGCTCGAAAATTCTCTAGCGCCCCTGCCAGACGGGCTTTCGCTTCTCGCGGAAGGCGCGCACGCCTTCGTCCGAATCCGCCGATTCCAGTGCTGCGACCAGAGCCGGCAAGCGCAGCGCCTGTGCCTCAGTCGGCGAAAGATGGGCGGTTCGGCGCGCGACCTGCTTGATCGCGCGCAGCGAAAGGGGCGCACAGGCGAGGATATCCTGCACCCAGCGGTCGACTGCCGCGTCAAGCTCGTCCACGGCTGCGACCTCGTTGACGAGGCCGAAGCCGAGCGCTTCCTGCGCCTTGATCCGGCGCCCGGTCAGCAGCATGCCGAGCGCGTGGCGATGCGCGATCTGGCGTTGCAGCAGCACCATGCCGCCGTCGAGCGGCAGGCGGCCGACGCGCGGCTCGGTCAGCCCGAAGCTCGCATGCTCCGCCGCCACGACGAGGTCGCAGCCGAGCACCATCTCGAAACCGCCGCCGACCGCGTGGCCGTTGACGCGGGCGATGACGGGAATGTCGAGCGTCTGGCGGAGCGCGATGCCGCCGAAGCCTGCCGGCCGGGCCGCCGCCCAATAGGCGAGGCCGGTCAGATCCGGATCGACATTGCGCATGTCCGCGCCGGTGCAGAAGGCGCGGTCGCCCGCGCCGGTGAGCACGACCACACGCACCGAAGGGTCCGCCTCGATACGCTGCCAGATCGCCTCCATCTCCGCCTCGGCCGGCTGGTCGAGCGCGTTCATCACCTCCGGCCGGTCGATGGTGACGCGGGCGACGTGGTCCTCGACCGAGAGGCTGACAGGCATCAGGCCACCTTTTCGAAAGCGGGCAGCCCGAGCTCGCCCAGGATTTCGTCGGTATGTTGCCCGAGGCCGGCGGGAACGATGCGGATCGTAACCGGCGCGGCTTCCATATGGATCGGCGAGCCGACCACACGCACCCGCTCCGTCGGCCCGTCGGCCTCAAGGATCATCCCGTTGACGCGGGTCTGCTCGTCGTCGAGCGCCTCCGCGAGCTGGCGCACGGGTGCGCAGAGCAGGTCTTGCCGTTCGAGCCGTTCCAGCCAATAGGCCGTGGTCTGCGTCGCGAAACGCTCGGCGAAGATCGCCTGCAAGGCCGGCTTGTTGGCGACCTGCAATTCATGGCCGGCGAAGCGCGGGTCGCTTTTCAGCGCCGGCAGATCGAGCGCAGCACCGATATCGCCGAGCGGATCGGCCTTGAAGGCGCCGACCAGGACGAGGGCGCCGTCCTGCGTCGCGAAGACGCCGGTGAGCGGCATCGCTCCCCAATTCACCTCGCGCCCGCGCATCATCTGCGCGGCGGCCTCCTGCGTCTGCGCCGCCAGCATCGAGTCGAACAGCGAAACGCTGATGCGCTGGCCCTTGCCGGTCTTGTGGCGTTGCAGCAGCGCCAGCAGGATGCCCTGGACCATGTGCATGCCGGCCGAATAATCGGCAAAGGTGGTCGAGAGCACGGCAAGCGGCTGATCGGCATTGGCGCGCCGGTGCATCACGCCCGAGAGCGCCTGGGCCAGCACGTCCTGGCCGCCCTTATGGGCATAGGGCCCGGTCAGCCCGAAGCCGGTGCCGACCGCATAGATCAGCCGCGGATTGCGAGCGGACAGCGTCTCATAGGAGAAGCCCATCCGCTCCATCACGCCGGCGCGGAAATTGTTGACGACGACGTCGGCCTCGTCGATCAGCCGCAATACGGCGTCCTTCGCCTCCTGCTTGCGCAGGTCGAGCACGATCGAGCGCTTGTTGCGGTTGAGCGAGCAGAACACCGGCCCCTGCAACCCGGCAGGGTCGTTTGGGAAGGATGTGCGCGAGAGATCGCCTGTGGGCGGGCGCTCGATCTTGATGACGTCGGCGCCGTAGTCGCCGAGCACCTGCGTCGCGACGGGCCCCATCATTACCTGGGTGAAGTCGACGACCTTGATGCCGGCGAGCGGCAGTTCGGCGGGGGTGGTCACGCGGCATTCTCCAGGATGGTAGCGTTCGTTGAGGGAATGTCGCCGGGGTCGCCGCCCTGGGCGCGCACGCGCTTGCAGATCTCCTGCGGAGCGATGTCGCGCAGGCGCTGCCCGCCGGCGACGGCGAGCGCAGCCGCGATGCCGGCCGACTGGCCCATCGCCATGCATGGCGGAATCTCGCGCGACATCTTCTGCGCCTGCTCGGTCGCGGAATAATGCCGCCCGGCGACGACGAGCCCATCGAGCCCGCGCGGCAGCATGGACCGATAGGGCGTGTAGTAGTCGCGGCCGCGCGCCACGGTGTCGGCGAAATGCACGCGGTCGAGCACGTCGCGCTTGCTGACGACATAATCGCCCTGCAGCAGCCGGGTCTGGCGCACGCCGAGCTGCGGCGCGACATCGACGACGAAGCAGCTGCGGAAGCCAGGCATGTTCTCGCGGACATAGTCGACGAGGGCATAGAGCTTGTTGCGGCCCTCGAAATCGGCGCGGGTCAGGTCCTCGACCGCGAGCGCGTCGAACCCTGCCATATGAGGGCAATTGCACCAGACCACGCCGGGCAGCGGCGTCTTCAGCCACCACATGTCCCAGGAGCCGCCCATGATGCGCTTGGCCTGCCGGTCGACGACGGCGAAGGCGTCGGGCTCCTCGTGCTGGAAGCGCTCGGCCTCGTCGGTATCGACGCCGCCAAGGCGGAACACGGTCGTGACGATGAAGGAGCCCTTCTCATGGGCCGCGCCGGCGGAAGCGGCGACGTCGAGATCACCGGAGGCGTCGACGATCGCATCGGCGAGGATCGCCTGCCGTCCCGACTTGGTCTCGCAGACGATGCCGGTGACCTTGCCGTTCTCGACCAGGGTGCGCGAGAACCAGGAATGCAGGCGCACATCGAGTTTCGCCTCGGCGACCATCTCGTTGGCGGCGCGCTTCCAGCCATCGGGGTCGAAGGCGGCGGCCATCACGATTGGCTGCGGCTTGGTCTGGGCGCGGAAGTCATGCGCGCCCCAGCGCGCCCATTTGCGGTGCATCGCCCAATCCTGGCGGCGCTCCTCGGGCGGCGGATAGACGCAGGCGCCGCGCGCCGCCATGCGCTCGATCATCTCCATGCAGATGCCCTGCACGGTGACCTCGTCGCCATTGTGCATGTCGTCGAGCACCAGCACCATGCCGCCGGAGGCGAGGCCGCCGAGATAGGGATAGCGCTCGACCATGGTGACGGCGCAGCCCTCGCGGCGGGCGGCGATCGCGGCGGCCATGCCGGCCGGCCCGCCGCCGACGACGAGCACGTCGGTCTTGGCGACGACGGGAACGGACCCGCCCGGTTCTGCGATGGTGGTCGGTGTCATGGACCTCTCCATGTTTTGGCGGGGTGTCAGTGCGCGTTGACGGGCTGCCAGCGCACGATCAGGCGCTCGAGCATGGTCACGCTCAGGAAGAACAGCATCGAGAAGCAGGAGGCGACGATCACGGTCGCGTAGAGCAGCGCCGAGTCGAAGGAGTAGGTCGCCTGGATGATCAGCGCGCCGATGCCGACATTCGAGCCGATCCATTCGCCGACAATTGCGCCGACGACCGAGGTCGATGCCGAGATCTTCAGCGCCGAGAACAGATAGGGCAGCGAGTTGTAGAGCCGGAGCTTGAAGAAGACCTCGCGCTTCGAGGCCGAGAGCACCCGCATCAGCTCCATCGCCTGCGGGTTCACCGCCTCCAGCCCGCGCACCATGTTGACCAGCGTCGGGAAGAAACAGATCAGCGCGGCGATCGCGATCTTGGGTTCCATGCCGTTGCCGAGCAGCAGCACGAGGATCGGCGCCTTGGCCACGACCGGAATCGTGTTGATCAACACCACCGTCGGGAAGAAGGTCTCTTCCAGCGTCTTCTTATGGACGAAGGCGGTCGCGATGATGATCGCGACGATATTGCCGAGGAGGAAGCCAGCGAGAGCCTCGATCGCGGTCGGGACGAGGTTCGACAAAAGGATGCCGCTCTTGCCGATCAGCGTCTGCGCCACGAGAAGCGGCGTCGGGGCGACGAAGGGCGGGACCTTGAACAGGTAGACCAGCGCGGCCCAGATTCCGAGGAAGATGGCGATGCCGACGAAGGGCAGGATGCGCCGGCGCAATTGCGCGCGGCGCCGGGCCCGGCGAAAGCCCTCTTCGGCGTCTGCAATGGTCTCGTTGTGCGAGATCGCGGTGGCAAGCGTCATTCGGTGCCTCCCAGCGCTGCGCGTAGGACCGTGGCGGTGCGCATGAATTCGGGCGTCTCTCGGATCGCGAGCGTGCGGTCCCGCGGCAGGTCGATATCCACCAGGGAGGCGACGCGGCCGGGATTGGCTGCCAGCACCAGGACCTGCTCGCCGAGGAAGAGCGCCTCGTAGACGGAGTGGGTCACGAACAGGATCGTCGTGCCGGTCTCGCGCCAAATGCGGCGCAATTCCTCGTTCAGCCGGTCGCGCGTGATCTCGTCGAGCGCGCCGAAGGGCTCGTCCATCAGCAGGAGCCGCGGGCCGCCGAGCAGCGCGCGGGCGATCGAAACGCGCTGGCGCATGCCGCCGGAGAGTTCGTGCGGAAAGCTGCCTTCCCAGCCTTCCAGCCCGACCAGCTTGAGCAGTTCGCGCGGGGTGGGCATGCCCGAGGGCAGGGGCGGTCGGCCGCCGACCTCGAGCGAAAGCTCGACATTCTGCAAGGCCGTTCGCCAAGGAAGCAGGGCGGCGTCCTGGAAGACGAAGCCGAGCGCGCGCTGGAGCCTGGCCTGCTGCGGGGTCTGGCCGAGAACCGTGACCTGGCCCGAGCTCGGCGGGATCAGATCAGCGACGACCCGCAACAAGGTCGACTTGCCGCAACCGGAAGGGCCGAGCAGGCTGAGGAAGCCGCCGCTCTCGACGGAGAAGCTGACATTCTCCAGCGCGGTCACGGTGCGCCGCTCGGTGACGAAGCGGACCGAGAGGTTGTGACAGCCGACGGCGGTGCTGCCTGCCGGCCGCGCTGCATCGGCCCGGCGCGGTTCCATCATGGCGAGCGTGGCCATCGGATCAACCGATCCGTGGCCGGGCGTCGGCCGTCATCCTGAGCACGTCGAGCGTCATCACCTCGGAGAGCTTCGGCGTGCGCTTGGTGAACTGCCCGAGCGCCGCATAGAGGTCGATCTGCTGCTGCCAGACGGTCGCATCCATCGTGCCCCAGCCCTCGGCCTTGGTCTGCGGGCCGAAGGAGAAGGCAAGCATCACATCGAGCGCCTCGCGTTCGTCGGCGGCGATCAGGTTCGGATATTCCTTGATCAGCAGGGCGACCGCCTGGTCGCGATTGGCATGGGCATAGGCCCAGCCCTTTGCGGTCGCGCGCAGATATTTCGCCAGCACGTCGCTCTTGGATTTCAGCGTGTCGACCGTGGCGTAATAGGGCAGGGCGTAGAGCTTCACGCCGGCATCCCAGAGCGACATCCCGACCCGATCGGGACCGAGGACCTTGAGCGCGGTGGTGTTGGTCTCCCAGCCGGTCACGACATCGACCTGGCCGGTGAGCAGCGGCGTCATCTCCGCGCCGATCGGGACGACGGTGACGTCCTTCTCCGGAATCTTGTTCTGGGCCAGCAGCGCGCGCAGCAGGATGACGCCGGTGGACTGGATGCCGACCTTCTTGCCGATGAAGTCCTTCGGCTCGCGCACCGGGTTCTTCTTCAGCGAATAGAAGGTGTAGGGGTGCTTCTGGCAGCCGGCGGCGAAGCAGACCACCGGCAGGTCCTGCGAGGCGGCGAGCATCAGCGATGGGCTCGACGATACCTGCCCGACCTCGAACCGCCCGCTGGCAACGACGGCGACGCCGTCGACATTCGGGCCGCCGGGCTGGATGCGCATCTCGATGCCCTCGGCCTCGTAGTAACCGAGCGCCTTGGCGCAGACCTCGCCGATCTGGTTGCCGCCGGCGATCCAGCCCAGCTGCATGTTGACGGTGGCCTTGCCCTGGGCTTGGGCTTCTATCGAGAGCAGCGGTCCGGAGAAGGCGGCGGCACCGGCGCAACGCAGGAAATCACGTCTGTCGAGCGGCATGATCATCGTCCCCTTTATGTGGCGGTAACCGCCTTATCGGGGGAGTAGATCATTAACCGGCGTACTCAGATATCACAAAATTTCGTTCGAAGTGTTGCCGCAATGAGAACATGCACAAGTCGCCGGCAATTGCCGCGGCGTTGCGCAGCGCGATGCCTCAGCTGGGGGTGACCGCCGCGACGTCGACATGCCTTACGGCGACACCGCCCTCCTCCAGGATGACGCTGGATCGAATGAAGGCCTGCCCCCAGACCGGGTCTTCGAAGGCCGGTGGCGGGGTCTCCACGCAGACGATCCCTGCATCGACGATAGCGCGCGCGCAGTCGATGCAGGGAAAGAACGTTGTCGTCAGCGTGGCGCCCGCCGTCGCGATGCCGCGCCGTGCGGCGGCGAAGATCGCATGGCGCTCGGCATGCTCCATCCAGACGAAGCGGCCGTCGCCCTCGTGGCGCTCGGGCAGGTCGCGCACGCCGGCGGGGAAGGTGTTGCACGCGGCGATCGCCGTGCCGTCGCTCGACCGAAGGATGGCGCCGACCTGGCGCACGCGGTTGGGGCTTTCGCGGGCGGCTTCGAGCGCCGCATGCATGTTCGCGTCCGGGGTGTTGGCCATGGTCAGCCCAGCCGCGGGCGCGAGTCTTGCGTCAGGGCGAGGATCTCAGGCGTATAAACCTCGTCTGCCGAAGGGACGCGCGCGGTGAACTCGCCGAGCTCGCGGAACAGGTCGATCTGGTCCTGCCACAGTGTCTGCGACATCGCTCCCCAGCCCTGTGTTCGCGTCGTCTCGTCATAGGCGAAGGTGATCAGCGATTTTGCGGTCGCCATCGCATTGGCCGCGTCGAGCTCGGGCTGGTTCTCCAGCAGATAAGCGACGGCCTGCTCGACATTCTGGTAGGCGAAGGCCCAGCCCTTGGCGCTGGCGCGCACGAAGCGGGCGAGGACGTCCTTGTGCTTCGCCAATGTCTCATGTGTCGCGTAATAGGGCAGGGCGTAGAGGCGCACGCCGCAGTCCCACAAGGCGAGCTCGATCCGGTCCGGGCCGACGGCAAGGCCGTTCGACATCCAGCCGGTCGCGACATCGACCTGGCCGGTGAGCAGCGGCGTCAGCTCAGCCCCGATCACGGTGATTTTGACGTCGCTCTCCTTGAGGCCGTTGCGCAGAAGCATGCCGCGCAGCAGCGGTCGCGCGGTCGCCTGGATGCCGACGCGCTTGCCGACCATGTCTTGCGGCGTGCGCACGGGAGCGCGCGGCAGCGAGAAGAATGTGAACGGGTGCCGCTGCAGCGCTGAGGCGAAGCAGCGCAACGGGATGCCTTGGGACACTGCGAGCAGCAGGGAAGGCGAGGATGAGAGCTGCCCGACATTGGCCCGGCCCGACGCGACGATGGCGACGCCGTCATTGCTGGGGCCGCCCGGCTGCATCTTCAGCTCGATGCCTTCGGCCTCGTAGTAGCCGAGCTTTATGGCGGCGATCTCGCCGAGCTGGTTGTTGCTGAGCCGCCAGCTGAGCTGTGCGTTCACGACATCCTTGCCGGCCGCGCGGGCGACCGAGATGCTCAGGCCTCCGCCGGCAAGGGCGAGGCCGGAGGCCAGGAGCGTGCGCCGGCTGGGGCAGAAGATCGATTGAACGGGGATCCTGCTCATCATTGCTCCGTGGCTGGGGACCGGAAGGGCCGTGCAGGCGGGATGGCGTGGCCGCCGCTCATCTCCAGCGGCGGCAGGCCGACATGCGCAGCCAGGCGCGCACCCGCCGCGCGCACCCCCGCGATTGCCGCGCCCATGTCAGCTAGAAGGGGCGCGCCGTCACGGGCGACGACGCGGCCATCGACGATCGTGGCGCGAACGTCGCGGGTCGTCGCGCTGAAGACGAGCGAGGTATAGACGTCGTAGAGCGGCTGCATATGCGGCAGATCCGTCCGGATGATCGCGATATCGGCCTTCTTGCCGGCTTCGAGGGAGCCGAGTTCATCGGCCATGCCTATCGCCCGCGCCGCGCCGATCGTCGCCATCTCGAACACGTCGCGCGGCGGCATCGCGGCATTGCTCAACGCCATCAGATTGGCGACCTTGGCGACATAGCCGAGCTGGCCGAGGGTATCGATGCCGTTGCCGCTCATCGGGCCGTCCGTGCCCAGCCCGACGGCAACGCCGGCACGGCGCAGCTTCGCCGCCGGGGCCACGCCTTTTCCGGCCTTGATGTTGGCGACCATGTTGTGCGCGACGCTCATGCCGCCCCGCGCCATGATCGCGATGTCGTCGTCGTCGACGAAGATGCAATGCGCGGCGATGAACACGCGCCGGGAGAAGCCGAGCGCATCGAGATGGGCGATGGGCGTCAGGCCGCGCCGCTCGCGCAGGCGCTGTGCCTCCCACTCGAATTCGGAGACATGCATGGTGACGCTGCAGCCGCTACGGTCGCTCAGCGCCACGATGCCGGCCAGCGCCTCGTCGTCGAGCGCGTAAGGCGAATGCGGCGAAAGGATCGGCGTCACCAGCGGATGGCCGGCCCAATCGGCGAGCCAGCCCTCAGCACGACCGAGCCCCGCGCGCCAGTCCGGCGAATCCGGCGTCCGCTGGTTCATGATGGTCTGGCCGATCAGGCCACGGATGCCGACTTTCTCAGCCGCCAGTGCCCGCCGCTCGGGATAAGTATAGCTGTCGACGACGCAGGTCGTGCCGGCGACGACCATTTCGATCGCGCCCAGGGTCGCCCCGGCCTCGACCAGATCGCCATCGACCATGTCGCGCTCCAATGGCCACATGAAGCGCTCCAGCCGGTCGGGCAGGCCCTCGCCGAGGCCGCGAAACGGCGTCATCGCGAAATGGCAATGGCTGTTGATCAGACCGGGGATAACCAGCCCGCCCTCGGCGTCGATCTCCTGCCTCGCCGTGAAGCCTTCGGCGATCGAGGCCGGTCCGGCAGCGGCGATCCGATTGCCGGAAACCACCACCGCGCCGCCGACATGGACCGAGAAGTCTCTGTCCATGCCGACGACATGGCCGTTGCGAATGATCAGATCGGCTTGCATGTTCCGCCTCGGCAGATGCGGCTCGCCAAGGCGGCGCTGCGTTAGCGGAGCCTAGCGCTGGCGTAGCGCGCCGGGAAGGCATCGATTTTAGCCTCGAACGTACTGATTTCGGCAACGTGCCCGTTGGCGAGCCAGATGCCCTCGGGAGCGCCATTTCCTTTTCTTTCGGATCGCAACCCGGCGATGGTCGCGCTCGTAGCGTGCAGGCGGGGACAATCGTGAAAGCCCTGGCCAATGCTTTGAACCGCTTGCCAGATCTAGCGAGAAGCCGCGCGAATGCCATGCCTCCTAAGGGCGCACAACGCGCTGGCCCCAAGCTTGCGCTTCCATCGCCTGCTATGACTGTGCCGGCCCAAATTGAAACAGTGTGTACCGCGTGGGGCCATTATGCGTTCAAAGCTCTATCGTCTGCCTCTCATGCCGCGCCGCTATCCGAGCAGGCCATGAACATGACGCAGCACATCAATCCAGATCATGACCAGTGCGTCATCTTTCTCAAATGCGCCCTGCTTTGCGTGACCGAGAAAAATCCTGAAGACGAGCGCCTGCGAAAGGCGATCGAGCTCGTGCTGGACACTGCAAGCCACGCCGAGAGCGTTCCGCCGCCTTCCAACGTCGTGCAGTTCTGCCGAAGGGATGCGCGAGTCGACGACTGAACTCGCACACGCAGGCCTCGTCTGGCGGTGCGACCGGCGAGGGCGGCCGGTGCCCGGAGGATGAATGCGCTCCGGGCCATGCGTCCCGATGAGCGCATTGTGGTTCCGGCCGCCAGCCGCTGAAAATCGCAGGCGGAATAATGCGCGTCAGTCGAGGATCGCCGCGCCGAAATTCGAGCCCGGGTCCATATCGGCGACAAGGCGCCCCGTCGGCTCCGTCGCCCAGCCGCCCTTGCGGCTCAGCCAGCGGCCGGTGCCGGGCTTCCCCCGCAGCGCGCCGTCAGCGACGATCTCCTCGCCCCTGACGAGCACACGCTCGGGCCAGCCGGTGACGCTGCGGCCGGCGAAGGGCGTGAAGCCGGTGCGGTCATGCATCGCCTCGTCGGTGATGGTGACGGCCTTCTGCGGGTCCCAGATCGCGATGTCGGCGTCGTAGCCGGGCAGGAGCGCGCCCTTGCCCGGCAGGTTGTAGATCGCGGCGGGCGCGGTCGCCGTCAGGCTGACGAAGGCATCGAGCCCGCGCCCGGCGAATTCGGGGCGACCCTTCGAGACCAGCGCGTCGAAGAGCAGGGGCAGCCGCGTCTCCAATCCGGGCAGGCCGTTGGCGATCTGCTTGAAATTCGGGTTCGGTCCGGCCGAGAGCTTGCCGGTCTCGTCAAAGCGATAGGGCGCGTGGTCCGAGGAGACCGTCTGGATGTCCCCGAGCGCCAGTGCCTGCCAGAGTGCATCCTGGTCCGCCTGCTCGCGCGGCGGCGGTGAGCACATCCACTTCGCGCCCTCAAGGCCCGGCTTGTCGAGATCGTGGCGGGTCAGGAAGAGATATTGCGGGCAGGTTTCGGAGAAGACCTTGAGGCCGCGCCCGCGCGCATCGCGGATCACTTGTGCCCCTTCGGCAGTCGAGACGTGGAAGATCATGATCGGCTGGTCGAGCAGTTCGGCCGCCGTGATCAGCCGGTTGAAGGCCTCGGCTTCCGAGCCGCGAGGATGGCTGATCGCGTGGTATTTCGGCGCGACATAGCCCTTCTCGACGAGCTTCTTGCCCATCCACGAGATCATGCCGTGGTTCTCGGCATGGACGCAGACCAGCGCCCGGTTCTGCCGCGCCGTCAGCAGCAGGTCGAGCAGCGGCTCGTCATCGACCTTGATCAGGTCATAGGTCATGAAGACCTTGATCGAGGCATGGCCCTCGTGGATCAGCGCCGGCAGATCCTGCGTGATCGTCTTGGCGTCGGGGTTGGCGACGATGAGGTGGAAGGCGTAGTCGATCAGCGCGCCGCGCCGGGCCAGCGCGGCGTAGTCGTCGACGACCTCTCGCAGATCGAGGCCGCGATGCTGGGCGGCAAACGAGATCAGCGTGGTGTTGCCGCCGAAGGCGGCCGAGATCGTGGCGCTCTCGAAGGTGTCGGCGTTGAGCAGCCCGCCGGCCGAGACCTGCTCGACATGGGCATGGGTGTCGATGCCGCCCGGCAGGACGAGCTTTGCCGTCGCGTCGATCTCGCGTGCGCCGGGCGCAAGGCCGAGACCGAGTGCGGCGACCTTGCCGTCCTTGACCGCGACATCGGCGCGGAAGCTGCCGGTCGCGGAGCCGACCGTGCCGCCGCGAATGACCAGATCGTAGGTTGCCGTCATCTGCTCTATCCTTCCAGCCCAACGTCTACTCGGCTATTCAAGCCCTCATTCTGAGGAGCCGCAAAGCGGCGTCTCGAAGGATGCTCCAGAGCGCTCGAAAGCCTCCTGAAACATCCTTCGAGACGCGCCTGCGGCGCTCCTCAGGATGAGGGCTGGTAACTCAAACAAACTGCCTAGCGCACCATGATCGTGCCGAGCGCCATGGCGACCGCCGCTTGCGTCGGGTCGATCACGGGCACGCCCAGCGCATCTTCCAGCGGCCTGCGATGACGCGCCATGCCGGCGCAGCCCATCACGATGGCGCCGGCGCCGTCCTCGTCCCGGAGCTCGCGCCCGATCGCGATCATGCGCGCGAGCGTGCCTTCGCCGGACGCGCTCTCGGCCACCGACATCTCCAGCGGGCGTTCGCCGGCCAGCCGGTCCATCAGCCCCATCTGGCGGAGATAGCGGATATGGCGCGGGATCGAGCGCGACTTGATCGCGATGACGCCGAAGCGGTCGGCCCGCGTCAGCGCCGTCAGCACGCCGCACTCGGCGATGCCGAAGACCGGGCTCTGCGTGCCCTCACGGGCGATGTGGAGGCCGGGGTCCGAATAGCAGGCGATGACGAAGGCATCGACGTCGTTTGCGGCCTCGATCAGGCGGCGCAGAGGAAGGGCCACGCTCTCGACATGCTCCTGCGTCTCGATGCCAATCGGCCCCTCCGCCAGCGTCTCGCAGACGATCTCCGGGCCCTCCGCGAAGCTGAGCGGCACGAGCGCCTGGCGCAGCCCTTCGGTGACCATCTCGTTCGAGTTGGGGTTGAGGACGAGGATGCGGGGGCGGCGGTTCATCGGTGAAATCCCGAGATGGTGGGCTGGTCGTTCAGCATGGCATCGCTCGGCGCTTCAGGCGACTTCTTGCACGACCCAATCTGCAAGGATCGTGCAGGCGGCCAGGAAATCCTCGATCGCCATCGTCTCCTGCGGGTTGTGGCTGCCATGCTCGTTGCGCACGAACAGCATCGCGATTGGGACGCCGGCAGCGGCGAAGGCGGCGGAATCATGCGAGGCCGGGCTGCCGAGCGGCATCGTCGCGATACCCTGCCGATCCGCCGAGGCCTCCAATCCCGCTACGATAGACGGGTCCACCGGCCCGACGGCGGCGCTGGCGCGGGCGCCGAGTTCGAAGGTGACGCGCCTTCGCGCTTCGATCTCGCGGATGGCGGCGATCATCTTCGCCTCGACGCGCTCCAGCACGGCAGGGTCATAGGCGCGCACGTCGAGGCTGAAGGCGAAGCTGCCGGGAACCGTGGTCAGGCCATGGACGGCCGGATCTGTGTGGAAGCGGCCGAGCGTGACGGCCATCGGGAAGCCAGCCTCCTCCTCCTCCTGCCAGATCTGGTCGAGCATCACGGCGAATTCGGCGCCGGCCATGGCGGCGTCGCGGCGGAAGCGGCGGGGAGTGCCGACATGGTCGTGC
This sequence comes from Allobosea sp. TAF32, assembly GCF_052113585.1. Classification (NCBI taxonomy): domain Bacteria; kingdom Pseudomonadati; phylum Pseudomonadota; class Alphaproteobacteria; order Hyphomicrobiales; family Alloboseaceae; genus Allobosea; species Allobosea sp. TAF32. The sequence continues at coordinate 304,131 of NZ_JBFRDM010000001.1, read as the reverse complement.
CGCCCGACGATGCGCGCATCGGGATAACGAAAATTGCCGGGCACGCCGGTGCAGATCGCCACCGGCAGGCCGGATTCGACCAGGCTCGGCGCCTGCTCGATATGGACTTCGAGGAAGGCACGGATCGCCGCGGGGTCGAGATGGCGCTCACGCCGGCGGATCGCCGCGGAATTGCCGCCGCAAGCGTCGATGCTGGCGGCGAGCACACGGCCATCGTCGATGCGCTTCGCTTCCAGCGCGCCGTCCGGCAGCGTCCCGAGCGCCGAGCGGCCGCCGATATAGGAGACCTGGAACCAGACGCTCTCCTCGGCCCGCACGCCCATCGCCGTGACGTCACAGCGCGGCTGGATGCCGAGCGCGCGCAAGGTCTCGATGACGACGAGTCCGGCGATGACGCCGGCCGCGCCGTCGAAATTGCCGCCATGCGGCACGCTGTCGAGATGCGAGCCCATCAGGATGCGCGGGGAGGCGGCGTCGCGGCCTTGCAGGGTCACATAGGTGTTGGCGGCGAAGTCATGGGAGAGGGCAAGCCCGCACGCCTTGCCGTGTTCGGTCAGCAGGCGATGGCCGAAATCCGCGCCGGCGCCATAGGTGTCGCGGGTGATGCCGGGTTCGTCGCGGCTGCCGGCCGCCAGCCGGTCGAACAGGGCCCCCACCCAGCGGCGCTGGGCGGCGACGGCCGTGGCGATGGCCGTGTCAGTGTCAGGCGTCCTGGCGGTGGCAGTCATGTCGGTCCGTTCGAATGGGGCGCAGCCGGTCGGGCCGGCCTGCGTCGTCTTACGATACTTGCCGCCGGCAGGCAGCCCGGAAACCTTGGGCCAGCCCGCGCGGCCACACAATGGCGCCGTCTATGCAGATTTCCGGGGTGACATTCGCGCGTTGCATAGCGCCATCGCGCTCAGTCCTGGCCGTGTTCGCGGCTGTCTCGGCGGTGATCAACCTGACCCGCACAGGAAGGCGTCGGCCGCGCGCGAGATCCGGGCGCTTGCGCGAGCGGACGGCCGAGGCCGTCACCTCGGAAGCGGGCATGAGGGGGCGGGTAGCCAGATCGTAATGCCCGGAAAAGACCGGGGAGAGAGGGTCGACCACGGCAACGCCGACGCCGCTTTGCAATACGCGCCGCCGATCCGCCGAAAGACGGGCGGCCGTCACCAAGAGGCGGGCTGCGCGAGCATCTGGTTTCGCGAGTCGGGGGACAGCGAGCGGCTACGATTGAAGAGCGAGGCCGAGCCGCGCTTCACGAGCAGCGGCCACCTTGCGCTGGACCGGGGGCGGGATCATGCTGTCGTTGCCGGCGCCGAGATGGAGGCTGGGCTCGATGTTCGAGGCCGCGACGTTGAGTGCTGCGGTGCCCCAGGGCATCTGGAATTCGACCGCGAAGGGAACGGTCTTGGCATCGATGTCGGCGGCGAAGGAAGCAGCGCCGTCGAGCAAGCAAATATGTCGGAGATTTTGCTCCCCATGACGGTTTGACCTCGATCATCGTCACGAGCCTGAGGACGCGCTAGCCTTCGTCTCCCTTCCCTGTCTTGGCGGAGCTTGTCGGGGCCAAAGCATGAGCGATCCGAAGGAAGTCGAGCTGAAGCTGGTTTGCGATCCCTCGGACTTGGCTGGATTGCGAGAATGGCCGCGCTTTGCCGCCGAGGCACTGAGCACAGGTCGATTGGAGTCGACCTATTTCGACACCTCCGAGCGCCTGCTGCAGGCCTGCGGCTACGTGCTGCGGGTGAGACGAACCGATGATCGCCATGTCCAGACGGTGAAGGCAGGCGGTGACGGGCTGATCGAGCGGCGCGAATGGGAGGAGCCGGTCGACGGCCCCGAGCCCGATCGGGATGCCCTGCGCGGGACACCGCTCGCGAAGCTGCTCGGCAGGAAGGCGAAGCTCGCCGCGCTGTTCACTGTGTCCGTCGAGCGCGCCACTTGCCTCGTCAGCCAGGGAAGCTCTCGGATCGAAGTTGCGCTGGACCAGGGACGCGTGACGAATCCTGGCGCGGAGAATGGTTCGGACGTCGCGGCGATTAGCGAGATCGAGCTCGAGCTGAAGCAGGGAACGGCCGAAGACCTCTTCGCTCTCGCGCGTGAAATCTGCGAGCAGGTCCCTGTGCGTCTCGGCGTCGTGAGCAAGGCGGAGCGCGGGTTCGGCTTGATCGATGGGGAGGGCGATCGGGCTCACAAGGCCGAGCCGATCGACTTGTCGGACGACATGACGGCCGCCGACGCATTCCGCAGCATCGCTCATGGCTGCCTGCGCCAGCTGCGGCTGAACGAGGATGTTTTGCTCGGCCGCCACGACGTCGACGCCTTGCATCAGGGTCGCGTCGCGATCCGCAGGCTCCGCTCGGCAATGTCGCTGTTCAAGGACCTCCTGGCCGACGATCGGTTCGAGAGCATCAAGGCGGAACTGAAGCGCCTGTCGCAGCCTTTCGGGCGGGCCCGAAACCTGGATGTCTTCCTCACGGAGACGCTACCGGCGGAGCTGGCGCGCCATCCCGATCATGCCGAGCTGCTGAGCCTCGAAAAGCATCTTCAGAGCCAGTGTGCCGAAGCCTATCTCGCGGTGGTGCTGACGCTGCGTTCGGAGGATTGGCGGCGCTTCCTGATCGATCTGGTCGCGTGGATCAACGCCGGGCCGTGGCTCACGGCGCAGAATGATACCGAGCGCGACCAGCCCGTGAGACCCTTCGCGTCGCGGATGCTCGACAAGCGCAGGCGGCAGGTGGAGAAGCGCGGCCGAAACCTCGCGGCATTGGGCATCGAGGAGCGGCATCAGGTCCGCATCGCGGCCAAGAAGCTGCGCTACGGCGCCGAATTCTTCGCCAGCCTCTATGAAGGCAAGAAGGAGCGCAAACTCCAGAAGGCCTTCGCATCGGTCTTTTCGAAACTGCAGAGCAGCCTCGGCGGGCTCAACGACATCGCAGCCGGCCAGCAGCTGATGAAGCGCGTGGTCGGCTCCGATGCCGTCGGTTCCGTCCAGTTTGCCGCCGGCCTGGCATTGGCCGATGTCGAGGCGAAGGAGCAGAAGCTGCTCGCATCCGCCATCGAGGCCCATGGCGCGCTGATCGAGCTTCAACCATTCTGGCGCTAGAAGATCAGGGCGGCCGAAGAATTGCGGCGCATGCCCCTGGCATCTCCGCCCCGAATATTGTGGCGCGCGAGCCCGCGCCTCCCAGATGGGAGTTGCCGGCGAAGCCGCAGGGGATCAATCGGGATCGACCATCTCACTTGGGGCAGGTCGATCCATGGATCCCGACAGCGCTCCGGCAGGCGATGTGCCGTTGGCTTCAAACCCGATGCTTCTGGTCTTTCTCGATCTCTCGATCGAGGAGATCGAGATTCTCTGCCGTGTCGAGCGGTCGCGCGAACCGCTCGCGCCGCCCCGGAGCGGCAGCTGGCTCGGCTGCCTTCTGGCATCCCTGAAGAGCCGAGCGCCGAAAGGATCACAATAGCCGTTCCGACAGGGTTCCGCCCCTCGCTGGGCTCCGCCCCCGCCCTATGCCGCTGCCTCCGGCTTCTCCTCGGGGCGCGTCGATGGGCGCACGCGCTCGCGCAGGGATTGGAACACCACATAGAGCGCCGGGATGACGAAGATGCCGATGAAGGCCGCCGCGATCATGCCGCCGAACACGGGCGTGCTGACATTGCGCCTGGCGAGCATCGCCGGCCCTTCGGCGATGACGAGCGGCAGCAGGCCGAGAATGAAGGCGAAGGAGGTCATCATCACCGGGCGGAAGCGCAGACGCGCCCCTTCCGTCGCCGCATGCAGCAGCGGATGTCCCTTCTCGCGCATCTCCTTGGCGAACTCGACGATCAGAATGCCGTTCTTTGCCGCCAGGCCGATCAGCACGACGATGCCGATCTGACCATAGAGATCGAGCGTCAATCCGGCGACCACGATCGCGGCGAAGGCGCCAAGCAGGCCGACCGCGACCGAGAGCAGCACCGGGATCGGGATCGTCCAGCTTTCGTACAGCGCGACGAGGAAGAGATAGGCGAAGAGCAGGGCGAAGGCGAGGATGATTCCGGTCTGCCCCTCCGCGCGCTTTTCCTGGAACGACACGTCGGTCCAGGCCCCGCGATAGTTCGCCGGCAAGGTCTTGGCCGAAACCGCCTCCATCGCGGCGAGCGCTGCGCCGGAGGAGACGCCAGGCGCGGGCGAGCCCTGCAGGGTCACGGCGAGGCGGTTGTTGTAGCGGATCAGCGCCTGCGGCCCGACAACGACCTTCGCCTCGACGAAGCTGCGCAGCGGCACCATGTCGCCGGCGCGGCTGCGGACATTGATGCGGTAGATGTCGTCGACCGAGGCGCGATCGGCGCCGTCCGCCTGGACCTGAACCTGCCAGGTGCGGCCGAACAGGTTCATGTCGTTGACATAGTAGCCGCCGAGCGAGGCCTGCAGGGCCTGGAAGACGTTGCTGAGCTCGACGCCGAGGATCTGGACCTTGTCCCGGTCGATGTCGAGATAGATCGACGGAGCGGAATCCGAGAAGGTCGAGAACACACGCCGCAGCTGCGGGTCCTGATTGGCCGCGATGGTGAGGCCGCGCAGCGCCCGGCCGAGCGCCTTGGGATCCGATGTCCCCATGTCCATCACGACGTAGCTGAAGCCGCCGCCACTGCCGAGGCCGATGATCGGTGGTGGGGCCAGAGCCACGACGTTACCGTCGCGCACCGCCCTGAGCTTCTGCGAGAGCCGGGCGATGATCGCTTCGGCGGAATCCTCGCGGCTTGGCCGCTGATCGAAGGGCTTCAGCGAAATCATGACGAAGGCGGCGTTGGGCTGCGAATAATTGTCGAGGAAGTTGAGGCCGATGACGGTGGAGTAGTCGGCGATCGCGCTTTCGGTTTTCAGGATGCCTTCGACCTGGGCCATGGCTGCGGAGGTGCGGCCGATCGAGGCGCCGTCGGGCAATTGTGCGACGATGAAGAAGGCGCCCTGGTCGTCGTCGGGCAGGAAGCCCGTCGGCGTGATGCGGCTCATCCCGTAGATACCGGCGCCGAAGGCGGCGGTCAGCAGGAGGCTGATGAAGGAAACCCGCACGAGGCGCGCGACGGCGGAGCCGTAGCGGTCGCGCACCCAGTCGATCCCGCGCATGAGGCGGGCGATCGGCCCATGCCGCGGCCCTTCATGGCGCTTGAGCAGCACGGCGCAGAGCGCCGGGGAAAGCGTCAGGGCATTGATGGCGGAGAGCACCATCGCCACGGCGACTGTGACCGCGAACTGCCGGAACAGCTCGCCCGAAATGCCGGGGATGAAGGCCACCGGCACGAAGACCGAGAGCAGCACAAGCGTGATCGCGATGATCGGCGCCACGATCTCGCTCATCGCCTTCTTCGTCGCCTCGGCGGGGGTCAGCTCCGGATGTTCCTCCATCACGCGCTCGACGTTCTCGATCACCACGATCGCGTCGTCGACGACAATGCCGATCGCGAGGACCACGGCGAGTAGCGACACCGTGTTGGCGGAGTATCCGATGGCGTTAAGGACGACGAAGGCGCCGATCAGGCTGACCGGCACCGCGACCGTCGGGATCAGCGTCGCGCGGAAATTGCCGAGGAACAGGAAGACCACGAGGACGACGAGGACGAAGGCCTCGATCAGCGTCTTCTGCACCTCATGGATCGTCGCCTCGACGAAGGCCGTGGGGTCGTAGGTGACCTTCCACTCCAGCCCTTCCGGGAAGGACTTCGACAGGTCGCCGACCGTCTTCTTGACGGCGTCGAGCGCGGCGATCGCATTGGCGCCGGGCGACTGGTAGACGCCGATCAGCACGGCGGGGCCACCATTCAGCCGCGTGTCGCGGTCGAGATTGGCGGCGCCGAGCTCGAGCCGCGCGACATCGGAGAGCCGCAGGATCGAGCCGTCCGGATTGGTGCGCAGCACGATCTTGCCGAACTCCTCCGGCGAGCTCAATCGGCCCTTGGTCTGGATATTCAGCTGCAGCTGCTGATCGTCCGAGATCGGACGGGCGCCGATCCGACCGACGGCGGCCTGCGTGTTCTGCGACTGGATGGCGCTGATGATATCGCCGGTCGTCAGGTTGAGACCGGTCAGGTTGTCGGTGCGGACCCAGGCCCGCATCGAATAATCCTGAGCGCCGAACAGCGCGGCGTCGCCGACGCCGGGCGTCGAGCGGATGGAGTCGAGCAGGTTGATCGTGACGTAGTTCGAGACGAACAGCGTGTCGTAGTTGTTCTTCGGCGCATAGACCGCGATCACGCCGAGCAGGGCCGAGGACTTCTTCTTCACCGTCACGCCGTTGCGCTGCACCTCCTGGGGCAGCTTCGACAGCGCGACCTGCACGCGGTTGTTGACGTTGACGCTGTTGATGTCCGGGTTGGTTCCCAGCTCGAAGGAGACGAGCAGCGAATAGCTGCCGTCATTGCCGCTGACGCTCTTCATGTAGAGCATCTTGTCGGTGCCGACGATCTGAGCCTCGAGTGGCTGGGCCACGGTCGCCTCGATTACCGCCGCCGAGGCGCCGGGATAGGAGGCCGTCACCGAGACCTGCGGGGGCACGATGTCGGGATACTGTGCCACCGGGATGGCGAAGAGCGACAACAGGCCCGCGATCGTGGTGACGAGCGCGATGACGATGGCCAGGCGCGGCCGGTCGACAAAGACGGAGGTGAACATGGCTCAGCTCCGGCCGACCGGCGCAGGCACGGGCGAGGGCAGGACCGGCGACCCCGGCCGCAGATTCTGCAGCCCCTCGACGATGATCTGCTCGTTGCCGACGAGGCCCTGCTCGACGACGACATAGGCGCCGACCTCTGCGCCGATCTTGACGCGCTTGACCACGGCCTTGCCGTCCTCGACCGCGAAGACATAGGGGCCCTGCTGATCGGCGATCAGAGCCGATTGGGGGATCAGGACCTTTTCTTCGGGTTTGTCGGCCTGGACGGTGACGCGCACGAGCGTGCCGTCGATGAGCTTGCCGTCCGGATTCGGAACCTCCGCGCGCACCAGAACCGTATCGGTGGAACGGTCGACCGAGACGTCGACGAAGTCGACGCGGCCCTTGTAATTATATGCGCTGCCGTCCGCGAATCTGAGACTGACGGAGGGCGGGTCCTTCAGTTCCGCGACCGAGTTCGTCTTCAGCCCCAGGAACTCGCGCTCGCTGACCGGGAAGTTGACGTACATCGGGTCGTTGCTGACGATCTGGACGAGCACGCCGCTATCGGGGCCCACGACGTTGCCTTTGGTAACCTTGGTCCGGCCGATCCGGCCGGCAATCGGGGCCGTGATTTCCGTGTAGCCGAGATTGATCTGCGCAGTCTTCAGATTGGCTTCCGCGATCGTCTGGTTGCCCTGCGCGCTCTTCTCATCGGCGACACGCTGATCGCGGACGGCGACGGACCCTGCACTGGTGCGCAGGAGATCCTCGGCGCGCTGCCGCTGCACGATGGCATTCTGCAAGGTGCCCTGCGCGCCTTCCAGCGCGCCTTGCGCCTGTTCGACGGCCGCTTCGAACGGTGCCCGTTCGATGCGGAAGAGGGGCGTGCCTTCCTTGACGTTTGCACCGTCCTTGAAGAGCACTTCTTCGAGATACCCGGTGACGCGCGCGCGGATGTCGACGCGGTTGATGGCTGCGATGCGGCCTACGAAATCGGCGGTTTTTTCGACGGGCCGCTTTTCAGCGGGGACGGTGCCCACCGGAATCTTCGCCGGGGCGGCTTGCTGGGCGAGGGCGGTGGTCGCGGGATTCAAGGCGAGACCAACGGCCAGGGCCATCGCCGCAAGGCAGAGAATTCCAGGGCGCAGTCTTTCATCCGCGCGCTGCGAAAATCCAGGCATCCGCATTCCCTTCCCCTGCCATCTCGACCGCCGGATCGGCTCCATCGCGGGGATGGGCCGGATCGCGGCGATACTGGGCGTTTTTTTTGAAGGGCGCTACAGCCTTGTTCGAGCTGTCATAAAAGGTGCTCGTTGATCTTGGCTGTTGTTCATGCCGAAGAGCGGTCTTGACTGGTGCCGGCCGAAGCTTTGGCGGCATTGATCCCGGTGAGGGTGGTGCTCGCTCAGAACGCCGAAATATAGTCGCCATAGCCACAGCTTTGGCCGGGAGTGGAAAGCGGCGAGATGCCTGACCAAGTCATAAAATTATCGTCAAAATGACAGTTTTGAATTCTGCCATGTTGAATATTGTTTCTGGTGTCGATGTTCTGGCCGTGCGCGTCTGCAGAGGCAGTGCTCCGAATATCGCTCCTTGAGTCATATGTGAATTCGCGTCTAGAGTTCTGTCCGCTGTTATCGTTTGCTTGATTTCGATCAGTTCTGTTCCAGCATTTGGGAGGCGATCTGTGGCGGCGCTATCGTCGATTTTCCATCAATCCCCGGAAATTGCTCTCTTTCTGTCATTGGCGGTGGGCTACTGGGTCGGCAAGTTCCAGTTTGGCAAGTTCCAGCTCGGAGGTGTCGCCGGCTCGCTGCTCGCAGCGGTCCTGATCAGCCAGGTCGGCGTCACCATCGACAACGGCATCAAATCTGTCCTCTTCGCGCTGTTCATCTATGCCGTCGGCTTCGAGAGCGGACCGCAGTTCTTCCGCTCCCTGGGTCGGCAATCGATCCGCGAGATCGTCATGGCGGCGGTGCTGGCGCTCAGCGGCCTCGCCACCGTCGTCATCCTCGCCAGGATGTTCGGGCTCGACAAGGGCTTGGCGGCAGGCATCGCGGCCGGCGGCCTGACGCAATCGGCGATCATCGGCACCGCCGGCGCAGCCATCGGCAAACTCGGGCTGGCGGCGGATGAAGCCCAGCGCCTGCAGGGCAACGTCGCCATCGGTTATGCCGTGACCTACATCTTCGGCTCCTTCGGCGCGATCATCGTCTGCGTCAACATTCTGCCCTGGCTCATGGGCCGCAGCATCCGGGACGACGCCATCAAGGCCGAGGCCGAGATGCTCGCGGGCATCCGGGTCTATGGCGCCGGCGAGCACCCGGCGGCGCCTGATCTGGTCGGTCGCCTGTTCAAGGTGGAGGGTGTCGCAGGGCGCTCGATCGCGGAAGTCGAGGCCCTGGCCGGTCCTGCCGCCTTCGCCATCGAGCGCCTCAAGCGCGACGGTTCGGTGATCGGCGTTGAACCGGACCTCAAGCTCAAGCCCGGGGACACCATCCTCGTCGTCGGCCGGCGTGCGGGCGTCGTCGGCGCGGCCAGCAAGATCGGCCCCGAGCTCCAGTCCTCCGATGGCATGGATCTGGTCGTGCTCAGCCGCGACGTCGCCATCGCCAGCCGAGACTTCATCGGCAAGACCGTGCAGCAGATCAGAGATGCGACGGCCGGCAATCTCCGCCACGGCATCTACGTCACCGGCCTGCAGCGCGCCGGCAAGCCGCTTCCGTTGACGGAGAATACCGTCATCGAAGCCGGCGACGTCGCGACGCTCTACGGCACGGCGGAAGATGTCCAGCGTGTGGCGAAGGTGGTCGGCACGCTGCTGGTCTCCAGCGACAAGACCGATTTCGTCTTCCACGGTCTGGGCCTCGTCGTCGGCCTGTTGATCGGCCTGCTGGTGGTTCGTATCGGCGATGTCCCGCTGACGCTCGGCAGCGGCGGCGGCGCGCTGCTGTCCGGCCTGCTCTTCGGCTGGTATCGCAGCCGCAATCTCGCCATCGGCAACATGCCGACGGCGGCCTCGACACTGCTGCGCGATCTCGGCCTTGCCGGCTTCGTCGCGGTGGTCGGGCTCCAGTCGGGGCACCAGGCCGTCACCACCATCGCTCAGAGTGGCCTGTCGATCTTCCTGATCGGCGTGGTCGTCACGATCCTGCCGTTGATCATCACCATGCTCGTCGGGCGCTACATCCTGCGCTACGACAACACCGCCGTCTTTGCCGGCGCATTGTCCGGTTCGCGCAGCGCCAACCCCGCCTTCGGCGAGGTTCTGGACAAGGCCGGGAACTCCATCCCGACCACTCCCTTCGCCATCACCTATGCGTTGGCGAACGTTTTCCTGACATTGCTCGGCCCGCTCGTCGTGGCTTTCACCTGATTTGATCGAGGAGACGTATTATGGCGACTGATTACAGCAAATACGCCAAGCTCAGCCCCTTCGAGCTCAAGGACGAACTGATCAAGCTGGCTTCAAGCCGCGAAAACCGCCTGATGCTCAATGCCGGACGCGGCAATCCGAACTTCCTGGCGACGTTGCCGCGCCGGGCTTTCTTTCGGCTCGGCCTCTTCGCCACGGCGGAGGCGGAGCTCTCCTACTCCTATATGCCCAACGGCATCGGCGGCCTGCCGCAGATCGAGGGCATCGAGGGGCGCTTCGAGCGCTTCATCGCCGAGAACCGCGACCAGCCCGGCGTCGTCTTCCTCGGCCGCTCGCTGAGCTATGTCCGTGATCAGCTCGGCCTTTCGGCTTCCGCGTTCCTGCACGAGATGGTCGAGGGTATCCTCGGCTGCAACTACCCGGTTCCGCCGCGCATGCTCAGGGTGAGCGAGCAGATCGTCGGCCACTACATCGTCAAGGAGATGATCGGGGGCTCCATCCCGCCGGGTAGCGTCGATCTCTTCGCGGTCGAGGGCGGCACTGCCGCCATGACCTATATCTTCAACACGCTGAAGCAGAACGGTCTGGTCAAGCGCGGCGACAAGGTCGCGATCGGCATGCCGGTCTTCACGCCCTATATCGAGATTCCCGAGCTCGACGAATACGGGCTGGTCGAGGTCGCGATCGACGCCGATCCCGAGAAGGGCTGGCAGTATCCGGATTCCGAGCTGGAGAAGCTCAAGGATCCGGCGATCAAGATCTTCTTCTGCATCAACCCGAGCAATCCGCCCTCGGTGAAGATGGATGATCGCAGCCTCGAAAAGGTCGCGGCCATCGTGCGCGAGCACCGGCCGGACCTCTTCATCCTGACGGACGATGTCTACGGCACCTTTGCCGACGGCTTCCGGTCGCTCTTCGCGACCTGTCCGCACAACACGATGCTGGTCTACTCCTTCTCGAAGTATTTCGGCGCGACCGGCTGGCGCCTCGGCGTCGTCGCGACGCACAAGGATTCCATCTTCGACAAGGCGCTGGACGAGCTGCCGAAGAGCGCCAAGCAGGCGCTGGACCGGCGCTATGGCTCGCTCCTGCCGGATGTCAGCCAGCTGCGCTTCATCGACCGGCTCGTCGCCGACAGCCGCACCGTGGCGCTCAACCACACCGCCGGCCTCTCGACGCCGCAGCAGGTCCAGATGGTGCTGTTCTCGCTCTTTGCCTTGATGGACGAGGCCGATGGCTACAAGGCGGAGCTGAAGAAGCTGATCCGCCGCCGCGAGGCGGCGCTCTATCGCGAGCTCGGCGTCCCCCAGGGCAACGACGAGAATGCGGTCGATTACTACACGCTGCTCGATCTATCGGCGGTGGCCAGAGACCTGTATGGGCCGGAGTTCGAGGCCTGGGTGAAGAAGAACGTCAATCCGGACGAGCTGCTGTTCAGGATCGCCGACGAAACCGGCATCGTGCTGCTGCCCGGCCGCGGCTTCGGCACGCGCCAGCCGGCGGGGCGCGCCTCGCTCGCCAATCTGAACGAGTACCAATACGCCAACATCGGCAGGTCTCTGCGCGGCATGGCCGAGGAGTTCTACAAGGTGTTCGAAAAGGGCGGCGGCTCGTCAAGCAAGAAGGGTGGCGGAAAGCCCGGGAAGAAGTCCAAGGGCTGATACGACGGCACAGCGGGAGCCCGCGACTTTCAGTCGTGGGCACTCGATCAAGAAAGGGCCGGCTGCTCAGCCCGAGCGGCCGGCTCTCTTCGTTTTCGACGCGTTCAGCGCAACAGCTGCGCTGATCAGCTCGGCCAGGGCCTTTTCGTCGATCGCATCGCCCTCGTGGAAATCGATGGCCCGGCGGACATTGCCGTCCAGGCTGGAGTTGAACAGGCCGGACGCGTCTTCCAGCGCCGCACCCTTGGCGAAGGTCAGCTTAACCACCGACTTGTAGGTTTCGCCGGTGCAGATCATGCCGTCGCGATACCAGACCGGCACGCCGCGCCATTTCCATTCCTCGACGACATCGGGAACTGTCTGCTGGATCAGGGCGCGGAGCCGGGCCAGCATCTCGCCGCGCCAGTCGCCGAGCTCTGCGATCCGCCCGTCGATCAGTTCGGACGGTGATTTCTCCGTCTGGGTTGCGGTGTCGGCCACCACGCTCTCCCTTCTTCAAATTCTGTGCGTTCACGCCTCTGGACTTGGCCTCAGCCCATCCGCGCCAGCAATTCCCCCAGCGCGGCGAGGAAGCGCGGCCAGCCAGCCCGGGCGCCCTGGAAGTAGCGCGGCTGGTTGTCCCGGAAGCCGGTCTGTTCCATGCGCAGCGCCGTGCCGGCGCCGGCCGGGGTCAAGGTCCAGGTCACCACCGTCTTCAGCTCGTGATCGCCCCATGTGTAGGACAGCGATTTCGTCTCCTCGATCTCCAGCACCTCGCACGAAACGGCGCCCCATTCGGCGCTGAAACCGAAACGATGACCGACGATCGGCTTGAAGTCGTTCTTCATCAGCCACTCCGCGATCAGATGCGGCTGGGTCAGGGCGCGCCAAAGCTTCTCGGGCGGGTGCGGGAATTCTCGCTCGACGACGACGGAGCGGAGTTCGGTGGCTGCTTCGTTCACTCGTCCATCCTCTTGAGCAGATTTTCGAGATCGTCGAATCGGCTCTCCCAGAACCCGCCCATCTGGCTGGTCCAGTCGATCAGCGGCGCCAGCGCCTTCGGTTGTGCGCTGTAGTGGGACTGGCGGCCTTCCTGCCGGTCCCGCACCAGCCCGGCCTGTTTCAACACGGCGAGATGCTTCGACACGGCCGGTTGCGAGACGCCGGCGCGGATCGTCAGGGCTCCCACAGTCTGTTCGCCATCCCTGCACAGCCATTCGAACAACGCCCGCCGTGTCGGATCGGCAAGCGTCCTGAAAAGCTGGTCGTGATCGGTCGAGATCAAAAGCATAACCCGTCAGTTATGGGATTGATCCATAGCTGACGGGTTATGAGAGAGTCAATCCGAACGTGGACAGCCGAGGGCCGTTCCGTCAGGAGACGAAGTCCTGCCGCATCGGTGTGAAGACGTCGACGAGCGTCCCGGCCTCCACGTTGACGGCGCCGTGCACCGCATCCGGCGGCACGGTGAAGCTGTCGCCGGCCTTCAGGCGTTCGGTGCGCCCGGAGATGGTGATGTCGAAGACGCCGCTTTCGACCAGCGAGCATTGGATATGCGGATGGCTATGCGCCGGGCCGATGGCGCCGGCCTCGAAGCGCACGCGCACCATCATGACATTGTCGCGATAGGTCAGGATCTTGCGCGCCACGCCGTCGCCGGCCGGCTCCCAGGCGAGATCGGCATCATGGGCGAAAGGCTCGTTCCTGCGGTCCATGTCGGTTCTCCCTCAGCGCGCGAGCCAGCCGCCATCGACGGGCAGCACGACGCCGTGGATGTAGGCGGCTGCGTCCGAGGCGAGGAACACGGCGGCGCCCCCGAGTTCCTGCGGCTCGCCCCAATGCCCGGCCGGGATCCGAGCGAGAATGGCCGTGTTGCGCTCGGGGTCGGCGCGCAGGGCCTGCGTGTTGTTGGTCGCGAAATAGCCGGGCGCGATCGCGTTGACGTTGATGCCTTTGCCCGCCCATTCGCAGGCGAGCAGCCGTGTCAGCCCGGCAAGCCCGCTCTTCGACGCCGTGTAGGACGGGATGCGGATGCCGCCCTGGAAGGACAGCAGCGAGGCAATGTTGATGACCTTGCCGCCCTTGCCGTCGGCCAGCATGCGCTTGGCCACGCCCTGCGTCAGGAAGAAGGTCGACTTCAGGTTCACGTCCATCACCGCGTCCCAATCGGCCTCGGTGAAGTCGATCGCGTCGGCGCGGCGGATGATGCCGGCATTGTTGACGAGGATGTCGAGCCGCGAGCCGTCGGCCTTCGCTGCCGCCTCGGCCTCTTCCACGATCCGCGGGATCGGCTCCAGCGTCGCGAGATCGGCGGCGATCTCATGGAAGAGCTTGCCGGTCTCGGCGACCAGCGCCTTCGTTTCGGCCATGCTCGAGCGGCCGACCGCGACGATGCCGGCACCGGCCTGGGCGAGCGCGACCGCGATCGCCTGGCCGAGGCCCGTATTGGCCCCGGTGACGATCGCGGTCCGGCCGCCCAAGTCAAAGGCCGAGTGCATCAGCGCAGGTCTCCGGTCGCAACCATGTCCATGTCGGTATAGTCGACATTGTCGCCACCCATGCCCCAGATGAAGGAATAGGCCTTCGTCCCCACGCCGGAATGGATCGACCAGCCGGGCGAGAGGATCGCCTGCTCGTTGGCGATGACGAGGTGGCGGGTCTCCTGCGGCTCGCCCATCAGGTGGAAGACGCGGGCGTCGGCCGGAACGTCGAAATAGAGATAGATCTCGCAGCGCCGGTCATGGACATGCGCCGGCATGGTGTTCCAGATGCTGCCTTCGTCGAGGGTGGTGACGCCCATCACGAGCTGACAGGTGTCGCAGACGCCGGGGATGATGTACTGGCGGATGACGCGCTTGTTGGCGGTCGCCTGCTCGCCGAGCGCGATCGTCCTGGCATCGGCCTCCCTGATCACCTTGGTCGGATGCGCGGCATGGGCCGGCGTCGAGAGCAGGTAGAACTTCGCCGGGTTGCCGGCATCGTCGCTGGCGAAGGAGACCTCGCCCGCTTCCTTGCCGACATAGAGCGCATCGCGTTTGGCGAGCGCGTAATCCTTGCCGCCGACCGAAACCTTGCCGGGACCGCCGACATTGACGATGCCGAGCTCGCGGCGCCTGAGGAAGGCGTCGGTACCGACCGCCTTCGGTGTCGGCAGGACCACCGGTTTGCCCGTCGGCATGGCGCCGCCGACGATGACGCGGTCGAGATGGCTATAGGTCAGCTTGACCTCGCCGGGGGCGAACAGCGTCTCGATCAGGAAGTGGCGTCGCAGTTCCGCCGTGTCGAAACCCTTGACGGCCTCGGGGTGCGAAACCTGGCGAATGTCGATGGTCATGATCAGTCCTTCAGTGGAACAGGCGCGGCAGCCAGAGCGACAGGCCGGGCACATAGGTGACGAGCAGGAGCACGGCGATGCTGGCGCCGTAGAAGGGCCAGATCGTGCGCATGGACTCGCCGATGGAGATGCGGCCGATGGCGCAGGCGACGAACTGCACCGAGCCGACCGGCGGCGTATTGAGGCCTATGCCGGCGTTGAGGATCAGGATCACGCCGAAATGCACGGGGTCGACGCCGAAGGCCTTCACCACCGGCAGGAAGATCGGCGTGCAGATGATGATCATCGGCGCCATGTCCATGAAGGTGCCGAGCACCAGCAGGATCAGGTTGATCATCAGCAGGATGGTGATGGGATTGTCGGATACCGCCTTCATCGCTGCGATCGTCGCCCGCGGCACCTCGAGGAAGGCCATCAGCCAGCCGAAGGCGCCGGCGGTGCCGATCACCAGCAGCACCATCGCCGTAGTCCGCACCGCGCCCAGCGTCGCCTCGACGAAGGCCGTCCAGGTGAGTTGCCGGTAGACGAAGATCGTGACGAGGATGGCATAGACCACCGCGACGCAGGAGGATTCCGTCGCGGTGAAGACGCCGGAGCGGACGCCGCCGAAGATGATGCCGATCAGGAGGATGCCGGGCAGCGCCAGCACGACATAGCGCCCGACGGTCGCGAAGCCCGGGAAGGGCTCGCGCGGATAGCCGCGCTTCACCGCGACCGCCCAGGCAGCGACCATCAGCGCGGCGCAGAGCAGCAGGCCCGGCACGACGCCGGCGGTGAACAGGTCCGCGATCGAGAGATTGCCGCCGGCCGAGAGCGAATAGATGATCATGTTGTGCGAGGGCGGGATCAGCAGCGCGATGATTGCCGCGTTCGCGGTGACGTTGACGGCATAGTCGGCGTCGTAGCCGCGCTTCTTCATCTGCGGGATCATGAGGCCGCCGACCGCCGAGGCGTCGGCCACGGCCGAGCCGGAGATGCCGCCGAAGAGCGTGCAGGTGACGACATTGACCTGGCCGAGGCCGCCGCGCAGATGGCCGACGAGGCTCGCCGCCATCTGGATCAGCCGCTCGGCGATGCCGCCGCGGATCATCAGGTCGCCGGCATAGATGAAGAATGGGATCGCCATCATCGCGAAGGCGTTCATGCCGGAATTCATCTGCTGGAAGACGACGACGGGCGGCAGGCCCATAAAGGCGACGGTCGCGACGGAGGCGATGCCGAGGCAGAAGGCCACGGGGACGCCGATCAGCAGGAGCAGCGAGAAGACGCCGAAGAGAATCCAGAGTTCCATGGCTCAGGCCTCCTGGCTTTCGCCGAAATGGACGAAGCCGAGCGGAGCCTGTTCTTCACCGGTGATGAAGAGCAGGAGCTTTTCCAGCGCGAACAGGGCGATCAGCGCGCCGCCGGCCGCGATCGGCACATAGTCCCAGCCGCGGGAGATGCCGATGATCGGCATCCGGTCGGCCCAGGTCCCGGCCGCGAGCTGCCAGCCATAGCCCAGCATGGCCAAGCCGAAGGCGCAGACAAGGCCTTCACCAATGACGATCATCGCGGCGCGCAGCGGCGGTGGCGACATCACCAGCCCGACTTCGAAGCCGAGATGGTCGCTTTCGCGCACGCCGACGGCGGCGCCGAGCAGGATGAACCACGACATCAGGAAGAGCGATCCGGCCTCGACCCAGATCGGCGTGTCGTTGAGGACATAGCGGCCGAACACGCCCCAGGCGACCATCACGGTCATCAGGACGAGGCCGGCCCCGGCGGTGATCAGCGCGAACAGGCTGAGCTTGGCGTCGAGGCGTGTCAAAAAGGCGGTGAAGGCGCGCATGGGATGTCCGTGGATGCGGGTTTCTCATCCTGAGCCCTCATCCTGAGGAGCCGCGAAGCGGCTTCTCGAAGGACGGTTCCAGCGATCTCTGGATCATCCTTCGAGACGCGATCTCCGATCGCTCCTCAGGATGAGGGCTTTGGAAAGCGGAGCAGCCGTTTCGAGCCGCCCCACTTGAACGAGGCTCAGTTCACCGCCTGGATGGCGGCGACCATCTCCTTGAGCTTCGGGTCGGTGACGAACTTGTCGTAGACCGGCTTCATCGCATCGATGAAGGGCTTCTTGTCGACCTGGTTGATCTGGGCGCCGCCGGCCTTGACCTTGGCTTCGGACGCCTTCTCGCGCGCATCCCAGAGTTCGCGCATCTTGAGCACCGACTCCTTCGCCGCGGCCTTTATGATCGCCTGATCGGCTGCGTTGAACTTGTCGAAGCTCTTTTTCGACATCACCAGAGCTTCCGGCGAGAGCGAGTGCTCGGTCACCGAATAAAACTTCGAGACCTCGAAATGGCGGGTCGATTCATAGGACGGCCAATTGTTCTCGGCGCCGTCGATCACGCCGGTCTGTAGCGCGGAATAAACTTCGCCGAAGGGCATCGGCGTGGCGTTGGCGCCGAGTGCCGAGACCAGCGCGACGAACATGTCGGACTGCTGGACGCGGATTTTCATGCCCTTCATATCGGCCGGGCTGTTGATCGGGCGCTTGGAGTTATAGAAGGAGCGCGAACCGGAATCGTAGAGCGCGAGGCCGATGAGGTCGTGCTTCTCGAATTCCTTCAGGAGGTTGTCGCCGATCTGCCCGTCCATCGCCTTCCGCATGTGGTCGACGGAGCGGAAGATGAAGGGCAGGGATGGGATGTTGGTCGCCGGGATCAGGTTGTTGAACGGCGCCATGTTGATGCGGTTGATGTCGATGACGCCGAAGCGGGTCTGGTCGATCGTGTCCTTCTCCTGACCGAGCTGGGCGGAGTGGAAGACGTTGATCTTGACGCGGCCCTGGGTGCGCTCCTCAAGCAGCTTGCCCATGTAGCGGACCGCTTCGACGGTCGGGTAGTCGGTCGGATGGATGTCTGCCGAGCGCAGCGTCACGCTCTGGGCGAGGGCGGAGGTCGCCGCAACGGCCGAGATGGCCAGCGCGGCGGTATAGGCAAGGAAACTGCGGCGTGCGGTCATGGTGCGTTCTCCCCTGGGTTCAGACGCCTCGCCGTTTCCCGGCTTGTTCGGTGGCGCGTTGAACGTAAGCTTTCTGTCTGCGAGCCGAGCTTGGCCGCGACAGTCATTGTATGGTAGTATGTAGTTGTATGGTACGCAACAGGCCCTGGAGGTTTTTGGCTTGAGCCTTTCGCTGGCGTCACCCGCCGCTTATCCGGGCGCTTCGGCGGCTGGCCGTGTCGAAGCCGAATTGCGCCGGGCGATCATCGCGCTCGATCTGCCGCCCGGCACGCGTCTCTCGGAGCAGGAGATCGCTCTGAAATACGGCGTATCGCGCCAGCCGGTGCGCGAGGCGCTGATCGCGCTCGCCAAGACGCGGCTCGTCGACGTGCAGCCGCAGCGCGGCACGGTCGTGGTCAAGTTCTCCGTCCGCAAGATGATGGAGGCGCGCTTCGTGCGCGAGGCGGTGGAGGTCGCGATCGTCCGGCAGGCCTGCCTGTCCTTCTCCGCGCAAAGCCGGCAGCGCATCGCCGATCTCCTGGAGATGCAGGACAAGGCCGCGTCGCGGAACGACCATGCTGCCTTCCAGCGCTATGACGAGCTTTTCCATGTCGAGCTGACGGAAGGCGTCGGCATGCCGCTCGCCTGGGAGGCGATCCGGGATATCAAGGCGCATATGGACAGGGTCTGCCAGCTCACCTTGCCGGGGCCGGGCGCGATGCAGCCGCTGGTCGAGCAGCATCGGGGCATCGTGGCGGCGATCGATGCAGGCGACCCCGCGGCGGCCGAGGCCGCGATGCGCCATCATCTCACCGAGATCCTGCGCGCCCTCCCGAAGACCGAGGCTGCGCATCCGGACCTCTTCGAATAGCCGGCTGAGCGTCAAGTCGCGGGCAGGATCAGCGGCATCTGGCCGCGCTTTGGTGCACAATTGAAAGCGGCGTGATGCGAGTATGGGCCTCGCGGACAGCTTCGCGCATGCTATGAAGGCTGCAGAGCTGAACGTTCCAAGCCTGCTCCGTTGGAGATGCTCCATGCGATTTTGTCGAGTAGCCGCCGCAGTTGCCTTCACTGTGCTTCTGCTATCGCCGCCTTCCGCGCAGGCGCAGTCGCGGCTGAAGGCGCTGATCGAAAGATTGCGCGGCGACACGATGCCGGAAGGGATCGTCAAGACCAACGGGCGCATCGAGGCGACGCAGGTCGATGTCGCCTCGAAATATGCCGGCCGCCTGGCGGAGGTCACGGTCAAGGAAGGTGACGAGGTCACGGCCGGTCAGGTGATCGCCCGGATCGCCTCGCCGGAATACGAGGCGCAGCTGCGGGCCGCGCAGGCGCAGGTGCTGCGGGCACGCCAGGCGCTTGCCGAGGCGGAAGCCCTGATCGCCCAGCGCAAGAGCGATCAGATCCTTGCCAGGACTGATGCCGATCGCGGCAAGGAGCTGGTCGAGAAGGGCTATCTCAGCAAGCAGGTCTTCGACCAGCGTTCGGCCAAGGCCGATGCCACCGACGCGGCCTTGCGAGCCGCCCAGGCGCAGCGCGACCAGGCTCAGTTCGCGATCCACGCGTCCGAGGCCGATGCCGAGCAGATCAGGGCGATCCTGGTCGATCTCGTGCTCCTCGCGCCGCGGAGCGGGCGCGTCCAGTACCAACTGGCCCGGACCGGCGAGGTGGTCTCGGCCGGCACGCGCGTCATCACCATCCTCGACCTGTCTGATGTCTACATGACGATCTACCTGCCGGCGGCGCAGGCCGGTCAGCTCGCCCTGGGCGACGAGGCCCGCATCATTCTCGATCCCGTGCCGCAATACGTCATCCCGGCGACGGTCAGCTTCGTCGCGGCCGACGCCCAGTTCACGCCGAAGGCCGTCGAGACTGCCGAGGAGCGCGAGAAGCTGGTCTTCCGCGCTAAACTTCAGGTCGACAAGGATCTGCTCGCCAAATACCACCGGCAGGTGAAGACCGGCGTGCGCGGCCTCGGCTTCGTTCGCACCTCTCCCTCCGCGAAATGGCCCGACTCGCTCGCTGTGAAGCTGCCATGACGGAGGTCGTGCCTGCCGCCAGCCTCGCGGGCGTCACGCACCGCTACGGCAAGGTGACCGCCCTTGATGCGCTGACGCTCGATATCCCCGCTGGCCGCATGATCGGCGTGATCGGGCCGGACGGCGTCGGCAAGTCGACCCTGCTGGCACTCGTCGCCGGCGTGCGAGCGATCCAGCAGGGCAGCGTGCACGCGCTCGGCGGCGATCTCGGCGTCAAGGCCGAACGCGAGGCACGGCGCGGGCGCATCGCCTATATGCCGCAGGGTTTGGGCCGGAATCTCTATCCGACGCTGTCCGTCTTCGAGAATATCGACTTCCATGCGCGGCTCTTCGGGCAGGACGCGGCCGAGCGTCGCCAGCGCATCGATGAACTGCTCACGGCGACGGGGCTGGATCCCTTCGAGGGCCGCCCTGCCGCCAAGCTCTCCGGCGGCATGAAGCAGAAGCTCAGCCTCTGCTGCGCGCTCATCCACGATCCCGACCTGCTCGTCCTGGACGAGCCGACGACCGGCGTCGATCCGCTCTCGCGCGGCCAGTTTTGGGATCTGATCGATACGATCCGCGCCCGCCGGCCCAGCATGAGCGTCATCGTCGCCACCGCCTATATGGAGGAGGCCGAACGCTTCGACTGGCTCGTGGCGATGGATGACGGCAAGGCGATCGCCACCGGAACGCCCGCAGAGCTGCGCCGCAAGGCTGGGCAGTCGACGCTGGAAGCAGCCTTCGTTGCCCTGCTGCCCGAAGCCAAGCGGGCGCAGCACCGCGAGGTCGTGCTCCGGCCGCGGGTCGTGAGCGATGATGCGACCCCTGCGATCGAGGCCGAGGGGCTGACGCGCCGCTTCGGCGATTTCGTCGCCGTCGACCATGTCAGCTTCCGCATCGGCCGCGGCGAGATCTTCGGCTTCCTCGGCTCGAACGGCTGCGGCAAGTCGACGACGATGAAGATGCTGACCGGCCTGTTGCCGGCGACCGAGGGCACCGCGAAGCTGTTCGGCCAGCCGCTCGCCGCCGACGACATGGAGACGCGGCGCAATGTCGGCTACATGTCCCAGGCCTTCTCGCTCTACAGCGAGCTCACGGTGCGGCAGAATCTGCTGCTGCATGCCGAGCTCTATCATCTGCCATCGGCAGAGATTCCCGGCCGCATCGCGGAGCTCCTGACCCGCTTCGACCTCGAGACCGTCGCCGACGAGCGGCCCGACAGCCTCCCGCTCGGTATCCGCCAGCGCCTCCAGCTCGCTGTCGCCGTCCTGCATCGCCCGGCGATGCTGATCCTCGACGAGCCGACTTCGGGCGTCGACCCGATCGCGCGCGACGCCTTCTGGCGCACGCTGATCGACCTCTCTCGCGACGACGGCGTCACCATCTTCCTCTCGACCCATTTCATGAACGAGGCGGAGCGCTGCGACCGCATCTCCTTCATGCATGCGGGCAAGGTTCTGGCGGTCGGCACACCGGAAGAGCTGGTGCAGAAACGCGGCGTCGACACGCTGGAAGAGGCCTTCATCGTCTATCTCAAAGAGGCGGCCGGCATCGAGGACGTGCCGGTGGAAGCTACGGCCATCCCGGCCGCCGCCGCGCAGCCCGCGCGGCCGGCCCGCCGCTTCGATCCGCGCCGGCTCTGGGCCTGCACCCGGCGCGAGACGATGGAGCTGCTGCGGGATCCGATCCGGCTGAGCTTCGCCTTTCTCGGGCCGGTGCTGCTGATGCTGGCCTTCGGCTTCGGCATTTCCTTAGATGTCGAGAACCTGAAATTCGCGGCCTATGATCAGGACAACTCGATGGAGAGCCGGCAGCTGGTCGAGGCCTTCTCCAGCTCGCGCTACTTTAGCGAGCAGCCGCCGATCCGCTCCGCAGCCGAGCTGGACCAGCGCCTGAGAAGCGGCGAGCTGCAGCTCGCGATCGAGATCCCGCCCTCCTTCGGCCGCGACCTGATGGCCGACCGGACGCYTGAGCTCTCGGTCTGGCTCGACGGCGCCATGCCGTTCCGGGCCGAGACGACGCGCGGCTACGTCACCGGGCTGGCGACGCAATACGCGCAGGGCTTCGTGGCCGCCCAGGCCGCGTCGAGCCATGTGCCGTCGCCCGTCACGATCGAGACCCGCTTCCGCTACAATCAGGATTTCAAGAGCGCCAATGCGATGGTGCCGAGCGTGATCATGCTGATGCTGATCCTCATCCCGGCGATCATGTCGGCGATCGGCGTCGTCCGCGAGAAGGAAACCGGCTCGATCGCCAATTTCCGCTCGACCCCGATCAGCCAATTCGAATTCCTGTTCGGCAAGCAGCTGCCCTACATCGCCGTGGCGATGGCCAGCTTCGTCATGCTCGTCATTATCGCGCTGACCGTCTTCGCGGTGCCGATCAAGGGCTCGGCCTGGGTGCTGTGGCTCGCGACCCTGCTCTACGTCTCCGCCACGACCGGCTTCGGCCAGCTCATCTCCAGCTTCACGCGCACGCAGGTCTCGGCTGTTTTTGCCACCGCGATCCTGTCGATCATTCCGGCGGTCAATTTCTCCGGCCTGATGGTGCCGGTCGCTTCGCTTTCGGGCGGTGGCCGTCTCATCGGCATGAGCCTGCCCCCGGCCTGGTATCAGCCGGTCAGCGTCGGTGTCTTCACCAAGGGGTTGGGGCCGAGTGAACTCTGGCCCAATCTCTTGATGCTCGGCTTCTTCTTCCTGCTCTTCCTCGCGGTCGCTCAGCTCGGCCTGCGCAAGCAGGAGGCTTGAGATGGCCGCGCTCGTCATACACCTCCAGAACATCCTGCGCCTCGTGGTGAAGGAACTGCGCAGCCTGCGGGCAGACCCGATCATGTTGGTGCTGGTGGTCTATGCCTTCAGCATCGCCGTCTACACGGTCGCGACCGGCGTGACGCTCGAGGCTCGGGACCTGACGATCGGCATCGTCGACGAGGACCAGTCGGAATTCTCGCGCACGCTGCTCGGCGCCTTCAACCCCCCGCTCTTCAAGGTCTCGAAGCGCATCGCCGCCAACGAGATCGATGCCGAGATGAATTCCGGCCGCCTCGTTTTCGTGCTCGAGATTCCACCGAAGTTCCAGGCCGACCTGCAGGCGGGGCGAGCCGCGACGCTGCAGCTCAACATAGATGCCACTGCGATGAGTCAGGCTGGCAATGGCGCGGTCTATATCCAGCAGATCATCGCGCAGGAGATCGCGAACCGGCAGGCCGGGCGCGAGACGACGACCACGCTGCCGATCAATCTCGTGGTGCGGGCGCGCTTCAACCCCAATCTCGATTCCGGCTGGTTCAGCTCGGTGATGCAGGTGCTCAACAACGTCACGCTGCTGACCATCATCCTGACCGGCGCGGCGCTGATCCGCGAGCGCGAGCAGGGAACGGTCGAGCATCTCCTGGTAATGCCGGTCACTCCGATCGAGATCATGCTTGCCAAGATGGTCGCGAACGCCCTGGTCATCCTGGTGGCCGCGGTCGCCTCTCTCGTCCTCATCGTCGAATTGGCCTTGGGCGTCCCGATCGCCGGCTCGATCCCGCTCTTCGTGCTGGGAACCGCAATCTATGCCTTTTCCGTCGCAGCGCTCGGCATCCTGCTCGGCACCGTGGCGACGACGATGGGGCAGTTCGGCCTGCTCGCGATTCCGGTCTTCGTGGTCACGCAGCTTCTGTCCGGCGCGACGACCCCGATGGAGAGCATGCCGGTCTGGCTGCAGTGGATCATGCAGATCTTCAGCCCGACGCCGCATTTCGTATCCTTCTCGCAAGGCGTGCTCTATCGCGGCGCGGGGTTCGACGTGGTCTGGCCGGAGATTGCCAAGATCATTGCGATCGGCGCGGCCTATTTCGCCTTCGCGCTCGCCCGGTTCCGCAAGGTGATTTTCGCTTGAGGCGCGGCGGGCAGAGGCGGAACGGGAGCAGCGCCGATGCGTGAGATGGTCGTCCATCTGAGCCTGTTCGCCATCGCCTTGGCCGGTGCCATCGCTGGATTGATCGCAGGCCGTGTCAGCAGCGCATGGTCGCCGGACTTGATCTGGACGGCGGTCACCATCCCCGTGGCGGTTGCGCTGGCGGTCTCGATGCTCCGCGACATGCTGGCCGGGCGGCTCGGCGTGGATGCGATCGCGCTCGTCGCGATGATCGCGTCGATCGCGATGGGCGAGCCGCTAGCCGGCGCGGTCGTCGCCATGATGTATTCCGGCGGCAACCTGCTCGAGGACTATGCGCGCGGCAAGGCGGAGCGCGAACTCAGGTCGCTGCGCGACCGGACACCGCGCATCGCCCACCGGCAGGACGCGGACGGGCTCGTCGATATCGCTGCGGAGGAGGTGGCGGTTGGCGACGAGCTGCTGGTGCGGGCGGGCGAGATGCTGCCGGTGGATGGCGAGCTTCTCGATGCCGAGGCCCGGCTTGACGAATCCGCGGTCACCGGCGAGCCGCTGCCGGAGGCGAAGGCGAAGGGCGAGGCGCTGCGCAGTGGCACAGTCAACGCCGGCGAGGCGTTCCGCTACCGCGCTTCGGCGCCGGCGCGTGAGAGCACCTATGCCGGTATCGTCCGCATGGTTGAGGCGGCGCAGACAGCGAAGGCCCCCTTCATCCGCATGGCCGATCGCTTCGCGCTGCTGCTGCTGCCGGCGACCCTGGTCGTCGCCGGCCTCGCCTGGTGGCTGTCGGGCGATCCGATCCGCGCCCTCGCCGTGCTCGTCGTCGCCACGCCCTGCCCGCTGATCCTCGCGGCGCCGGTCGCCTTCATCGGCGGCGTCTCGCGCGCTGCCCGTGCCGGCATCCTGATGAAGGGCAGCTCGGCCATCGAGGCGCTCGGGCAAGTCCGCACGGCGATCTTCGACAAGACGGGTACACTGACCGAGGGCGGAGCCCGGCTGGTGGCGCTGGAGGCCGCGCCAGATGTCGAAGCGGCCGAGATCCTCCGTCTCGTGGCTTCGCTCGAGCAGGCCTCGCATCATGTGCTCGCCGAGACCCTGGTCGCGCTGGCGCGCCAGAAGGCGCGGCCGCTGTCGCAGCCAACCGAGGTGCGGGAATATCGGGGCTCGGGTCTGGAAGGCATCGTGGACGGCAGGCATGTCCGCGCCGGCTCGCGCAATCTCGTCCTGGGAGACGAGCCGCTCCCGGGTTGGGCGCGGACGGCGCAAGCGGGCCTCGACGGTGCTGCCGCTCTTGCCGTCTTTGTCACCATCGACGGGCAATTCGCCGGCTTTCTCGCCATGGCGGATGCGGTGCGGCCCGACGCGCGCGAGACGCTGGATCGCCTGCATGGTGCCGGGGTCAATCGCATCCTGATGGTGACGGGCGACGATGCCGGCACGGCGGCGGAGGTTGCCGCTCACCTCGCTATCGACGACGTCAAGGCCGAGTGCAGCCCCGCCGAGAAGGTCGCTGCCATCGCGGCGGAGAAGGCTCGTCAGCCGACGATGATGGTCGGCGACGGCTTGAACGACGCACCCGCGCTGGCCGCCGCCGATGTCGGTGTGGCGATGGGCGCCCGCGGTGCGACGGCCTCCTCCGAAGCGGCCGACGTGGTGATCCTCGTCGACAGGATCGACCGGGTCGCGGAAGCGGTCGTGATCGCGCAGCGGACGCGGGCGATCGCGCAGCAGAGCATCGTCGTCGGCCTCGGCCTGTCCGGGATCGCCATGATCTTCGCCGCCTTCGGCTACATTCCGCCCGTGGTCGGCGCGTTCCTGCAGCAGGGCATCGACATCGCCGTCATCCTCAACGCCCTGCGCACGCTAGTAGGCCCTATGGCGCGGCGCCCGACTGCGGAGGCCGCTCCGGCGCCGCGAATCGCGGAAGGGCTTTGACCTGTCGCAAGGCTGTCGCGGTTGCCTCGGCAAGATCGGCTGCCTACCTTCCGAATGTGATCGAGAAAACGGATGTTTCGACCATGGCGACGAGCCGAAGCGCGATAAAGACGTCTTCCCAGCCGGCGAACGGAGCCGACGAGCTCAGCCTGCCCTGGTTCTGGCCCGTCGACGCCGCCTTGCGCTTGACGGAGCGCAATCTCGATTTCCTCTCCGAAGCAGTGAAGATCACCCGGCCGCCGCCGCCGGGCTGGGCGACGCCACACACCGTCCGCCTCGACCTGCCGACGATGTCCTTGCGCGAATTCGGCAAGGCCGGCTCGGATGGTATTCCCGTGCTGGTCGACGCCCCCTATGCCGGGCACAGCGCGACCATCGCCGACTACGACAAGGGGCAGAGCCTCGTCGAGACGCTGCTCGCGAACGGCCTCGAACACGTCCTCGTCACCGACTGGAAGCCGGCGACGCAGGAGATGCGCTATTTCAGCATCGACACCTATCTGGCCGAGCTCAACGCCGCGATCGACGATCTCGGTGGCGTCGTGCATCTGGTCGGCCTCTGCCAGGGCGGCTGGCTGAGCGCGATGCTGGCCTCCCGCTTCCCGGGCAAGGTCAAGTCGCTGGTGCTGGCCGGCGCGCCGATCGACGCCGATGCCGGCGACGGGCCGATCAAGCGCATGGCGAAGACCATGCCGCTGAAGAGCTATCGCGCCATGGTCCGGACGGGGCGGGGCCTGATGCCGGGGCGCTTCATGCTGGCGGGCTGGAAGAACATGCATCCCGACGAGCACTACGTCGACAAGTACGTCCGGCTCTACCAGAACATCGCCGACAAGAACTATCTCGACCGGACCGAGACCTTCGCGGCCTGGTACGAGAACCCGCTCGACCTGCCCGGCGTCTACTACCTCCAGGCCATCGAGCAGATCTTCAAGGACAACCGCTTCGCCAAGGGCGAGTTCGTCGGGCTGGGCCGGCGCCTGAGCCTGAAGGACGTGACCTGCCCGGTCTATCTCCTGGCTGGCGCCGGGGACGACATCACCACCAGCGAGCAGGTCTTTGCGGCGGAGGACCTCGTCGGCACGCCGAAGAAGAAGATCGAGAAGAAGTTGGTGCCCGGCGGCCATATCGGCCTGTTCATGGGCCGCAAGACGCTTGGCGAAACCTGGCCCGGCATCGCCCGCTGGATCGCCGCGCAGAGCTAGAGAGGCGCCATGACGACGCTAACCTCCACCGAATATTTCCGCCTCGCGCTAGGCCGTTGCGAGGATCTCCCGGCGGTGCGGACCGGGGTGGTGCATCCCGTCAAGGCCAATGTGATCGAGGCGGTGGCCGACGCCGTGGCTGAGCAGCTCATCGATCCCGTGCTGATCGGTCCGGCCGCGCGCATCCATGCCGCCGCGCAGGAGGCCGGCATCGACATCTCGCCCTGGCAGGTCATCGATACCGAGCACAGCCATCAGGCGGCGGCGAAGGCGGTATCGCTGGCCGCCGCCGGCGAGCTCGAGGCGCTGATGAAGGGTTCGCTGCACACCGACGAACTGCTGGGCGCGGTCGTGCACGCCGATTCCGGCCTGCGGACCGAGCGGCGAATCTCCCATGCCTTCGTGATGCACATCGAGAGCTATCCCAAGCCCTTCATCATCACCGACGCCGCGGTCAACATCTCGCCCGATCTCGCCGCCAAGGCGGACATCGTCCAGAACGCCGTCAATCTCTGGCATGTCGCGCTGAACGGCATCGACGAGTTGCCCAAGGTCGCGGTGCTGGCGGCCGTCGAGACCGTGAACCCGCGCATGACAGCGACGCTCGATGCTGCCGCGCTTTCGAAGATGGCTGATCGAGGCCAGATCACCGACGCCATCGTCGACGGGCCGCTCGCCTTCGATAACGCCATCAGCGCGGAAGCGGCGAAGGAGAAGGGCATCGTCTCGGCCGTTGCCGGCCATGCCGACATCCTGCTCGTGCCCGAGATCGAGGCCGGCAACATGCTGGCCAAACAGCTCACCTTCCTCGGCGGCGCCGATGCGGCCGGGATCGTGCTTGGCGCGCGTGTGCCGATCATCCTGACGAGCCGGGCCGACAATCTGCGGGCGCGCCTACTCTCCTGCGTCCTGGCGGTTCTTCTGGCTGATGCGCGGCGCACGGGGCGGCTCAGGTGATCGATACCATCCTCGTCCTCAACGCCGGCTCATCCAGCCTGAAATTTCAGGTTTTCCGCAGCGACGACCTTAGCGTGCTCGCGCGCGGCAAGGCGGTGCGTCTCGGCGAGCCGGAGCCGGCCATGGATGCAGGCCTCGCGGACGGCCCGCGCGAGCGCATCGCGCTGCCGCAGGCCTGCGACCACGATACGGCGCTCTCCGCCGTCCTCGCCTTTGTCGACCGCCACGACGATGGCTGGAGCATGAAGGCGGTTGCCCACCGCATCGTCCATGGTGGCGAACGTTATGCCGATCCGGTCGTGCTGACGCCCGAGATCTTCGCCGCGCTGGAGGCGCTCTCGCCGCTGGCGCCGCTGCATCAGCCGCACAATCTCGCCGCGGTGGCGGCCGCCCGGCGCCTAATGGCCGACGTCCCCAACGTCGCCTGCTTCGATACCGCCTTCCACGCGCGGCACGATGCGCTCACCCATGAATTCGCGCTGGAGCAGGGACTGCGCGACAAGGGCATCCGCCGCTACGGCTTCCACGGCCTCTCCTATCAATGGCTGGAGATCGTGCTGGCCGAGCGGCATCCCGACCTCCATGCCGGCCGCGTCGTTGCTGCCCATCTCGGCAATGGCGCAAGCCTCTGTGCCATCCGGGGCGGGCGCAGCATCGATACGACGATGGGGATGACGACGCTCGACGGGTTGCCGATGGGCACGCGCTGCGGCGCGCTCGACGCCGGAGCGGTGCTCTACATGTTCCAGAGCCTGGGCATGAATGCGGGGGAGGTTTCGAACGCGCTCTATGAGCGCTCCGGCCTGCTCGGCCTCTCCGGCCTCTCCAACGACGTCGAGACGCTGCTGAACAGCGACGATCCCCGCGCGCGCTTCGCCCTCGATTATTTCACGCTGAAGGTCGCGCAGTTCAGCGCGGCGATGGCGGCGGCGATGGGCGGCATCGATGGCCTCATCTTCACCGGCGGCATCGGCGAACATGCCGCGCCGGTCCGTAGCGCGATCCTCGATCGCCTCACCTTCCTCGGCGATTTCAAGGTTCTGGTGATCCCGGCTAATGAGGAGAAGGTCATGGCTGTTCAGGCGAAGGCGCTGCTCGCCTGAGCGATAAGCAGGGGAGGCTGCGATGATCAGCGCCCGAACGGGTTTCATGCGACGCGTCGACCTGCCGGCGGCGATCGCCGGCGCCCTCTGGCTTGGGCCGATGCCGGGCCGGCTGCGGCCGCTGGTGGACGATCTGGCCGATCTGGCCCGGCGAGGCATCGCCCGCATCATCTGCCTGACGCCCTTCGAGGAGATCGAGTTGAAGGCGCCGGACTACGCCGCGCGGCAGTCCGACCTCGGCATCCCCGTCACATGCTTCCCGATCGGCGATTTCGGCGTTCCCGATGATGGCGGCGGCCTGAAGGCTCTCGCCGAACAGGCTGCTCGCGATCTCGAAGCGGGCAGGCAGCTGTTTGTTCACTGCGCCGCCGGCATCGGCCGGACCGGCATGGTCGCGACCTGTATCCTGGTTGCGCTCGGCCTGAGTGGTGCCGACGCGGTCGCAGCCATCGCCGCCGCCGGCTCGGGGCCGGAGACGGAGATCCAGAAGCAGCTGGTCGCGCGCTACGCCGAAGAGGCTGTGCATCCCGGAGACAAGACCTCCGGCTCGTGAGCGGGGTGCAAGACCTGCGGCACATTGGTGCCGGCCGTCACGCGCCCGCTTCGTCACGCTCCAGATCGACCAGATACTCGATATGGCGGCGTCCGGCGGTGCCCGGCCGGATCGCCACGGCGACACCGAAGACTTCGCGGATCGTCTCCTCCGTCAGCACAGATTCCGGAGCGCCCGCAACCAGCAGGCGCCCGTGATGCAGCAGCGCGATCTCGTCGCAGAACAGCGCGGCGAGGTTGAGATCGTGCAGCGCGACGATGCAGGTGATGCCGAGCCGCCGGATCAGCGTCAGAATAGAGAGTTGGTGCTGGATGTCGAGATGGTTGGTCGGCTCGTCGAGGATGAGCTCGCTCGGCTCCTGCGCCAGCGCCCGGGCGATGTGGACGCGCTGGCGCTCCCCGCCCGATAGCGTGTGCCAGAGCTGCTCGTGCCTCTCGGCGAGCCCGACGCGGGCGAGCGCCGCGTTGACGGCGGCCTCGTCCGCAGCGGCCCAGGAGGCGAGCGCGGCGCGATGCGGCGTGCGGCCGAGGCGCACGACGTCGCAGACCGAGAGCTGGACCTCGGTCGTCGCCTGCTGCTCGACGAAGGCAAGCCGGCGCGCCAGTTCGCGGCGTGGCACGGCGGCGATGTCGCGCGCGTCGAGCGTCACGACGCCGCTCGCCACGTTGCGCAATCGGCAGAGCAGCCGGAGCAGGCTCGATTTGCCCGAGCCGTTGGGGCCGATCAAGCCGAGGATGCGGCCGGGAGCGGCATGAAGCGTCACGCCGTCGACGATCATCCGTCCGGCTGCGCCCCAGCGCACATCTTGGGTCGCGAGCGTCATGCGGGCTTCCGGGCGCGGTAGAGGATCAGCGCGAAGGCCGGTGCGCCGAACAACGCGGTGACCACGCCGATCGGCAGGATCTGCTGCGGCACCAGCACGCGCGAGAGGATATCGGCGAGGATCATGAAGATCGCGCCGATGACGAGGCTGGCCGGCAGCAGCCGGGCATGGCCCGAGCCGACGAGGAAGCGCGCGGCATGGGGGATGACGAGGCCGACGAAGCCGATCGTGCCGACGATGCTGACCATCGCGGCGGTCATCACGGCGGTCGTTGCGAACAGGACGATCCTCACGCGCATTACCGCCACGCCCAGTGAGGCGGCGGCGTCGGCGCCGAACGCGAAGGCATCGAGCGCCTTGGCGTGCAGCATGCAGATGCCGAAGCCGATCAGCGCAACCGGGGTCGCGATCCACAGATCCGGCCAGCGCACCCCGCCGAAATTGCCCAGCAGCCAGAACATCACGCCGCGCGCCTGCTCGGCGCTGGCGAGCGTCGTCACGATGGTTGCGGTCGCGGCGTTGAAAAGCTGCGAGGCGGCGACGCCGGCCAGGATGACGCGGTCGCTCGCGCCGCCGGCCCCCGCCGCTAGCAGCGCGACGACGGCAAGCGCCGCGCAGGCGCCGATGAAGGCGCCGGTCGACAGGCTGACCGCCATGCCGCCGATGCCGACCCCGAGGATCAGCACCGCGACGGCGCCGGTGGAGGCGCCGGCCGAGATGCCGAGGATATAGGGCTCGGCCAGCGGGTTGCGCAGCAGCGCCTGCAGGATCACGCCGGAAAGCGCCAGCGCCCCGCCGCATAGCCCCGCCATCAGCGCCCGGCTCAGGCGGTAGTCGAAGATGACGCCCTGCTGGATCGCGCCGACCGGCAGGCCGAGATCGAACAATCCGTTGCCGAGCGCCTTGAGCGCGACATCGAACGGGATCGCCATCTCGCCGATCGTCACCGCCAGCGCCACCGAGACGGTAAGCGCCACCAGCGAGAGGAGCGCGATGCCGATCCGCGCCGGCCAATTCGGGCCGTGGGCGGCGTGGCTCAAGGGGTGAGGCCGAAGCTGGCGATCGCCTTGGCGAGCGTCTCGATCCCATCGACCGTGTCGAGCCCCGCGCGGGTCGCGCCCACGTCGATGATCACGACGCGGTTGTTCGTCACCGCGTCGAGCTTGCTGGCAACGGGGTCGGTCTTCAGGAATGCGAGCTTCTTTTCGATGTCATCAGCCGGGAAGCGGCGGCGGTCCATCTTCACGGTGACGATTACGGCCGGGTTGGCGGCGGCGATGCTCTCCCAGCCGACCAGCGGCCATTCCTCATTGGTGGTGATGATGTTGCGCGCCCCGAGCTTGGACAGGATATAGGCGGGCACGCCGTTCCTACCGGCCATGAAGCCGTCGCCCTTGATGTCCTTGCTGGAGAACCAGACGACGACGGGCACATCCTGCGCTTTCAGCTTCGCGACGGACTCGACCGCCTTGTCCTCGCGCGCCTTCAGTTCGGCGACAAGCTTCTCTGCGCGGTCGGAAACATCGAAGATCTGCCCGAACTCGCGGATGTTGCGATAGACCAGCTCCATCGAGAACATCTGCGTGCGCACGCCGTCACCCGGGCCTGAATTGTCCTTGCCGACGCAATCGGTCGGCGAGACATAGGTCGGCACCTTCACCTTGTGGAACTGGTCGCGCTTGCCGACGATGCCGTTCGGCCCGACATGCCATTCGAACATCGCGGTGACGAGATCGGGCTCCTGCCCGACCACCGCCTCGAAGCTCGGATCATTGTCGGCGAGGCGCTTCACCTTGGCGTTGACGGCCTCATAGGGCTTGGCCACCGGCGAGAACCAGACGGCGGTGCCGACCACCCGGTCTCCGAGGCCGAGCGCGTAGAGAATCTCTGTCTGGGTCTGGCCGATCGCGACCACGCGCTTGGGCGGTGCGTTGAAGGTGATGGTCTCCCGGCAATTCTCCAGCGTCAGCGGGTATTGCGTCGGCGCTGCGGCGACCGGCGCGGCGAACAGGACAAGGCCGGCTGCGGCGGCGAAAAGGGTGGGCAGCAGCGAAAAGGCGGGACGCATGGGGGCAACCGGGCTGACGCGGGCACCGCGTCGGCGAAACCGGGCGGTTTCGGCGCGATGTTCACAAGATGTAACAATGTTGCATTTCTCATAGGTCGCACGACGTGGACGCGTCAAGCGTGTCGCGGCCCTTGCGGCGGCCCGGCCGAAGATCATGGACATGGAATTCATCGCTCCCCGAGATGAGGCGGGGGAGCTTCGATGGATACGGCCGGAAGGCGCAGCTCTGGAGCCGGCCGCCGACGCGCACCCCTCCGGAACACCCCGCCCGAAAGACGCCTTGCGATCGCGGCAGGTCTCCTGGCTCACGGGTCGACGCCTGATCCGCCCGGCCTTCCCGGCGCAGGGCGCCAGTGGACGATGGACGGAGGGCTCGCCGCTTACAGTTGCGGGGGCAGCCTCGGCATTGGCGCGGGAAGCGCCTCACCGAATTCCCTCTTAGCTCCGGGCGTGACCCGGAGAACCTCGATCGAGCGGCACCATAGAGCGGCGCCGAAGCCCGTCAAGCGATACGACGTTAGGTCAGCGTCCGGAACAGGCTGAATTGCGAGAAGAGCGCGGCGGTGCCGCCGGTATGGAGCACGCAAGCGGGCTCGCCGCCGGCAATCCCTCCATCGGCAACCCGCTCGAGGAAGCAGGCGCAGGTCTTCGCGGTGTAGACATGTTCGATCAGGATGCCCTCGGTGCGCGCGAAGCTCAGGATGGCCGCTTCCGAGGCCGGAGTCGGGGCGCCCCAGCCGTCGCCGAGATAGCCCATGTGATAATGCAGGGGCGCGGCCTCCAGCGAGTCGACGTCGAGCCCCGTCCGCTCCCGCAGGCCCTCGTAGATCGCCCGGACACGCCCCGCCAGCTCCGTCAGCGCATACTCGACGCTGACGAGATGGATGCGGAAGGGGTGCCCCAGCAGGGCGTTGCCGAAGAGGAAGCCAGCCTCGGTCGGCCCCATCGAGCCGGCAAGAAAGACATGCTTGATCGGGGCTTCTTCACCTTGCGACTGCTCATGCAGCTCGAAGGCGGCCCGAACATAACCCATCGCGCCCAGCACGGGATCGCCGACGATGTAGGGCGTCCGGCCCTGCCGGGCGAGTTCTGCGGCGGCCGCTGCAAGCGCCGCGTTGCGCTGGCTTTCATCGACCGGTCCGAGGAAGCGCAACTCCGCGCCGAACAGCCGGTTGAGGAAGGAGGCCTGGCGGTTCTCCTGCGTGTCGGCCGCATTGTGCAGGACGAGGCAGTCGAGCCCGACGAGCGAAGCCGCCGCGGCCGTCAGACGGCAGAGATTGGAGCTGGCGCCGCCGCCTACTAGGAGGATATCGGCCTTCTGCCGCAGCGCGTCCCCCAGCCAGTATTCAAGGCTCCGCAGCTTGTTGCCGCCGAGCGCGATTGGCATCAGATCATCGCGCTTGGCGTAGATGCCGGGCCGCGCGAGCTTCTCCTCGAAACGGTGCAGCCGCTGAAGCGGCGTCGGAGTGTCGAGCAGAACGTGGCGGGCCTCGCGCAGGAGGCTGGAGAGCTCAGGCTTCATCGTTTCGCCCCACTATGCCGGCCATCAGCCGCCATACTGGTCGTCGGAGACCTGCTCCAGCCACTCCACGACCTTGCCGTTCTCGGCTTCCTGAACGGCGATATGGGTCATCCCGGTCGAAGGCGCCGCGCCGTGCCAGTGCTTTTCGCCGGGCGGGAACCAGACAACGTCGCCGGGCCGGATCTCCTCGATCGGACCGCCCCAGCGCTGCACCCGGCCGACCCCGCTGACGACGATCAGCGTCTGGCCGAGGGGATGCGTATGCCAGGCCGTCCGCGCCCCCGGCTCGAAGGTGACGCTCGCGCCCTGCACGCGCTCCGGCGCATGCGGATTGAAGAGCGGGTCGATCCGGACCGATCCGGTGAACCAGTCGGCCGGTCCTTTTCCGGATGGGCGCGAGCCCGCGCGCATGATCTCCATGACGATCTCCTGATGGTTTGAACTGCGGCGACCGGGAATCGGTGCTGTCGACAGCCACGCGAAGCCCATTGTTTCGGCAGGAGGGGATCACCCGAAGACTGCGACCGTCAAGGCCTCTCGCGCTGGTCGCAACGGCGTTCTCGATTGGGACTTTCTCAGAGCGAGAGCTGCGAACCCGCCTCCCGGCAGGAGGCCTTGAGCGCGAGCAGGATCGCCGCTTCATCGGTCGCGATGCCGTGCCGCTGCAGGCAGGGCACGAGGATCGCCGCTTCGGCATGACCGCTCGGGCCGATCACCGGGCAGGCGATGTCGGTCACCGCCATGATGTCGCGGCTCGGCGCGACGCGATGTCCGGTGGCGCGGATTTCCGCGAGGGTGCGATTGGTCTCGTCGCTCTCCAGCTTGTCGCGGTCGGCCTCGGAGGCCTCCTTCATCAATTGCCGGCGCCGCGTCTCGCTCTGGAAGGCGAGGATAAGCAGGCCCGAATTCGCGTCGAGCGCCGGCCTTCCATAGCCCGGCCGCACGATGACGCTGGCGTCGAGATGGCCGGAGGTGGTCGCGAGCACCACGGTCTGCGCCCGGCTCAGCACGACGAGATGCGCGGCCTGCCCGCTATCCTCGCTGAAGCGCTCCATCAGCGGCAGTACGATCGAGGTGAGCTGGCGCCCGCCCGGCGTGCGGATGCCGAGGTCGAACAATCGGCGTGACAGGGCGAGGCGGTCGGTGCCGGCCTCGCGGGCGAGATAGCCGCGCTGCTGCAGCACGAAGACCATGCGGAAGATCTCGCTTTTCGAGCGGGCGAGGCGCTCGGCGATCTCACGCGTCGAGAGCGGCTCGCCCGCCTCGGCGAGGAGCTCGAGGATGTCGAGCCCCTTCTCCAGCGCGGGCGCCGCGTAGGAACTTTTGTCTCCGTTCTCGGAGTCGGGCAGGTCGCTCATATCTTCCTGTTTCATATATGAAGCTTGACATCAAATAAGAAACGAACCTAGCCTCCTCGTAAAGGGGAGGCGGATGGTGCGGTGGCCTGATCATATCGCGCGTTCGAACAACGCTGCGAGACAGCCGCAAGGCGGCCGGGCATGAAATATGGCCTGCAGTTCCGCGATGTTTTCGCGGCCTGGGAATCGATCCTCGCCGGCGTCTGGGTCACGCTGCTCCTCTCGGCGGCGGCGATGATCGGCGGCCTCGTCATCGGCATCGCCTGCGCGGCGGCCCGCGTCTATGGCCCGGCCTGGCTGCGCCGGATCGTCGGCAGCTATGTCGAAATCATCCGCAACACGCCGCTGCTGGTGCAGCTCTTCCTGATCTTCTTCGGCCTGCCCAGCTTCGGCCTGAGGCTCGACGGTTTCACCGCCGCGATCATCGCGCTCGTCGTCAATCTCGGCGCCTATACCACCGAGATCGTCCGCGCCGGGCTCGAGGCCGTGCCCAAGGCGCAGGTCGAAGCCGGCCATTCGCTCGGTCTCTCCGGCCTGCAGGTTTTCCGCTATGTCGTGATGTTTCCGGCGCTGAAGGCGATGTTCCCGGCGCTCGCCAGCCAGTTCGTGCTGCTGATGCTGGCGACCAGCGTCGTCTCGCAGATCTCGGTCGAGGACCTCTTCCATGCGGCCTCGATCGTGCAGTCGCGCACCTTCCGCGACTTCGAGGTCTACACCGTCATCGGCGTGCTCTATCTCGGGCTCGCGATTGCCTTCCGCGGCCTGTTCGCGGGCATCTACTACTGGGCGTTCGTCAGGCGATGATCCGCGAATTCGGCCTCATCGATGTGATGTATCTGATCGCGGCGGCGCGCTGGACGCTGGCGCTCACCGTCACCGCCTTCATCGGCGCCTCGCTGATCGGCATCCTCATCGCCATCGCCCGCATCCTGCCCTTCGCGCCGCTGCGCTGGGTTTCGGCGGCCTATATCCACATCGTCCAGGGCACGCCGCTGCTGGTCTGGCTGTTCGTGATCTTCTTCGGCTTGCCGCTGATCGGCATCTCGGTCAATCCGTGGATTGCCGCCGCGACCGCCTTTTCGGTCTATGGCAGCGCCTTCCTGGGTGAGATCTGGCGCGGCGCACTGGTCTCGATTGCGAAGACGCAGTGGGAGGCCGGTGCCTCGCTCGGGCTCTCGCTCTGGGAGCAGCTGCGCTACATCATCGTGCCGCAATCGGTCCGGGTGGCGATCCCGCCGACGGTCGGTTTCCTCGTCCAGCTGATCAAGAACACCTCGCTCGCCGCGGTGATCGGCTTTGTCGAGATCACCCGCGAAGGACAGCTCACGGCGGCCGGCACCTACAAGCCCTTCGCCGTCTACATCACCGTCGCCGCGATCTATTTCGCGATGTGCTTCCCCCTCACGCAATGGAGCCGCTCGATCGAGCGGAAGCTCGATGTCGCTCGTTGAAATCCATGGGATCAACAAGAGTTACGGTGCCGTCCAGGTGCTGAAGGATGTGACGCTCGACGTCGCCAAGGGCGAGATCATCGCCGTGATCGGCCGCTCCGGCTCGGGCAAGAGCACGATGCTCCGCTGCATCAACGGGCTGGAGCCGGTGCAGGCCGGCGTCATCCGTGTCGACGGCACGCAAGTCAACGATCCCAAGACCAATCTGCGCAAGCTGCGCCAGGAGGTCGGCATCGTCTTCCAGAGCTTCAACCTGTTCCCGCATCTCTCGGTCTGCGACAACATCACCTTGGCGCCACGGGTGGTGAAGAAGCAGGCGCCGCAGGCCGCCCGCGAGGTGGCGCGCGAGGTGCTTGCCCGTGTCGGTCTTGCCGACAAGCTCGACGCCTATCCCTCGCAGCTTTCCGGCGGCCAGCAGCAGCGCGTCGCCATCGCTCGCTCGCTCGCCATGCGGCCGAAGCTGATGCTGTTCGACGAGGTCACCTCCGCCCTCGATCCCGAACTGACCGGCGAGGTGCTCAAGGTCCTCGAATCCGTCGCGCAGGAAGGCATGACCATGATCCTGGTGACGCATGAAATGGGTTTCGCCCGCCGCTTCGGCTCGCGCGTCGTCTTCATGCATGAGGGGCGTATCCACGAGCAGGGCCCGGCCGCTGCCGTGCTGGCTGAGCCGAAGACGCCGGAACTCCAGACCTTCCTCAGCGCTGTCCTGCACTGAGGCGGAACCAAAAACCGACATCAACGAGGGGAGAAAAGACGATGCGTTCATTGTTCGCAGGTTTAGCCGCCCTGGCGGTCGCAGCCTTCGGTGCGGCGGAGGCCAAGGCCGACAAGCTTCAGGACATCCTGTCCAAGGGCGTGGTGCGCATCGGTGTACCGCTCGACGCGCCGCCCTTCGGCGCCCAGGATGCCGACCGCAAGCCGATCGGCTTCGACATCGAGATGGCCGAAATGGTCGCCAAAGGTCTCGGTGTGAAGCTGGAGATGCAGCAGATCACCGGCGCCAACCGCATCCCATTCCTGATGACCGACAAGGTCGACATCGTCATCTCGGTGATGGGCCTGACCCCTGAGCGCGCCCGGCAGATCCAGTTCACGGCGCCCTACGCCAACACCTTCCTGGCGGTCTACGGCGCCAAGAATTCGACGGTGAGCAGCCCGGAGACGATCGGCTCCGCGCGTGTCGCCGCCGCCAAGGGCACGACGCAGGAGCTCGCCATCTCGGCAGCGGCGCCCAAGGCCAGCCTGATGCGGACCGAGGACGATGCCACGGCAGCGGCGGCCTATATCACCGGCCAGGCCGATCTGCTCGCCACGAACTCGATCGTGGCGCAGGCGCTCGCCAAGCAGAACCCGAACAAGGAGTTCGAGCGGAAATTCGTCATCCGCCGCAGCCCGGCGCATATGGGCGTGCAGATGGACCAGCATAATCTCGTGCGCTGGCTCGACGGCTTCATCTTCTTCAATTCCATGAACGGCGAGCTGGACCGGCTCCATCGCAAGTATCTGGATATGCCGATGGACCCGCTGCCGACGCTCTAGTCGGAGCCACATCCGTCATTCTCGGGCGAAGCGTAGCGCAGACCCGAGAATCT
Organism: Allobosea sp. TAF32; assembly: GCF_052113585.1. Classification (NCBI taxonomy): domain Bacteria; kingdom Pseudomonadati; phylum Pseudomonadota; class Alphaproteobacteria; order Hyphomicrobiales; family Alloboseaceae; genus Allobosea; species Allobosea sp. TAF32. Next base: position 265,715 of record NZ_JBFRDM010000001.1, on the reverse strand, counting down.
CCTGACCAGAAGGCGCTGGTCGGGAGCCTTCTTCTGCCGGAGATGCTCGGGGCAAGCCCGAGCATGACGGCTCGTCTCGCCCTTCCTTTGCCGGAGAGGGCTCCCAAGCCACGTCCCATCGAGCCCGCCATGACCAGCTCCCGCCCCAAGCCGAACCCGCGCCCCTCCAGCGCCTTCCTCACCGTCGATCTCGACCGGGAGGGCAAGCAGACCGGCTTCCTGATGATCCCGCACTCGCCGCATGACGATGCCTGGGGCGCGACGCGCGTGCCGATCGCCGTGATCAAGAACGGCGCCGGCCCGACCGTGATCATGGAGGGCGGAAACCATGGCGACGAATACGAGGGCCCGATCACGATCTGCGATCTGATCCGCGATCTCGATCCCGGCCGCGTCCAGGGCCGCCTCATCCTGATGCCGGCGAACAATGTCCATGCCGTCATGGCCGGTCAACGCACCTCGCCGGTCGACGGGCTGAACTTCAACCGCACCTTCCCGGGCGATCCGCGCGGCACCATCACCCAGCAGATCTCGGCCTTCGTCAGCGACCATATCCTGCCGATCGGCGACGCCTTCCTCGACCTGCATTCGGGCGGCTCCTCGCTCGACATCATCCCGAGCGCCATCGTCGAGCCGACTGATGACCCGGCGCTGCACAAGCGCAACGTCGCCGCCGTGCAGGCCTTCGACGCACCGATGACCGTCGTCATCAGCAATCTCGGCGAGCCCCGTACGGCGACCGCCGCCGCCTGCCGGGCCGGGCTCGTCACGGTCGGCACGGAGATGGCCGGCGCCGGCACGGTCTCGCTCGAAGCGCTTTCGGTCTGCCGGCGCGGCGTCGCCAATGTGCTCGACCATCTCGGCGTCGTCGTCAGGGAGAAGCCTGAGCCGAAGCGCGGCGACGGCCAGATCCTCGAACTGCCCGGCATCTCCGCTTACGTCTATGCGACGGCGGACGGCATCTTCGAGCCCTTCCACGCCAATGGCACCAAGGTCAGCGCCGGCGAACCGGCCGGCCGCATCCACTGCACCTGGGACCCGGCGCGCCCGCCCGAGACGCTGCACTACGCCGCCGACGGCATCCTTTATGGCCGTCGCCAACCCGGCCGCGTGAAGCCGGGCAATTGCTGCCTGATCGTCGCGGCGCCCTATCGCGGAACCCTGTGATGATCGCGCTCGACGAGATCCGCGCCGCCCGTGAGCGCATCGCGCCCCACATCCGGAAAACCCCGATGCTGCCCTATGCGAAGACGCGCGGCGGCGATTTCGGCGGCGACGTCACGCTGAAGCTCGAATTGCTGCAGGCCGCCGGCTCCTTCAAGGCGCGCGGCGCGATGAACCGGCTCCTGACGCTGTCGAAGGATGAGCTCGCGCGCGGCGTCGTCACCGCATCGGGCGGCAATCACGGCCTCGCCATTGCCCGCTCGGCCCATGTGCTCGGCGTGCCCGCGACGATCTTCCTGCCGTCCAACGCGGCGCCCGACAAGATCGCCAAGCTGCGCGACTGGGGCGCGGACGTCCATATCGTCGGCGCGATCTGGGACGATGCGAATGCGGCTGCACTCGCCCATTCAGCAAAGACCGGCGCGACCTATGCTCATCCGTTCAGCGATCCCGTCGTTGTGGCGGGGCAGGGCACGCTCGGCCTCGATATCCTCGACGACATGCCGGACGTGGACATCATCCTCGTCGCCATCGGCGGCGGCGGTTTGATCACTGGCCTCTCGACGGCGGTGAAGGCTTTGCGCCCACAGACGCGGATCATCGGCATCGAGCCTGTGGGCTCCCCAACTCTGCATGCCTGCCTCGCCGCCGGGCGCTTGGTCGCGCTCGACCGGCTGGAGACACGCGTCGCCACCATGTCCTGCCGCCAGACGGATCAGGCGATCTATGAGGCGGTGGCCCGCAATGTCGACGAGATCGTGCTGATCACCGATGCCGAGATGGAACAGGCGGCGAAGTCGCTCTGGTTCGAATTCGGCATCGCAGCCGACCTGTCGGGCGCAGCCGCGCTGGCGGCGCTGCAGTCCGGACGGGTCGCGCTTACCGGCGGCGAGAAAGTCTGCGCGCTGGTCTGCGGTGCCGGAACCGATGGCTGCTTGCCGAGTTAGGCGCGGACCTCGTCGTTGAAGAAGCCGGGCGGACCCATCTGTCCGCCTTTCAGCACGATATCGAGCCCGTCGAGACGCGGATCTTCGGAATGGGCGCGGCAGAACGGGGCGCCGGGCACGCATGGTCCGCGATAGGACAGGCCCCAGAGAGGCAGGGCGCGGATAGCCATGGTCGAGGTGTCGCCACCGGCTACGACGAGCCGGCTAAGGCGCGCCTCGGCCATGATCGCGGCAAGCAGGCGCCCGGTCGCGCCCGCCACTTTAGCGGCTGATGCGGGCGCGCCCTCCGGCTGCTCGGTCACCAGCATCACGTCACCTTGGGCAAGCTCGGAAAGGGTCGCTGCCTGCAACTGGGCGCCATAGGCTTCGTCCGAGAGCAGCCGTTCCGGCCGAACAGGAAGCATCGTATAGCCTCTGGCGGTTTCAACCTGAGCGCGGGTCACCGGCGACAGACTACCGACGAGGGCAAGCAAGGGCCCGCCGTGGCGCTGATGGGTCTCGTCGGCCAGCGCGGCGGCGAACGCCCTTGGATGCCCGGCCGCGAAGGCGCGTGCAACCGAGCTGGCGCCCACGGCCAGCATCGGCCCATTCTCCAGCGAAGTCGCAAGCAATCCGCCGATCGCCGCGAGGTCGGCTTCGGCGGCGACATCGAAGAGAACGGCCGCGTTTCCGTTGGAGAGAGCATCGGCCTGTGCGACCGAGTGGCCCGCATAGGCACGGAAGTCGACGAGCCCGACATCGTCGAGGCCTTGCGCGGCAAGATGCCGGCGCAGATCGGCCTCCGCCATCGGCGTCACCGGGTGGCGGCTCATCGTCGGGTGCCGGTCGATGCGGTGGATCGTGCCGTCGCCGCCAGCCGCGAACAGGTTTCCGAACAGGCAGAAGCGCCCGAGATTGGGTTGACCGCCGAGGATCGGCACGAGCGGGTTCGGAAAGAAGGGTCTCAGCGCCGCAACCGCCGCGCCGATGCTGCCGATATGGGGCGCGCTGTCGAAGGTGGAGCAGCATTTGTAGTGCATCAGCCCGACGCCGCGTTCGGCGAAGAAGCGCCCGATCTCGGCAAGCTCGGCTGCGATCGCCTCCGGCGCCATGGCCCGGCTCGCCCCGGCGATGCCGATCGCGTCGAGCGGACCGGCGGCGTCGAGCTGTGCGGCGCTCGGCTGGCTTAGGAAAAGCAGGGCCCGAAATCCGCCTTCGGCCAACGTTGCCAGCGTATCGGTCGAGCCGGTGAAATCGTCGCCATACCAGCCATAGAGAGGCGTGCGCTTCGCAGTCACGGCGCGCTAACCCGCCTCGCCGCCGAAGGTGTCGAGTGCCTGTTGCAGCTCGGGATGCGCGCGGGCTGCCTCGGCGATCGGCATGCCGTCGGCGACCGCCGCCCACGCCTGCCGGATGCTGGCGACGCCGGCCTTTGGCCCGCCAGGATGGGCGAGGATGCCGCCGCCGGCCATGAACAGCAGGTCATCATGGCCGATCGCGTCCCAGGTCGGTTGCGCGGTGCCGGCCCATTGCCCGGAGGAGAAGGCGGGCATCACCCGGTCGTCGGCTCCTTCCGTCAACGGCGTCACGCAATCCCTGGCGGAGGTCACGACCTCCTCGTCCTCCTGCGCGAATTTCCCCTTCAGGCCATGGACATGCATATGATCGACGCCAGCCAGCCGCCACAGCACCTGATAGGCCTGGAAGCCGATGCCGAGCAGCGGGTGGCGCGAGAGGGCGCCATAACCGTTGCGATGCCCGTGCAGGGCAAGATCGGTCGAGCGGCGCAGGCTCTCGATCGCGGAGAAACCGCACCAGTTCAGGCTCGCCATCACGCAGGAGCCGCCTTCGCGCGCGACGAGATCGGCATGGCGGCGCATCGCGTCGGTCTCGTCGGTGATGTTGAAGGCGACCATGACGTGCTTGCCGGTCTTGTCCTGATGCCGGCGCACGGCCGCCATCACCGCCGGAATGCGCTCGGCCAGCGGCGCATGCACCGGATCGGCCGAGATCTCGTCATCCTTGATGAAGTCCAGCCCCGCCTCGCAGAGGCCTGCGACGAGCTCGGCCGTCTGCGCGGCGCTCAGGCCGACATTCGGCTTGATGATCGAGCCGACGAGCGGCCCTTTTGCCACGCCGGTCAGGCGGCGCGTGCCGGCAATGCCCTGCGCCGGCAGCGGGAAACGCTGGCGATAGGACCAGGGCAGCGAAATGCTTTCGAGCCGCAGGCCCGTGACTTCGCCGAGATCGTAGAGATTGCCGGCGACGACGGCAGCCAGCGTCGCGAGATTGGCGCCGACATTGTCGACCGGGAAGGAGATAGTGATCCGCGCCCGACGCCATGGCCCGCCGACGCCCTTTCGGGCGAGCCAGGCATTCGGCAGGCTGGGCTCCGTCGCCGGCGCCAGCTCCTCGATCCGCGTGACGACGGCACGGGCCCGCTCGCGTAGTTCGTCGGTCTCGCCGGCGACGCGGGCGAAGGTGCCGCAGGATTGCTCGCCCGCCATCACCTCCGCGACCTCAGCCGGGTCGAGCGGGGTTTCGATCAGGTAGGTCGCTTCGAAGCGGTTCTCGGTCATCGCACGCATCCAGGCCGTTCATAAGGCGTCATTCTCGCGCTTGACCCGAGAATCTCAGGACCAGAGGGCGCTGGTCCTGAGATGGTCGGGTCAAGCCCGACCTGACGTGGCGCTTTCGCGATCTCAGGCCGCCGCCGCAGTGAGCTTGCTCAGGTCCGGGAAGGGCCGGACGGGGTCCTTGCCGTCCCAGGTCTCCGAGGCCTCGCGGATCAGCCGGAACATCTCGCCCTTGGGTCCGGCGACCTCCGAGAGCTCGATCACCGTGCCCGGATGGTAATGCGTGTCGAAATAGACGAAGCGGCCGCGTTCGCCGACCTCGCCTGACATCACCGGCTTGAAACCCTCGGCAAGGAGGCGCTCCATGTCGGCGTCGTAGTCCGAGGTCCAGTAGGCGACGTGCTGCAGGCCGGTCAGCCCCGCATCGGTGAAGTCCTTGTACATGGACGGCACGGCGTTGCGGCACTGGATCAGCTCGATCTGGAGCGGGCCGGAATTGGCCAATGCCACCGAGTTGTGCGGCTCGTAGGCCTCGCCCTTGTAGCGGTAGTTCCTGATCGGAACCTTCGGATTGTAGAAGAACGGCCCGACGCCCAGCACGCGGCTCCAATAGTCCATCGCCGCCTCGATATCCGGGACGACATAGCCGGCCTGACGGATCTGGCCAAAGAAGCGGCTCATGGGCGTTGCTTTCTGAGTATCAGGTTCTGAGGAAGCCGATGGAGATCCACGGCACGGCAGCGACGACGACGAGGCCGATGAGCAGGGCGAGGATGTAGCCCCAGATGTATTTCAGGCCTTCGTCGGGATTGATCTTGCTGATCGCGCAGGCCCCGTAATAGCCGACGCCGAAGGGCGGGGCGAAAAGCCCGATGCCCATCGCGAAGATCACGACCATCGAATAGTGCACCTCATGCACACCGACCTGCTTGGCGATCGGGAAGACCAGCGGCCCGAACAGCACGATCGCGGGGATGCCCTCAAGCACGCTGCCGAGGATGGTGAAGGCGACGATCGAGATGGCGAGGAAGCCCCAGCTTCCGCCCGGCACGGCCGCCATCATCTGGGCGAGGTCGCGCGAGAAGCCGGATTGCGTCAGGCCCCAGGCCATCGCGGTGGCGCAGCCGATGATGAAGATGATGGCGCCGGTGAGCGAGGCCGTTTCGACCAGCATCCGCGGCAGCCGGCGCCAATCGAACTGGCGATAGAGCAGGATGCCGGCCAGCACCGCATAGGCGATGCCGATGGTGGAGACTTCCGTGGCTGTCGCCACGCCCTCGACCACCGCGGCGCGGATGACGAAGGGCAGGGCGATGGCCGGGGCCGCGATCAGGGCAAGCTTGGCGATCTCGCGCTTGGAGAAGCGGGTGACGTTGCTGAGGTCTTCGCCGCGGCAGCGCCACCAGACCACGAAGCAGAGCGCCGCGCCCAGCACCACGGCGGGCAGCATGCCGCCGGTGAACAGCGCCGCGATCGAGACGCCGGTCACCGAGCCGATGGTGATCAGCACGATCGAGGGCGGGATCGTCTCGGTCTGCGCGCCAGTCGCCGAAAGCAGGGCGACGAGGTCGCCGGGCTTGGCGCCGCGCTTCTTCATCTCGGGGAAGAGAACCGGCGCGATCGCCGCCATGTCGGCGATCTTCGAGCCGGAAATGCCGGAGACCAGATACATCGCGCCGACCAGCACATAGGACAGGCCGCCCCGGACATGGCCGAGCAGGCTCGCCAGGAACTGGATCATGGCGCGCGCCATGCCGGTCATCTCGATCAGCGCGCCCAAGAAGATGAAGAGCGGCACGGCGAGCAGGATGAGATGGCTCATGCCCTCGTCGAGCCGGCCGACCATGACGAGCATCGGCGTCGACGTCGTACAGGCGAGGTAACCGAAGGTGGCGAGCGCGAAGGAGAAGGCGATCGGCACACCGGAGAAGACGTTGAGTGCGACGACGCCGACGAAGAAGACGATCAGGTTGAGCTTGCCAAGCGGCTTCAGCATCGGCCCGATGAGCCAGAACAGCAGCACGAGCAGCGCCGTCAGCCCGATCGCCATGAGCACCGGCTTCAGCGAGCCGAAGCGCAGCAGCCGGCAACCCGCCGCGATCAGCATCAGCCCGACGCCGACCGGAATCGCCGCTGCCCGCCAGGCATTGGTGATCTCCAGCGCCGGGGTAACGATGAAGCTCTCCTCCTGCGCATACTCGATCGCATGCGGGATGATCAGCAGCAGGAAGGCGATGGAGGCGGTGATCGCGACCGCCTCCAGCAGCGCCCGCGTCGGCGGCGAGACGCGGCTGACGAGGCCGGTCATCCGCATATGCTCGCCGCGCCGCAGCGCCACGACGGCGCCGAGCATCGACAGCCACAGGAACAGGATCGAGGCGAGCTCGTCCGACCAGACGAGCGGTGCATGGAAAACGTAGCGGGCCGCCACGCCCGCCCCGAGGATGATGATCTCGACCAGCACCAGCACTGCCGCCGCCGTCTCGACCAACCCGCCCAGCACGCGGTCGAGATGGCCTGCGAAGCGGCCGATCCCGGTCGTGGGCATGGCGGCAGCGGGAAGGGTCGCGCTGTGAACATCCATCGGGGCGTTTCCTGTTTTATGCGTTGGGTGCCTTATAGGCCCGCCCGCATTCCTCAGGCCAGCTTGCCGACGGCGCCTTCGAGCAGGCTCCAGGCCTCCGCTCCGAAGCGCTCCTGCCACTCCTTGTAGAAGCCGGAATCGCGCAGCTTGGCGCGGAAGGATTCGGGGTCGGTCTTGTTGAAGGCGAGGCCCTTCGATTGCAGGTCCGCCTGCACGGTTTCGTTGAGTTTCTTGATGTCGCCGCGCTGGGCGACGCCGGCATCGTTGATCGCATTGGCGACGATCGTCTGGATGTCGGCCGACAGGCCGCGCCAGGCGCGTCCGTTGGCGATGAACCAGAAACCGTCCCAGATATGGTTGGAGACGGCGCAGCTCTTCTGCACCTCGTAGAGCTTGGCGACCTGGATGATCGGCAGCGGGTTCTCCTGCGCGTCGACGACCCTGGTCTGCAACGCCGAATAGACTTCCGAGAACTGCAGGCTCGCCGGGGCGGCGTCGAGCGCCTTGAACATCGAGATCGAGAGCGGGCTCACCGGCACGCGGATCTTCAGGCCGGCCATTTCCTTGGCCGATTCGATCGCCTTGCCCGAGGTGGTCATCTGGCGGAAGCCGTTGTCCCACATCTTCTCGAAGGCATAGAGGTTCACCTTGGAGATGGCGTCACGGACATGGGCGCCGAGCTTGCCGTCCATCGCCTTCCAGACCTGATCGTAATCGGCGAAGGCGAAGCCGACCGCGTTGATCGCCGCGACCGGCACCAGCGTCGCGATGACGAGCGCGGAGGGCGTGAAGAAGGTGATGCCGCCATTGCGCACCTGGCTCAGCATGTCGGTGTCGCCGCCGAGCTGGTTGTTCGGGAAGATCTTGATCTCGACCCGGCCGTTCGTCTCCTTCGCCACGCGCTCGGCCGCTTCCTGGGCGCGGATGTTGAGCGGGTGGCTGAGCGGCAGGTTGTTGCCGTATTTCAGCTCGATCTCGGCGGCGCGCGCGATGTGCGGCATGCCGATGAGCGAGGCGGCGGGGGCGGCGGCCAGCGTGCGCAGCACCGTGCGGCGCGTGAAGTTCGTCATGGTGGTCCTCCCGATATCGCTGATGCGATTTGATTTGTTTGAGGTCTTCTTGCCTCAAGAGTAGAAAGCAGGAATGATGGTCGTCAAACTCAATTATTGATGGTTTTTGATGCTGCTCCATGAGTGATTCGAAGGCTGCAGACGGGCTGCAACGCCGCCGGATGGCGCGCATCGCCGATGTGGCGGCGCTGTCGGGCGCCTCGACCGCGACGGTCGACCGGGTGCTCAACCAGCGCCCCGGCGTACGCGCCGTGACCGTGCAGCGCGTCCTGAAGGCGGCGAGCGAGCTCGGTTACGTCCTCGATTCCAGCCTGCCGGCGCAGGCCCTGACGCCGATGCGGCTCGCCTTCCTCCTGCCGGCCGGCAGCAATCGCTTCCTGGCCATGCTCGGGCGCCATATCGCGGCGGCGCAGGACCAGCTCGCCTCGTTCAATATGCGCGCCCGCGTCGAGTTCATCGAGAGCTTCAAGCCCGAGCTGCTGGCCCAGCAGCTCCGGCAGATCGGGCGCGATGTCGATGGCATCGCCTTCATGGCGCTGGAGCACCCAGCCGTGCGCGAGGCGGTCAACACGCTGGCCGAGCGCGGCGTGCCCACGGTGACGCTGATCTCCGACGTCGCCAATTCGCGCCGCGCCGCCTATGTCGGGCTCGACAACCGTTCGACCGGCCGCACGGCCGGTTATCTCGTCGCCCGCTTCATCGGCAAGCGCCCGGCCAAGGTCGCGATGATCGCCGGCAGCCTGAGCTATCGCGCCCATGAGGAGCGAGAGATGGGCTTCCTCCATCTCTTCGAGGAGATGTTTCCCCAAATCGAGGTGGTCGGGCTGCGCGAAGGGCTGGACGATGAAGGGCGCAATTATCGCCAGGCCAAGGCCCTGCTGGGCAAGCACCCGGATCTTGCCGGCATCTACAACATCGGCGGCGGGCCGGAGGGCATTGCCCGCGCGCTCAAGGAGGTCGGCCGCCAGCAGGAGATCGTCTTCGTCGGCCATGGCTTGACGCCCGAGACTCGCGTGCTCCTGCTTGACGGCACGATGGACGCCGTCATCACCCAGCATCCGCATGCGGCGCTGATGAGCTGCATCGCGATCTTCGCCAATCTGCGGGCAGGGCGACCTGCCCTGGAGGGAACGGCGGCCCCGAGCATCGAGATCATCCTGCGCGAGAACCTGCCCTAGACCGGCGGTCGAGGCTTGCAAATTCGGAAACAAAGAGGGAACATGACCGGATGTCCCTTCAGGATTCCGTTCTCAACCCATCGCCCGCCCGGCCCGACATCACGCGCATGGTCTGCCGCGGCGCCGCCCGCCATCTGCGCGAGCGCGGCTATGCCATCGTCAAGGAGATGACCTTCGCCAATGGCCGGCGCGGCGACATCGTCGCCCTGTCGCCGTCGGGCGAGCTCTGGGTCGTCGAGGTCAAGTCCGGCATTGCCGACTACCGCGTCGACGGCAAATGGCCGGATTATCGCGACTATTGCGACGGCTTCCTCTTCGCGGTCGCGCCTGAGTTCCCGCGCGAGATCCTGCCCGACGATGTCGGTCTGATCGTCGCCGATGCCTATGGCGGCGAGCTGCTGCGCGAGCCGCCGCGCCATCCCTTGAGCCCGGCGCGCCGCAAGATGCTGACCATCGCGCTGGCGCGGCTGGCCTCGGGCCGGCTCGCATTGATCGAGGACCCGGTCGGCTCAGATTGAGACGGCTTCCCGCTTTGCTTGGGCCTTTGCCGGCTCCAGTGGCTTGGCGAAACGGCGCAGGTCGATTTCGGCGACCAGGAAATCGATGAAGGCGCGTACCCGGGCGGGCAGACGCCCGCCATGGCCGACATAGACGGCGTTGATCTCCTCGACATCGCCGGGGTTGAACTCCTGCAGCACGGGCACGAGGGCGCCTGAGTCGATGTCGGCGGCGACGTGGAATAGCGCCAGCCTGGTGAGGCCCTGGCCCGCGACGGCCAGGCGCCGGGCGCTCTCGCCATCACCGATCAGCACTTTGCCATGCATCGGCAGGTAGACCCGTTTGCCGTCGATTCTGAACGGCCATTCGTCGCGGAGGCGCGCGAAGTTGAAGGTGATCAGGTCGTGCGCGGCGAGGTCGGCCGGCGACGACGGCGCCGAATGCCGTGCCAGATACGACGGGGCGCCGACGATGACCGTCGGGCTCTCGCCGAGCTTGCGCGCGATCAGTTGCGATGGGCGCATGGGCCCGACGCGGATCGCGACGTCGGCGCGTTCATCCACCAGGTCGATGACCTGATCGGTGATGGTGATGTCGAGCTGCACGCCGGGATGGGCCGCCATGAAGCGCGGTGCCAGCGGCAGCAGGAAATGCCAGCCGACCGCGACATTGGCGTTGACGCGCAGCCGGCCGCGCGGGATCTGGCAGGCCGCGACCGCCCGCTCCGCCTCGTCGAGTTCGGCGAGTACGCGAAGCGTCCGCTCATGAAATGTCGTGCCTTCCTCGGTCAGCATGAATTTGCGGGTCGAGCGTACGATCAGCCGGACGCCGAGCCGCGCCTCCAGCCGCGCGACGAGCTTGCTGACCGCCGAGGGAGTCATTCTGAGCGCACGCGCCGCCGGCGAGAAGCCGCCGAGCTCGACGACGCGGGCGAAGACTTCCATTTCGCCGGAACGGTTGATCTCGGAGCGCGGCATCGTGAATTCAACTCACAATTGCTGATCTTTGCTGTAGTCTAATTCACAAGCCTTCGCGGCGCTATCTCCGGGCCCGAACAAGTTCCCGGAGGCATCCCATGCCCGTTGCCCTTTATGCCCTTACCGTCGGTGCCTTCGGCATCGGCGTCACCGAATTCGTGATCATGGGCCTGCTGCTGCAGGTCTCCGACGATCTCGGCGTCAGCGTGCCGCTAGCGGGCCTGCTGATGACCGGCTATGCGCTCGGCGTCTTCGTCGGCGCGCCCATCCTGACGATCGCGACACGCTCTCTCCCCCGCAAGACGACGCTGCTGGTGCTGATGGCGATCTTCACCCTAGGCAACCTCGCCGCCGCACTGGCGCCGAGCTTCGCCTGGCTGATGTCGGCCCGCATCGTCACCGCGCTGGCGCACGGCACCTTCTTCGGCGTCGGCTCGCTTGTCGCCACGAGCCTCGTCGCGCCGGAACGCAAGGCTTCGGCCATCGCCCTGATGTTCACCGGGCTCACACTTGCGACGCTGCTCGGCGTGCCCTTCGGCTCCTGGCTCGGCCTCGCCTTCGGCTGGCGCTCGACCTTCTGGGCCGTGACCGCCATCGGCCTTGTCGCCTTGGTCGTCCTTGCCGCGCTCGTCCCCGCGGACCGCGAACGCGTCATCCCCGGCTCGCTTGCCGAGGAGTTCAAGGTTCTGACGCGGCCGCAGGTCCAGCTCGGCCTGGTCATGACCGTGCTGGGCTTCGGCGGCATCTTCGCGGTCTTCACCTTCATCCAGCCGATCCTCGTCGAGCTCGCCGGTTACAGCGAGGGGGCGATCTCGCCGATCCTGCTCGTCTTCGGCGCCGGGCTCGTCATCGGCAACCTGCTCGGCGGGCGCTGGGCCGACCGGGCTCTGGCACCGGCCCTGATCGGAACCATCGCGCTGCTGACCGCGGTGATGTTCGCCTCGACCTTCGGGTTCCACAGCCGGATCGGCGCCGTCATCGCGGCCTTCGCCCTGGGCGCAGCCGCCTTCGCCACCGTCGCGCCGCTGCAGATGTGGGTGCTGCAGCAGGCCGGTGGCGCCGGGCAGGGGCTGGCATCGAGCCTGAACATCGCCGCCTTCAACCTCGGCAATGCCTTCGGCGCCTGGCTTGGCGGCGCGGTCATCACGCAGGGACTGGGCTATGGCGCCATCGCGCCGATCGCGGCGGTGGTTCCGCTGGTCGCGCTCGGCCTCGCCGTCTTCGCGGTGGCGCTCGACCGGCGCGCGGCCCGCATCGTTCCCGCCTGCGCGACCTGAGGCAGGGAAAACTCACGAACAAGCGAAAGCCTGCCGGACATGCCATCCGGCGGGCTTTCTTCTGTAGGTCGTCGAATCAGCGTGGAGCGCGTTTGGCCAGGATGCGCTGCAGCGTGCGCCGGTGCATGCCGAGGCGGCGCGCCGTCTCCGAGACATTGCGGCTGCACAGCTCGTAGACGCGCTGGATATGCTCCCAGCGCACGCGATCCGCCGACATCGGGTTTTCCGGCGGCTGGGGCCGGGCGTCGCGCGCGGCGGCAAGTGCGGCATGGATCTCGTCGGCATCGGCCGGCTTGGCGAGGAAGTCGAAGGCGCCGAGTTTCACGGCGCTGACAGCGGTGGCGATGTTGCCATAGCCGGTCAGCACCACCCCGCGGGCTCCCGGCCGGCGCTCCTTGAGCCGAGCGATCACGTCGAGCCCATTGCCGTCACCGAGACGCAGATCGATCACCGCGAAGGCGGGTGCGGCCTGCTCGACCGCCGCGATTCCGGCGGCGACGCTGTCGGCCGTGCGAACGATATAGCCGCGGCCTTCCATGGCGCGGGCGAGGCGGGTGAGGAATGGTTTGTCGTCATCGACCAGCAGCAACGACATGTCCGTGTTTTCGGGCCTGTCGGTCTCGCTCGGCGCGTCCTGCATTTTGATCTCCTGACCGCTTGTCCATGCGCGCTGCGGTGGCGCGAAGTGAGGTTTCGAAACGCCGGCCGCACGCCCGTTCGGGCTTGCGGTCAGCTAAGCTCATGTAATGCCGATGCTTCCAGCTTGGTACCCCCCATGGCGGGCAGGTCCGCTTCAAAAATGTCGCGGGGCCAGACGATGCGGATCGAGGCGCCGCTCGAAGGGGCAGGGCGATTCGAGAACTCCAGCGTCGCGCCGCCGCGTTCGAGCAGCGTCTTGGCGATGAAGAGGCCGAGCCCGAGCCCGCCGCCGGCACGGTTCTCTGCCGAGCCCCGCGACAGATAAGGCTCGCCCGCCCGCATCAGCACATCCGGCGGGAAGCCCGGGCCGTCGTCGGCGATCGTCAGCACGACGCGGCTTTGCGTCCATTCGGCCGTGATGGCGACGGTGGAGCGTGCGAAATCGACCGCATTGTCGACGATGTTGCCGAGTCCGTAGATCATGCCGGGGTTGCGCCGGCAGACCGGTTCCGGCTTGTCGCCGGTCATGCTGATCTCGAAGGGCACGCCGAAGGGCCGCTGCGGCCCGGCCGCTTCCTCGATCAGCAGCCTGAGCGTCAGCTGGTCCAGCGGGCCGGCATCGTCGTCCTGCAGGCTGGAGAGCTTGCCGAGAATGCCGCGGCAGCGTTCGACCTGCTCGCGCAGCAGTGCGATGTCCTCGGCCATCTCGCCATCCGGCGGGGCGAGGCGGGTGAGTTCGCGGGCAACCAGCGCGATGGTGCCCAGCGGGGTGCCGAGCTCATGGGCTGCTGCTGCGGCGAGCCCGTCGAGTTGGGACAGGTGCTGCTCGCGCGCCAGCACGAGCTCGGTCGCCGCGAGCGCGTCGGAGAGATCGCGCGCCTCCTTGGCGACTCGCCAGGCATAGATGCCGGTGAAGGCGAGGCCGAGCACGAGCGCGACCCAGTTGCCGAGTTGATAGAAGGGCGGCAGCACGGGCCGTTCCTCGCCCGCCCAGGGCAGCGGGAGGTGGAAGCGGCTGAGCAGGGTCGCCAGGACGATCGCCAGCAGGCCGAGCAGCAGGGTGCGTTCCGGCGGCAGCGCCGTCGCCGAGATCATCACTGGCGCCAGGAACAGGATCGCGAACGGGTTCTGCAGCCCGCCGGTCATGAAGAGCAGGGCCGCAAGCTGGGCGATGTCGAACCCGAGCAGCGCTGTCGCCGAGCCATCCTGCAGCCGATGGCTGAGCGGAAAGCGGACCCGCAGCGCGATATTGAGCCCGGCCGAAACGGCGATGATCGTGAAGCACCAGCCGAAGGGCAGGGGGAAACCGAGGCCGAAATGCACGCCGGCGACGGCCGCGCTTTGGCCGGCGATGGCGAGCCAGCGCAGCCTGACCAGCGTGTCGAGCCGCAGATGGCGGCCCGTGCGGGCGAGAAGAGGTGGCGAGAGGTCCGAGGCACTCACCGCTGATCGGCCTCCTGCGCGGCTCCCGCCGAGAGCGGGAATGACGGTTTCATCCACATGGCAGGAGAATCTTAGCCTTTAGCTGGGTTGAATGAGAACAAAATCAACGTAAGCTGCGTTATTGCGGCGCATCATTCCTTGCTGCGTCGCCAGAAGGACACGCGATCGCATGTACGGGGACACAATGTCGTTTGCCTATCATGCCTACGAAGCGGTTCACATGATGGTGAGCCCGGTGCGCGGGGTCTCCGACGCCATGCACCTCGCCTTCAAGAACCCGGCCAATCCGCTGACCTATACGCCTTTCGGGCGTACGGTCGCGGCCTCCTGCGAATTGTTCGAGCGCGCCACGCGTCGCTATGGCAAGCCGGCCTTCGGTCTCGACGAGACGACGATCAACGGCGTCAAGGTCTCGGTCGAGGAGCGGGTCGTCTGGGAACGCCCCTTCGGCAAGCTCGTCTATTTCGACCGGAAGATCGCGGGCCGGCGCAAGCCGCAGCCGAAGGTGCTGATGGTGGCGCCGATGTCGGGCCATTACGCCACGCTGCTCCGCGGCACGGTCGAGGCCTTCCTGCCCGGCCATGAGGTGTACATCACCGACTGGACCGACGCGCGGCTGGTGCCGCTGACGGAGGGCCGCTTCGATCTCGACGATTATATCGATTACGTCATCGCCATGCTGCAGACGCTGGGGCCGGACACCCATGTCATGGCAATCTGCCAGCCTTCCGTGCCGGTCATTGCCGCGATCGCCCGCATGGAGGCCGAGAGCGATCCCTGCGCTCCGCGCTCGATGACGCTGATGGGCGGGCCGATCGATACCCGTTGCTCGCCGACCGCCGTGAACCAGCTCGCGATGGAGCGCGGCACGGACTGGTTCCGCCGCAACTGCATCACCGTCGTTCCCTTCCCGCATATGGGAGCGTTCCGGCAGGTCTATCCGGGCTTCATGCAGCTCTCGGGCTTCATGGCGATGAACATGGACCGCCACGTCACCGCCCATTACGACATGTTCAAGCATCTCGTCGGCGGGGACGGCGATTCGGCCGAGAAGCACCGCGAGTTCTACGACGAATATCTCGCCGTGATGGACCTGACGGCGGAGTTCTACCTCCAGACCGTCGACACCGTCTTCGTCAAACACGCCTTGCCCAAGGGCGAGATGATGCATCGCGACAAGCCTGTCGACCTCAAGGCTATCCGCCGCGTCGCGCTGATGACGGTCGAGGGCGAGAACGACGACATCTCCGGCGTCGGACAGACCCAGGCGGCGCATGATCTCTGCGCCAACATCCCCGCCGACAAGCGCGTCCATTATCTCCAGCCGAAGGTGGGTCATTACGGCGTTTTCAATGGCTCGCGCTTCCGCTCCGAGATCCAGCCCCGCATCTCCGATTTCATGGTCAGCCTCGACATGGAGGCGGCCAAGAGCCGTCGCAGCGAGAGCGCGGACGAGCAGCGCAAGGCTCTGAAGGTCGTCGGCTGACGGGGCGCAGCAGCCCCGCTCTTTCCCATCGCTCGCGAATCCCGCACAATCGTAGGCGATGCGCATCTCCCTGTTCAGGCGCCAGCCGGACCCCGACCGGATTGAGGTCGGGCATGCCGGCACGCTTTATCCCGTATCGATCAAGCGGCGCGCCAATGCGCGGCGGATGACGCTGCGCGTCTCGCAAGCGACTGGAGAGATCACCCTGACCCTGCCCGAGCGGGTCGACTTCGCTGCGGGGCGTACCTTTGCCGAGAATCATGGTGGCTGGATCGCCGCGCGTGTCGCGAAGCGCCCGTTGGCGGTGCCGTTCGAGCCGGGGCAGGTTGTGCCGCTGCGCGGCGTGCCCCATCGGATCGTCCACTGGTCGAAGGCCCGCGGGCTGACGCAGGCGACGCAGGACAAGGACGGCGCCCCTATCATCGCGGTCGCGGGCGAGGCGGCCCATGTCGCGCGCCGGGTCAAGGATTTCCTCAGGCGGCTCGCGCTCGAGGATCTGGAGAAGGCGGTGCGGCGCCACACCGCTGCGCTCGGCATCCCTGCCCGCAAGATCACCATCCGCGACACCACGAGCCGCTGGGGTTCGTGCTCCTCGCAGGGGCATCTGAACTTCTCCTGGCGGCTGATTCTCGCGCCGGCCTCGGTGCTCGACTATCTCGCGGCCCATGAGGTGGCGCATCTCAGGGAGATGAACCACTCGCATCGTTTCTGGGCGCTGACCCACAAGCTCTGCCCGCATACCGAGGAGGCGGAGGCCTGGCTGAAGCGCCACGGCGCGAGCCTGCACGGTTATGGTTGACGCGGTCTCTCTGCCGCAATTTTGCCGTTAACCACTTTCTGAAGCTTGGGCCCGCACACTGTTCGCCGATTCGCCTTCAGTGTGAGTATGCCTATGGGTCAGGTCATCGCGTTCCGTCGCCCGCAACAGCCACCAGCCGCGCCCGAGCCCGTGCTCGGTCTGCTTTCGGCTGTCGATTTTGCGCTCCGCGATCTCGCGGAAATCATGCCGCACATCGCGCTCGACGCCGCCCGCGCGCAGGCCGAGGCTTGTCGCGCCATGCTGGCGCAGGCCTTCGACGCAGAGGTCGAGGCCGAGCTCGGCAATTGATTCTGGCCGGCATCGCGCTCGCGCATGCCGCCCCCGGCGACGACGCGGGTTGCCGAAGCGGATGAATTGTCGAACCTCTCCGGGAAAGAGCCGGCACACGCGCCGGCCACAACCTGGGAGGCTCATCCGTGTTCCTGACCAACAGCGATATGGTCGATCTCGTCGATCTCAGGCATCGGCTGCATCGCAGGCCCGAGATCTCGGGCGAGGAACGCGAGACCGCTGCCACCATCGTCGCGTTTCTGGAGCCGACCCGGCCCGACCGCATCGTCACCGAACTCGGCGGCCACGGCGTCGCCGCGATCTATGAGGGCGCCGAGCCCGGCCCGACCGTGCTGATCCGCGCCGAGCTCGATGCGCTGCCGATCGAGGAGCTCTCGACCAGCGACCACCGCTCCGAAATTCCCGGCAAGGGCCATCTCTGCGGCCATGACGGTCACATGACCATCCTCGCAGGGCTGGCACGCGGGCTTCACCGCAATCCGCCCAAGCGCGGCCGCGCCATCCTGCTGTTCCAGCCGGCGGAAGAGACCGGAGCCGGCGCCGCCGCCGTGATCGCCGACCCGAAATTCCCCGAGATCGCGCCGGACTACGCTTTCTCCCTGCATAATCGCCCGGGTGTCCCGGTCGGCCATGCCCGCATCTCGGAAGGCGCCGCCAACTGCGCCTCGCGCGGCCTCAGGATCGTGCTCAACGGCGAGACTTCGCATGCCTCGACACCGGAGCACGGCCGCTCGCCGGCTCCCGCCATCGCCCGCCTCATCCCCGAGCTGACGGCGCTCGGCCCGGGCGGCGAACTCGACGCGAATTTCACGCTCGTCACCGTGACGCATGCCGGGATCGGCGAGCCGGCCTTCGGCATCGCGCCCGGCCGTGGCGAGCTTTGGGTGACGCTTCGCACCGTCAACGACGCGCAGATGGGCGCGCTCTGCGCGAAGGCCGAGGCGCTGGTGCGCGAGGTCGCAGCCGCCGGCAGCCTCGACGCCGAGATGAGCTATCACGACATCTTCCACCACTGCGAGAACGAGCCCGAGGCGGTCGCGATGCTGCGCCGGGCGATGGACGAGGAGAAGGTGCCGCACGGCCCGACCAAGCCGTCCCGCGGTTCGGAGGATTTCGGCCTGTTCGGCCGCAAGGCCAAGTCGGCGATGTTCCTGCTCGGCTCGGGCGATACCGCCCATCTGCACAACCCCGATTACGACTTCCCGGACGATGCGATCGACACCGGAGCGCGCGTCTTCATGCGGGCGCTGCGCAATCTAGTCGGCGAAGCCCCGCGAGCCTGAGGACAAGCCGGATGGCTTTGGACTGGATGCGCGCCGCTGCGTGCGCGAACGAAATTGTCGCTAGCTGGCAGCGCGAGGCCGGTCCCGGCGGCGCCGTCGTGCTGTTCGATCGCGACGGCGTGCGCGAGGCCTTTGCCGGCGGTCTCGCCAGCATCGACTATCAGCTGCCCTTCACGCCGCAGACGCCGAACCGCTTCGCCTCGATCAGCAAGCATGTGCTGGCGATCGCGTTGCTGCGCGCAGGTGTGCCGTTCGATGCCCCGCTCGGTCGCTGGTTGACCGAATTGTCGGCGCCGCTCGCAGAAGTAGAGCTCGGCCGCGCCCTCGACATGACCGCCGGCCTGCCGGACATGATGGAGGTCTTCTGGCAGCAGGGCGTGCCCTTCACGGCGACGCTGAGCGCCGACGAAGTCTTCGCGCTCGCCTGCCGCTTCCCGTCGCTGAGCGCAGAGCCAGGCACGGAGATGGCCTATTCCAACACCGGCTGGCGGCTCGGCCAGCGCATTCTGGAGCGGGTCACGGGCAGGCCCTACGCCGACATCGTCGCGGAGCTGTCGGGCGAACTCGGCCTCGCCTTCCGGCTGCCCTATGACAGCGCGGAGATCGTGCCGGGCCTTGCCACGGGCTATTGGCGTGATGGCGAAAGCTGGCGGCGCGGTCATTACGGCTTTCACTTCTCCGCCTCGGGCGGCATCGCCGGCTCCGCTGCCGATCTTGCCGGCTGGGCCTCCGCCTTGCTGGCGGGGCGCGGACCGCTTGCCGGCATGCTCGAACGCCTGACGATACCGCGCCATTTCGCCGATGGCAGCGAGAGCGTCTATCGGCTGGGGCTTGTTTGCAGCCGCCTCGGCGAGATCGGGATCGTCGGCCATGGCGGCTCGCTCACGGGCTATCGCAACCACTTTCTGATGGCGCCGGCCTATGGCGCCGGCGTGGTCGTGCTGACCAATCGCGAGGAAGAAGCGCTCTGGCCGGCCATGACGGTGCTGGCGGCGCTGCTCGGGCAGGAACTGCCCGTGCCGGCCGACGCGCCCGCCGGCCTCTTCGCCGCCGAAGAAGGTCCGTTCTGGGCGGAACTCACGCCGGATTCGATCAGCTTCATGGGCGGCTATGAGCGCCTTGTGAAGGACGGGGCCGACGGGCTGCGCAGCCTGCCGGCCTATCTTGATATCCGTCTCCGGCAGGAGGGGGCTGACCGCCTGTCCGGCCCAATCGGCGGCGTGCAACGTTCGCTGCGGCGCGTCCCCGCCGATACGGCACTCGATGCCCGGCTCGTAGGCCACTGGCGCGATCCGCATTTCGGCACCGAGATCGAGGTGCGCGCCGACGGCACCGCGCTGATGCCTTGGCCCTCAGGCGGCACGGTCTCACGGCTGACGCCGCTGCCGAACGGCCGCGCGCTGGCCGATCTGCTGCACGGCCCCTGGCGTTCGCGGCCCTGCCTCTGGCTCGATGGCGCCGGCGGCTTGCAGGTCGCCGGGCACAGGGCAAGGATTTTGCAACTGAAACGCGTCGGCTGACACCGCTCCGCGTGGGCGATGCAGCTGGGTCGATGACGATTGAGGAGGACGTCCCGATGCAACTGCCCCGTTTCGCTGCCGCGCTGCTTTTGACGGCATCTGCGCTGCTGCCCTTGCCGGCGGCAGCGCAGGCGCAGCCCGCCGCGAACCGCGTGCTGCGTGTCGCGCCGCATGCCGATCTCAAGACGCTCGACCCGGTCGCAGCCTCGATCGTCATCACCCGGATGCACGGGCTGATGATCTACGAGACGCTGTTCGCCTGGGATTCGAACCTCCAGCCGAAGCCGCAGATGGTCGAGAGCTTCGAGACCGCGCCGGACAAGCTGAGCTGGAGCTTTACGCTGCGCCCCGGCCTCAAATTTCATGACGGCCAGCCGGTGACCACCAAGGACGTCATCGCTTCGCTCGCCCGCTGGATGAAGCGCGACACCATCGGCGGCAAGCTCGGCGAGTACACCGAAGGCATGGAGGCGGTCGACGACAGGACCTTCAAGTTGAAGCTCAAGCGCCCGCTGGCGCTGGTGCCGTTCGCGCTCGGCTCGGCCGTGGGCCAGATCCCGGTCATCATGCGCGAGGCGGACGCCAAGAGCGATCCGATGAAGCCGATCACCGAGACGATTGGCTCCGGCCCGTTCAAGTTCAACCGCGAGGAATGGCGCAGCGGCTCGAAGATCGTCTACGACCGCAATCCCGACTATGTGCCCCGCTCCGAGCCTGCCGACGGCCTCGCAGGTGGCCGTGTCGTCAAAGTCGACCGCGTCGAATGGCTGATCATGCCCGATGCCGCCACCGCCGCCGCGGCGCTCCAGACCGGAGAGATCGACATCTGGGAGCAGCCGAGCCAGGATCTGATCCCGACGATCGCCACCAACAAGCAGATCAAGGTCGAGCGCTATTCCAACCTCGCCAATCAGGTGATGCTGCGGCCGAACCATCTCTACCCGCCCTTCGACAATCCGAAGGCGCGGCTCGCTCTGGCCTATGCCACTGATCAAGCCGATTTCCTCGCCGCCGGCTTCGGCGATGAGGAATGGTGGAAGCGCTGCAACGCCTATTTCGTCTGCGGCAGCCCGAACGGCACCGAAGCCGGTGCCGAGGGCTATGCCAAGCCCGATCTCGCGAAGGCGCGGCAACTGCTCAAGGAAAGCGGGTACAAGGGCGAGAAGCTGGTTCTCTCGACCAGCAACGACATCGCGCCGATCGGCCGCATGGCCGAGGTTGCGGCCGCCTCGCTGAAGGAAGTCGGCTTCAATGTCGACGTGCAGTTCGCGGATTGGGGTGCCGTCACCACGCGCCAGCAGAACAAGAACCCGCCGGATCAGGGTGGCTGGAACCTCTTCGTCACCTATGCCTCTGGCGCGACGATGCAGTCGCCCTTGACCAATATCGGCACCAACATGGCCTGCGAGCGCGCCTGGGCGGGCTGGCCTTGCGATGCTGAAGCCGAGAAGCTGCGCGGCGCCTTCGTCGATGCGCCCGATGACGCCAGCCGCAAGATCGCGCTCGAAGCGCTGCACAAGCGTCTTGCCGAGGTGCAGCCCTATCGCGTGCTCGGCCAGTTCGATCAGCCCTATGCCCGCCGCACGAATGTCGCCGGCGTGCTGGCGGCGCCGGTCATGCTGTTCTGGAACATCGAGAAGAAATAGCGCCGGGGGCGTTCAAGCTGGCGAAGCCGTCGGGATGAAATGCGGCGTGGCATGCCAGACGAAGTCGCGGCTTTCGCCCGGCGCCAGCGTCAGGATGCCCGGCTTCTCCGCGAACTCGCCCTGCCAGCCGGCCGGGCTCGCCATACTGAACCAGGGTTCGATGCAGAGGAAGGGGGCGCCGGTCGGCTTCGACCAGATGCCGAGGTCCTTGTAGCCCTCCCAGCTCACGGTAAGGGCGCGAACCTCGCGCCCGGCCGTGTCGAAGGCTGCAAAGCGCACCGAACTGTTGGCGACGTCCGGGATCACGATCGCATCGTTGGCGAACAGCGCCTCCGCGAGCGGCAGCTCGGTGCCGTCGAAAGGCAAGGGGATCGGCGCGCCGAGCAGCCCGCCTTCGACGCCCAGGCCCGGTCCGGGCTCGGCGTGAATGAAGCTGAGGCGGTGGGCCTCCTTCGCGATGCCCTCCGCCAAGGGCCAGAGGAAAGCGGGGTGGGCGCCGACGCCGCAGATCAGCTTCGTCTCGGCCGGGTTGGTGACGCGCGTCGTCACCGAAAGCCTGTCGTCGGCGAGCTCGTAGATCATCTGCAATACGAAGCGGAACGGGTAGCGTACCAACGTCTCAGCGCTCTCCCGCAATTCCAGCACGGCGCGGTCCGCCGCTCGTTCGACCCATTGGAACAGGCTGTCGCGCGCGAAGCCGTGCTGCGTCAGATGATAGGACTGGCCCCCTAGGATCAGCGTGTCGTCGGTGAGCCGCCCGACGATGGGGAAAAGCACGGGTGTATGGCGCGGCCATTCCGGCCCGCCATGCCAGAGCAGCGGCCCGTTGGCATCGGACAACGCGATCATTTCGCCGCCCTGTGCCCGGATCGTCGCACGCAGCCGGCCGGAAGCAATTTCGTGGGTGTCCGTCATCGTCGTCTCCGCTGGCCGCCGCGATCTGGCAGATCGGTCCGCCCTGCATATCACGCAAGAGTGACACCGCATTCCCCGGAATCCATGCAAAAGCGGCATCGTTCTCCGCCGCGCTGCCAGGCAAGTAACGCGTTGCCGAAACGGGTCTTCTTAAGGTTTTTCCTTTCCTTGACCCCTCCTTCGCCCATGCCGATCCTGCCGGAGGCCCCGCAGGGCTCCAGGCGTGGTATATCTCGCGCCGGGTTTCGTTCATGCCGTCAGGATTTCTGATGACCAGTATTGCCAATAGCCGCACCGCCGATCACGCGATCGACTCGCTCTTTCTCGAGCGCTGGTCGCCGCGCGCCTTCACCGACGAGGTCATTTCCGAAGCTGAGCTGAAGGCACTGTTCGAGGCGGCGCGCTGGGCGCCATCCTCCTACAACTCCCAGCCTTGGCGCTTCGTCTACGCCCGCCGTGGCACGGCACACTGGCAGACGCTGCTCGGCCTGCTCAACGCGTTCAACCAGTCCTGGGCGAAGAACGCCGCGGCCCTTGTCGTTGTCGTCTCGAAGGAGACCATGGCGGTGCCTGGCAAGGCCGAGGAAGTGCCGTCCTACAGCCATTCCTTCGATGCCGGCGCCGCCTGGGCCAATCTCGCCCTCCAGGCCGTGCGGCTGGGCTGGCAGGCGCATGGCATGGTCGGCTTCGACCGTGCGCGTGCGCTGACAGAGTTTAAGGTGCCTGCTGGCTACCGCGTCGAGGCGGCGGTCGCGATCGGCAAGCCCGGCGACAAGGCGCAGCTGCCGGAAGCCTTGCAGGCGCGGGAGACGCCCAGCCAGCGCAACCCGATCTCGGCGACCGCCTTCGAGGGCGCCTTCCCGGCCTGAATCGTGCGCACCTCTTGCCGCGGGGCGCGTTTCGCGCGATCTCGCGGCAAGCGCTGAAGGAGGCACGCCCTTGCCGATCACCCGCCGCCAGTTCGCCGCCGGCTCCCTCGTCGCGCCCGCTATTTTGCGAAGCGGGCGGGCCTTTGCCGCCGGCCGGCCGGTCACCGTCGCCTCGCTGCTCGGAGAGGCCAAGCCGGAGACCAGGATCTGGCGGCGCGTCGCCGAGATCCTGGCGCGCACGGCGCCGGGGCGCTTCGATCTGCGGATCGTGCCCAATGCCGCGCTCGGCGGCGAAAAAGAGGTCGCCGAGGGCTTACGCCTTGGCTCCATTCAGGCGGCGCTCTCGACAGTCTCATCCTTGTCCGGCTGGGTGCCGGAGGGGCAGATCCTCGACCTGCCTTTCCTTTTCCGGGATCGCGACCATCTCGGAAGGGTTCTGGCCGGCCCGCTCGGGGCCGAGCTCAAGGCGCGCTACGAGGCGCAGGGCTTCATCGTGCCGGGCTTCATCAACTACGGCGCCCGCCATCTCCTCGCCAAGGAGCCGTTGACGACGCCCGCTTCCGTCAAGGGCAAGCGCATTCGCGTCATTCAGAGCCCGCTCCACACCGCGCTCTGGTCCGGCTTCGGCGCTTACCCCACGCCGATCCCGATCCCCGAGACCTACAACGCCCTGAAGACCGGCGTGGTCGACTGCATGGACTTGACCAAATCCGCCTATGTCGGCTTCCGGCTGCATGAGGTCGTGCCGGTCCTGATCGAGACCGGCCATATCTGGGCTAGCGGCGTCGTGATGTTCGCTGCGCCGTTCTGGAAGGCGCTGACGCCGTCCGACCGCGAGGCGTTGGCCGCAGCTGTGGCCGAGGGAACCGCCTATTTCGACGAGCTCATGCTGGCTGACGAGGCCGCCTCTATGGCGAAGGCCGCTTCCGAAGGCGGCAGGACCGTGCCGGCCGAGGACCGCGCCGGCTGGCAGGACGGCGCCCGCAAGGTTTGGGCGAGCTTTGCCCCCCAGCTTGGCGGCATGGCCAGGATCGAAGCCATCGCACAAAGCGACTGATCACCGCATCGCAGGACGACAGCCATGCCGCTTTCGATCGACCATATCGTCATCGCCGTCGCCGATCTCGATGCGGCCATGCGGGACTACGCCGCCCTCGGCTTCACCGTGCTGCCGGGCGGCGAGCATCCGCGGGGCTCGCGCAATGCGCTCGTCGTGTTCGAGGACGGCGCCTATCTCGAGATCATCGCCTTTCCGCGGC
This sequence comes from Allobosea sp. TAF32, assembly GCF_052113585.1. NCBI lineage: Bacteria > Pseudomonadati > Pseudomonadota > Alphaproteobacteria > Hyphomicrobiales > Alloboseaceae > Allobosea > Allobosea sp. TAF32. The sequence goes on along the minus strand of NZ_JBFRDM010000001.1, from coordinate 241,294 downwards.
CGGTGCCGGGTTTCCGCTGGTGGCAGGTGCTCGATAGCGCCGGGCCCGGCCTCGTCGACTATGCCGTTCTGCCGGATGATTTCGAGGCTGATCTCGCCCGCGCCCGCGCCACCGGCATCGTCATGGACGGCCCGATCGAGGGCGGCCGGCTCCAGCCGGACGGCACGCGCCTCGCCTGGCGCTCGGCACGCCCGCCCGAGCCGGACATTCCCTTCCTCGTCACCGACGTCACCCCGCGCGATCTGCGCGTCCCGACCGGTGCGGCACGTCGTCACCCGAACGGCGTCACCGGGGTCGCCGGCGTCACGGTTGCCGTTCAGGACCTCGCGGGTTCGACGGCGCGCTATCGTGCTCTGCTCGGCCGCGAGCCGGTCGCAACCGGCAGCGTTCCCGGACTCGGCTTTGGCCTCGCCCAGTTCCGCATCGAGCGACAGACCCTCTCGCTGGTGGAGCCGCGTGCGGCGGCCGCAGCCGCCCCGGCGGCGCATCTCATCGCCCGTGGCCAGGGCGCCTATGCGATTTCCTTCTATGGTCCGGACGACGCGGTGCTCGACGTCGATCCGGCCCATGGCGCCCGGCTGGAGATCGTCCGCGAGCCCTGAGCCGGCGGCGTCATTTTCCGGTCACGCTTGCGGGCGAGAGTGGCCCGTTACCTTCGAATAGTTCTATTTACGTATTAATAACAAAGGGTTGCCTCGAATCGCCTGACTGCCTATCTCTCTGCCGCGATCAGTGAATCAACCGACGGAGGACCGGAATGGGTGGAGTCACCGAGGTCGATGTCGCGGCCGCAATCGGCCGCATCGACAAGATCATCATTCAAGAAATCGTCCGCACCGGCGCGAGCCGGCCGGAGTTGCGCCGCGCGCTCGCTCTCGCCAAGGGGCCGGGCGATCTCGCCGCCGATGCGGCACTCCCGCCGCGCATGCAGCGCCTCGTCGATCTGCTTGGCGTCACATTGCCCGAACAGGGGCCACCGAGCCGCCTCCATGCCGCCATGAAGGGCCTCGATTGTGCGGCTTGATCAGGGGAGCGCAGAATCGTTGGAAACCGCCCGGGCAGGATCCGGCAGGCGGTGCTGACGGCTTTTTGTGTGGCGCTCCGCGATACTCGGCTGCCGCCTCTCACCCTGATCGAGCTGGCGGCGCAGGCGGTCGGTTCTGTCGACAGAGAGGTGGCGGATGCTCATCGCGGCGATCAGCCATGCCCTTGCGGCTGGCGGCCGCGCCTCCAGGCGGATCTGGAGGCGCGTCAGGCGGCGCTGGCGTTAAGCGCAGCGCCAGCTCCCCAGCCGAGCCTCGCCGGCATGGCCGTGCTCGGCCGGGCCTGATCTCGCATTTCGCGCGCAGGCCATGCTAAGCCGCTGCGAACCCTCGGAGCGGCATGCGCAACATCCTCATCATCGGCATCGGGGCCGGCAATCCCGACCATATGACGGTCGAGGCGATCGAGGCGCTGAACCGCGCCGATGTCCTGTTCATCCCCGACAAGGGTGAGGAGAAGGCGGCGCTGCGGGCCCTGCGCGAAGGCATCTGCACGCGCTTCATCCGCAAGCCGGGCTACCGCACGGTTCCCGTGGACATCCCGCGCCGGGTCGAGGCCGGCAGCGACTATCATGGCGTAGTCGACGATTGGCATGAGCGCATCGCTACGCGCTACCGCGCGTTGTTCGAGGCCGAGTTGGCCGAGGGGCAGACCGGCGCGCTGCTGGTCTGGGGCGACCCCGCGCTCTACGACAGTACATTGCGCATCATGGACCGCGTCGCCGCCTCCGGCCTCGCCATTGACTGGCAGGTCTATCCCGGCATCAGCAGCGTCCAGGTGCTGGCTGCGCGCCACCGCATTCCCCTCAACACGATCGGCGCGCCGATCCTGATCACCACCGGGCGCCGGCTGGCGGCAGGCTTCCCGGCCGACCAGGACAGCGTCGTCGTCATGCTCGACGGTGAGCAGACCTTCACGAAGATCGATCCGTCTGAACTCGATATCTACTGGGGCGCTTATCTCGGCACGCCCGACGAGATCCTGCGTGCCGGGCCGCTCGCCGAGCTCTCGGCCGAGATCACCAGCGTCAGGGCTGCGGCCCGTGCCCGCCACGGCTGGATCATGGATACCTATCTGCTGCGCCGGCGCTCTGCGGCTTGACGCAGCGCCCCTCATCCGCCATCGCTCCCGCGACCTTCCAAGCGCCGGAGCTGCCCGATGTCCCTCGCCGATCTCGCCGCCACCATCGACGCCGCCTGGGAGAACCGGGCCGAGATCGGCGTTTCGACCAAGGGCGCCGTGCGTGACGCTGTCGAGCAGGCGATCGAGATGCTCGATGCCGGCCAGGCTCGTGTCGCCGAGAAGCAGGGTGCCGACTGGGTCGTGCATCAATGGCTGAAGAAGGCGGTGCTGCTCTCCTTCCGCCTCACCGACAACGTGATCATGGCCAACGGCCCGGGTGAGGGCGTGTTCTGGGACAAGGTGCCGTCGAAGTTCGAGGGCTGGGGCGAGAACCGCTTCCGCGCCGCCGGCTTCCGCGTCGTGCCGCCGGCCGCCGCGCGCAAGGGCTCCTTCATCGCGTCGGGCGTCGTGCTGATGCCGTCCTTCGTCAACATCGGCGCCTATGTCGATAGCGGCACCATGGTCGATACCTGGGCGACGGTCGGCTCCTGCGCCCAGATCGGCAAGAACGTGCATCTTTCGGGCGGCGTCGGCATCGGCGGCGTGCTCGAGCCGCTGCAGGCCAACCCAACCATCATCGAGGACAACTGCTTCATCGGCGCCCGCTCCGAGGTCGTCGAGGGCGTGATCGTCGGCGAGGGCTCCGTGCTCTCGATGGGCGTCTTCATCTCGGCCTCGACCAAGATCGTCGACCGCGCCACCGGCCAGGTCCATATCGGCAAGGTGCCCCCCTATTCGGTGGTGGTGCCGGGTTCGCTGCCGGGCAGGCCCTTCCCGGACGGCACGCCGGGTCCGGCGCTCTCCTGCGCCGTCATCGTCAAGACGGTCGATGCCCAGACCCGTTCCAAGACCGGCATCAACGAGTTGCTCAGGGACTGAGGCGTCGGTCGCGACGCGTCATGCTCGGACCTGACCCGAGCATCTCCTCAACGCGATTCTCGGGCCTCAGCTCCGCTTCGCCCGAGAATGACGGAAAGCCGGGATACCTCACCCCACCGGCGAGGGCGCGCCGGTTCCCTGCGGATAGGGTTCGGGCGGCGAGTCCGCGGCCGGCGGGGTCGCCGTATGGGCGTCGGCCAGTGCGTCGCGCAGCTTCTGCTCCTGCGTGCGGTCGAGCGAGGTCTTGAGCACGGTGCCGCCCGTGCCGCGGATCGCCTCCAGCACCTTGTCGCCTGTCACCTTCTTGACCAGCACGAAGAGCGCGGCATTGCCGGGCCGCAGGCTGCTCGACAGATCCTTCATGAACTTGTCGTCGACGCCGTAATCGGTCAGGGCGCCGCCGAGCGCGCCGGAAGCCGCGCCGAGCGCCGCGCCGAAGATCGGCATCAGGAAGATCGCGCCGATCAGGAGCCCCCAGAACGAGCCCGAGAGCGCGCCCATCGCCGTGGTGTTGAGCAACTGGTTCAGCTTCACCTTGCCGTCTTCATGCATCACCGCGATGGCGGCATCCCCGATCTCGATCAGATATTCCTTCTGCAGGCCGATGAGCTTCTGGCGCATCTCTTCGGCGCGGGCCTCGGTCGGATACACGATGACGACGAGATCGGACATGGCGTGAACCTCTTGCTGCGAATGGTGGCATGCTGGCCCGTGCAGGTGACAAGCACAAGGCAACGCGCAGCATCGCTGTCGGTTCCGCCAGGGATCGTTTTCAGCTCAGGTTGTTTCAACCTGATCCGATACTGGCCCTACTCGCCGCCGACCACCTCGGCCGCTTCGATCGCCCGGCCGCGCAGGGGGAGTTGTTTCATGCGTGCGAGCGAGATCAGGGCGCAGCCGAAGCCGAGGCTCGCTGCGCCGAAGACATAGCGGAACAGCGTCACCATCGTCTCGCGATCGACCGTGCCGAGCTTCAGCGCCTCGGGCGAGAGCTGCGCGGAGGGGCCACCGACGCCGCCGAGCACGATCGCGCCGAAGATCGCGACGATGAGCGCGCCGCCGATCTGGCGGAAGAAGTTGGCCACTGCGGTTGCCGTGCCGAGCTGATGCGAGTTCACGGCATTCTGGATCGAGACGGTCGCGACCGGCAGCAGGGTGCCGAAGCCGATGCTGACGACGGCGAGGATCACGGAGAAAGCCGACAGCGGAAGCTGCCCCGAGAAGGCGGACAGCCCGGCCGTGCCGACAAGCGCGACGAAGAGCCCGGCCAGCGGCACGCGCTTGTAATTCGTCAGATGCGACATCGCGCGGCCGGAGCTCAACGCGCCGACCACCGTCCCGCAGGTGAGCGGCAGGAGGCCGAGGCCGGAATGCGTGGCGCTCATCCCCATCACCGTCTCGAAATAGAGCGGCAGATAGATCGTCAGGCCGATGAAGGTGCCCATGCCGAAACCGGCTGCGACGGTGCCGCGCCGCACGACGCGGTTGCCGAGCAGGTCGAGCGGAATCAGCGGCTCGGCGGCCGTCCGCAGGCGCCAGGCGAAGAGCGCCCAAAGCACCAGGGATATGCCGACCAGCCCGGCGATCGGCAGGGAGCGCCAGGGATAGGCGGTGCCGCCCCAGGACAGGGCGAGCAGCAGCGATACGGTTCCCAGCGTCATCAGCAAGGCGCCGAGCACGTCGAGCTTGTGGGGGCGCTCATGGCGCGGGAGGCGCTTCAGCGCCGAGCTCGTCATCCAATAGGCCACGAAGCCGAGCGGGACGTTGATCCAGAAGATCACCGACCAGTTCAACTGCTCCGCGAGCACGCCGCCGAGGACCGGGCCGAGGAGGGAGGACGACATGAAGACGCTGGCGAAATAGACCTGATAGCGTCCGCGCTCCTTGGGCGGCACCATGTCGCCGACGATGGTCTGGGCAAGCGCGATCAAACCGCCGCCGCCGAGCCCCTGGATGAAGCGCGCCAGCACCAGCAGCCAGAGCGACGGTGCGAGCGCGCAGGCGATCGACCCGATCACGAAAACGACGATGCCGGAGAGCAGGACCACCCGCCGCCCATGGATATCGGCGAGCTTGCCATAGAGCGGTGTCACGGCGGTCGAGGACAGCAGGTAGACGGTGACGACCCAGGACAGATGCGTGACGTCGTTGAGTTCGCGGCCGATCGTCGGCAGCGCGGTGGCGACGATCGTCTGGTCGAGCGCGGCCAGGAACAGCGCCAGCATGACGCCGATCAGGATCGAGCGGATATCGGCAGGTGTCAGCGATGCGGCCTGGGCCGGTGCGTCGAGCCGCTTGTCCATGGAAACCGTGTTTCAATCTGCATTTTGAGAATGACGGAAATTAGTGCTGGCGTGAGCCATGCGCCAGCCGCGTGTTGTCGGGGCCGCTCTGCGATGGGGGCGGAGCGGCTGCGATCTTCTTTAGGCTAGCTGGCGCAATGCAGCGCGCAGCGCCTCGGTCAGTCCCCAGGCAATGCCGCCTCGACGGCGGCGTGGCTGCTCTGCCAGATCGGGAGAGCGGCGGCGAGCACCAGCAGCGTGGTCGCGAAGGGAACGCTCGCATCCTCGTTCATGTCGATGGCATGTGGGGCGCGCCGGAGCGAGTCAAGCGGCACCCGCGGCGGGTGACCGGCCGGGTTGACGCTGAGGGTGCCGAGGCGCGCTATGGTGGGTAAACCGGAAACGGCGAAAGGAGGTTCGCGATGCCGCTGCTGGCCGCCGAGAATGTGATGCTGGTCGTCATCGATTTCCAGACGCGGTTGATGCCGGCGATCCATGACGGCGATAAGGTGCTGCTCAATGCAGGCCGTCTCGCCGAGGCGGCGCGCCTGCTCGATATCCCCGCGGTTCTGACGGAGCAGAATCCGCGCGGCCTGGGCACGACGGTGCCGGAACTGGCCGGGGCTGGTCCGGTCGTCACCAAGATGAGTTTCGACGCTTGCGCGGAACCCGCCTTCCTCGATGCCGTCGCAGGAGATCATGAGCGGGTTATCTGCGGCTGCGAGGCGCATGTCTGCGTCGGCCAGACCGTGCTCAGCCTGCTCGATCGCCGCCGGCGGGTGGTCGTCGCCGCGGACGCGATCGGCTCGCGCGTCCCGGAGTCGCGCGCGATTGCGCTGAACCGCATGGCGAGCCATGGCGCCGAGATCGTCACCACCGAGATGGTGCTGTTCGAATGGCTGCGGACGGCGGACCATCCGCAGTTCCGGCCGGTCTTGAAGCTGATCCGGTGACGGCCCCGTCTCGGCTCAGAGCGGCTTCTTGATCGCCTTGGCGATGACGCCGACGATGCCCTCGCGGAAAAGCAGCACGCAGACCACGAAGACCACACCTTGGACGACGGTGACCCAGGCGCCGAGCGTGGCGAGGTAGTTCTGCATGGCGACGATGACGAGCGCGCCGACGATCGGGCCGAACACGGTGCCCAAGCCCCCGACCAGCGTCATCAGCACGACCTCGCCCGACATCGACCAGTAGACGTCGGTCAGCGACGCCAGCTGGAATACGATCGCCTTGGTTGCGCCCGCGAGTCCCGCGAGCGTCGCCGAGAGCACGAAGACCGCCAGCTTGTATTGGTTGGCGCGATAGCCGAGCGAGATGGCGCGGGGCTCGTTGTCGCGGATCGCCTTGCAGACCTGGCCAAAGGGCGAGTGGATGATGCGGTAGATCAGCAAGAGGCCGATCATGAAGATCGCCGCCACCAGCCAATAGAGCACGCGGTCGTCGGCGAGGCTGATCAGGCCGAGGAACTTACCGCGCGGCACCGCCTGGATGCCGTCCTCGCCGCCGGTGAAGCGTGGCGCCTGCAGCGAGAAGAAGAACACCATCTGGGCGAGCGCCAGCGTGATCATGGCGAAATAGATGCCCTGGCGGCGGATGGCGAGCGCGCCGAAGACGGTGCCAAGCACGGCGGCGATTGCCGTGCCGAGCAGGATCGCGAGCTCCGGCGTCAGGCCCCAGTTCTTGGCGGTGTAGGCGCTGACATAGCTCGCCATGCCGAAATAGGCGGCATGGCCGAAGGAAAGGAGCCCGCCATACCCAAGGAGAAGGTTGAAGGCGAGTGCGAACAGCGCGAAGCACAAAACCTTCATCACGAAGACGGGATAGGCGACGAAGGGCGCGACCACGAGCACCGCGGCGATGGCGATGAACAGGTTGCGGTGCAGGCGCGCCGTGCTGTCGTCGGTCTCGGTGACGACGGCGGCAGCCGGGGTGTCGCTCGAGGCAAGGTCGGTCATGAGATTGTCCCTCGCTCGCGTCAGGCCTGACGGCCGAACAGGCCGGCGGGCTTCACCAGCAGCACCAGCACCATGATGATGAAGATCACGGTCGCGGCCGCTTCCGGGTAGAACACCTTGGTCAGGCCCTCGATCACCCCAAGCGAGAAGCCGGTGACGATGGCACCCATGATCGAGCCCATGCCGCCGATGACGACGACAGCGAAGACGACGATGATCAGGTCTCCGCCCATGTTGGGATTGACCGAATAGATCGGCGCTGCAAGCACGCCGGCGAAGGCCGCGAGCGCAACGCCGAAGCCATAGGTCAGGGTCACCAGGAGCGGCACATTGATGCCGAACGCCTGGGTCAGGGTCGGGTTCTCGGTTGCGGCGCGCAAGTAGGCGCCGAGTTTGGTCTTCTCGATCAGGAACCATGTGCCGAGGCAGACGACGAGAGATGCGACGATCACCCAGCCGCGATAGTTCGGCAGGAACATGAAGCCGAGATTCTGGCCGCCGGCGAGCTGCGGCGGAATGGCATAGGGCAGGCCTGAGGAGCCGTAATAGTTGCGGAACACGCCCTGGATGATCAACGCCAGCCCGAAGGTCAGCAGCAGCCCGTAGAGATGGTCGAGATGGGCGATGCGCTTGAGCAGCAGCCGCTCGATCGCGATACCGGTCGCACCGACGATGATCGGCGCCAGCAGCAGCGCTGCCCAGTAGTTGATGCCGAGATAGTTCAGGCACATCCAGGCGACGAAGGCGCCCATCATGTACTGGGCGCCATGGGTGAAGTTGATGATGTTCAGGAGCCCGAAGATCACCGCCAGCCCGAGGCTGAGGATCGCGTAGAACGAGCCGTTGATCAGGCCGAGAAGAACCTGGCCGAACAGCGCCTGGGGCGGGACTCCAAGAAGTTCGAACATGCGGGGCTCAGATCATCTGGATGTCTTCATGGAACCTCGTCCGTCATTCCGGGCGCAGCGAAGCGCAGGCCCGGAATGACGTCGGAGGGTTCGAAGCCCGGCCGAGCCGGGCTTCAGTGGCTCACTTCTTGACGAGCGGGCACTCGCTCTCGGAAAGCGGCTGGAAGGCCTGCTCGCCCGGCAGCACGGCGATCTGCTTATAGTAGTCCCACGGGCCCTTCGACTCGGAGGGCTTCTTGACCTCGTAGAGATACATGTCGTGCACCTTGCGGCCGTTGATGCGGATGGTGCCCTTGCCGAAGAGCGGGTCGTCCGTCGGCATTTCCTTCATCTTGGCCATGACCGTGGCGCTGTCCTTGCTCTTCGTGGCCTCGACCGCCTTGAGGTAGTGCAGCATGCCGGAATAGACGCCCGCATGGACCATGGTCGGCTTCTTGCCACCGTTGAGCTTGGCGAAGCGCTCCGACCAGGCGCGGGTCTGATCGTCGTGATCCCAGTAGAAGGCTTCCGTCAGGACCAGGCCTTGCGCCGCCTGCAGGCCGAGCGCGTTGACGTCGCTGATGAAGGTGAGCAGGCCGGCGAGCTTCTGGCCGCCCTGGGTGATGCCGAACTCACTCGCCTGCTTGACCGAGTTGATCGTGTCGCCGCCCGCGTTCGCCAGCCCGATGACCTTGGCCTTGGAGGCCTGCGCCTGGAGCAGGAAGGACGAGAAGTCGGTGCCCGGGAACGGCGTCTTCACCGAACCCACGACCTTGCCGCCGGCCTTGGTGATCACGGCCGTGGCGTCGCGCTCCAGCGCATGGCCGAAGGCGTAGTCCGCGGTCAGGAAGAACCAGGTGTCGCCGCCGGCCTTCACCATGGCGCCGCCGGTGCCCTGCGCCAACGCGTAGGTGTCGTAGGTCCAGTGGACGGTGTTGGGGCTGCAGGCCTTGCCGGTCAGGTCCGACGAGCCGGCGCCCGAGTTGATGTGGATCTTGTTTTTCTCCTTGGTGATCTGGCTGACCGCCAGCGCAACCGAGGAGGTCGGCACGTCGAGGATCAGGTCGACGCCGTCCTGATCATACCATTGCCGGGCGATGGTCGAGCCGACGTCCGGCTTGTTCTGGTGGTCGGCCGAGACGATCTCGACCTTGATGCCCTTATCGGCGGCCTTGAAGTCCTCGACCGCCATGCGCGCGGCGATGACCGAGCCTTCGCCCGAGAGGTCGGCATAGAGGCCCGAGCGGTCGTTCAGCACGCCGGCTTTGACCGAAATCTGCTGGGCCAGTGCCGGGCTGGCCATCAGGGCGGCGAGCGCGGTCGTTGCAAGAATCGTCTTCAGTTTCATCGTCGTTCTCCCTGGTGTGGTTGTCGGCATTTCGCCGTGTTCTTGGCCGCGCGATGCCGGCATCCGGGCGAAGCCCGTCAAACTCCGAGATAGCGGTGCAGCTTCTCGATATTGGCGTCGAGCTCGGCGTTCGGGATCATGTCGATAACCTTGCCCTGCTCGACGACATAGTGTCGGTCCGCCACGGTCTGGGCGAAGCGGAAGTTCTGTTCCACCAGGATGATGGTGAAGCCTTCCTGCTTCAGTTTTGCGATGGTGCGGCCGATCTGCTCGATGATCACCGGCGCGAGGCCCTCGGTGGGTTCGTCGAGGAGGAGCAGATGCGCGCCGGTCCGCAGGATGCGGCCGATCGCCAGCATCTGCTGCTCGCCGCCGGAGAGCTTCGTGCCCTGGCTCTTCAGCCGCTCCTTGATGTTGGGAAAGAGCGTGAAGATGGCGTCGAGGGAAAGCCCTCCCGGCCTGACCTGCGGCGGCAGCATCAGGTTCTCCTCGACCGAGAGCGAGGCGTAGATGCCGCGCTCCTCGGGCACGAAGCCGATGCCGAGCCGGGCGATGGCGCGCGAGGGCAGGCCGATCGTCTCCTTGCCCTCCAGCACGACCGAGCCCCTGCGCTTGCCGATCACGCCCATGATCGACTTCAGCGTCGTGGTCTTGCCGGCGCCGTTCCTGCCCAGCAGAGTCACGACCTCGCCGGGCGCGACGTCGAGATCGATGCCGTGCAGTACATGCGATTCCCCGTACCAGGCCTCGAGCCCGCGCACCTTCAGCAGCGGAGCGTTGCCGGCCGCCGTCGCAGGGGCCTTCGCGGCTTCAGTGGTGGCCATGTCCGCCTCCCGAGCCGATATAGGCCTCGACCACGCGGGGGTCCTTCGAGACGGTGGCGTAGTCGCCCTCGGCCAGCACCTGCCCACGCGCCAGCACGGTGATGCGGTCCGACAGCGAGGCGACAACCGAGAGGTTGTGCTCGACCATCAGGATGGTGCGGTTCTTCGAGACCTTGCGAATCAGGGCCTCGATGCGCTCGACATCCTCGCGGCCCATGCCGGCCATGGGCTCGTCGAGCAGCAGCATCTCCGGATCGAGCGCCAGCGTCGTCGCGATCTCGAGTGCGCGCTTGCGGCCGTAGGAGAGCTCGCCCGCCGTCAGGGAGAGGAAGGGCGTGAGACCGACCGCGTCGACGAGGCTCCTCGCCTCATCGTCCAGGCTCCTCAGCGTGCGCTCCGAACGCCAGAAATCGAAGGAATCGCCGCGCTTGCGCTGCAGGGCGATGCGGACATTTGTCAGCACCGAGAGCTGCGGGAACACGGCCGAGATCTGGAACGACCGCACCAGCCCGAGCCGTGCGATCTCCGCTGGCTTCTCGCGCGTGATGTCGCGGCCGTTATACATGATCGTGCCGCGCGTCGGAGGGAGGAACTTGGTCAGCAGGTTGAAGCAGGTCGTCTTGCCGGCTCCGTTGGGGCCGATCAAAGCGTGAATCGAGCCCCGCCGGACATTGAGGTCCACGCCGTTCACAGCTGTAAAGCCGGCAAATTCTTTGGTTAGACCTGACGTCGAAAGAATATTGTCCTCAGGCATGCCGGTTGCCAGCCCTCATCAGCTTAATCATTCTTGCTTGTGCGGTTCCCCTTGCATGGCATGCTGCACCGCGCCGCGAACATAAGTCAACGATCCCGGGGCCGGAAGCGGCGCGCGGAAGGGACATCTCATCCCTTGGTCTTATTCCGCCGATCTCCTGCAAATGGAGGATGTCGCGCTCGGCCGCGTCGCGCGATGTTGCCAGCTCCGGACAATGCTCCGGAAAATCCGTTTGAACCTGCGGCAGGGGAGGCGCGACCAAGGGGTATTCTGGTTTACCGTTGGGAAATGTTGCGGTAAAAATGCCCATTGGCCTTCGTTTTCGTTGTCAGTCGACCAATCGTGTGGCCCTTGTCGGGAGCTTCGCGGCCAGAGGGTATGTGCCGCTGAATTGGGGGGAGGTTGTCGTGAACTTCGCGTCTCTGGTTTCGGTGTTCCAAGCCCGCTTGGCTTCGACCTTTGCGCTGGTGCTCTGGGCCATTGCCTTGGCTTCCCCTGGCCTTGCGGCCGCGCCGGAGCGGCGGGTCGCATTGGTGATCGGCAACAGCGCCTATACGGCGGTGCCGCCTCTCGCCAATCCGATGCGGGACGCCAAGGGCGTCTCGGCGGCGCTGAAGCGCCTCGGCTTCGAGGTTGTCGAAGGCTACGATCTCAAGATGGAGGAGATGACGGGCATGGTGCGCGAGTTCGCGCAGAAGCTCGACGGCGCCAAGGCTGGCCTCGTCTACTATGCCGGCCACGGCATCGCCATCGGCGACGAGAACTATCTCATCCCGGTCGACGCTTCGCTGCGTTCGGAGGCGGATCTCGACTTCAGGGCGGTCAACGTCCAGCTGGTCCTGCGCCAGATGCAGCGCGACGAGCGCGTCAATATCGTCATTCTCGACGCCTGCCGCGACAACCCCTTCGCGACCCAGCTCGCCGCAAAGTCCCGCTCCGTCTCCCGCGGCTTGACCGCGATCGAGACCCAGTCGGCCTCGGGCATCCTGATCGCCTTCGCCACCGATCCGCGTGCGACTGCGCTCGATGGTGAGCGTGATGGCAACAGCCCCTTCACCTCCGCGCTGCTCAAGCACATCGAGACGCCCGAGGTTTCCATCACCACGGTGATGGACCGCGTCCGCGCCGATGTATGGGAAACGACGGGCAAGAAGCAGAAGCCCTGGACGAATTCCTCGATCATCGGCGAATTCAGGCTGAACCCGACGCTGAAGCTCGCCTCGGTCGATGCTTCGGCTGCCGCGACCAAGACCATCGATGCGGCCGTGCCGGTTCCGGCCATGCCGGCTGCGCCCTCCCTCGATCGCGCCCAGCTCGACGTGAAGACCTGGGAAGTCGCCGAGCGCGGTAATTCCGCGGCCGATTACCGCGCCTATCTCGATGCCTTCCCGTCCGGTCAGTTTGCCACCTTCGCGCGCAATCGCCTCGCCAGCCTCGAAGCGGCGAAGCCCGCTGCGAGCGCCACGGAGGCGCCTCCCGGCGTCACTGACGAGGCGCTCAAGAAGGAGGTCGGCACTGTGCAGACCGAGACGGCGATGAAGCTCGAGGCGAAGGATCGCCGCGAATTGCAAGCCCGTCTGCGCGTCGCCGGCTTCCAGCCCGGCAAGGCCGCCGCAACCTTCGGGCCGAGCCAGCGCAAGGCGATTCAGGAATGGCAGAAGTCGCGCAGCATCCCGGAAACCGGCTTCCTGACGGCCATGCAGGCGACGGCGTTGCGCGCCCAGAGCGAGCTTGCCTACCAACAGCTCCTGGCCGAGGAGCAGAAGGCGGCCGCCGAAAAGAAGACGCGGAAGGCTGTCGCGGATACACCGCAAGGCAGCCGCAGCACACGCAAGGTCGCCGATGAGGGCGAGGAAATGTACCGGCGCGATCTCGCTCGCGAGCGTGGCACCGCCAGCTCGGGTACGCAGCCGCGCGGCACAACCAGCACCGGCTATCAGGGCCGCGTCCGGACGCGTGAGAGTGATACCGGGGACAGCACGGGTGCCGCGATCTTCGGCGGCATCGTCGGCGGCGCTCTGGGCGGGGTGATCGGTGGCGGATTCCGCCGCTGAGGCGCCGTCTCCCGCTTATATCATCCGGAAGGCCGGCCCCTCGGGCCGGCTTTTTCTTTCTGTTGCAGCATGGTGGCCATGGCCTTGCGCGGCCTCGTCGTGCGGCTGCGGCAGGGCGGCGTCTGATGGGGAAGTGCCTGAGCCCTCAGCCCTGTTCCCAGCCGGCTCTGACCAGATCCGGCACGTCGCAATCCTGTTCGGGCCAGCCCACGCAGAGATAGGCGATCAGCTTCCAGTCGGGCGGTGCGTCGAGAGCTGCGGTGATCTCGGCGGGCTCGAGGATCGAGACCCAGCCGACGCCGAGACCGTGAATGCGGGCTGCCAGCCAGAACTGCGTGATGGCCGCGACGACCGAGTAGTCGAGCATCTCCGGCATGGTCCGACGGCCGAGGCCATGGCCGCGCTCGGTGCCATGGTCGCAGAACACGGCGAGTTGCACCGGAGCCTCGCGCAGACCTTCGAGCTTGAGGCGCGCATAGAGCGCGGCGCGCTCGCCCTCATAGGACGCCAGAGCCTCGACATTGCAGCGGCTGAAGCTGGCCTGTGCAGCTTCGCGCTGAGCCGGCTCCTCGACGGCGAGCCAGCGCCAGGGTTGCGAATGCCCGACGGAGGGCGAGAGCTGCGTCTGGGCGATGAGACGTTCGATGAGATCGGCGGGGACCGGATCGCGCCGGAACCGTCGGACATCGCGCCGCCAGCGCAGCAATTCCTCGAATTGCCCGGCGAAGGTCTCGTCGAAGGCCGGAGCCCGGCTCATCTTGCTTCCGCCGCCGCGATGGCATGGAAGAACGAACCTGTCACCAGCCTGCGCCGGCTTCCGGCCGGGGCAGGAGCCGAGCCATGCGGGTCCGTCACCACAGCGAATGGCGGATCCTCTCCCTGAGCGGCGATGCTGGCATAGTGGAACTCGTGCCCGGTCAGCGCGGAACCCGCCGGCCCGAGCGGTCCGTCCGCTTCCAGGATGGCGCGGCGATAGCCCAGATTCATCTTGCGCTTGGCGAAGGAGGTCTCGACCGAGAGCAGCCCGGCCATGGCATGAGCGACGCCGTCGGTATCGATCAAGCTGCGCCCGAGAACCATGTAGCCTCCGCACTCGCCATGCACGGGCCGGGTCTCGGCGAAGCTGCGCAGGCCGCCGAGGAAACCGCTTGCTGCCGCTATCGTGCCGGCATGGAGCTCGGGATAGCCCCCCGGCAGCCAGCAGGCGTCGCAATCCTCCGGCGGGGCCTCGTCCGCGAGCGGCGAGAAGGGCACGAGTTCGGCGCCCACCGCACGCCATCCGGCCTCGACATGCGGATAGACGAACGAGAACGCGGCGTCGCGGGCGATTGCGATCCGCCGTCCCGGTGCGGGCAGCGGCGGGGTATCGCCATCGGCTGCGGCCATGGGAACGGTGTCGCCGGCTGCCGCTGCGATTGCATCGAGATCGACAGCAGCCGCGACGGCGTCGGCCAGCGCGTCGAGCCGGGCATGCAGGTCGGCGGTCTCGCCGGCCTGCACCAGACCGAGATGGCGCTCGGGCAGGATCAGGCTCGCCTCGCGTGGCAGCGCGCCGAGCACGGAGAGGCCAATGCGCTCCATGCCCTGCCGCACCAGCCGCTCATGGCGGGCGCTCGCGACTTTGTTGAGGATGACGCCGGCAATGCGGATGCGCGGATCGTAGGCTTTGCAGCCGAGCGCGACCGCCGCCGCCGACTGCGCCTGCCCGGAGACGTCGATGACGAGCACGACCGGCCAGCCGGTCCGTGCCGCGATGTCCGCGCTGGCGCCTGTATGGCCCTCAGGACCCGGCACGGCGTCGAACAGCCCCATGGAACCTTCGGCGATGACCATGTCGGTAGCGCGCGCCGCCTCGGCCGCGATCCGCCCGAGCAGGCGGTCCGACATCGCGTAGCTGTCGAGATTGGCGCTTGGCGCCCCGGTCGCGGCGGCGTGGAAGGCGGGGTCGATGTAATCGGGCCCGCATTTCAGTCCGCGCACGGTCAGACCGCGGCGTGCCAGCGCACGCTGCAGCCCGAGCGTGATCGTGGTCTTGCCGGAGCCGGAGCGCGGCGCGGCGATGAGCAGGCCGCGCGCGCTCACAGCCCGCCCCGCGGCCGGAAGCGGCGGTCGTAGTCGATCGAATAGAGCGCGCTTTCGCCGAAATCATCGGCTGCGAGCGCCGGCCCCACCAGGATCAGCGCGGAGCGTTCGAGTTCGCTGGCGCGGACCTTGACAGCGATGTCGGCGAGCGCCCCTTGCAGCACGGTCTCGTCCGGCCATGTCGCGCGGAACACCACCGCGACGGGGCAGTCGGCACCATAGAACGGGGTCAACTCCGCCACGACCTGCTCGATGACGTGGATCGAAAGATGGATGGCGAGGGTCGCGCCGGAGGCGGCGAAGGTCGCGAGCTTTTCCTTCGGCGGCATAGCCGAGGCGCGGCCGGACGTGCGCGTCAGCACCAGCGATTGCGCCACGCCCGGCAGGGTGAGCTCGCGCTTCAGCGCGGCGGCGGCGGCGGCGAAGGCCGGCACGCCCGGCGTCACCGTGTAGGGAATGCCTGATCGGTCGAGCCGGCGCATCTGCTCGCCACAGGCGCTCCAGATCGAGAGATCGCCGGAATGCAGCCGCGCCACGTCCTGTTCGGCGAGATGGGCGGCTTCCATCTCCGCGATGATCGCGTCGAGATCGAGCGGGGCGGTGTCGACGATGCGGGCGCCCGGCGGGCACCAGTCGAGCATAGCCGTCGGGATCAGCGATCCCGCATAGAGGCAGACCGGGCAGGCGGCGATGAGGTCGCGCCCGCGCAGCGTGATGAGATCGGGCGCGCCGGGGCCGGCACCGATGAAATGGACGGTCATAAGGGCGATGCCTTGCGGTTCTGCGCCGCCGTCATTCCGGGACGCAGCGAAGCTGCGAGCCCGGAACCCATGAGCACGTCACGGAACCAAAGAGGCGCGGGCAGCGATCGGTGCGGCAAACGCGGCAATGTCGAGTTCATGGGTTCCGGGCTCATGCCTGCGGCATGCCCCGGAATGACGGGGAGGTTCGGGTGCATCACGATACCGTCCTGGCCAGCGCGCAGGTGACGCGGCCCGTCGCGATGCGCGGCTGCACCAGCTGGCCGCCTGGGCCAGCTCCAGCCAGCGCCGCAGCCTCCGCCACCGAGCCGACGCCGTAGAGGGAAGCGATGCGGGTCGAACGCGTCGCGCAGGCGGCCTCGAAGCCCTTCAGCGCCTCGTCGGGTATGGCGACGAGCTCGGCCGCGCGGTCTGCCGCCGCGGCAATCATGCCGGCTTCCCCGACACGGCTCGCGAGCGTGGCGAAGCGCGGCGTCGCAGTGCCGCTGAGGCCGGCAATCGCCAGCGCTTCGTCCAGACAGGCCAGGATGTCGACTGCTTCCGTGCCGGGCCGGATGCCGATGCCGGCGACCAGGCGGCCGGCGCTCAAGGCTTCTCGACCCGCCATTGCGTCACCGGCATCGCCGGGCGCCAGCCATGCTTGCCGCCGACGGGGGCGAGCCGATCGATCGAGATGCGGCGCAGCGAGCCACCATGTTCGGCGTGTAGCGCCGCGAGCTTCGCTTCGCCCTCGATGGTGACGACATTGGCGACGAGCCGTCCGCCCGGCTTCAGCGCCGCCCAGGCCGCGACGAACAGGCCTTCCTCGGTCAGCCCGCCGCCGATGAAGACCGCATCCGGCGCCTCGCGCCCGACGAAGCCGGCGGGCGCCGCACCAACGACGGTCACGTCGAGGCCGCCGAGTTCGAGCTTGTTGCGCGCGATCCGCTCGGCCCGGTCGGCCCGAGCCTCGAAGGCGACAGCCCGGTTGCGGACATGGCGCTGGCACCATTCGACGGCGACCGAGCCGGAGCCCGCGCCGACGTCCCAGAGCAGCTCGCCGCCGCGCGGCGCCAGCGCCGACAGCGTGATGGCGCGGATCTCCGATTTGGTGATTTGCCCGTCATGGGCGAACCATTCCTCGTCGAGCCCGGGCGTCAGCGGCAGGATGCGCGAGTCGTGGGTCGCGGCAACCTCGACCGCGATCAGGTTGAGCGGCACGATATCATCGATGGCGAAGGCGTCGGCGCGGGCCTCGCGGATGCGCTCTTGCGGCCCGCCGAGCGATTCCATCACGACGATACGGCTCGCACCGAGGCCGCGTGCGACCATCAGCTCGGCGACGGCGCGCGGTGTGCTCTCGTCCCAGGAGAGGGCAAGGATGCGCGCATCGGGCTGGAGGTGCGGGACGATGCGGTAGAGCGTGCGGCCGTGCAGCGACACCAGCGCGCATTCCTCCTGCGGCCAGCGCATCCGCGTGCAGGCCATCGAGAAAGAGGAGAGCTGCGGGATGATCCGCATCTCCTCGGCCGGGATCGCGCGGCTCAGGCTGTTGCCGATGCCGTAATGGAACGGGTCGCTGGTCGCGAGCACGCAGACCTTGCGGCCGCGCTCCTTGAGGATCTGCGGCAGCGCGTTGCGGAAGGGTTGCGGCCAGGAGCGCAGCTCCCCCGGCACGGAGCCGACGAGCGCGATATGCCGCTCGCCGCCGAAGACGATCTCGGCCTCGTTCAACGCTGCCAGCGCTTCACGACAGAGGCCTGCGGAACCGTCCTCGCCGAGGCCGATCAGCGAGAGCCAGGGCGCCGGCGCTTCGCCGCTCGACAGAGCATCCGATTCACGCAAAACTGTCGACATGACCGTCCTCATCCTTGGCGGAACGACTGAAGCTGCTGCGCTTGACCAGCACTTGGCTGATCAGGCTCCCGATATTCGCGCCATTATCTCGCTGGCGGGGCACACCGTCGATCCCCGCCCGACCAATCTGCCGGTCCGCACTGGCGGCTTCGGCGGCGTCGAGGGCTTGAGGCGCTATCTGGTCGAGGAAGGCATCGTCGCCGTCGTCGATGCGACCCATCCCTTCGCCGCGATCATGCCCTTCCATGCCGAGCATGCCTGCAAGGCCGAAGGCGTGCCGCTTCTGGCGATCCGCCGCGAGTCCTGGAAGCCGCGCGCCGGCGACCGCTGGAAATCCGTGCAGGATATCGAGGCTGCCGCGCAGGCGTTGGGCGACGCGCCGCGGCGCGTCTTCCTCACCGTGGGGCGCTTGGAACTGCCGGCCTTCGCCGACGCTCCCCAGCATCGCTATCTCGTCCGCGCCATCGAGCCGATCGGCGATCGCCTGCCGGTGCCGCATGTCGACGTTATCCAGCAGCGCGGCCCCTTCGACGTCGACGACGAGGAAGATTTGATGCGCCGCGAGGGCGTCGAGATCCTGGTCAGCAAGAATTCGGGCGGGCCGGCGACGGTCGGCAAGCTCGTGGCGGCGCGCCGGCTCTCCCTGCCGGTGGTGATGGTGGAGCGCCCGCCCAAGCCCGATGTCGAGACCGTCGATCATATCGATCAGGTCCTGCCCTGGCTGGTGGCGCAGGGCATCTTCGCGACCGAGCGCGGCGTGTAGACGTAAGGCGCGGCGCCCTCGCGCGCGATCAGGCGCGTGCTCGACGCGCCGATCATCACCAGCGTCGCCATGTCCGCCGTGCTCGCGGCAGCAACAGCCTCCGCCAGCGTCAGCACGCGCAGGTTTTCGTCAGGGCGCCCGACGGCGCGGGCGAAGAGCACCGGCGTTCCGGCCTCGCGCTGCTTGGCCGCCAGTTCCAGCGCCTTGCCGAGCTGCCAGGGCCGGGCCTTCGAGATCGGATTGTAGAGGCAGATCACCAGATCGGCGGCGAGCACAGCGTCGAGCCGCGCCGTCACCACATCCCAGGGCTTGAGATTGTCCGAGAGCGAGATCGCGCAGAAATCCCCGCCGAGAGGAGCGCCGGCCTTCGCGGCGGCCGCCAGCATCGCGGTGATGCCGGGTTCGACCCCGATGGGAATGGCCAGCCACGCCGCGGGGCCGGCTTCCAGCGCCTCGAACACCGCCGCCGCCATGGCGAAGACGCCAGGATCCCCGCCCGAGACCACCGCGACTGTCCGGCCTTCCGCCGCCAGCCGCAGGGCGTGCGAGGCGCGCTCGACCTCGACGCGGTTGTCCGAGGCGTGCTTGGTCAATCCGGCCCGCTCGGGCACCCGGTCGACATAAGGGCCGTAGCCGACAATGTCGGTTGCGGAGTCGAGAGAGGCCTGCGCCGCTGGCGTGATCCACTCCGGCGTGCCCGGGCCCAGGCCGACGATGGTGAGCGAGCCCGTCACAGGCGCCGTCCCTCGCCGGGCACCAGCACCATGGCGAAATAGGGCGCCTCGTCATCGGCCTTGTCGGCGAGGCGCGCCACCACTTGCCGCGCCATCGTCGCCCGCTCGACATAGATCGCTCGGCCCGCCAGCCCGGCGGCCGCCAAGGCACGGCGCACCTTCGGGAGATTGCGGCCGAGCTTCATGATGACGGCGGCGTCGGTATCGGCCAGCCGTCGCGCCAGCTCCGCCTCCGGCAGCGTGCCCGGCAGCACGGTCATGACGTCGTCGCCCCAGGTGATCGGCGCCCCGGCTTCGCCCCAGGCGCCGGTCATGCCGGTGACGCCGGGCACCACCTCGGTCGGAAAGCGCTGGGAGAGCCGCCGCCACAGATGCATGAAGGAGCCGTAGAAGAACGGGTCGCCATCGCAGAGCACGGCGAGCGACCGCCCGGCCTGCATCTCCGCCGCCAGACGTTCCGCTGCCTCCTCGTAGAATGTCGCGATCGGCCCGTCATAGTCGGGCTCGCCGACATTGGCCTCGGTCGTGACGGGGAAGGCGAGTTCGATCTCGCGGGCCGGATCGGGCGCGATGATGGCGTCGGCCGTGCTGCGGGCATTGCCGCGCCGGCCGCGCTTGCAGAAATGCACGAGACGATCGGCCGAAAGGATGATCTCGCGCGCCCTGACCGTCATCAGGTCCGGGGCGCCGGGCCCGAGGCCGACGCCGTAGAGCAGGGGCCGTTGTGTCCCGCTCATCGCCTATTCCTTGTCCTGCGCGAGCGCATTGACGGCCGCTGCCGCCATGGCCGAACCGCCGCGCCGTCCATGCACGACGAGGCACGGCACGCGCCCATCCTCCGCCAGCGCTGCCTTCGATTCCGCCGCGCCGACGAAGCCCACGGGGATGCCGATCACGGCCGCCGGCTTGGGCGCGCCGGCATCGAGCATTTCAAGCAAGCGAAAGAGCGAGGTCGGCGCATTGCCGATCACGACGATGGCGCCGGCAAGCCGGGACTTCCACAGCTCCATCGCGGCGGCGGAACGGGTCGTGCCCATCTCAGCCGCGAGCGCGGGGACCTGAGGGGCGTCGAGCGTGCAAATGACCTCGTTGCCGGCCGGCAGGCGCGCGCGCGTCACGCCATTGGCGACCATCTTGGCATCGCAGAGGATCGGCGCGCCGCTCCTGAGCGCGGCCTGTGCGGCTTTCGCGAAATCCGCCGACATCTCGACGTCACCGGGCAGGTCGGTCATGCCGCAGGCATGGATCATCCGCACGACGACGCGCTCGGCCACACCGTTGAAGCGGGCGAGATCAGCTTCCGCACGGATGATTGCGAAGGAGCGCTCATAGATCGCCGCCCCGTCCTGAATGTAATCGTATGCCCTGCTCAACCCTGCGATCCCGTTGAACGCGCGACATTGGCCAGCCGCGCGTGAAACTCTTCTCCCGGCTGCAATCGCGCCAGCAGCGTCGAAAGGTCAAGCGTCGCGACCGGCTTGTCCCGCGCCGTGCCGCCGAACACGACGTCGTAGCGCCCGTCACGCCCGACCAGAGTGAGATCGGTGGCCGCCGGATGGGCGCAGGATTTGACACAGCCGGAGACATGCAGCGTCACGCCTCGCGCGAGCAGATCGGCGGCCGCGTCGGCGAGGATAGCCGCATCCGCCGTTGCCGGTGCCTTGGCGCGCGAGCAGGCGGGGCTGCCGGCGCAGGCCTGCACGGAAAGGCGCGGATCCTCTTCCCGCGTGATCAGGCCGAGGCCGTTCGCCCGTGTCATCAGCTTGTCGGCTTCGGCGCGGCGGAGATTGCGGAAGGCAAGCCCTCGCCAGGGCGAAAGCCGGATGTCGCCTGCGCTGGTCTCAATATCGGCGCCGAGCTTGTCGAGGGTGGCCGCATCGCACCGGCCGAAGGGTAGGCCGATGACCGCCGCGAACCGGTCCTCCCCCAGAGCGAGCAGCCCGGCGCGCAGCCCCCGGGGGCGGTAGGCATGTGCAGGCGCTTCCGGGAGCGTGCTCAGGCCGGTCAACCTCTCGGATGGCAGGTCGCGCAGGCGGCGGATACGGTCGGGAGCGGCGCTGCGCAGCGCTGCGAAGCCGCGCAGGATGGTGTCAACCGTCGCTGCGGCATCCGCTTCGGGGATTGGCCCACGCCACAGATGGTCCGCCAGACACAGGGTGACACCCCCGGCCCCGACGCCGACGATTCGGATGTCGGCTGAAAGGCTGTCCAGAGCCTGCGTGCCGCCATCATCGACGATAACGCTGAGCTTGGCCGGCAGGCCGGGAATCCTGCGGGCGCGCAGCTCGATCTGCCCGGCCAATGCGGCTGCGTCGATCAGGCCGTTCGAATCGCTGCCCGCCAGCGGCGAGACCAGCGTCAGCCGCTGTGGTCCATCACCCGCATGCTCATCGACGAGATGCTCCGCCAGCAGGCGCTCGACCAGCGCCGGATGGCTCGCGGGCGTCACCCCCCGGATTTGCAGATTGGCGCGGGCGGAGATTTCGACGAGTCCGTTGCCGTGCTCGGCTGCCAGAGCCGCGATCCGCCTCAGTTGTGAAGGTGTCAGCATCGCGCCGGGCGGATGGAGGCGCACCAGCCAGCCGTCGCCGGTCTCCATCGGCCTGAGGGTGCTCGGGCACCAGCCGCGTCGCAGCGCTTCCTTTCCGGCCTGCGGCGCTTTTTGCGGGAGCGCGCTCATTCCGCCGCCTCCCGCGCCAGGAAGGCGCCGACCGAGTTGCGCCGGCTGGTCCAGAGGCCGCGTCGCGCCGCCTCGGCCAGTCGCGAGCGGATCGAAGCGGCGGCCGGCGCATTGGCGCTTTCGAGAGCGGACCAGATCTGCGGATCGGCGCAATAGGCCTGGAAGACCGCTTCGAACAGCCCGTCCGCGACGGCCTCCGTGCTCGCCGCGAAGACGAAGAGCGTATCGACCGCCTCGGCCAGCTCCGCCGCCCCGCGCCAGCCATGGGCGAGTTGGGAAGCGATCCAGCGCGGATGCGTCAGCCGGCCGTGCACGATGCGAGCGATGTCCTCGGCCAGCGTCCGCGCCTTCGGCGCTTCGGGGTTCGAGCTGTCGAGGCTGTAGAGGGCAGGATCGGCGCCGAGCGCCTTCGCAGCTGCCGCGAGCCCGCCGATCACATCGGCGGCGCTGCTGGCTTCGAGAATGTCACGCCCGGCGGTGTCACTGACATGGATGAAAGCGTCGGAAGCCTTGATGCGGTCGATAAAGCCGGGGTCGGCCGTGGCCATGCCTTCCGGGCCGCCATAGGCATGGTCGGAGGCGGCGAGATAGGCGGCCCCCAGCTCCTGGCGCTCGGTCCAGTCGCCGTCGAGCGCTCGGTCCGCCATGGCGGCGCCATAGCGGCCGGGAGCCGCACCGAAAATGCGCGCGCCATGCCCGCCGCGGCGGCGGGCAGCGGCCGGCTCGTTCCAGTCGTCGGGCTCGTCCAGCGCGGCGACAGCCCGCGCCGCCTGGTCGATCAGCGCGATCTGCCCCGGAAAGGTGTCGCGGAAGGTGCCGGAAATGCGCACGGTCACGTCGAGACGCGGATAGGCGAGCTTCGGCTGTGGCAGAATACTGAAACCAGTGATGCGGGTCGAGGCATTGTCCCAGAGCGGCTCGACGCCCATCAATGCCAGCGCATGGGAGATGTCTTCGCCGCCGGAGCGCAGCGTTGGTGAGGCCCAGAGGTCCATGATGATCCGGCGCGGATAGTCGCCATGATCCTGCAGATGGCGCGAGACCACAGCCTGCGCCGCCAGTTGGCCCAGCCGTGTGGCGGCGCGTGTCGGGATCGCGCGGGGATCGAGCGTCGAGAGGTTGCGCCCGGTCGGCAGCACGTCAGGACGGCCGCGATGCGGCGAGCCGGCCGGGCCCGGCGGAACGAAGCGGCCATCTAGGGAGCGCAGGAGGTTCTCGCGCTCGTTGCGGGCGGAAGCCGGGTCGGCGTCGGACCGACCGAAGACGTGCAGCCCGTCGCGGAAGGGCAATTCGGCGATGTCGCAGAGATGGGCGTCGAGCCGGGTCAGGGCCTCGCTCATCTCCATGTCGGCTGCGACGCCGCAGGAGGCCGCGAGCCCGCTCGCCTCGGCCCGCGCCCGGATTTCGCTGGCGACGAGGTCGGCGCGGCGCGGATCGAGCACCTGCGCCTGCGAGAACTCCTCGACGAGATCGCGCAGCAAGGCGGTTTCGCCGGCGTCCTCCGTCTCGGCCAGCGGCGGCGGGAGGTGGCCGAGGGTGACGGCCGAGAGCCGTCGCTTGGCCGGCGCCGCCTCGCCGGGGTCGTCGACGACATAGGGGTAGATCACCGGCAGCCCGCCGACGGCAAGGCGCGGCCAGCAGCCGGCCGAGAGCGCCACGGCCTTGCCCGGCAGCCATTCCGTGGTGCCGTGCGTGCCGAGATGGATCAGCGCGTCGATGGCCTCGGATTGGCGCAGCGCGAGGTAGAAGGCGAGGTAGGTGTGGCCGGGTGGCGCGTCGGGGTCGTGATAGCGCGCCTTGCGGTCGGGCGTGGTATCGCGCGGCGGCTGCAGGGCTACGGTGAGGCATCCATAGCGTACGGCGCGGAAGCGGAAGGCGCTCTCGCGGCAGGTGGGATCGGCTTCGGGCGCACCGTGGCTGGCAAGAAGGGACTCGCGCGCCGCAGCGGGGATGGTGGCGAGCCATTCGCGATAGGCCGTGAGAGGCATGGAGAGATTGGTTGGCCCGGCAGTCAGTGCGGCCATCAAGAGCGAGCCCTCATCCTGAGGAGCAAGGCGCGAGCCTAGCGTCTCGAAGGATGCTCCAGAGCGCGCTGGATCATCCTTCGAGACGCCGCTGCGCGGCTCCTCAGGATGAGGGTTGAGAGCGGCAACAGCGTATCCCACCCCCGCCAACAATTCCCGGATCGCCGTCACGCTGGCAGGCGTATCGAGCCCGACGGCGAAGCCGGCCCGGCCGCCGCGCGCGGGATAGTCCGACATCACCAGTGCCAGCTTTCGCTCGGCCGCCGGTCTCCGGGCGAGAGCGATCCAGCCCTTCGCCAAATCGGCAAGCGCAGAGATGCCCTCTGCATCCGGCACGAGCCGGCGGATACTGAGCCCGGTCGCCGGGTCGGTTGCTTCGGCCTTGAACGCCACCGGAATTGCCCCGATGCGCCCGTCGAATTCCGGCAGCGCCACCTGCATGGCGAGATCGGCGGCGGAGAGGCCACGCGGCGAGGCTTCCCAGGCTTCGCGCGGGCTGCCCACCGGCACGGCCTGCAGGATCGGGCAATCGGCGCCGTCGAGCACGAAATCCGCGCCTTCGCGAGCGGAGAAGGCGGTGCTGGTGACGATCAGCGCCGGCTTTCGCACTGCGATCAGCGCTGCGAGTTCGGCGGTGACCGCGGGGTCCTTCAGGCTGGTCACCGCGAGCGGGAGGGGTGCGAGGTCGCGCGCGGCGAGGGCGGTGGCGAGGGCCTCGGCCATGGCCGTGTCGCCAGCCGCGACGCCGGATCGGTAAAGCAGGATCGGGACGAGTGGTTTGTCGGCCGGGATCGTAGCGAGCGCGTCGAGCCATGGCAGGGGTTTGCCGTCGCTGCCGAGCGCGAAGAACGATGGCAGCGGGAGTGGCGTCAGGTTGGATGCTCTTGGCGCCCGCGCGATATATCCTGCGATCCGCCCCAGCAGCCGCCGCATGTTCTCGGCGCCGCCGCCCGCCTGGAAATAGGCTAGCAGTTCCGCCGCGAACTCAGCCGGGACGGTCGCCTGCTCGCCCAGTCTCGGATCGTCGCGCTCGTCGCCGGGGAGGATCGCGAGCGGAATGCCGCGCGCGCGGCAGGCGATGCCGAGCTGCTCGATGCCATAGCGCCAGTAGTCGAGCCCGCCGAGGCAGCGCACCAGCACGAAGCGGCATTGCGCCGCCGTCTTCTCGATCAACAAATCGACCGAGAGCGGATGTCTCAGCCGCCTGAGCGGAGCGAGCCGCACCGACAGGCTCTGTCCGTCATGCTCGCCCTTGTGGCGAGGATCCACGTCTTTAACACGACCTTCGATAGGGGAAGGCGTGGATGGTCGGGACAAGCCCGACCATGACGAGGGCGGTTCCGCGTCGACGCGGGCCGCCACCGCCAGCGCGGAGAGGTCGCTGTCGGTGAAGGAGAGCATGAGCACGTCTCCCGGCGGCAAGGCGAGATCGACGGCGTCCTCGCCGTCGTCGAGCCTGATCTCGCTGGTCGGGAGAAGATGCATCGGTCCGGTTTACGCCCCCGCGAGAGCCGCTTCCACGGCCGTGAGGTCGAAGCCCTTGAGGCCGATCACGGTGAGGCGCCCGTCGCGCGGCTCGCTCGCGCCCCAGGGGCGGTCGAAATGATGCCCGACGCGCCGGCCCACGCCCTGCACGACGAGGCGCATCGGCTTGCCCGGCACGGCGCTGAAGCCCTTCAGCCGCAGCACGCCCTCGGCTTCGGCGGCCTTGGCGACACGCGCCGTCAGCTCCTCCGGTGAAAGCCCCGCCGGCAGCGGCACGGCGACCGAGTCGAAATCGTCATGGTCGTGATCATGCTCGCCCTCGCCATGATGCGAGGGGCGGGCGGCGAGATCGCTTTCGGCCGCGGCACCCAAGCCCACGATCAGCGCCGGCTCGACCTTGCCATGGGCGGTCTCGACGATTTTGATCGCCTTGGGCAGGTGCTCGGCGATCTCGGCCTTGACCCGTGCGCGGCCGGCCTCGTCGACGAGGTCGCTCTTGTTGAGCAGGATAAGGTCGGCGCAGAGGATCTGGTCCTCGAATACCTCCTCCAGAGGGTTGTCGTGCTCGACGGAGACATCGGCCGCCTTCTGCGCCGCGAGCGCCTCGGGATCATCGGCGAACTGGCCATCGGCCACGGCCGGTCCGTCGACCACGGCGATGACGCCGTCGACGGTGACGCGGGCGCGGATTGCAGGCCAGTTGAAGGCCTGCACCAGCGGCTTCGGCAAGGCGAGGCCGGAGGTCTCGATCAGGATATGCTCGGGCGGGTTCGGCCGGTTCAGGAGCTTCTCCAGCGCCGGCACGAAATCATCGGCGACGGTGCAGCAGATGCAGCCATTCGGCAGCTCGACCACGTCCTCGTCGCTGCAGCCGGCGATGCCGCAGCCCTTCAGGAACTCGCCGTCGAAGCCGAGATCGCCGAACTCGTTGACGAGCACGGCGAGCTTCTTGCCCTGCGCATTCTCGAGGAGATGGCGCACCAGCGTCGTCTTACCGGCGCCGAGGAAGCCGGTGATGATCGTGCAGGGCGTCTTGCCCAGGTTCGTGGTTTGCGGAGCGTTCATGATGTCATCCTTGCTGGCGCGCCGGCAAAGGCGGCACGCGTGCGACCACGCCCTTGCGGAAGGACTGCGGCCGCTCTTTCCAGGGAACGATGCCGTTGGCGCTGGCGGCATAGGCCTCCGCCGCGCCGACGATCTCGTCGAGATGGGTGTCGGTGTCGAGGTCGCCGATCAGATAGGTCCATTTGCCATCGGCGCTGAGCGCGATGGTGCAGGGCCGCTTGCAGACGGCGAGGCATTCGACAGGCAGCACCGGGATGGTGCTGCCCTTTGCTGCGAGTTGAGCGGTGAGACGCTCCGCGAGCGCCAGCCCCGGCTGGTCGTAACCCTCCGGGAGATCGGCGCGCGCCCGCCTGCAGGCGGTGCAGACATGGATAGTGAGGTCGCCCTCGGACATGACTTGCCTTTCGCGCGGAGCCCGGAGGCTCCGCTGCCTTCAGCGCGCGAGCGCGGCGCGCCGGCTGGCCCAGGGCCAGAGCACGCCGACCATGAAGGCGGTGGCGAGCCAGAGCGCAGCCTGGATGCCGAGTGACAGAGCCGCGAAATGCGCCGCAACCTCGGCCGGCACCTTGCTCTCCGGCGCAGCCGGATGCGGGGCGCCGATCACATGCGGGAGCAGGATCACGACGACGGCCAGCAGCTTGAGCCAGGGCTGCTCGAAGCGCAGGAACAGGAAGAGCCCAAGCGCCGTGGCGATAGCGGTGACCAGCCACCAGAACTGCCGCTGCTCCAGCGCTGCGGAAGCCGCGCCCGGCAATTCCGGCGCGAGCCCCATCGCGGGGGCGAGCCCGAGCGCCAGGAAGCCGCAGGCGCCCCAGACCAGGGCGCTACGTTGGTCGATCGTATCGCCGGCCGCGATCATTCCCGCGAGCAGCAGCGCGGCGAAGCCGATTGCGGTCGCGATCGTCACTGCGCTGGTGAAGAGCGTGCGCTGGAGGCCGTCCTGCGGCTTCCATTCGGCATGGTCGTGGCCGGGCGCATCGCCAGCGGGGCCATGCGCGAGGATGATCTTCGCCTCGCCGTCGAAGGCGGCGAGCGTCGGCGCCTGCAGGCGCAACGCCGCCTCATAGGTCTCGGCCTTGAGGATCAGCGGGGTGGTGGTGACATGCTGGAGGGCGGCGACGATCAGCCCAGCCAGAAGCCCGGCCAGAATGCTGACCGTGAGAACACGCGTAACCATGGATGCTTTCCCTCAGTGGCAGGGGAAGGCGAGACCGTGGCGGGTATCGTGCCCGGCGTTGTGAACGTTCGTCGAGGCCGCGAAGCCGGTCGTGTAGATCAGCGCGACGCCGATCACGAGCGCGGCGGCGGCTGCCTTGACGCGTTCCGAGACGCTGAGTTGAGTGGTGGAAACCGAAGCGGTGTTCATGGGGCTCTCCGTGGCCGCCCCGCCGGCAGCCGGTTGGATCGTTGCGGGTCGACGGCAGGTCTCCTGGCTCGCGGGTCTGATGTTCCCCACCGCCTTCCCGGAGCGAGCGCTCCAGTGGCCGATGGCGGGAAACACCCGCTTACAGTTGCGGGGGCAGCCGCGGTATCTCACCGCGTTCCCTTTTCACCTCCTTGCGGAGGCACCGTCATGGACCATCATTAGCTATCGGCGTGCCGCTGTGCAATGCAGTGCGCCGTGGCAGAAACGTCATTCTCGGGCTTGACCCGAGAATCTCGTACAGGAAGAGGCTCGCCCTTTCGGATGGAGATGCTCGGGTCGAGCCCGAGCATGACGGCATAGGACTTTTCGATGGAATTGCCCCACCTCACCCTCGTCCTCGGCGGCGCCCGCTCCGGCAAGAGCCGCCATGCCGAGGCGCTGATCGAGGCTTGCCCGGCCCCCTGGAGCTACATCGCCACCGCCCAGGCCTATGACGACGAGATGCGCGAGCGCATCGCCGAGCATCGCGCACGCCGCCCGGAGGGCTGGCAGACCGTCGATGCGCCGCTCGATCTCGCCGAGGCCATCGCCGTCCGTCCGGCCGGCCGGCCCATCCTTGTCGATTGCCTGACGCTCTGGCTGACCAACCTCATCCTCGCCGAGCGCGATACGGCCGCGGCGCGCCAGGCCCTGATCGCCGCCTGCGAAAGCGTCTCCGCGCCGCTCGTGCTGGTCGGCAACGAGGTCGGCCTCGGCATCGTCCCGGAGAATGCGCTCGCCCGCCGCTTCCGCGACGAGGCCGGGCGGCTGCATCAGGCGCTTGCGGCGCGCGCCGGCCGCGTGGTCTTCATGGTCGCCGGATTGCCGATGCGAGTGAAATGATGACCGACACCGAAGACACCGCCCGCCACAAGGCCAAGATGGAGAAGCGCAAGGCGGTGCAGGACGCCGAGGTCGCTTCCAAGACCGTCGAGAAGGGCCTTCTCATCGTCAACACCGGCCCCGGCAAGGGCAAGTCAACGGCGGCCTTCGGCCTGATCTTGCGCGCGCTCGGACATGGCTGGCGCATCGGCGTGGTGCAATTCATCAAGGGCGCCTGGTCGACCGGCGAGCGCAAGGCGCTGGAAACCTTCGGCGATCAGGTCGCCTGGCACAGCATGGGCGAGGGCTTCACCTGGGAAACGCAGGACAAGGCCCGTGACATCGCTGCCGCCGAGCGCGCCTTCGCGAAGGCGAGGGAGCTGATGGCCGACCCCGAAATCCGGCTCCTGGTGCTCGATGAGCTCAACATCGCCCTGCGCTACGACTATCTGCCGCTCGCCGACGTCGTGTCGACGCTGGTCGCTCGCCGCCCAGACCTGCACGTCGTCGTCACCGGCCGCAACGCCAAGCCGGAGTTGATCGAGGCGGCCGACCTCGTCACCGAGATGACGTTGGTGAAGCACCACTTCGCCGCCGGCGTGAAGGCGCAGCAGGGCATCGAGTTTTAGTCACTCGGCCCATCTCGCGCGCCGATTGGCCCATGGCAGCGGAGGGCCGGGACACGGCGCGGGGTGGCGCAAGCTACCGCGGAGCCTGGATGCCGAGGCTGCGGCACATCTCCGCCTCCCGGTCCCGCACGAAACTTGCGTAGTCCCGCAGATGGACGCCATCGCTGAAGGCCGAGCGCGACCCCCGCATCTCCGCTGCAGTCTCGCGCCTAGGGACATGCCTAGTCCCGCCTTGCGAGCACTTCAATCAATAGCGAGACCAAAAGCCAGCGGCGCTCCTCGTCAAACCTTAGCGGAAGCGCGGCGGCGCGATCGCATGCCCGAACCATTCAACGAACCCGATGACGTCGAAGACCGGCCGCCCGGTGGCAGCAGCGACCGCCGCCGAATGCGGCGGAAGATTCGTGCATTCGCAGAGGATCGCGCCGACATTCGGATGGCGGCGGACCAGCGCGCGGGCGGCTGTCACGACTTCTTCCTCGAGCTTTGCGACGTCGGACACGCCGCCGCGATTGCCATAGACCTGGCGGAACAGGCTGTCCGGAGGCAGCCCCTCGATGGGAGTGTCGGGACGCACCCCGACGGCGGCCAGATGGCGCGCCGTCAACGCCTCCGCGGCGAAGGTGAGGATGCCGACTTGCTGGCCGGCGGGCAGCATGGCCTCGATCAACGGTGCCTGCAGCAGGCTGCTCGTGGCCACGGGAACCGGGAGTGCGGCGGCCAGCTCTCGCTGCAGCAGCGCCAGAAAACCGCAGCTGGTAGCGATGCCGCGCACCCCGCAAGCGACGAGATCGAGGGCGGCGGCGATGAAGGGCTCGAGGAATTCTTCCGGGCGACCATGGACGATGGCCGCGGGATCGGCGCCGCGGACGACCCGGAACTGGACCGGGAAAGGCCAGGTGCGGCCGTTGCCGATATCGCCCGGCAGGCGTTGAAAATGGGTGTCGAGCATCAGGACCCCGATGCTCAGATCGTTCACGACCGCGCCCAGCCGTCCGGACCCAGAGCCGTTCATGGATGCACTCCCTGCAAAACGCGACCGGGGACAGGTGCCGGCGTCTCGAAGAACCAGGCAAGGAAACGGTTTTCGCGCAGGAGATCCAGAGGAATGTCCTCCTGCGCAAGGAGGCCTTGGCGGCCTATTTGCCCGAGGCGCAACAGATCGAGCACCGCGGCGACATGGGAGGCAGCGGTGCGCCGCATGGCGCCGATCGCGGCGTCGCCGATCTCTAGCGGCTCGACCTCGCGCAGGAAGTGTTCGTGGGGCGCACCATCCGCGTCACGAGACGCTGCGGTGATCGAGATCAGCAGACGATCATCGGTGATCTCGGGCAGCGCGTTGAGGAAGAGATTGCGCAGCAGATAGACGCGGTCGCGCAATTTCAACTCGTCCAGCAGGAACGCCATCTGTTCGGCGTGCCCGGGATAGCGGATGGTATGCGAGATCAGATTCCCGACCTTGCCGGCCAGGCGCTCGCGAAGCGTAGCCGGGATCGCGCCTGAGACGAAAACCTCGTAGTCGCGCGATCCGAGATGCAAGGGGCTGCAGCGGGACAGCGGCGCCAGCCCGGACTCGCGGCCGTCGACGAGCGCAAGCGAGGCGCGCGTATATTCGCGCAGGGTGGCGTCGACATCCCAGACCAGCCCGTAGCCCAGGCGCCCGGCGGCCGTTCGCGGCAGAGCGCCGATCCGGACGTCGATATCCGGCAGGCCCGGGCAGCGCGAGGCGAGATCGAGAACCAGGCCCGAGACGAGCCCCGGCGAGATGCCGCATTGCGCGATGAAGCAGCCTGCGGCGGCGTTGGCCTCGTGCTGGACGGCTTCGAGCGCGGCTCCGTCATCGCCAAGGTCGAGATAGTTGCTTCCGCTGCGGCGGGCGGCCGCGGCCACCATGGGCGTCGCCGAGGACGGCAATGCCGCGACCACGGCATCGGCCCCGGTCAAGAGCCGGTCGAGCTGGGCTGCGTTGGCCGGATCGGCTTCCGTCAGCGGCAGCGCAAGGTCCTTGGCTCGCCTGCGGCCGGGCTCGGTCGGGTCCGCGAGCAGGAACTCGAATTCCGGCTTTCCGCGCAGGAGGAGCGCCAGCGCCGTGCCGATCCGGCCTGCACCGACGATGACGACCTTGAAGGGCCGGGCGTTGCTTGCCTGCGGATCAGCCATGGAAGCGCGCGAGAAAGGTCTTGAGACGCTCGTTGTCCGGGTTGTGCAGGATGCGGTCCGGGCTGCCCTGCTCGGCGATGCGCCCGGTTTCCATGAAGACGACACGATCGGAAACCCCGGCCGCAAACGAGATCTCATGGGTGACGAGGACCATGGTCATGCCCTGTTCGGCAAGGTTGCGCACGACGCCCAGAACCTCTCCTACGAGCTCAGGATCGAGCGCGCTGGTGATCTCGTCGAGCAACAGAGCGTCCGGCTGCATCGCGAGGGCCCTGGCGATGGCCACGCGCTGCTTCTGCCCGCCCGAGAGCTGGTCCGGCCGCGCGTCGCGCTTATCGGCGAGGCCGACCTTGGCGATGTAGTCCATCGCGATGTCGATGGCCTCGCCGCGCGGCTTGCGCTGCACGGTCATGGGGCCTTCGATCACGTTCTCCAGCACGGTCATGTGCGGGAACAGGTTGAAGTGCTGGAACACCATGCCGACATGGCGCCGCAATTCGCCAAGACCGAGAAGCTGGCCCGTGCCGCGGAATGTCGGGCCGACGCGGCGGCCGCGGAACAGGACCTCGCCGGTGTCCGGCACCTCCAGCATGTTCATGCAGCGAATGAAGGTCGATTTGCCGGAGCCGGAGGGCCCGATGATCGAGACGACCTCACCGCTGGTCAGCGAGAGATCGATCCCGTGAAGGACGGTGAGCGCGCCGAAGCGCTTGGTGATGCCGCGCGCTTCGAGAACGGTCTCGCGCAGGCCGGGCATGGCAACGGAGTTCATGGAATGGCTCTCGCTCAATGGCTGCCGCGCGTCCGGCTCTCGACGATGTCGGCGAACTTCGTGATCGGGAACAGGATGGCGAAGTAGAGCAGCGCGAGGATGGTGTAGGATTCCAGCGGGCGATAGGTCTGCCCGTTGACGATGCTGGCCATGTAGGTGAGTTCCGCCACCGAGATCACGGAGATGAGCGAGGTGTTCTTGAACTGCGTCACCGACTGGTTGATGAAGGCCGGCATCATCCGGCGGATGGCCTGCGGCAGCACGATGCGCCGCATGACCTGCCAGCCCGACATGCCGATGGCGGCGCCCGCCTCGGATTGCCCCTTGTCGATCGAGACGATGCCGCCGCGGAAGACCTCGGCGTAGAAGGCCGCGGCATAGAGCGAGAGCGTGATCAGCGCCGCCGCCCAATTCGCGAGATCGAAGCCGAGCAGCAGCGGCAGGGCGTAGTAGATCCATAGCAGCTGCACCAGCAGCGGCGTGCAGCGGAACAGCTCCTGGAAGCCCTGCGCCAGCCAGCTCAGCGGCCCGATGCCGGAAAGCCGCGCGAAGCAGAGGAGCAGCCCGAGGACCAGCCCGATGGCGATGGAGGCCACGGTGTAGACGATGGTGATCCACGCGCCCCAGAGGAACAGATCACTCGCCTGGAAGATCGGGGCGAAGCTCCACGTGTACATATCATGCCAGCCTTTTGTGAAGGCAGCCCTCGAGCAGGATGCGAAAAGCCGGAAGCCGGTTTTCGCGAATATCCTGCTCTGGGGGCTGCTCCTGCCTTAACCGCCGAAGCCGAAGCCTTCGGGCATGTCGTCGAGCGTGATGCCGAAGGGCGCGAGGCTCTTCACGATCCAGGTCTGGTTGTTGCCGATGCGGCGGTTGTATTCGGCCCAGGCCGAGATGAAGGCGCGCGACTTCTCGTCGGCCTTCCAGTTCATGGCGACCACGGAGGGCGTCGACAGAACCGGAGACGGCACCATCACCTTGCCGATGCCGCTCGCCTTCTTGCTCATGACGAGGCCGTTCAACATGGTGTTGACGAGACCGTCTGCCTTGCCTGTGACCACCGCCACGATCGCCTCGTCGCGGGACTTGAAGCGCAGCATCTTGGCCTTCGGCAGGTATTGCTGGGCGATCAGGTCCTGCGAGGAGCCCAGGTCGACCGCGAAGGTGTATTTCGGGTCGTTGAGCTCGGCCCAGCTCAGCTTCGAGAGCTCCGCCTTGGGCGAGACGATGACGAAGCTGTTGAAGTAGGTCGGGTTCGAGAACGCGACGGAGAGGGAGCGCTGCGGCGTCGCCGTGACGCCAAGCGCCAGATCGACCTTGCCGCTCTGCACGTCGAGGATGGAATTCGGCCAGCTCGACTCGACGACCTCCAGCTTGACGCCGAGGGTGGTGGCGATGTCGCGGGCCATCTCGATGGCGAAACCGCGCCATTCGCCGGACCGCGGGTCCTTGTTGAAGTAGGGATCCTCGTTGATGATCCCCGGTATGCGCAGCACGCCGCGCGAGCGTATGGCGTCGATGGTGTCTTCGGCCCGGGCCGAGGCTTGAAGTGCCAGCAATCCCAGGCTGGCTGCGCAGATGGCGCGAATGATCGATTTCATGAGCTTTCCACTCCGTTCCCTTGCCGATGTTTTTCGGTCTTGCGCTGGTGGTTAGGACGACGAGAGCCTAGGCGACGCACTTGCGTGGACAATGCGAGAGTAGGTCGTCGTCCTACCGGCTTTCTTATATGTTCGCTCGGCTCTCGAACGATTGCAGGCTTGCTTCCAGCGCCTTGCGGCTTTCCGGGCGCAGCGCTGCGAGCGGCGCCCGCAGCTCCGGGCCGATCAGGCCGGCGCGCGCGAGTGCCGTCTTCACCGGCACCGGGTTGCTCTCGATGAAGAGATGGCCGACGAGGTCGAACAAGGCGTTGTGGATGCGGCGCGCCTCGCGCGGGTCTCCGGCGTACCAGGCCCGGCACAGCGCGACGACCTCGGCGGGCAGCAGGTTCGAGGCGACGCTCGTCACGCCGTCGGCGCCGAGCGCGAGGAAAGGCAGCGTCAGGCCGTCGTCGCCGGAATGGATGACGAAATCCTCGCCGAGTGCCAGCCGCAGCTCCGTGATCCGTTCCGCCTTGCCCCCTGCCTCCTTGATGGCGACGACATTGGAATGCGCCGCCGCAAGCCGCGCTGCGGTCTCCGGCGCGATCTCGACGCCGGCGCGTCCCGGCACGCTGTAGAGCATGATGGGCAGGCTAACCGCGCCGGCGATGGCGGAGAAATGGTCGAACAGCCCCTCTTGCGAGGGCTTGTTGTAATAGGGGGTCACGAGCAGGAGGCCGTCGGCGCCCGCCGCCTGGGCACGCTCGGCCTTGCCGATGGCGAGCCGCGTCGCGTTCGAGCCGGCGCCGGCCATGACGAAGACGCGTCCGGCAGCCGCCTTCACCGTGGTGCGGATCACAGCGTCGGCCTCATCCTCGCTCAGCGTCGCGGCTTCGCCTGTCGTGCCGACCGGGACGAGCCCGGACACACCGGCCGCGATCTGCGCAGCGACGAGCTTCTCGAGCGCGGGAATATCGAGCGCTCCGTCGCGGAAGGGCGTGACCAGCGCGGTGAAGACGCCAGTCAGGCGCCGGCGCAGTTCGGGATCGATCATCTTGTTGGCTCCTTGCATCATCAGTCGATGACGACCTTGGTTTCGCTCATCTCGCGCAGGGTCATGTGGATGCCCTCGCGGCCCAGTCCGCTCGACTTGATGCCGCCGAACGGCACATTCTCGGCGCGGAAATCCGGCCCTTCATTGATCATGACGCCGCCGACGCGGAGCCGGCGGGAGACCCGCTTCACGAGCGCATGGTCGTTGGTGAAGAGCCCGGCCTGCAGCCCGTAGGCGCCGCCACTGATCTCGGCGATCACAGCGTCGGGATCGTCGAAGCGGCGCACGGCGAGCACCGGCCCAAACGTCTCGGAACGAACGAGTTCCGTCTGGGCCGGAACGGCGTCGAGCAAGGTCGGCGCGAACAGCGTGCCGCGGCGGTTTCCGCCCGCGACGATCCGGGCGCCGTCCGCGACGGCGAGTTTCACACGTCGTTCGACTTCCGCTGCCGCCGGCTCGTCGATGACGGTGCCCATGGCAGTCTCGGCATCGGCCGGATCGCCGGTGGTGACCTTCGCGACGCGCGCCGCGATGCGCTCGATCATCGTCTCGCGGATGGCGTCGTGCAGATAGAGCCGCTTCACGGCGGCGCAGCTCTGGCCGGCGATTTCGAAGCGGTGCGCGATCGCGACGTCGGCGGCGCGGTCGAGATCGGCGTCCGGCATGACGATCAGAGGGTCGTTGCCGCCAAGCTCCATCAGGCAGCGGACAAGGCCAGAGGCGTTCTTCAGCGCCAATCCCGCCGTCGGCCCACCCGTGAAGCTGAGCAGATCGATGTCGCCGCTCGCGATCATCGCCGCGACATCGGCGCCGCCATGGACGATACCGAACAGGCCGTCCGGGAAGCCCGCCTCCTCGGCCAGCTCTGCGAGGCGCTGCGCAGCGAGCGGAGCCTTCGGCGAGGGTTTGGCGACGACGGCATTGCCGGCCGCGATGGCGGGGCCGAGTTTGTGACAGAGCAGGTTGAGCGGATAGTTGAACGGCGTGATCGCTCCCAGGACCCCGGCAGGCTCATGCGTGATCACGGCCTGCTTGTCCGGCGCTCCCGGCACGATGGCAGTGGGCAGGACCTCGCCATGCAGGACGGTGACGGCGTCGCCGCTCAGCCGGA
The DNA here is from genome assembly GCF_052113585.1 of Allobosea sp. TAF32. NCBI lineage: Bacteria > Pseudomonadati > Pseudomonadota > Alphaproteobacteria > Hyphomicrobiales > Alloboseaceae > Allobosea > Allobosea sp. TAF32. Next base: position 205,179 of record NZ_JBFRDM010000001.1, on the reverse strand, counting down.
GCGTGTTGCGGGCGCGGCGGACTTCGTTGCGTGCCTCGGCGATCGTCTTGCCGACCTCCGCGCAGATCGTCCGGGCCATCGCCTCCGCCTCGTCCTCGAGGCGGCCGGCCAGGCGATAGAGCAGTTCCTTGCGTTCCGCGGGCGTGCTGAAGCGGAAGCTGGACCAGGCCTTGCGCGCCCGGCGCAGGGCCTCGGCCACCGCGACCTCGTCCGCTCCGCGGACCTTGCCGACGAGGGCGCCGTCGAACGGATTGGTCACCTCGACCATGGAGGCGGCGATAGCCCGGGCAGGCTTGGCGAGGGACATCGTCACGGTCAGATCACTCCGTTTCATCATCTGTCAGGCGGGCGAGCGCCGCGACCGAAACCGGTCGCAAGGGCCAGCGCGGGGGAGTTGCGGCCGGCAATGGCCGGTCTCGCAGGGCTGCGATCATCGGGCCGCAGAAGCGGCCCTGGCAGGCACCGAGGCCGAAGCGCCCCATCAGCCGGATCTCGCGCGGCGAAGCGTCGTCTGCCAGGGCGGCCAGATCCGCGCAGCTGCGTCCTTCGCAACGGCAGATCACGGTCTCGGGCGCAGGCACCACCGGCTCGCTGTGGAGCGCTTGTCCGAGAGCGGCCTGAAAGCCCCGTGCACGCTGCAGGCCGCGTTGCACTTGCGAAGCGTCTGTGCCTGCCAGGCCGAGGCGGGCAAGCATCTGCATCGCCGCGCGTCGACCGTCGAGCAGCGCGGCATCGGCGCCGAGCGCTTCCCGCCCATCCCCGGCGAGCAGGACGGGCACGGCCGCGTCGGGGGCCGGCAACGGAATCCCGGTGCGGTTCGGGGCGATGCCGTCATGGATGAGCAAATGCCGCACGCGCAGGGTGTCCTGCGTCTCCCCAACGCGGATGCCGACCTTGAGGCCTGGGCCATCAGGCTCAGCCCGTGTCACGACGGCTCCGCAGCGGTAGGGCACGCGGCTGATGGCAAGCGTCGCTGCATAGGCAGCCGCCTCGGCCATCGGCGCCCATGACGCGGCGAGGCGGGCCAGAGCCCTTGCGGCGCGCCATGGCCGGCCGCGCTCCAGCACGGCGACCGGGGGATTGCCGGCCTTTGCGAGCTGGGCCGCGAGGGCGGGCAGCAGCGGTCCGCTGCCGGCCACCAGGATCGGGCCCTCCGGAGGGCGGCCCGTTTCCTTGAGCAGGACCTGCGCACCGCCGGCCGTCATGACGCCGGGCAGTTCCCAGCCCGGGAACGGACAGATCGTCTCGACGGCACCGACCGCGATGATCGCTCCCCGGGGGCGGTGCGCAAAGACGTGGCCGGCACGACGATCGTCGAACAAAAAGCGACCCTCGCCGTCGACGCCGAGGAACACTGTTTGCGTCCGAACCTCGATCCGCTCGGCGGAGCCCCGGAGTCGCGCCGTCAGCTCCGTCCAGTTGCGGCGGTGACGAGCGGGCCGCCAGACATGGTTTTCGCCGGCAGCCGGCTGGCGATGGATGGCGCCGCCGAGCTGATCCCGCTGCTCGACCAGCATGACGGGCAGGCCGGCCTCCGCGATGGCGGCAGCCGCGCTGGCGCCGGCCGGACCGCCGCCCACGACGAGGACAGGGCCCTTATGCATGATCGGCTCCGACCGCAGGTAGCGCGCCGAGCCGGAGGCCTTCGCTAGCGAGCGTCAGGCAGGCCTCGACCGGCGCCGCACCTGCGACCGCGACGACGCAGCCCTGGCAGGCGCCGATCCCGCAGAACATCCGTCCGCCGGGCGCGTCGTTGGACTGGCCGAGATCGGTGATCCCGACCCGGAGCAGCGCTGCGGCGATCGTCTCGCCCGGCTGGAAAGCCACCGGCGCGCCGTTCCAGAGAAAATGGCTGGTCATGCGTGGGCCTCGACGCGAGCGAAGCGTTGCGGCGACAGAGCGGACAGGTCGGTTTCCGGCTTCTCGCCCAGCAGCAGGCGGGCAGCGCAGGCACCCATGAACGGTCCGAGGCAGATGCCGTCGCCCTCGAAGCCAGTCGCAATGACGACGCCTTCGCGATACGGGTGCAGGCCGACGATCGGCAGGCCGTCGCGGGAGGCGGTCCTAACCCCGGCGAAGCTGCGCAGGACGCGGCGACCGGCGAGCGGCGGGTAGAGATCGAGCGCCTCACGCAGGATCGCCGCGATGGTCACGGCATCGGTGGCGTGGTCGCTGCGATGGTCTTCGCGGCTGCCGCCGATCAGGAACTGGCCCGTCATCAGCGGGTCGATCACCAAGCCGATATGGGCGTTGTCGCGGACGATGCCGCGTTTGGCGGCGAGATACGAAGCCGCCATCAGATGGCCGTCGATCGCAGGTCCTGCCGTGCTGGCACGGTCGGTGACGACCATCTGCCCCTTGCGCGGGATCAGAATCTCGCCAAGGCCGAGCAGCGGAGCCGAGCCGATCCCCGCGGCGACGAGCACGGCATCGGCTGCGAGCAGCTCGTTCCGGATCGCGACGCCGCCGACGCGCCCAGCCCGCATGACGATCTCGGACACGGGCGCATTGCGGCGGATGCTGACGCCGCTCTTGTGCAGGAGGCGCTCGGTGATCTCATAGCCCAGCGCATGCCCGTCATCGGGGATTTCGAGCGCTGCGCAGACGCTGGCACCCAGCCCCGGAATGCGATCCAGCAAAGCCGTGCGGCTGATTTCGACGACGCGCTCGCCCACCGCGGCGAGGTCGGCGCCATGCTGGGCGACGAGATCGGCCTCGATCGCCGTTCGTGCGACGAGGAAAGTCGAGCGGCGATGGAACAGGCCGCGAAACAGGCCATCCCGCTCGCTGCGGACATAGAAGGCCCGGGCGTGGCGGGCCAGATCCATCATCGGACCCGGCCGTTTGCTGGCGACCGAGACGGCGCCATCCGACGCGCCGGTCGCGCCCGCAGCTGGCCCAGAGGCGTCGAGCAGCGTCACCCGCGCACCGGCGGCAGCCAGAAAATGGGCGGCCGCTGCGCCCACGATCCCGGCGCCGATCACGGCGACATGAATGGATGAAGAAGAGGCCATGCCCGGAGCGGTTCGTCCCGTAACGCGATGGCCAGAACCTCGTTCGCTTCTCCTGCCGGGTCGATGCAAATGATCCGGGCCGACTTGCCTCATTGTTTGCAAGTGGCGGAAGGAGAGCTGTTGTAGGAAGGAATGACGGGCCGGCCGGCGGAAGGGACCATGCGCGAAGCCAATCTGACGCTCATCCAGACGTTCTTCATCGTTGCGCGCGACGGCTCCTATTCCGCCGCGGCGCGCAAGCTCGGCATGAGCTACCAATCGGCCGCCAACCATGTGCGGCGCCTTGAGCAGTTGCTGGCGGAGCGACTGGTCGTCTCCGAGCAGGGCGCCAAGACGGTGACCCTGACGCCGCGTGGGCGCAGCCTCTACAAGCTGTTGCTGCCCGAGCTCGATACTGTGCTGACCCGGCTCGACCGCACGCTCCAGAAGGAGCGTCCCGTGCTGCGCATCGGCCTGCCGCAGGCGATCTTCTTCTATCTGATGCCGCCGATCCTGGCGCAGTTCCGCACGCTTTTCCCGCAGGTCGAGATCATCGCCTTCGAGCGCGATACCGCTCTTCCGGAGATGATCCGGGACGGCAGCCTCGACCTGTGCATTACGGAGCGCTATTTCGGCGACCCCAACGTGCCGCAGCACCTTGTCTGCACATACCGGCCGGCGCTCGTCCTGCCGCGCGAATGGGGGACGCCGCCGCGGGGGGAGATCAGGCAATGGGTGCAGGGGCGCCCCTTCGTGACCTATGAGCCCGGCCAACTGCTGCGCAACCTCGCCATCGATTATCTGCAGCCGGACGATACCGAGATGGAGATCGCGATCTCGACATCGGGCAGCTCAAGCGTGAAACGCTGCGTCGAAGCCGGTCTCGGCTACGCGATCATTCCCGCCTGGTGCATGGATGGCAGCGAAACCACGATCACCGTGATCGATTTGCCGGAACTGCCTGAAATTCCGATCTATTTCGGCGAAGCCAGCTTTTTGGCGCGAAACCCCTACGTCGTCGCGCTGCGTCGACTTTGCGTCGGTTTCACATCCGCGATGGGCTAGCAACGCGCCACCTAGGCTCGCTGCGATCCGATCCGGCTCGTCGAACCGCTGCTGCGCCTTGCGAGATCGGAAGGCGGCACCGCAGCAGCTTGCCGTGCAGCCGTGGCGGCGATGCCGCGGATGCGCTCGCGGCTCGAATGCGGCTGCTTCAGTCGGATGGCATAGCGGCTGCAGCGCACAGGCTCACGGTCGAACTCGCTGATGCGACAGCGCATCCCGTTATTTTCAGGTCCGCTCCGGCCGCGCCAGCAATAGGCCAGGTTCAATGGACCCCTCCCAGAGCCCGCACGCTTCGCGCCGCTTGACGGGTGCTGGATTTGCTCTCAGATTGAATTTGAATTCAGATTCAAAACTCGAGGCGGGCCATGCCTGTTGCCACACCGAGACAACCGCGCAAGGTCGGGAAGCGCGAGGCGATCCTCTCCGCCGCGCGGGGCATCGTCTCGGAGGTTGGCTTCCAGGAGACATCAATCGCAGCCGTCGCTGCCGCCAGCGGCGTATCCACAGGCAGCGTCTATTCCTATTTCTCGTCCAAGGCTGAGCTGATGGCTGAGATCGTCGCCATCGTTTCGGCGCGCGAACTCGCCGTGCTGCGCGAGATCGCCGCCAGCGATGCGCCCGTTGCCGAACGCCTGACCGCCGCGGTCGAGGCTTTCGCCCGGCGCGCCTTCGCCAATCGCCGCCTGGCATGGTCGATGATTGCCGAGCCCGCCGATCCGGCGGTCGACGCGACGCGGCTCGACTATCGCCGCGAGATCGCCGGCATCTTCCGGGCACTCGTCCTCGAAGGCGGCGAACAGGGCGCTTTCCGCCCCGTCGACCCCGACGCCGCCGCGGCGATGATCGTCGGCGGGTTCATGGAGGCGCTGATCGGCCCGCTTTCGCCGGAGCGTGCCATCACCTCGGAGCGCGGCCGCGAGATCGCGGCGGCTCTGGCAGATCTCTCCCTTGCCGCCCTCATCAGCCGTGAAGGACAAGCTGCATGACCGCTCTCGACCCTTACGGCTACGACACCCATGAAGTGCTGAACCAGGCGCCGGCGCTGGCGGATTACGATGCCTTCGCGGCGGACCCCGCGCTCGGACGCATCCTCAATGCCTTCGGCGCGGGCTGGTTCCGCGAGCAGGCGAGTGTCGTCGGCGGCCATGTCGGTTCGCAGCGCGTGCAGGATCTGGCGCGGCAGGCCAATCGCAGCCTGCCGGAATTGCGCACCCATGACCGCTGGGGCCGGCGCGTCGACCAGATCGAGTTTCATCCCGCCTGGCACGAATTGATGGGGCTCGCGATGCGCGACGAGTTCCATTCGCTGTGCTGGACGAAGCCCCGGCCCGGCGCGCAGGTGGCGCGTGCCGCGGTTTCCTATCTCTGGAACCAGGGCGAGAACGGCATCTGCTGCCCGCTCGGCATGACCTATTCGGCAATCCCGGTCCTGCAGCGCGATCCCGAGCGCTGGGCGGAGTTCGGCCGGCTGGTCACCTCGTCAGACTACGATCCGCGCCCGCTGCCGGCGGCGCAGAAGCGCGGCGGCACGGTCGGCATGGCGATGACCGAGAAGCAGGGCGGCTCGGATCTCCGCCAGACCCAGACCGTGGCGACGCGCAATGCCGACGGCACCTATGCGCTCACCGGCCACAAATGGTTCTTCTCGGTCCCGCATTCGGATGTGTTCCTGACACTGGCGCGGACGGAGGAAGGCGTCTCCTGCTTCGTCGTGCCGGGCTGGCTGCCGGACGGCTCGCGCAACCGGCTGCAGATCCAGCGGCTCAAGGACAAGTGCGGCAACAAGTCGAACGCCTCCTCCGAGGTCGAATTCCGTGGCGTCATCGCCCATCTCATCGGCGAGCCCGGTCACGGCATCCGCGCCGGGCTGGAGATGAACCACTATACGCGGCTCGATTTCGCCGTCGGCTCGGCCGGGCTGATGCGTCACGCCGTGGCGCAGGCGGCGCATCACACCGCGCATCGCCGTGCGTTCCAGAAGGCGCTGATCGACCAGCCGATCATGACGAATGTCATCGCCGATCTCGCGCTGGAAGCAGAGGCCTCCGCCTGGCTCGCCTTCCGCTTTGTCCACGCGCTCGATCGCGAAGGCGAGAGCGAGGCCGAGAAGCTCATCGGCCGCATCGGCGCGCCGATCGCGAAATACTGGAACTGCAAGCGCGCCACGCCGGTCGTCACCGAGGCGCTCGAATGCCATGGCGGCAACGGCTTCATCGAGGACCATCTGATGGCGCGGCTCTATCGCGAGGCGCCGCTCAACGGCATTTGGGAGGGCACGGGCAATGTCGTCTGCCTCGACGTGCTCCGCTCGATCCGCCGCTATCCGGATTGCGTGGCAGCCCTGCTCGACGAGTTGCGCGCCGCGCGCGGCAACGATCCGCGCTACGATGCTTTCCTCGCAGAGTTGGAGACCGATCTCGTCGACGTGCTCAAGCATGAGCATCTGGCGCGCCGCTTCGTCGAGCGCATGGCGCTGGCCTTGTCGGCCGCGCTGCTGATCCGCCATGCGCCCCATGCGGTCGCCGATGCTTTCGTCGCCTCGCGGCTGGCCGGTGGCTGGTCCGGCCATTTCGGCTCGCTGCCTGCGGGAGCCGATCTCCAGGCGATCGCGCGTCGCGCCGTGCCGGTTCCGGATTGAGGCCGAAAAACCGAGATGCATGCCACGCGTCATGCTCGGGCTTGACCCGAGCATCTCATGCCTAAAGGGGCTTCGGTGCCTTATTTGCAAGAGATTCTCGGGTCTGCGCGCCGCTCCGCCCGAGAATGACGGGCGGGCGTCAGAGCAGCGCGGCAGCCAGCAGCGCCGCCAGCACCCAAAGCAGGCCGCAAGCGCGCCGGTAGAGCGCAAGCGCGCGCCTGATATCGGCCGCCGTTGCCTCGGCCCGGCCATCGCCCATCCAATGATCGTCGATGCGGGTCTGGCCGTAGACACGCGGCCCGGCGAGACGCAGGCCCAGCGCCCCCGCCATGGCCGCCTCCGGCCAGCCGGCATTGGGCGAGCGGTGCCTGCCGGCATCGCGCCCCACAGCCCGCCAGGCACCGCCGGCATCCGCCGACCGATCGAGCGCCGCCGAGGCAACCAGCAGCAACGCGGTCAGCCGCGAAGCCGGGAGATTGACGAGGTCGTCGAGGCGCGCAGCGGCCCAGCCGAAGGCGATATGGCGCGGCGTGCGGTGGCCGATCATCGAATCGGCGGTATTGATCGCCTTGTAGGCGGTGATGCCCGGTAGCCCGCCAACGCCGAGCCAGAAGGCCGGCGCGACGATGCCGTCCGAGAAATTCTCCGCCAGGCTCTCGATCGCGGCGCGGGCCACCCCCGCCTCGTGCAAACTCTGCGGATTGCGCCCGACGATCATCGACACAGCCGTGCGGCCGCCCTCCAGCCCATCCCGCTCCAGCCCTTCGGCAACGCGCGCGACATGCTCGTAGAGGCTGCGCTGCGCGATCAGCGTCGAGGCGATCAGCGCGAGCGGGATGAGACCGAGCGGTCCGAAGAATAGGCACAGGCGCTGGACCAATGCCGACAATGCGATGGTGACGGCGAGCAACAGCGCCAGCGCCAGCACGCCCATGGCCCTGCGGGTGATGAAGGACGAAGCGTCGCGGTTGAGGGCCCGGTCGAGCATGCCGATCACGCGCCCGATCCAGGTGACGGGATGGCCGATTGCGGCATAGAAGCGCTCGGGATAGCCGAGGGCTGCCTCGATCGTAAGCGCGAGCACGAGCAGCGGCAGGCTGGCGGAGAGGTTCATGCGGGGCGCGGGCAGGGTCGTGGCTGAGGACGGTATCTGGCATGGCGGCGATCTCGCCAGGGCCCGCGCGCTCTTTCCGGATGCGCCGCAGCCCTGGGTCGATCTCTCCACCGGGATCAACCCGATCCCCTATCCGCTTCCGGCGCTGCCGTTAAGCCTCTGGACGCGCCTGCCCGGTGCCGATGACGAGGCGGCGCTGATCGCCGCTGCCCGTGCGGCCTATCGCGTGCCCGATCATGCCGGCATCGTCGCAGCGCCCGGCACGCAGATCCTGATCGAGCTGCTGCCGCGCCTTGCGCCGTCTGGTCCCGTCGCCATCCTCGGCCCGACCTATGCCGAGCACGGCCATGCCTGGCGCAAGGCGGGCTTCTCGGTCGCCGAGGCGGGGCCGCCTGAAGAGACAGCCGCGACCATCGTCGTGGTCAATCCCAACAACCCCGATGGGCGGCAGCTCTCCCGCACCGAACTGGTGAGCCTCGCCGCGCGTTGCGCCAGGCGCGGCGGCCTGCTCGTCATCGATGAGGCGTTCGCCGATTTCACGCCCGAGACCAGCGTCGTGCCGGATTTGCCCGAAGGCGCGATCGTGCTGCGCTCCTTCGGCAAGACTTATGGGCTCGCGGGCCTGCGTCTCGGCTTCGCCATCGGCGCCGCCGACATGATGGCAAGGCTCAAGGCGGCGCTCGGCCCCTGGTCGGTGGCCGGTCCAGCCCTTCATGTCGGCGCCCAGGCTCTGGCGGATGCCGACTGGCTTGCCAGGGCCGGTGAAGCGCGGACGCATGATGCCTCTCGTCTCGACGCGCTGCTCGCGCCGCATGGCCGCATCGTCGGCGGCACCAGCCTGTTCCGGCTGCTCGAGACGCCCGCGGCGCCGGCGCTCTTCGCCCGCCTCGGTCGCCACGGCATCTATGTCCGTCGTTTCCAGAACGCGCCGGTTCGTCTGCGCTTCGGCCTGCCGGGCGACGAGGCCGGCTGGTCGCGCTTGCGGGCGGCGCTGGCCGCCGATGCGCGGGAGGCATCGCCTCCAGCGTGAAGCTTGCATGCGGCGGATGCGGGGACGGGAGCCGGCGCGCCAGCTAACGTCCACCGAAAAGGATTCGGGGAGAGACAACGCATGGCACTCCTGCCGCCGGAAGGCGAACTGACGATCGGCTTCGCCCACGCCGCCTATCAGCTGGGTGACGAGTTCGCGACGCGCGGCCATTCGGCCGGCAGCTTCGAGGTCCGCACCCTCGACGAATTGCGCGAGCGTGCGCCGGAGGCCGATGTGCTCGTCGTTTCCGGCCTGTGGCGCAACGAGCTGCTGCCGCGCCTGCCGAAGCTGCGTTTCATCCAGTCGATCAGCGCCGGTACCGACCAGTTCGACAAGGCGGCGATCGCCGCGGCCGGCGTCCGCCTTGCCAGCGCGCAGGGGAGCAATGAACGGGCGGTGGCGGAGCATGCGATGTCGCTGATCCTTGCGCTCGCCCGTCAGATCCATCTCGCTCGCGACAATCAGGCGAAGCAGCACTGGCGCCCGATGATCGGAGAGCGTGCTCGCCGCGAGGACGAGCTCGGCGGCAAGACATTGGTCGTCGTCGGGCTCGGCCGCATCGGCCAGAGGCTGGCGAAGCTGGCAGATGCCTTCGACATGCGCGTCATCGGCGTGCGGCGCAGCTCCGAGCCTCAGCCTCATGTCGAGGCGGTCGTCCATCCCGAAAAGCTCGAAGAAGCCGTGGCAAACGCGGATTTCGTCGCGCTGACCTGCCCGCTGACGCCCGAGACCGAAGGGTTGGTCGATGCCCGCATCCTCGCGGCGATGAAGCCCTCCGCCTTCCTGGTCAATGTCGCGCGCGGCCGCGTCGTCGACGAGGCGGCGCTGCTCGATGCCCTCGGCAACGGCCGGATTGCCGGCGCCGGGCTCGACTGCGTCCATGAGGAGCCGCTGCCGGCCGCCTCACCGCTCTGGCGCCTGCCGCAGGTCATCGTTACGCCGCACAGCGCCGGAGAGACCCGTGCCTATGAAGGCAATGTGGTCGACATCCTATTCGACAATCTCGCTCGCCTCGCCCGTGGCGAGACGGCGTTGCGCAACCAGATCGTCTGACCGGGAACAGGGGGCGGCCATGCCCTGGCCCAAATTCGGGCGGCCCGGCGGGCCGTCGCTCATTCTCGCGCTCGGCATCACCCAGGTCTTCGGCTACGGCGCGCTGTACTACGCCTTCACGGTGCTGGCGCCGCGCATCACCGCAAGCTTCGGCTGGGCGCCGGAATGGACCTATGGTGGTCTTGCGGCCGGTCTTTTTCTCGGTGGTGCCGTCGCGCCCGTCACCGGCAGCCTGATCGATCGCTACGGCACGCGGCTGGTGATGACCGTGGGCTCCGCGCTGGCCGGTCTCGCACTGCTGGCGCTGGCCGAGGCGCGCGGCATCGTCAGCTATGTCCTCGCCATGGTGGCTCTGCAGGCGGTCACCACCGCGGTCTTCTACGATGCCGCCTTCGCCGCGCTGACGCAGGCGCGCGGCAGCCAGGCGCGCCGCGCCATCAGCCAGCTCACTCTGATCGGCGGCTTCGCCTCGACGCTGTTTTGGCCGCTCACCAGCAGCCTGCTCGCCATTCTCGACTGGCGCGGTGTCTACCGGCTCTATGGCCTCGCGCAGATCCTGGTCTGCATGCCGCTGCATCTCGTCTTTCTGCCTGGGCGGGTGAAACGGCCGCTCTTGGCGCCGGCGGCTCATGCCGCGGCGACAGCCCCGCAGGAGCCGGAAGCGGCCTATCTGACGGGCGATGCCCGTCGCCGCGCCTTTCTGCTGCTGGCGCTGACCTTTTCGCTGCAGGGCTTCGTGGTCTCGGCCATGGCCGTGCACATGCTGGCCCTGCTCCAGGGCTTCGGGCTCAGTGCCGCCGTCGCGGTCGGCCTCGGCGCCATGCTCGGGCCGTCTCAGGTCGCCGGGCGCCTCGCCGAGATGCTGTTCGGCCGCGCGCTCTCGCCGGTCACCACCGCCTGGGTCTCGGCCTGGCTGATGCCCTTGGGCCTTGGGCTTCTCCTGGTCGGCGGCTCGCTCCCGGTGGTCGCGGGCCTCTTCGCCATCGCCTTCGGCATCAGCATGGGGCTGAGCTCGATCGTGCGCGGCACCGTTCCGCTCCAGCTCTTCGGCCCGGTCGGCTTCGGCGCCACGATGGGCAAGCTCTCGGCGCCCGGCCTCGTGATCAAGGCGGCGGCGCCGCTCGTCTTCGCCGTTTCGCTGCAGCGCGGCGGCGTCACGGTCTCGACGTTGCTGCTGATCGCCTTCTCCGCTCTTGCGGCGACAGCGCTCGTCCTGCTGGCGCGCAGCCGGCGCTAGCGCGCTCTCAGGCGACGAGCCCCTGCCACCACCGCCGGGCGGCGTTGCGTGTGCGGATGGCGAAGCCATAGGCGGCCGAGGCGCGAACCCAGCCAAGCACCTGATCGCGCACGCGCACCACCTGCCCCATGATCCAGGCGAACCAGCGATAGCTCAACAGCTTCTCGCGGCCGGCATGGTAGATGCGCTCGACGAAGACGAAGCTCATCAGATGCGCGAAGGCCGTCACCACGAGCCCGGCCCAGAACTGCCCGCGCGCGAACAGCAGCAGGCCGACGAGCTTCAGCGGCTCGGCGATGGCGAAGGGGATCGCCAACGCCAGAAGGACGAGTGGACGCGGCAGCCCGGCGACAATCTCCTCAAGCCTGCGCATGACACGCAGGCCCGCGAGCCTGCGGATCAGCGGCCGGTAGAGCGGCCGCAGCAACTCGTCGAGGACGATGAAGACGGTGAGGACCGCGCGCAGTGCCGCAAGCAGCCCGCGCTTCAGCGGGCCGCGCTCCGGGGCGGGCGGGGGCGGGATTTTGTTGGACATTGCTGCCAGACTCATTGGCCCGAATTTATGGCATTTCGATGCAGCGCGCTGCTCGCATCGCGAGGAGCTCCAGCTGAGAAGCGATCCAGGAGGGCAGGGTGAAAGGTTCTCGCCCGGATCGCTTCGCTCCGCTCGCAAATGACGGTTCAGTTGCCCGCTCTAACCGCGCGCATCCTCTTTCAGCATCGCCACGCCCTTCTCGGCGATCATCATGGTCGGGTTGGCGGTATTGCCGGAGGTGATGGTCGGCATCACCGAGGCGTCGATGACGCGAAGGCCCGAGACGCCGCGCACGCGCAGCCGCTCGTCCAGCACGGCGCCCGGATCGTCGTCGGCACCCATCTTCGCCGTGCCGACCGGATGGAAGATCGTGGTGCCGAGCTTGGCGGCCGCCTCCAGCAGCGCTTCGTCGGACTGAGCCGTGTCGCCCGGCAGATATTCCTCAGGCAGGAAGCGCGCCAGCGGCTGCTGCGCCACGATTCGGCGCGTCAGTTTCAGCGCGTCGATCGCGACCTGCCGGTCTTCCTCGGTATCGAAGTAGTTCGGCGAGATCACCGGGTTGTCGAACGGACCGGCGGACCGCAGATGGATGCTGCCCCGGCTCGTCGGCCGGAGATTGCAGACGCTGGCGGTGAAGGCATCGAACGGGTGCAGGCCGGAACCCCAGCTGTCGAGCGAGAGCGGCTGGAAATGATATTGCAGATTGGCTGTCTCATAGCGCGGTGACGATTTGGCGAAGGCGCCGACCTGCGAGGGCGCCATCGTCAGCGGCCCGGAACGCAGGGCTGCCCATTGCAGCGCCATCAGCGGCCGGCGCCAGATCCTGGCGTAGTCGCTGTTCAGCGTCTTGACGCCGTGGACTTTGTAGACCGGCCGGATCTGGAGATGGTCCTGCAGATTCTCACCGACGCCGGGGGCGTCGACCAGCGTGTCGATGCCGAGGCCCTGCAGCCGCGCACCGGCGCCGATGCCGGAGCGTTCGAGCAGAAGCGGGGAGGCGACCGCGCCGGCCGAGAGCACGACCTCGCCGCCCACCTCGACCCGCAGCTTCTCTTCGCTGGGGGTGCCCAGGCCATGGGTGAACTCGACCGCTTTCGCCCGGCCGTCCTCGAAGACGATGCGCTCGACATGGACGCGCGTCTCCAGCCGGAGATTGGTGCGCTCGCGCTGGTCGAGCAGCGGCTTCAGGAAGGCGCGATAGGCGCTGAGGCGGCGTCCACGCCGCTGGTTCACCTGGAAATAGGAGGAGCCTTCATTATCGCCGGTGTTGAAATCCGGAATCTTGGCGATGCCCGCTGCCTCCGCCGCATCGCGGATGGCGTCGAGGATCGCCCAGCGCACGCGCGGATGCTCGACGCGCCATTCCCCGCCGGCCTTGTGCATCCCGCCGGGCGACGGCGCGATATGATCCTCGTGTTTCAGGAAGTACGGCAGCACGTCGTCCCAGCCCCAGCCGGTCAGGCCGCGCTGGCGCCAGCCGTCATAATCGGCGGCCTGGCCGCGCATATAGACCATGGCGTTGATGGCCGAGGAGCCGCCGACGACCTTGCCGCGCGGATAGGCCAGCGCCCGCCCGCCGAGGCCGGGCTGGGGCTCGGTCTGGAACAGCCAGTCGGCGCGGGGGCTGCCGATGGCGAAGAGATAGCCGACCGGAATGTGGAGCCAGATCCAGTCGTCCATGCCGCCGGCTTCCAGCACCAGAACCTTGGCCTCCGGATCGGCCGCGAGCCGGTTCGCCACCACGCAGCCGGCCGAGCCCGCACCGATGACGACGTAGTCGAAGGTGCCGATCAGGCGGCGGGCGGTGGAGGCGACGTCAGGCATGGCGTGTCCAGGGGCTTCGCTACCTGCCCGTTTTGTCGGCAGTCGGGAGCAATCTGGCATAGGTCGGAGTGCGGTGTCAGTCGGTGAAAACGCACAGCTCGTTGGCGGCGATTGAGGCGCTATCGATTTGCGTGCTCGCGGGCGTTCTCCGAGGCGATTGCTTAGGACAGATTAGGGTCGTCGCATTCTCCCGTTCGAAGGTAGGTCCGTCGACCCAGATGCGGTGGAGAATTACGGGGTCTTGCTTGCAATTGCGACCGCGTCGTTTTCATGCCGATCCGTTTTGATGCGCGACTCCGCGGCTAGACAGCATCACGCCGCGTTTTTGTCGTGAGCCGGGCGTTGATCCCAAAATAGCTGAGCGCGGAGTGCAGTCTGCTTGCGAAAGCACGGCGCTCCTACCAATTGCTGGCAGGCATATTGTCCAACTCAGTGGGTACTCCATTTGCCGACTTACGGCGTCCAAAACTTGCGTGCCGAAACACACCTGGTCGCCCTTTTTTAATCCCGCCTATCGCTCGAAACCGCGCAATCGCAAAGTTCCTCACTGAGAAACGCATACTACGCTACAACTACTTCTGGACATTTGCCTCGGATATTGAACGGTTGTCGCGCGCCCCGCCGAACGGATTTGGGCGCCGTTTAGTCTTATTTGGAGGCTTTCGCTCGTGCCAGTGCAAACTCTGGCTCACTTGGTAGGCCACTTGCCTACGCCGCTGCGCAGGTCGTTGCGGCGGGCCATCGGCGGCGAAGGCCATGCTCAACACTGGACGCACACTCTCTGGGCTTGGCACCGGGCCCGAGGCGAAAAGCGCATCGACCGAATTGGCCCTGGGCTCGCCGCCTCGATTAGAGACACATGTGGCTCCGTTGAAGGCCGTTCCTGCCTTGAATTCGGCCGTGGGCACTTGCGCTCGGAGGCGCTGGTCTTCTGGCTCGCGGGGGGGCGCGTGAGTCGTGGCTGTCGACTATTTCTCCCTCTTGCACCTGCATTTCGCGCGCCGCGCGTTTACGTCTGCCGACCGCGATGTGTTGCTGGCCGCTTTGGCGCCGGCGGCGTCGGGGGCGACCGTTGCGGAACGCATCACAGAGCAGGGGATCGACTACCTGGCCCCGGCTGATTTTGGCCGGGAGACGGAATTCGCCGGCACCTTCGATCTCATTCACTCCGCCACGGTGTTGGAGCATCTGCCGCTCGCCGATGTCAGAGCCATCGTCGCCAACACGCAGGCCGCGCTACGCCCGGGTGGGGTTGCCTTGCATGCCATCCATCTTGAAGACCATCTCGATTACCGACATAATCCGCATGCCTTTCTTGCAGTCGACACCGACTGGCGGGAAAGCGATGCGGATGCACGCGGAAATCGGCTACGTGCATCAGATTGGCTACGAATCTTCCGATCGATGCCGGCTGCGCAGGTCGAGGTTCTGTGGGATGCCGTACGCGAAGACGCCCCATAGCCGAGCGTTCTTGATGCAGTGTTCGCGAATTACGCAGAACGTGATCTCCGTATTGGCGGGATCATGCTTGCGGGCCGCTCCAGCACCGAGGCTTCCGAGCAACTGCCCGTCAAATGAAGAGCTGGCTTACGGCGCATGGCTGAGCACGGCGCGCGGCGCGGCGTCCTCGCGCGCTACGATCTACAACTATTGCGATCATAGCTTCGGAAAGCCCGATGGCCGGGCCTACGGTCGCGCGCTAGAACGCCCTTCTAGTGAGCAAGCTCACAAGAGACGCTGCAATTCCTGGATTAGCTCTGCTTCGACCTGCTCGGCAATCGGCGCTCGATAATGGGTTCTATCGAAAAAGTTCTTGGGGGTTTTCGTGAGGGCATCCGCCTTTCTGCGGTCAATGAATATTCCGCGGTGAAGAGACTCGGCGAAGTTCTTGAAGGCGCGCTTGCACAGTCCCTCGGAGATCAGCTCGGCGCCTCCTTGTGGCAGCGTTTCGGCCCAAACGGGGAGCATAATCAGCGCGACGGCCACATCGGGTGGTGCCAGCGATAGAGTTTGCTGAAGTAATCCCAAGGCGGGATAAGTTCCGGACAAGTTGGTCGAGTGAATCCAAGGCTTGGAAAGCTCGGAGCGAATCTTCTCTTCGTCCCATTTATAGTCCAGTTCGAGATCCCAAAAACCGCGAGGATCAGGCGGCCGCGCGACGGATCTCTCGGAGTTGGTGAAGCGCTGTACCGCCTGCTCCACACTGTCGTAGCGAAACAGCTTTGCCGCATACGACAATGAACTGTCGCTGATGAGCCAAGTGGGAAGCGCAGGCTCCTCCACATATTTTGGCGATTGTCGGCACCAAACATCGTCGATGCCGACGACGATCAGCCTTGGCGGCGCTTTTCGATGGGTGAGGAACCACTTCAGCAGTTGCAACTCGGGTTGAACCGACGCTCCTGGAAGAGTCAGAGATACGAACTCCAGCCTGGTCTTGGTGGAGAGCCGATGGGGCGATAGAGGAGCAACATGGGAGTTACCGATGATCGCTGCATCGAACCGATCATTTCGGCCGAGGCTGGCGATTGCCATCCGCGTTGATATCGACGACAGCGGTCGCTTACCGAAGGTCGCGAAGCGACCCGTATCATACGGATCCGCCATCAAGGTGAAAAGCCATGTGGCTGCGACCGCAACGGCAATAGTTACAAGTATAGTCGCCGAGAAGCGGCTCCAAGATTGTTGCATTCGTACCATACTCGATCGGCCCAACTGGCCCCCAACTGTTCGACCACCGGACGTTCGGGGCCGGCATTCCTAGTTCGGAGACTGCGCTCCTCGATCGAACATTTTTTACCGTGGAACCCCAAACGAAGGAAGGCGCTGTGCCTACGTCTGCGCAATCCTATTGATTTCGCTCGTACCGCCTGCTTGGCAGGCTTGGCGAACTTTCGCCAGCAGCGATCCGTCATTTTCAGCCGATACCGTGCGCATGACCAATTTGGCCGTTGCCCTCAATCTTGTATGGCATAGGTCGGAACGGTGTCTCAGCGCGTGGGGCCGCACATCCGGACGGCTTGCCTACGGTTCATCTTTGCTCGAAAGCCAATCGCGAGTCGCCGCGCCGGAAGCAAGTTACGGACCCAGCATACTTGTCATGGCCGCGAGGATGTGGCCGAAAGTGGGTTGCTAGGCGTTCGCATGCATCCATTTCGCGAGGAGCAGCAACGGGTGCCCAGCATCGAAACTCCTGCTGTGTCCGTCTGAGAATGATCGCTATGAATGAAATTCTGCCGGATGAGGCGGCGAAGAGGCTGCTGCAGCGCGTGCGCGACCGTAGCTTTCGAGTTGGTGTCATCGGCCTGGGGTATGTCGGCGTCCCGCTCGCCTTGGCTGCTCTCCGTGCCGGATTCGACGTACTCGGTTTCGATATCAACCCTGCAAGGGTGTCCGAGCTCAACGCGGGCAGAACCGGGATCAAGCATATTCAAGCCGACGATCTCGCCATGGCCGCGAGGGCAGGGCGCTTTCTCGCCACGGACGATTTTTCGCGGCTGGATGAGCCGGATGGCCTTATTATCTGCGTGCCGACACCGCTCACGCGCCACCGCGAGCCGGATCTCAGCTTCGTCGTCCAGACCGCGGAAGCCATCGCGGGACGTTTGCGAAAGGGGCAGTTCATCGCGCTGGAGTCCACGACGTATCCGGGGACGACCGAGGAAATCCTCAAGCCGATTCTCGAACGAACCGGGTTAAAAAGCCAGAAGGATTTCTACCTGGCCTTCTCGCCCGAGCGGGAAGATCCGGGCAACCTGCGCTTTGGAACCGCCTCGATACCCAAGGTCGTCGGCGGCGATGGTCCCGAGGCGCTCGCGATAGCGCAGGCGTTGTATGGCGAATTCGTCGTTCAGACCGTGCCGGTCTCGTCGACCTCCGTTGCAGAAGCCGTGAAGCTGACGGAGAACATCTTTCGCTCGGTCAATATCGCGCTCGTCAATGAGCTGAAATTGATCTACGCGGCGATGGGCATCGATATTTGGGAGGTTATTGAGGCCGCCAAAACCAAACCATTCGGCTTCATGCCGTTCTATCCCGGCCCTGGGTTGGGCGGGCACTGCATCCCGATCGATCCATTCTATCTTTCATGGAAGGCCCGAGAATACGGGATCACGGCCCGCTTCATCGAACTGGCGGGCGAAATCAACACGGCCATGCCGCACCTTGTGGTCGAACGGCTCGCGCAGGGGCTGGATCAGCGTTTCGCGCGCGGACTGAACGGAGCGCGGATTCTCGTCTTCGGCGCCTCCTACAAGAAGAACGTCGATGACATGCGCGAAAGCCCGTCATTGCGCCTGATCGAGCTGATCGAGCAACGCGGCGCCCAGACGTCCTATCACGATCCGCATGTTCCGATCATTCCGCAGACCAGGGAGCACGGGGGCCTAGCCGGGCGCCGATCCATTGACCTCGCCCCCGGTACGATAGGCGATTTCGATGCCGTTCTCATCGCGACAGACCACGACGCCGTCGATTACAAAAGACTCGTCACGGAAGCTCGTCTGGTTATAGACACGCGTAATGCTTGCGAGCGGCACGGCGTCTTGGCTGCTAACGTGATCAAAGCCTGACGAGTTCTGCCACGCGAGGTCTGACTGATTGTCGACTTCGGCATGCGAGGTTCCTGCCGTTGACCGTGCTGTCGGGCGGGTGCTATGCGCTCGCTGCGCCGGTTGGGTTGAGGCGTCTTGGCCTTTCAGGATGTAGTACGCAGTATAATGAAGCGCTTAGCGATTGTCACAACTGCGGTGCCGCCCTCCGCCAGCGGTCAGGCGCGGGTGCTGGGCGCGCTTCTGGCACAAGAGCGCGGCGAGTCACGCCATCTTTTTCTATCCGATCAGCTTCATGCGCGCGACGCAGGCGAAGCTGGATTTGGGGTTTACGTCGCCTTGTCGCCGCCGAGATTCCAGATCATGCGGACTCTCGGAAATGAACATATCCAGCGGTTCAATAATTTCGCCGGGCTGGTGCGGGACGTTTGGGCACGCGCGGGCGAAATCGTGGCTGCCGTCAAGAGGCACCCGGTGCAGATGATCGTTGGATGCAGCGGCAACCCCTTCGATCTGCCGGCTGCTGCCATCGCTGCAAGGCGTTTGCATCTCCCCTTTGTAGCCTATCTGTTCGATGATCCGGTCTATCAATGGGAGGAGGGTCCCTACCGCAGTCTGGCCCGGTTCTGGGAAAGGCGGTGGGCCGTGGCTGCGGCGAAGGTGATCGTTCCGAATGAGGTGCTGGCCCAGGATGTGCGCGCCCGCGTTCCTAAAGCCTCCATTGCCATCGTCCGCAATCCGGTGGATCTGGCGCGGATCGAGCATGGGGAGATCGGTCCGGACAGCGCGGCGCAGGAAGTCCCCCTGCCGAGTGCGCAATCTCCCTGGACGGTGCTGTACACCGGTTCAGTTTATAGCGCGCAGGCGAGCGCGTTCCGGAATCTGATCGGTGCGCTGGAGCGGGCCGAGGGGCGCTTTCATCTTCATGTCCACACGGCGCAGAGCGAAGTGCAGCTTCGGTACAACGGTCTTGTTGGCCCCTTCGTTCGCCGTTTTGACCACTTGCCGCAGGAGCAGGCGCTCGTGCGGCAGCGCGAGGCCGACATTTTGTTTTTGCCGCTTGCTTTCGAATCTCCGATCCCTGAGGTCGTACGTTCATCGGCACCCGCCAAAGTCGCGGAATATCTCGCCTCGGGACGGCCTGTCGTGGTTCACGCGCCGCGAGGGTCGTTCGTATCGTCGTTTTTCACGGAGCGCGAGGCGGGGCTGGTGATCGATCAACCGGATGTCGAGACACTCGCACAGGCCCTGACTCGGTTGAGCGAAGATGCGACCCTGCGGGCCAATCTCGTCGCCAACGCGCGGGTCGCGGCGAAGGAATTTGGTGTCGATCGCGCCCGTGCGGCCTTTTCGGCCGCGCTTGGCGAGGTCGCATAGAATGAAGCCTTTGTCGGGCGGAAGACGCCCCCGCATCCTATTCGTGGCGATGCATCATTCCGTGCATGCGGCACGTTGGATCGAAGCTCTTCTGGACGCGGACTTCGACTTGCACTTGTATCCGGTCGACCCCGCTCCCCCACACGCTTACATCCGCGGCCTGACTCTACATCGACCGACGCCGGCATCCCCTGTCGCCGCACCGTCGGTTTCGATCAGCCGGCGGGTGGCACGCTTTCTTCGGCATGTTCTCCAGGATCCGTTGGACGCGATCCGCCTGCTGCGCGAGAAACTCGCCCGCCATGCGGCCTCGACGCCCGCGCCGGAGCCGCGGCCGCGCGCTGGAGACCCTCTTCGCGTTCGCCCGGTTCCGTTCGATGGCGACGATCCGCAGGCACGGGTGCGGCTCGGTCGCCCCGACGAAAGCGAGGAAGCCATTATGGCGCTTCACGGTCCGCAGATGCTGGCCAAAGTGATCGCCGAGGTGCAGCCGGACCTCATCCACTCGCTGGAATTCCAGCACAACGCCTACCTTGTGCTGGCAGCGCGCGATCTCATGCTCGCGGCAGATCCGTCCCGTGGCTTCCCGCGTTGGCTGGCGACGAACTGGGGCAGTGACATCTATTACTTCGGTCGGGACGAAGCGCATGCGCGCCAGATTCGGCGGGTATGCGAGGCGGTCGACCTCTATTCGTGCGAATGTCGGCGCGATCTCGCGCTTGGGCGCAGCTTCGGCTATCAGGGCCCGGAATTGCCGGTTCTGGCCAATTCCGGTGGCATCGATGTCGACGCCGCCCAGCGCCTGCGCAGCCAAGTCCCCCCATCGCAGCGCAAGCTCATCATGGTCAAGGGCTACGACCACTTTGCCGGCCGCGCCATGGTCTCTCTTGCCGTGCTCGAGCGTTTCGCCGACCGCTTGAAAGACTATGAGATCGTCATGTTTTCGGTCGGTTCCCGTCCTCGCGTCCGTGCACTCGAATTGAAGGCCGCCGGTATCCTCAATATCCGCGTCATCGATATCGCCACGCATGACGAGATTTTGGAATGCTTCGGACGTGCTCGAGCATATCTGGCCGTTAGCATATCCGACGGAATCTCGACCTCGGTGCTCGAGGCGATGCTGATGGGTGCCTTTCCAATTCAGACCAATACGTCTTGTTGTGAGGAATGGTTCGTGCAGGGGGAGACCGGTTTCGCCGTTTCTCCCGACGATTTCGATGAGATTTGTACGCAGTTCGAACGCGCGCTAACGGACGACGCCCTGGTCGACGAAGCGGCGATACGCAATCTCGATATCATACGGTCCCGCCTCGATCAGACTGTCATGACACCGGCCATCCGAGACTTCTATCGTCAAGCGCTCGGCATGCCGTCCCGTCACGAGGGGAGTGAACCCCGCTGAAAGTCCTCCAGGTCAACGCAAGCGATGTCGTCGGCAGTCGTTTCAATAATTTCGACATTCGCCATCTGCTCGCCGCGGAAGGCATCGATTCGACGCATCTTGTGTGGAGCAAGCTGAGCGACAGCCCGGACTCCCGGCTCTTCTTCGACGTGCCCGGCGCGCGCCTGGCCAACAGGGCCATCAACCGGATCGAATCCAGACTGTCGATCCATTCGCGGCTGCAATGGCAGGCTTATACGCTGGCGTTGTCGAAAGCCTATCGCGAGGCCGATCTGGTCCATTTCCACATCGTCCATGACGGCTATTTCAGCCTGGACGCCCTGCCTTGGCTAACGCGCGGCAAGCCGAGCGTATGGACCTGGCACGATCCCTGGCCGATGACCGGCCATTGCATCTACTCCCTGGAATGCGAGCGGTGGCTGGATGGTTGCGGGCGGTGCCCGTCGCTCGACCTGCCCTTCGCTATGCGCAAGGATCGCACGGCCGAGCAGTTTGCCTGGAAGAAGCGCATCGTCGCCAAAAGCCGCGCGCAGATCGTCGTCGCCTCACGCTACATGCGCGACATGGCTGCACGGTCCCCTATCGCCGCGGGCAAAAACATCGAGGTTATTCCGTTCGGCATCGATCTCACACGCTTCCGACCCGTCGATCCAGAACCGGCGCGGTCCCGTCTGGGAGTCCTGCCCGGCAGGCTGGTGCTCGGCGTGCGTGCTTTTGCCGACAGCCCGTTCAAGGGGTTCGAATATGTCGTCGAGGCGTTGCGGCAGCTACCCGACACGGGCGTCCCTCTGACCATTCTGACGACCCACGGCAAAGGGCACCTCAACGAGTTTATCGGGCGTCATCAGATCATCGATCTCGGCTGGGTCAATGACAATGCGACCATAATGGATACCTTCGCTGCGACGGATATTTTCCTGATGCCCTCGACGGCCGAAGCCTTCGGCATGATGGCGATCGAGGCACTCGCCTTCGCCAAGCCGATCATTGTCTTTGAGGGCACTTCGCTGCCCGAGGTTGCGGGAGCGCCGGATGTTGCGATCGCCACCCCGATGCGGGATGCGGCCTCGCTAGCTGCAGCGATTGAACGCCTCGTCGGGTCGCCCGACGAGCGCGAGCGGCGGGGCGCTGCGGGCAGACGCTGGGCCGAAGCGCATTACAGCGACGTCGATTTCACGCGCAAGATGTCGGCGCTCTATCGAAAGGTTGTGCAGGGATGACGCGGGAGGCTCCGAAGAAGCGTATCCTTCTCCTGACCGACATCCCACCATGCAGCAATCTAACTGCGGGGATCGTGACGGCGCAGATGTGCCGCTTCCTGCCGAAAGATGAGCTTGCGATCTTCTGCGTCATGAATCCGCATCTTCAGCCGAAGCGCTACGACGATCTAGCGGGCATCGAGATGAAGACTGTCCGCAAGCCCACCGAATTGCAGAGCCGGGTGCTGCGCGGCATCAGGGTGGGGAGAGCGGGTGCGGCGGCGATCGAGGCGATGAGGCGCATAGCCTTGCCCCGCCGCCTCATCCGCCAAGCGATCGACTACGGCCGGGTGGTAGGTGCGACCGATCTGTGGGCGATTCTCCAGGGGCAGACGATGGTGCGTATCGCCGCGCCTGTGGCGCGGGGGCTCGGCGTGCCGTTGCGCGTTCACGTCTGGGACCCGCTGCGCTGGTGGCTCGACGCCCACGGGGTCGACCCGGTCAATCGCCAGCTCGATCTCGCGATGTTCGATCGCACCTTGCGGCAGGCGGCGAGCTGTGCCGCGGCATCGGACCCGATGGCGCGGCACTATGAGGAGACCTATGGCGTCCCCTCGACAGCGGTCATCGCCTCGATCGACCCGGCGCTCGCCCAAGCGCCGCCGCCGAAGCTTGTCAGCGACGACAGCGTCGTCATCGGCATGGTCGGCCAGTTCTATGCCAGCGAGGAGTGGGCACAACTGGTCGCAGCCCTCAAGATCGCAAAGTGGCGGGTCGGTGAACGGAAGGTCGTTTTAATGACGTTCGGCCACGAGCGACCGCCAAACGACGTTCCTGATGAGCATCTCAGGTTCATGGGCTGGATGGATCAACCTGACGTGATCCGAACGATCGCCCGGCATTGCGACATCGCCTATTGCCCCTATCCTTTCGCGGAAAGGATGGCGGAGGTCTCGCGTCTCAGCTTTCCGTCGAAGGTTCCCACCTATCTGGCGGCGGGGCGGCCGATCCTGTTTCACGGCCCGTCTTACTCGGCGCCTTACGCCTATTTGAAGGAACGGCGCGCAGCCTATCTCTGCCGTGACCTTCTGCCGTCGGCGGTCTATAACGGCCTCGCCCATCTGGTCGAGGATCGCGCGCTGTATGAGGCGACGGCGTTGGCCGCGAGACGGGCATTTCTCGCCGATTTCACCCTGCCGCAGATGGAGCGTGTGGTGCGCCGGTTTCTTGGTTACAAAGATGGCGAGGCGGAAGCAGGCCCAAGCATCGGGGACCGAGGCGTCTGACGATGGGCGGCGCTGATGTTGAGGCGGCGGCGATAGTTTGCTATCCGGGTTAAGTGACCAAAGCGGCGAGTTTTGCGAAGCTCACGGGTACGCGAGAAACGCGCCGTACCCGACTGCGATAGCCCTGACCTTCTTGAGCTTGTTGAAGAAGCTCCAGGCTCAATGCCGTCGAAGCCCTGAGCCAGGCTGCACTTCATCAGAGCGGCAATCGCCTTGCCTTTTGATCCAGCTTTGTGGAACTCTGAGCTCTCCGAGCGACGAAGCTTGAATTTCTCCTGCGTACGACAGTTGCTTCGGCCTTCGATAACAGGATGCGAGTAATTGTGATGGTATTGCGTCGGATCGCTCGCGACACTGCCCGCCTCTTTCCGCCCTTTCGTCGCCTGCATGATTTTGCCCTGCAGGCCGAGACAGGGAGAATAGCAGCGAGGCAGGAAGCGGACAGGTTGGCTGCGGAGCTAAACGCGTTGCTTGCGCAGTCGGATGCGGAAGGGCGGACGAGCGCAACTGCACACTACGGGTTGCATTCAAAGCAGGATGCAATCGGCTCTGGTCCCGGGGTCTCGGCCGAAGAAAGCGACCGCAACGCGCATTGGCTATATCTCAAGAACCGCCGTCAGCTCATTGAACTGGACTTTCCGGTTACTCCAAAAGTGCGCCATGGCTATGGTCAGCCACCTGAGCCGCTCATGCTGGCTCGGCTAAAGGCTTGCTCGCATCAATTTGCTTCGCAAATGCGCACGATGCTCCCTTTGCTGGAGCCGATGCTGACGATCCCGAGCAATCCTGTTGCGGATGCAACTGAACCGAATTGGGTTAATCCGGCTTTCCCTGCCCTGGACGCGATGGCGCTCTATGGAATGATAGCGCTCCACAAGCCGCGGCGCCTGATCGAGATTGGTTCGGGCTTTTCCACCAAATTTGCCAGGCGCGCGATCCGCGATCATCGCCTTGACACGCAACTGATATCAATTGATCCGGAGCCGCGTACCGAAATCGACGCAATTTGCGATGAAGTAATTCGAGCGCCGCTTGAGGATGTTCCTATCGAATTTTTCGAGAAAGCTACGTCAAGCGATATGATATTTTTCGACGGTAGTCACCGGTCTTTTCAGAATAGCGATGTAACCGTATTTTTTAACGAAATACTCCCCCGTCTCAAGAGCGGAACCGTATTTGGAATACATGACGTATTCCTGCCGGACGACTACCCGGCTGCGTGGTTGGAATGGTATTTCAATGAACAATATCTACTGGCCTGCTGGCTGCTTGCCGGTGATAAGTTGAGGCCCGATTTCGCCGCCTATTTTATTGGCGAGACGCCAGAGCTTCACGCGATCTTCTCATCCATGTGGCGCCATCCGAATCTTGATGGCGCAAACCACAAAGGGGGAGCCTTTTTCGCGACGATTTCCTGAGAGGCGTCATGCTGTCGCCTGCCTAAGGGAAATGGCGAGGGCGCTGGTGCCAAACGCTTGGTGCCCAAAGAGGACTCGGCATCGGATCGAAAAGCGGCTTCCACTTTTCAATCCGATGCTAAAAGGCACGGTCAGCGTCGAATGCTCGCCTCGCGCTGTGAAACCGCGTCATGCTTCATAGGGGAACACGCCACCAGACCGCAGCGCCGTCCACGGGCTCCATTGGCGCTTCGATGCCATGCTGACCACGAAAATCATGGATCGCCTTGGCACAGGGCTCGAGCACATAATCGTCCACGATGACGAAGCCTCCCGGCGATACTTTGTGATAGAGCGCGTTGAGCGCATCCATCGTGCTCTCATACATGTCGCCGTCGAGGCGCAGCACCGCCAGCCGGTCTATCGGCGCGGCGGGAAGCGTGTCCTTGAACCAGCCTTCAAGAAAGACGACTTGCTCGTCGAGCAACCCGTAGCGGCGGAAATTGCCGGAGACGGCCTCACGGGAAATAGCGAGCTGCCCATAGGTGTGGTGGGTGTCGCCAGTATCGGCCGGATTGTGAGCTGAGTCGGGTTCGGGCAGGCCGCGGAAACTATCGGCGACGAAGACCTTGCGATCCTTTGCGCCATAAGCCTCGAAGATTCCCTTAGCGTAGATGCAGGCGCCACCCCGCCATACGCCGGTCTCGATGAAATCGCCGGGAACGCCTTCTTCCAACGCCCGTGTCGCCAGCATCCGCAGATTGCGCATGCGCGCGGTTCCGATCATCGTGATCGCCTGCTCGGGCCAGTCGCGGCCGATGGCGCGCAGCGACGGGTCGAACTTCCGCTCCGTCCAGGGTGCCTGCGAAGCATCCTCGATCAGCAGGCCGGTCAGCGACGCTTCCAGCAGGTCGAGGTAGAGCTCCGCGGCGCGCCCATCGCCGCCAAGGCTGGCGCCGTCGCCGCGCAGCCGGCGCCCGAGGCGAGCGACAGCTTCCTCCTGACGCGCACTCACGCCGAGGATCTGGGCGGAGACATTGTCCAGCTTCAGATATGTGGAATCGTGATAGGCGCCGATCCGCTGGAGCAAATGGTTGACTTGGTCCTCCAGCGTCGCCTTCGCGGCCAACTGCTCGACCAGGGCGTTACGCTCCTCTGCAGACTTGCGCGCGGTCTCGCGCCAGGCGTCGCGCTCTTCGGCGGCCTTGCGAGCTGCCTCGCGCAAATCGTCGCGCTTGCGCGCTTCCTCGCGCAAAATTGGAAGACGGCGCAAAAGGCTGCTGGTGAAAGAAGATTGCGTCACTGGACTACCCATCGCTGCGCACCCAACCCTGCGGAAAATCGAGCGCTCGCATCATCAACCCGGCGGAGAAAGACCAAACTTTCGACGCCACTCGTGGATTACAAAATATTGTCAGTTCCATACAACCCATTGCCGAGATCCTGAATCCAGGAGCGGCACTGGCTAATTAATGAACCGACGACCTTGGTGGCGGCCCGTGTCGACCCGTGGTGGCCCCGGCTAGACATTCATCGGCGTCAAGCATCGGTCGTTTCCTTCGGCTGGTGCGGCTCGACAGGAGCGATCTCGACGCGGTCCATATCGATCGCGAGCAGAACACCGTTCCGGAACGGCGAATGGACGTCGAACATCAACGCGTCGTGCATCCATTGATGCTGCACGTGGTTCTCCAACGTTCCGGAAGCGCAGGCGGCGGTCACCGAATAGCGTCCGGACGCGAGCGCGGGCAATCGGAACGCGAAGGTTGTTTCGAGTGTCTGGCCGGCACGAGCTGTGAGCGGGTTGGCGAGAGTCTTGAGGAAGGTGTTGTCGCCGAGGATCGGCTGGCCGAGACGGTCCTTGACGTGGAAGCCCACGATCGGCGCCTCGAAATCCTCGAGGACGGCGATGTCTATGACAAGCTGCACGTCCTCCCCACCCTCTATCCAATGCAGCGGTGAGCCGTCGGCATGGGTGAGGCTCACGCGCTGGATGCGCGCCTTGCCGCTCCCGAAATCGGCGCTATCTGCCATGGTGTCGAAGATGGCCGGACGGTCCGGCCTGGGCGGCTCGGGGAGCGAAGCGCGTTTCGGCTTCGCTGCGGGCGGAGTCTCCTCGCCCGCCGTCGCCGGCGCATCGGCCGGGCCCGCATTCGCCTTGACGCGAGGCCGCGGGGCCGGCCGATCCGACAATCCTTGCGCCTGGCTCATGATGGCCGCTGAATAAGCTTCGCAGACATCCTTCGCGGAGCCCTGCATCACCAGATCGCCCTTGTCGATCCAGATCGCGCTGTCGCACAGGCTCATCACCGCGCCGGTGTCATGGCCGCAGAACAAGACTGTTCCGCGTTCGCGGAACTGCCGGAGCCAGCGCAAGCATTTCTGCTGGAAATAGGCGTCGCCGACCGCGAGCGCCTCGTCGATGATCAGCACGTCGGCGTCGACATGGGCAATCACCGCGAAGGCCAGGCGCATCGCCATGCCAGTCGAATAGGTCTTCACCGGTCTTTCGATGAAGTCGCCGATATCGGCGAAGGCGAGGATGTCGTCGAAGCGGGCCTGCGTTTCCTCGCGGCTCATGCCAAGGATTGAGGCATTGAGATAGACGTTCTCGCGGCCAGTGAATTCCGGGTTGAAACCCGATCCCAGTTCCAGCAGCGCAGCGACGCGCCCCTTGACGCGCGCCTCGCCCGCAGTGGGGGCCAGGGTCCCGCATACGAGCTGCAGCAGCGTGGATTTCCCGGAGCCGTTGCGGCCGATGATCGCCATGCTGTCGCCGCGCGGAACCTCGAAGGTGATGGATTTGAGAGCCCAGTGATTGGTGTAGTAGTTCTTCTCCGGCCATTTCACGCCGAACGCGCGCAGGGCTGGCGCCATCGCCCGCCGCAGACGCGGCATCACGGCCTGGGCGAGCCGGTCGGATGGGCTCTGATAGATGTGATAGGCTTTTTCGAGCCGTGTGGCCTCGATCGCGATCTCAGAGGACATCGGCGAAACCCGCGCGCAGGCGATTGAAGACCCAGAACGCGGCGGGCAGGCTCACCAGCGCTCCCAGCCACAGAAATGCCAGGGCCTGCCAGTCCGGAGCTCTGCCGAACAGTAGCACATTGCGGGACTCCTCGACCACGATGGTCAGGGGATTGAGCTGCATCACGGCCCGGAAACCAGGAGGAACCGAGGAGATCGGATAGAAGATCGGCGTCAGGAACATCGAGGCCGTGACGATGAAAGCCACGATCTGTCCGATATCGCGGAGATAGACGCCCAGGGCTGAAAGCACATAGGCCGTCGCGAGCAGCAGCAGCAGATAGGGGATGACGATCAGAATAAAGAGCGGCGCGGTCGCCTCGACGTGACCGCTATGCAGGAAATGGCCCAGCACGACGATCAGCAGGCCGAAGGCTGCGGTGATCAGGGCCCCCAATACGACGACGATGGGCAGGATGCCGAGCGGGAAGACGACCTTCTTGACGTAGCTGCTATGGGCGAGGATCAATCCCGCAGCCCGGTTCAACGTCTCCGCGAGCATCGAGTGCAGCAGAACGCCGACGAGCAGAATCAAGGTGAAGTTGGCATCGGTCCCGTCTTGCCCGGTTCCCCAGCGAGCCCGAAACACGGCGGAGAAGACGAAGGTGAAGATCAGCGCCGTCAGCAGTGGCGTCAGGAAAGCCCAGCCGACGCCCAATACACTGCCACGATAGCGCGCTTCGAAGTCACGCATTGTTAGGCGCAGGGTCAGTTCTGTCGTTTGGCGCAGATGGTCGCCCCAACTCGTCAACGCTTTAATCCTTGGACTCCAGCCGCACCGGGTGGTCGGCCGCGGCGCCCCTTTAGCACCTCGTATCCGCGTCCCGCAAACGCGTTCTGTCGTGGTGCGGGTCGGGCGGCTCGACAATCCCGGATCGGTTGAGTAAATCCTGCTCGCCTCGGCGGACGCGATTGCGACGGAAAGACGCCGTTTCACCGTTTGAGCGGAGATGCCCTTGACCAAAATCCTCA
Organism: Allobosea sp. TAF32; assembly: GCF_052113585.1. Classification (NCBI taxonomy): domain Bacteria; kingdom Pseudomonadati; phylum Pseudomonadota; class Alphaproteobacteria; order Hyphomicrobiales; family Alloboseaceae; genus Allobosea; species Allobosea sp. TAF32. Next base: position 176,480 of record NZ_JBFRDM010000001.1, on the reverse strand, counting down.
TTCTCGGCGCGGCGGGCATGCTCGGCAACGCCGCCTACCGGTTCTTTGCCGCGTCGCCGGGCTTCGACGTCGTCGGCACGATCCGTGGCGGTGCGCCGGTCGGGCTCCCGCAGAGTGCGACGGCCCGCCTGCTAGGAGGGGTCAATGCGGCCGATCAGGACGGCCTTGTCCGGATGATTGGCGAGACGCGGCCCGACGTGGTGGTCAACTGCATCGGCGTGGTCAAGCAACTTTCTGCCGCCAAGGACCCGCTTGTCTCCATCTCGTTGAATTCGCTGCTGCCGCACCGTCTCGCTGAACTCTGTGCGGCGGCCGGGGCGCGTTTCGTGCATATCTCGACGGATTGCGTTTTCGACGGCCGCAAGGGTGACTACAAGGAAACGGACCTTTCGAACGCCGAAGATCTCTATGGCAAGAGCAAGTTTCTCGGCGAGGTCGACTATCCCAACGCGATCACGCTGCGCACGTCGATCATCGGGCATGAGCTCAATTCTGCCCATTCGCTGGTTGACTGGTTCCTGAGTCAGCCCGGTCCCGCGGTGAAGGGGTATCGCAAGGCGATCTATACCGGCCTGCCGACGGTCGAACTCGCGCGCGTCATTCGGGATGTCGTCATTCCGCGCCCGGAGCTGCGCGGCCTCTGGCATGTCGCCGCTGGCAAGATCGATAAATTCGAGCTGCTGAAGCTGGTGGCGCAGGAATACGGGAAGACGATCGACATCATCCCCGACGATGCGGTCGCGATCGACCGTTCGATGGACGGCTCGCGCTTCCAGGCGGCAACGGGATACGTGGCCCCGGCCTGGCCGGAGCTGATCGCACGCATGCACGCCGCACGCTGAGCGCACGCTAGGAGAAAGTGACCTATCCCATGGATATCAAGGGCAAGACCCTGCTCATCACGGGCGGAACCGGATCCTTCGGTAACGTTGTTCTGCGCCGCTTTCTGCGCGAGGGCATCGGCGAGATTCGTGTCTTCAGCCGTGACGAGAAGAAGCAGGAGGATATGCGCCTCGAGCTGAAGAACGATCGCGTCAAGTTCTATATCGGCGACGTGCGCGAGCCCGGCAGCTTGCGCGCCCCGATGCGCGGCGTCGATTTCGTCTTTCACGCTGCGGCGCTGAAGCAGGTGCCCTCCTGTGAGTTCTATCCGATGGAGGCGGTGCGCACGAACGTCCTCGGTGCGGGCAACGTGCTCGAAGCCGCCATCGACGCCGGCGCTCGGCGTGTCGTCGTGCTCTCCACCGACAAGGCGGTCTATCCGATCAACGCCATGGGCATCAGCAAGGCGATGATGGAGAAGATCACGGTCGCTCGGGCCCGCCTGCTCTCCAAGAGCGATACCACGCTGTGCGCCACCCGCTATGGCAACGTCATGGCTTCGCGCGGCTCGGTGATCCCGCTCTTCGTCTCGCAGGTGAAGGCGGGCCAGCCGATCACCATCACCGATCCGAACATGACCCGCTTCCTGATGTCGCTCGAGGAATCGGTCGATTTGGTCATCTATGCTTATCGCAACGCCGAGCAGGGCGACATCTTCATCAAGAAGGCGCCCGCCTCGACCATCGGCCATCTCGCCGAGGCGGTGATGCAGATCTTCGACAAGCGCGTTCCAGTCAAGGTGATCGGCACCCGCCACGGCGAGAAGCGCTATGAGTCGCTCGTCTCGCGCGAGGAGATGGCGCGCTCCATCGATCATGGCGGCTATTACCGCGTGCCGCAGGACGATCGCGATCTCAACTACGCCAAATATTTCGTCGAAGGCGAAAGCGCGATCTCGATGGCGGAGGACTATACCTCCGACAACACCGAGATTCTCGACGTCGAGGGGGTGAAGAAGTTGCTCCTCGGCCTCGATTACATCCAGGCTGAGCTGCAAGGCTAGACATGCGCAAGGTAATGTCGATCGTGGGCACCCGCCCCGAGCTGATCAAGATGTGCCGCGTCATCGCCCTGCTCGACGAGCAGACGCAGCACGTCCTCGTCCACACCGGCCAGAATTACGACTATGGCCTCAATCAGGTGTTCTTCGAGGATCTCGACATCCGCAAGCCCGATCATTTCCTAGAGGCGGCGGGCGGCTCGGCGATCGACACCATCGCTGAGGTGCTCAAGCGCTCCGACGCGGTGATGGAGCAGGAGAAGCCCGACGCCTTGATGATCTATGGCGACACCAATTCGGGCTTGGCGGTGATCGCGGCGAAGCGGCGCAAGATTCCCGTCTTCCACATGGAGGCCGGCAATCGCTGCTTCGATCAGCGTGTTCCCGAGGAGCTCAACCGCAAGGTCATCGACCACCTCTCCGACGTCAACATGACGCTCACGGAGCATGCGCGGCGCTATCTGGTTGCCGAGGGGCTGCCGCCCGAGCTCACGTTCAATGTTGGCTCGCACATGCATGAGGTGCTCGAGCATTTCCGCCCCCGCTACGAGGCCTCCGACGTCCTCGATCGCCTCGGTCTGACCGAGCGTCGCTTCTTCGTCGTCTCCAGCCACCGCGAGGAAAATGTCGACAGCGAGCGGAATCTCGCCGACCTGCTCGATTCGCTCAAGGGCCTCGCCGAAACCTATGATTGGCCGGTGATCGTTTCGACCCACCCGCGGACGCGCAAGCGGCTGGAGGCGCTGGGCGAGACCGATCTCGATCCTCGCATCCGGTTTCTGCCGCCCTTCGGCTTCCACGACTACATCAAGCTGCAGATGACAGCCGCCTGTGTCGTTTCCGACAGCGGCACGATCACCGAGGAAAGCTCGCTTTTGGGTTTCCCGGCCGTGACCATCCGCCAGGCGCATGAGCGTCCCGAGGGCATGGATGAGGGCACGCTCGTGATGTGCGGCCTCACGCGCGAGTCGGTTCTCGATTCCGTGCGCTTCGTCATGCACGCCGACGTGGCCGGACTCACGCCGCGGCCGGTCGCCGACTATGTCGCCGGCCCCGTGTCGCGCAAGGTCGTTGCTATCGTTTTGAGCTATATCGACTACATAAATCGCACGGTGTGGCGCAAACCGTGAGGCGAGAGGGCGCGGCATGGCCGGGCTGAAAATCCTGCATGTTGCGCCCCATCTGCGCCAGGGCGGTGCTGAACGGCTGCTGTTCGAGCTCGCGACGCATCCTTCTGACGGCGTAACCCACCATGTTGCGCTCATGCAGGACGAGGTCTTCTTCGACCGGGCCAGCCTACATGTCGAGGATCTCGGCTTCGACCTGGGGCACCGCTTCGGGGCCTTGACCCATCTGCCGGCGTCACGTCGGCGTCTGCGCGCCCTGATCGAACGGCTCAAGCCCGACGTCGTGCAGGGCTGGCTCTATTACGGCGCGTTCCTCAGCCTTGCCGTCGGCGCACGCGCGCCGCTCGTCTGGTCGATCCACAACACCACCTTTCCACGGCTTCTCGCCAATCCTCTGCTGCATCTGGTCGATCGCGCGCTCGCCACGCGCTCACGCGCGGCGCCCGATGCGATCGTCTATTGCGCGTCGTCCGCGCGAGCCTTCCACGAGGCGCGCGGCTATGCGGCGAAACGCGGCCTCGTCATCGAGAACGGTGTCGATCTCGCTCTTTTCCGCCCTGACGCGGCGCGGCGCGTGGCGCGCCGCGCCGGTTTGGGCCTTTCCGACGACGCCTTTGCCGTACTGTTGAGTGCCCGTAACGATCCACAGAAGGACTTGCCCAATTGCCTCGACGCCTTCGCTCTATTCCGGAGCAAGGCGCCGCAGGCACGGCTGCTGCTGGCGGGGCGCGGCATGGACGGTTCAGATGTGGGGCTGGGCGCCATGATCGCCGCGCGCGGACTTGAGGCCGCTGTCCTGACACTCGGGGCAGTCGCCGACATGCCCGGCCTCCTCGACGCCGCCGACGCCGTTCTGCTCGGCTCGCGCTATGGCGAGGCCATGCCCATGGCGTTGCTCGAGGCGCTGGCGATGGGCAAGCCGATCGCCGCGACCCGCATCGGTGATGTCGGGCGGCTGCCTTGTCCGCCCGAGGCGCTGGCACCGCCCGCCGACCCGCGATCGCTGGCTTCTGCCTTGTCCTTCGCGCGGGCCGGAGATCCGCGCTGGGCAGCGTCCTTTGCCGAAGCCCGCACGCATTACGGGCTCGACACGATGACGCGCGCCTATGAAGCGCTCTATCGCCGCCTTGCCGCGCAGGAGCAGGTGTCATGACGTCGGGTCCTCGGCTCGCCGTCGTCACGCCGGTCTTCAACGGCGCCGACTACATTGTCGAGACGGCGCGCTCCGTCACAGAGCAACTGCGTCCCGGCGACCGTTACGTCGTGGTCGACGACGGTTCGACCGATGACACGCGGGCGCGCCTCGTCGCTGCCGATCTGCCGATCGAGCTCGTCGCACAGGCCAATGCAGGCGAGGCACAGGCCGTCAATGCCGGGATCGCACATGCGGCCTGCGACATCGTCGGGATCGTGAACGCCGACGACCCGATCCTGCCTGGCCTCCTCGATGCGGTGCGGGCCGCCTTCCACGACGATCCCACCCTCGATGCTGTGTATCCCGACTGGCTCAAGATCGAGGCGGACGGGCGGCAACTCGCGCGCATCGCGACGCGCGAATACGACTACGATGTGCTGCTCGGCCAGCATTTCTGCATTCCCGGCCCGGGCGCCTTCTTTCGGGTCAGTGTTCTCGCCGGCGAGCCTGTCCGCGACGCTCGCGCCTCACTGATCTCCGATTACGACTTCTGGCTGCGTTTCGGCTCGCGTGGCGCCAAGGTCAGGCGACTCCCACACGTGCTTGCTACCTGGCGGTTGCACGCCGGTGGCGCGACCCGCCGCGGCCAAGGTCCGCGGCTGGCGCTCCAGAAAATTGAAACGATCAAGCGCCTCCTGGGCCGATCTGATCTTCCCCAACATGTGCGGAGGCTGGGGCCGCAGGCGCTCAGCGCCGCCTATTATCATGCTGCGCTCGTCGGGCTTCGCGCGCCCGACACACCGGCTCTGCGCTATGCCGTGCAATCCTATCTTCTGAAATGGCGCTGGGCCGAGCCGGTCGAGGCCACGCAGCGCCGGGCGGCAGGCCATCTCGCCTACGCTGCGGCGCAGCCTCTGTCGGGTTGGCTGCACGCGCTCGCGTCGCCCTTGCTGCCTGCCCGATTCAACAGGCAAGCGGTCCTCGACCAGACATTCGGTCTCGATCCCATCCCGCGGAAGGAGGAGACATGACGGCATCGACACCGCATGTCAGCGTCGTGATCCCGATGTTCAACCGCGCCGCCACCATCCGGCGGGCGGTGGAGAGTGCCCTGACGCAGAGCTTCCGCGACATCGAGGTGATCGTCGTCGACGACGCTTCGAGTGACGATTCCGTCGCGACCGTCGCCGCTATCGACGATCCGCGTGTGCGGCTGCTGCGCCGCGAGCGCAATGGCGGCGCCTCTGCCGCGCGCAATGTCGGCGTGGCCAACGCGCGCGGAGCTTTGATCGCCTTTCTCGACTCCGACGACGAATGGTTCCCGCGCAAGCTCGAAATCCAGGTTGCGGCGCTCGAAGCCGCGCCCGCCGAGGCCGCCGTCTCCTGCACCGGCGTCGAGATGCATCTGCTCGACCATGCGGTCACGCGAATGCAGCCACTGGAGGACAGCCCCGATTGGGCGCGGCGGCTGGCGATGGATTGCGACCTGAGCCCCGGCACGACACAGCTCACGCGCCGTGCGGTTTTCGACACCATCGGCCCGCTTGATGAGACCTTGCCCCGTTTCGAGGACTGGGACTGGCTGATCCGCTATACGCGCAAGGGCACGATCGTCGCGGTTCGCGAACCGCTGGCGCGCGTCTATAATCGCCGCGCGCGACTAGGGGAGGTTGTGGAGCGTTCGGCCGAGCTGCTGCTCGCGAAGCATCGCGATGTCTTCGCGGCCCTTGCACCGGCCGACCGCCGCAAGGCGGTGGCCGACGTTTGGTTGCAGGCGGTCGGCACCTATGCCTTCGAGGGCAAGCTCGGCGCCATCCTGCGCCCGGCGGCAGGAGCCTTCGCCCAGCGGCCCGTGCACACGCTCGGTCGCCTCGCGGCCGGGGCCGGGGCGGTGGCTCGCGGGCGGCTGGTGCGTGCTATGAAAGGACGCGGCGGATGATCCTCTACTGCGCGCCGATTTCGCCCTTCGCCCGCAAGGTGCGCATGCTGACGCGCCATCTAGGATTGGATGGGCAGGTCGAGGAGCGTTTCGTCGATACGGGCGCGCCCGACGCTGCCTTCCTTGCTGCCAATCCACTCGCCAAAATTCCCACGCTGGTCACGCCACAGGGTGAGGCACTCTTCGATTCCGCCGTGATCGCCGCCTATCTTGACGTCCGCGCCGGCAGCCCACTGACACCGCAGGGGGAGGCCGGCTTCGTCGCTCGAGCCTACGAGGCTTTGGCCGACGGCGTGATGGAGGCGATCGTCCTCGTTGTCTACGAACGGCGCTGGCGCGAAGAAGCAAAGCGCGAACCGCGCTGGGTAGCGCATCAGCAGGGCAAGATGTCACGCGGCCTGGCGCGCGCCGCTCAGATTGTTTCCCGACCTGATCACGGGCTCCAGATCGGTGATTTCGCCCTTGCCTCGGCGCTTGGTTATCTCGACCTGCGCTTTGAAGGCGCCTGGCGGACGGAGTTTCCTATGCTGACGGGCTGGCTCGATCGTTTCGCGGCACAGGTGCCTGCTTTCGAGGCGACGCGCTATCGCGATCCTGCCGCAGCCTCGCGCTGAGCGGTCCTTGCCTGGAAGGTGGCCGGGATGTGTATTGCTCGGCGACGAAGCTTCCGTCGAGATATCTGGGCAGGCGGATGCCTATCGCCTCAACACTGGCGGAATAGCGGCTAGCGGCTGGATTGACCTGCCTTGGGTTTCTTGATCCGTCAGCCGGGCCGGGATGCAGGAGCAGCATTGCTCTGGGATTATCGTCTGCGCGATAAGCAGTGGCCGTGTTGTCGGCGTCCGAGCCTAACGGAGTCTCCATGAGTTTCCGCAACATCCATTCGCACGGTCTCGTCCGGATCGCTTGCGCCGCGCCGCGCCTCAAGGTGGCTGATCCGGCCTTCAACGTGGCCGAGACGATCGCGATGCTGCGGCGGGCGGATGAGAGCGGGGCGTCGCTGACCCTGTTTCCCGAACTCGGCATCAGCGCCTATGCGATCGACGATCTGCTGCAGCAGAATGCATTGCTGGATGCCGTGCGCGACGCCTTGGGTCGCCTCGTCGAGGAGAGCCGCGCGCTGCGTGGCGTCGTCGTCGTCGGGGCGCCGCTGCGGGTCGAGGGGCGGCTGTTCAACTGCGCCGTCGCTGTTCATCGCGGGCGCATCCTCGCCGCTGTGCCCAAGACCTATCTGCCGAACTATCGCGAATTCTACGAGCGCCGGCAGTTTGCCTCGGGCGAGCGGGCGAGCGCGCTCTATATCGATCTTTGCGGCCAGGACGTGCCGTTCGGCACCGATATCCTGCTGGCTGCGGCCGATATCCCGGATTTCGTCGTCCATATGGAGATCTGCGAGGACGTCTGGACGCCGATCCCGCCCTCGTCCTTTGCGGCGCTCGCGGGCGCGACCGTCCTGCTGAATCTCTCGGCATCCAACGTCACCATCGGCAAGTCGGACTGGCGCCATGCGCTCTGCAAGGCCCATTCCGGCCGCTGCATCGCGGCTTACGCCTATTCCGCTGCCGGCACCGGCGAATCGACCACCGACCTCGCCTGGGACGGGCAGGCGATGATCTACGAAAATGGTGCGCTGCTGGCCGAAGCCGAGCGCTTCGCCGCCGAGCCGCAGCTCACCCTCGCCGATATCGATCTCGAACGGCTGGCCATGGACCGCATCCGCCAGAACACCTTCGGCGACAGCGCCGATGTGAACCGCGACCGGCTCGGCTTCCGCCGCATCGACTTCACGTTGGAACCAGACCGCGAGAACGATCTCGGCCTCGCCCGCACCGTCGAGCGCTTCCCCTTCGTGCCGAGCGACGATGCCAGGCTGAACGAACTGTGCTTCGAGGCCTACAACATCCAGTCGCACGGCCTGCGCAAGCGGCTGGAGAGCACGCGGCTCGACAAGGTCGTCATCGGCGTTTCCGGCGGTCTCGATTCGACGCAGGCGCTGATCGTTGCGGCCCACACCTTCGATGCGCTGGGCCTGCCCCGCGAGAACATCCTCGCCTATACCTTGCCGGCCTTCGCCACCAGCAAGGACACCAAGGACAATGCCTGGCGGCTGATGCGGGCGCTTGGCGTCAGCGCCGAGGAGATCGACATGACGCCGGCCTGCCGGCAGATGCTGGTCGATATCGGCCATCCCTTCGCGCAGGGCGAGCCGGTCTACGACATCACCTTCGAGAACGTGCAGGCCGGCGCGCGCACCTCCGTGCTGTTCCGCCTCGCCAACCGGCACAATGGCCTGGTGATGGGCACCGGCGACCTCTCGGAGCTCGCGCTCGGCTGGTGCACCTATGGCGTCGGCGATCACATGTCGCATTACAACGTCAACGGCTCGGTGCCGAAGACGTTGATCCAGCATCTGATCCGCTGGGTGGCGCAGTCCGGCCGCTTCGGAGCGGAGGCGTCGGATGTGATGCTCGATATCCTCGCCACCGAGATCTCGCCGGAGCTGGTGCCGGGCGATGGCGACAAGCCCGCCCAGAAGACCGAGGATTTCGTCGGCCCCTACGCGCTGCAGGACTTCAACCTGTTCTACACGACGCGCTACGGCTTCCGCCCGAGCAAGATCGCTTTCCTGTCCGAGCATGCCTGGCGCGATGCCGGAGCAGGCGACTGGCCGCCGAACATGGAAGCGGGCAAGCGCGTCGCCTACGATTTGCCGGTGATCAAGCGCTGGCTCGGTGTCTTCATCCGCCGCTTCTTCGAGACCAGCCAGTTCAAGCGTTCGGCCGTGCCGAACGGCCCGAAGGTCTCGTCCGGCGGCTCGCTCTCGCCGCGCGGCGACTGGCGCGCGCCGAGCGATGCGTCGGCAGCACCATGGCTCAAGGACTGGGAGCGGATTCCGGATTGAGGGAGGGAGCCGGGGCCGGCGGCCTCTATCCCAGCCCAAACGGCGAAACCCGTCACGTCGGCGGTCGACCCTGCGTGGCGCGCGTTTGCTCGGAACGATCTCCCCAAGGCGCCGGGCAACCTATCCGAACCCGGCCGGGCCTCCTGACGGCGCCTTGATCGGCTCCCGGCGGCACCTTGTCGAGATCATCGTTCAACGAAGGTGATTACCGAGTTGCTGATCGAGGCTACATTCACCTTGGGCGGTCAGGCGCCGGAGGCGGCTACGACGACGACGGGGATCGCGACCAAGCTGGGCAAAGCCCACCGATCTGTCCAAGAATAGGGGAGCGCCTTACTCGCCGGACAGAGCGGCTGAGCCAGCCGAAGACGGGGGAACAGGTCGATGCGATTTGTCCTATGGACAGGGGCTCTCCTCATCGTCGCCGCCCTCGCGGCGGCAATCCATTACTGGTCCCCGCACGCGACCTTGCGGGTGACAACGGGGGCCTTCGGCACCGACGCTCAGCGCTTTATCGGCGCTCTCATCACCGAGACGGCCAAGGATCACCCCCGCATCAGGCTCCAACCCGTTCAGGTCAACGATCTGGCTGCCAGTTCAAAAGCGATCGAAAACGGCGATGTCGACCTCGCGCTGATCCGCAGTGACGTCTCGCCTCCGACCAATGGCCAGACGATCGCGATCCTGCGCCGAGACGTCGTCGCTTTCGTGCTCCCGCCGAAATCGGCCATCGACAGCATCGGCAAACTCGCCGGCAAGACGATCGCAATTCCGCAAGGGCGTCTGCAGGACACCAACTCCGTGCTGCTCGACGTGATCCTGAGCTACTACAATGTCGCGCCTCAAGAGGTGAAGCGCCTGTTCCTCTCGCCCGACGAGCTGGTCGCGGCGGTTCACCTACGGCACGTTGCCGCCATCCTTGCCGTGGGGCCCATCGGGCCGGGGGAGGTGGTGGGCGCCGTTACGGCGATGGCCAAGGGGGCCGCGGGGACACCGACGATCCTGGCGTTCTCTGATGCGGATGCCTTCAATCGGCGCTTTCCGGCGTTCGAGTCGTATGATGTGCCGGAAGGTGCCTTCAAGTCTCGCCCGGCGACGCCCGACGACACGGTCACGACGCTCGCCGTGACATACCGGCTCGTCGCGCCTGACACGATGCTCGATCTTGTCGCCGGGGCCATAGGCCGGACCCTCTTCACCTCCAAGTCAAAGCTGACTGCGCTGACCCCCCTGGCGAGCCAAATCGAAGCGCCAGACCCCGACGCGAAGAACCCCATCCTGCCGATCCATCCCGGCGTCGCCAATTACCTCAACAACGGCGAACAGAGCTTTTTCGATGAGTTTCAGGGCTATTTCTACCTTGCGGCGGCCCTGTTCAGCCTCCTGGCTTCGCTTGCGACGATTATCATGGGGAGTGTGAAGTCGAGGCGCATGCATCAGGAACAGGGGCGGATCGGGCAGTTGATCCAGATCGCCGACCAGGCGCAGAGCGCTGATGCCGAGGCACTGGAGGCGCTTGATCGCTCACTTCATCACCTGATCGCCGAGGCCGTTGCCTCCGCTGGCCGCTCTGGCAATGATTCCACGATGGCCCTCGCGATCAACCACGCCCGTTATTCCGTCAGGGAGCGCCGGGCACTGCTGAGTTCCCGGGGCATGCGAGCCTCCGGGCATTCTTCGGTGTCGATCTAGAAGGCTGGGCCTCCGGCCCAGGCAGGAGGATCGCATGAGCGCCCGCTTACGGTCCCGAGGCCAAGGTCGGCGCATGGCGCCACCCGGCCCAGGGACGGCGCCCAACGAGCTTCCGCGTCCCACCCGACTGGGACATTCCCGCCGCCCAGTAAAAAGCCCGCGGCTGGCGCCGCGGGCTGATCGTTTCGAGTTTCGAAGGACTTAGGCCGCGACGGCGGCGGGCTCCTTCTTTTCCCATTCCTCGCCCCAGATCATCACGGCATGGCCGGGCGAGACCTCGCGGTACTGGCGCACGGGCACGACATAATCGGGCGCTCGCACCGGGCTCTTGATCTCGTCGTTCGAGACAGGGCGCTTTTCCAGGCGCCGGGCCGGGTCGGCAATCGGCACCGCCGCCAGCAGGCGCTTGGTGTAGGGATGCTGCGGGTTCTGGAAGATCGCCTCGCGCGGGCCGATCTCGACGATCTCGCCGAGATACATCACCGCGACGCGGTGGCTGACGCGCTCCACCACCGCCATGTCGTGCGAGATGAAGAGATAACCCAGACCCATGCGGGCCTGCAGATCGAGCATCAGGTTGACGACCTGCGCCTTCACCGAGACGTCGAGCGCCGAGACCGCCTCGTCCGCCACGATCAGGCGCGGCTCCACCGCGAGCGCACGCGCGATGCAGATGCGTTGGCGCTGGCCGCCCGAGAATTCGTGCGGGAAGCGGTTGGCCATCTCAGGCAGCAGCCCGACGCGCTTGAGCAGGTCGGCGACCTTGTCGCGCGCTTCCGAGCGGGTGGCGAGGTTGTTGATCAGCAGCGGTTCGGCGACGGCCGTGCCGACATTCATGCGCGGATTGAGCGAGGCGAACGGGTCCTGGAAGATCATCTGCATGCGCTTGCGCTGCTCGCGCAGGTCATGCTGGTTGAGCTTGAGGACGTCGACGCCGTCGAGCAGCACCGAGCCGGCGAGCGGCTCGATCAGACGCATCACCGAGCGGCCGGTGGTCGACTTGCCGCAGCCGGATTCGCCGACCAGCGCCAGGGTCTCGCCGGCCTTCAGGCTGAAGGAGACGTTCTCGACCGCGTGAACCCGGCCCTTGACCGAGGAGAGCAGGCCGCCGCGGATTTCGAAGCGGGTGGTGAGGCCGGCGACCTCGAGCACGGGGCGCTCGGCCGCCTGGACGGTATCGGGCACCTCGGTCGGCACGTCCGAGAGACCGGTCGCGCGGTCGACGACCGGAAAGCGCATCGGCCGCCGGCGGCCCTCCATCGAGCCCAGCTTCGGCACGGCCGAGAGCAGCGCCTTGGTGTAGGGCTTCTGCGGATTGCGGAAGATGTCGTCGGTGTTGCCCGTCTCGATCTCGTCGCCGTTGTACATCACGACGGTGCGGTCGGCGATCTCGGCGACGACGCCCATGTCATGGGTGATGAAGAGGACGGACATGCCCTCTTCGTCCTGCAACTGCTTGATGAGCTCGAGGATCTGCGCCTGGATGGTGACGTCGAGCGCGGTGGTCGGCTCGTCGGCGATCAGGAGCTTCGGCTTGCAGGCCAGCGCCATCGCGATCATCACGCGCTGGCGCATGCCGCCCGAGAAGCGGTGCGGATATTCGTGGAAGCGCGACTTCGCCGCGGGAATGCGGACCTTCTCGAGCAGGCGGACCGTCTCGGCCTCGGCCTCCGAGCGCGACAGGCCGCGATGCAGGATCAGCGCCTCGGCGATCTGGAAGCCGATGGTCAGCACCGGGTTCAGCGAGGTCATCGGCTCCTGGAAGATCATCGCGATCTCGTTGCCGCGGATGTGGCGCATGTCGGAATCCGGCAGCGTCAACAGCTCCTTCCCGTTGAGCTTGATCGAGCCTTCGATCTTGCTCGACTGGGGCGGGGTGAGGCGCATGATCGAGAGCGCGGTCACGCTCTTGCCGGAGCCGGATTCACCGACGACCGCCAGCGTCTCCTTCGGCTTGATGTCGAAGGAGATGTTGCGGACGACGGATTTCCATTGGCCTTCCACGCGGAAGGAGGTCGAGAGGTTCGAAACCGACAGGATCGGGGAGGTCATTTCGGGTCCTTCTCTGGATCAGATCACGCGGCGCGGGTCGAGCGCATCGCGCAGGCCGTCGCCGATGAAGTTGATCGACAACACGGTCAGGAAGATCGCGGCGCCGGGGAACAGCGCCCAGTGCGGCGCCGAGTCGAGGTGGTCCTTGGCGTCGAACAGCAGACGCCCCCAGGTCGGGATGTCCGGCGGGAAGCCGAGGCCAAGGAAGGAGAGCGTCGATTCCGCGATGATCGCCGATGACACCTCGATCGTCGAGGCGACGATGACCGGACCGAGCGCGTTGGGCAGGATGTGGCGCGTCATCTGGCGGAACTTGGTCGCGCCCTGGGCGCGGGCTGCCTCGACGAACTCCTTCTCGCGCAGCGAAAGGAACTGCGCGCGCACCAGCCGCGCCACCGGCATCCAGCGCAGCCCGCCGATGACGACGACGATCAGCACGAAGACACCGCCCTCGACGCCGAACACCGCCTTCAGCTGCTCGCGGAACAGGTAGATGATCAGCAGCAGCAGCGGCAGCTGCGGCAGCGACAGGAACAGGTCGGTCACCCACATCAGGACGGGGTCGGCGACCTTGCGGGACATGCCGGCGAAGGCGCCGACGATGACGCCGACGATGGTCGCCACGATCATCGCGGCGAGGCCGACGGCGAGCGAGATGCGCCCGCCATACATCATCCGCGCCAGGATATCCTGGCCGAGGTCGTCCGTGCCGAGCGGGTGCGACCAGGACGGCCCCTGGAGCTGTGCCGAGAAGTCGATATCGTTGATCGGGATGGTCCAGAACCAGGGCCCGACGACGACAGCGAGGATCAGGAAGGCGAGCACGAAGGTGCTGGCCATGGCGAGCTTGTGCCGGCGGAACCGGCGCCACGTCTCGCGCCCCGGCGAGACCACGGCGGTGGTGGCTGCTGCGGTTGCCATCGGATCAGCTGAAGGAGATGCGAGGGTCGAGCCAGCCATAAAGGACATCCGCGATGAGATTGAACAGGACCACCAGGCAGGCGAAGACGAAAGTCACGGCCATGATCACAGGTGTGTCGTTGGCGAGGATCGCGTCGATCAGAAGCGAACCGATGCCGGGGATTCGGAAGATTTGCTCGGTCACGATGGCGCCGCCGAAGACGGCGGGCATCTGCAGCGCGACCAGCGTCACGACCGGGATCAGCGCGTTGCGCGTGATGTGCCGCAGCGTGACCTTGCGTTCGCTGAGGCCCTTGGCGCGCGCCGTGGTGACGTAGTCGAGCCGGATGACGTCGAGCACGGCCGAGCGCACATAGCGCGTATAGGAAGCCGCCTGGAACAGGCCGAGCACCATGATCGGCATGATCGCCTGGCGGAACATCTCCCAGTACCAGCGCCAGCCGGTGGCGGCGACGTCGGAGCGATAGACGAAGGGGAACCAGTCCAGCGTCACCGAGAAGAGCAGGATGAAGAGCAGGCCGGTGAAGAAGGTCGGCAGCGAGAAGCCGACGAAGGCGAGCGTGTTGGCGATCTGGTCGAAGACCGAATAGGGCCGCGTCGCCGCGTAGATGCCGACCGGCAGGGCGATGCATAGCGCCAGGATCTGCGAGGAACCGACCACGAACAGCGTCGTCGGCACGCGCTGCAGAATGAGCTGGTCGACATTGATGCGGCTGGCGAAGGAGAAGCCCCAATCACCCTGCACCATCGCGCCGAGCCAGCGCAGATAGCGCACCATGATCGGGTCGTTCAGGCCAAAGCTGGCACGGATGGCTTCACGCACCTCGGGCGGCACGTTGGGATTCGTCGCCATCTCGGAAAAGGGATCGCCCGGCGCCAATGCAAGCACCGTGAACAGGATCAGGCTGATTCCGAGAAGGCTGGGAATGGCGATCAGAAGCCGCCGTATGAGATAGGTCGCCATGTAGTGTTTTTCTCTTTGCGTGCGCGGCGTCGCCGCGGACCGAACGCCGATTGCAACCTACTCACCCCTTGCAGCTACCGAAAGCCGAGGGGATGAGCGGGTGCAAAAGCGCCCCTCGCGAAGATCACCTCTCCGCGAGGGGCTAATCGGCACTTAGCTGCGATACCAGGCCGCGAGGTTCCAGGTATCGACGTCCCAACCGGAGTGGTCGTGGGAGATATTGTTCAAGGCTGCAGCCACGCGGGTGCGCGAGAGCAGCGGCAGGATGATGTTGGCCTCGCAGAAGATCTCGTTGACCTTGATCAGGAGCGCTGCGCGCTTGGCCGGGTCGAGTTCCTTCTGCGCGGCCTTGTAGGCCTTGTCGGCCTCAGGGTCCGAGTAGCGCGAGACGTTGCGGCCGAGCCACTTGTTCTCCTTGGTCGCGATCTCCCAGGAGGTGAACTGGTTGAGGAAGCGCTCCGGGTCAGGCTGCGGCTGCGTCGTCGTATACATCTCCATGTCGACATAGAGCTTGGTGTAGGTGTCGGGGTTGGCGACGTCCGACGAGAAGAACACCGACGCCGTGACCGACTTGAGCTCGAGGTCAATGCCGGCGCGCTGGCAGGCCTGCTTGATGATGGCCTGGGTCTTCTGGCGGGGGGCGTTGATCGAGGTCTGGAAGACGTATTTGAGCTTCTTGCCGTCCTTTTCGCGGATGCCGTCGGCACCCTTCTTCCAGCCGGCCTCGTCGAGGATCTTGTTGGCCTTGTCGATGTTGAACTCGTATTTGAGCTTCTGCGACTTGAACTGCTTGGGCTCGTTGACGAAGCTCGCCGTCGCGGTGCCGCCGCGGCCATAGATGAACTTCTGCACCGAATCGCGGTCGATCAGCAGGTTGATCGCTTCGCGAACCTTGGGGTCGGACAGCGTCGGGTGCTTGGTCTTGACGCTGGAGCGCTCGCCATCGACCTCGGTCCACGGATCGGTCGGGTTCAGGATGATGAACTCGATGTCGCCCGAGGGCACGGCGCTGACCTTGCCGCGTCCACCGGTCTCCATGCGCTTGAGGACCTCGTCCTCGACCTGCAGGTTCCAGGCGTAGTCGTATTCGCCGGTCTGGAGGACGGCGCGCGCCGCCGAGACCGCGTCACCGCCGCCCTTGACCTCAAGCGTGTCGAAATGCGGCTGGTTCTTGACGTGGTAGTCGGGATTGCGCTCGGCGGTGATGATGTCGCCCGGCTTGAACTCGACGAACTTGTAGGGGCCGGTGCCGATGGGCTTCAGGTTGCCTGGAGCCTCGCGCGACTTGGCGCCGATGTAATCGCCGAACTGATGCTTCGGCAGGATCTGGCCTGTCACGCCGACGAAGGCGTCGGCCCAGAACGGCGTCGCCTCGGGGAAGATCACCTTGACGGTGAGGTCGTTGACCTTCTCGACCTTGATGTCCTTGTAGGCGCCCGTGGTGTAGGCGGCTGTCGCCGGATCCTTGGCATATTCCCAGGTGAAGACGACGTCGTCGGCGGTGAGCGGCTTGCCGTCATGCCACTTCACGCCCGGCTTCAGCTTCCAGGTGACGGACTTGCCGTCCTCCGAGAGGCCGCCATTGGCGCGGGTCGGAACTTCAGCCGCGAGCTGCGGAATGAGGTTGCCTTCCTTGTCCCAGCCGGCGAGCGGCTCGAAGAAGATGCGCGAGGCGATCTGATCCTTGGTGCCGGAGGCGAAGTGGGGGTTGAGCAGGGTCGGGGCCTGCCAGAGCAGGATCTTCAGCGGCCCGCCGCCACCGGCCTTGGTCGGCTTGTAGGGCAGCGTGGCATCCGCCATCGCAACGCCGTTCCAGACGAGGATCTGGCTCGCGATCGGCGCGGCAATACCCACCGCCGCCATCTTCTGGATGAAGGATCGTCGCGACAGCGCGCCACCCTTCACATCCGCGACCATGCCGCGGATTTCCTGCTCATTCATCGAACTGCCTCCACCATATAAACAATAAGTCATCCCCAGCGCTTTCGCGCCGTTTTCTCGTTGATGGTCTCAGCAAGGCATGTGCCAACGAAAGCGTCAACTGTGCGGCGCGGGACCGTTCGGTCCCGGTGAGGGCTTTGGGCGGTTTGAAGCGGTAAGCTTTGCATGAATGTGCCTTCCATTCACGCGATGTCGCAATTTTATGCGGGTCACCCCGTAAAGACGACAGTTTTCTTTCCGTTGAGAATGATGCGGTCCTCCAGATGATGGAGGACGGCACCCGCCAGGACCCGCCGCTCGATGTCGCGGCCCTTGCGGACGAGGTCGTCGGGCGTGTCGCGATGCGAAATCCGCTCGACGTCCTGCTCGATGATCGGACCCTCGTCGAGATCGGAGGTCACGTAGTGCGCGGTGGCGCCGATCAGCTTCACCCCGCGCTCATGCGCCTGATGATAGGGCTTGGCGCCTTTGAAGCCGGGCAGGAAGGAATGATGAATATTGATGCAGCGCCCGGCGAGCTTGGCCGAAAGCCCGTCCGACAGGACCTGCATGTAGCGTGCGAGAACGACGAGGTCGGTCTGCGTCTCTTGGATCAACTGCCAGATCTGCCCTTCCTGCTCCATCTTGGTCTGGCGGGTGACCGGCAGATGGTAGAAGGGCAGGTCGCCGAGATCGGTCGAGGCGATGTGCTCGCGCGCGTGGTTTGAGACGACGCCGGCGATGTCCATCGGCAATTCGCCGATGCGCCAGCGATAGATCAGATCCGCGAGGCAATGGTCGAATTTCGAGACCAGCAGCATGACGCGCTTCCGGCGGCTGGCCTCATGCAGGCTGAGCTCCATGCCGAAGCGCCGGCCGAGTTCGGCGAGCGCTTCGGCGATGGCCTCGTGCGGCTGGCTGCCTTCGAGCCGGTTGAACACGACGCGCATGAAGAACCGGTCGGACTCGGTGTCGTCGAACTGCTGGGCGTCGAGGATGTTGCAGCCGGCTTCGAACAGCAGGGTCGAGACGGCGGCAACGATGCCCGGGCGGTTCGGGCAGGCGAGGGTGAGGGTCGAGCTGAGATCGAGCATGGCTGACGCCGCCGAGGGGGCGGCCCTTTCAAGGAAACGACAACGACGCGGAACGAAGACGGCTGCGCGCGGCGCGCTGCGGTCAACCTCGTCCGGTCGCGCGCCGGAAGGCGACCGGTTCTGAGCTACGCTGTGGCCGGGAAAGGGCCTTCGGTCTCGCGGTCGTCATGATCGTATGGTTTGCACGGGCTCGCTGGTCGGGGACCATGCCGGACCAAACACCGCCTTCGCCGCTTTTTGTCAACGCGAGCGTCCGGATCGTCTTGACTTGCCTATGCCGGAAATGGAATGTTTATTCCATCGAGCGGGAAGCCTAAAAAATTCCTGCCGTTTCCGGGAGACAGCTACCTTGCCGCAAGCCAGTTCGTTCAGCCGTGACCTTCATGGCAAGGCGGCCGTCATCACCGGTGCCAGCCAGGGCCTCGGCGAGGCAATCGCGCGCGAATTCGTCGGCCGCGGCCTCAAGGCGGTGCTGCTGACCGGGCGCAATGCCGCGCGCGGCGAGGCGGTGGCGGAAAGCCTGCGCACAGAGGGCTGCGATGCCCGCTTCCATCAGGTCGATCTCGCCGACCTCGATGCCGTCAGGCAGATCGTCCCGGCAGCCGAGAAAGCCTTCGGCCGGCTCGACATCCTCGTCAACGCGGCGGGAGACACCGATCGCGGCACGATCTTCGACACCTCGCCCGCGCTCTACGAACGCATCATGGCGGTGAATCTGCGCGCGCCCTTCTTCCTGATTCAGGATGCGGCCGAGCTGATGCGCCGGCAGGAGATCGCGGGCGCCATCGTCAATATCCAGTCCATGTCGGCCCATGGCGGCCAGCCCTTCCTCGCCGCCTACAGCGTCTCGAAGGGCGCGCTCGCGGTGCTGACGAAGAACGTCGCCTACGGCCTGATCAAGCACCGCATCCGCGTCAACGGCCTGAATATCGGCTGGATGGCGACGCCGGGCGAGGATGCCATCATGAAGCTGCGCCACGACGCCAAGGACGGGTGGCTGGAGGAGGCCGAGGCCGGTCAGCCCTTCGGCCGGCTGATCGATCCGCGCGAGGTCGCCAAGGCCGTCGCTTATCTCGCATCGGCCGAGTCCGGGCTGATGACCGGCGCCAATATCGACTTCGACCAGAACATTCTCGGCGCGCACGACTAGCGCCGGCCCCAATCGCGGCAGGAGCGCCGCCTGACATGACCACGGGACTGAAGACGACCATGAAGATCGGATTGCTGGGCGCCGGCCGCATCGGGCGCATCCACGGGCTGAACGTTGCCGCGCGTGGCGATGCCGAGTTGGTCGCCGTCACCGACGCGATGCCGGGGGCCGCCGCCTCGCTCGCCGCCGCTGCCGGTGCCAAGGCGATGACGACCGAGGCGATCCTTGCGGATGCCGCGATTGACGCCGTGCTGATCTGCACGCCGACCGACACCCATGCCGATCTCATCGAGCAGGCGGTTTCCGCCGGCAAGGCCGTCTTCTGCGAGAAACCGGTCGATCTCGACGCCGCCCGCATCCGCCGCTGCCTCGCCACCGTCGAGAAGTCCGGCAAGCCGCTGATGATCGGCTTCAACCGCCGCTTCGACCCGAACTTCGCCGCGCTGGAGAAGCGGCTGCGCGCGGGCGAGGCCGGCGCGATCGAGGTCGTCACCGTGATCTCGCGCGATCCGTCGCCGCCGCCGGTCGATTACGTCAAGCGCTCGGGCGGCCTCTTCCGCGACATGATGATCCATGATTTCGACATGGCCCGCTTC
The DNA here is from genome assembly GCF_052113585.1 of Allobosea sp. TAF32. Lineage (NCBI taxonomy): Bacteria > Pseudomonadati > Pseudomonadota > Alphaproteobacteria > Hyphomicrobiales > Alloboseaceae > Allobosea > Allobosea sp. TAF32. The sequence continues at coordinate 157,106 of NZ_JBFRDM010000001.1, read as the reverse complement.
CTCTTGGCCGAGGATCCCATCGAGGTCTTCGCGCTGGGCTCGGCCCTCGTCGACAAGGCGATCGGCGAGGCCGGCGACGTCGATACCGCCGCGGTGGTGATGAAGACGGCCAGCGGCAAGATCGCCCAGATCTCCAATTCCCGCCGCGCGACCTATGGCTACGACCAGCGCATCGAGGTCCACGGCTCGCAGGGCATGCTGCGCGCCGGCAATATCCACGAGACGACCGTGGAAATTGCCACCGCCTCCGGCTTCCGCGCCGATCCCGTGCAGAATTTCTTCCTCGAGCGGTACGCTGCGGCCTACCGCGCCGAGCTCGACGCCTTCATCGCCGCCTGCCACGGCAAGGCCGCGGCCTCGCCGACCGGCCTCGATGGCCTGAAGGCGCAGATCCTCGCCGATGCCGCGACCGAATCCGCGCAGACCGGCAAGCCCGTCCGCGTCGACCTGGGGGCCAAGTGATGGCTGGTGGTTCGATGACCCCGGCGGAACGCGATCTGCGCTACTATGCGGCGCTCGGCCTTGCGGCCGAGGCGAGCCATCTGGCGCTGGGCTACTTCAACAAGCGCGAGTCGCTCGGCATCACCATGAAAGGCGCGCAGGACTGGCTCACCGTCGCCGACGGCAAGGTCGAGGACTTCCTGCGCCAGCGCCTGTCCACGCTGTTCCCGAACGACTCCGTCATCGGCGAGGAGGGCGGGGGCCAGGCTTCGGACGCGGTCTGGATCCTCGATCCCATCGACGGCACCGCCAACTTCGCCCATGGCGACCGCAACTGGTGCATCTCGATCGGCTTCCTCGCGAACCGCACGCCCGAGATCGGTGTCGTGGCGGCGCCGGCGCTGGGCGAGGTCTATGCTGCCCGGCGCGGTGCCGACGCGACCCTGAACGGCGATCCGATCAAGGTTTCCGGCGCCACCGACATCGCCCGCGCCTCGGTGGAACTGGGATGGTCGACCCGCGTGCCCGCGGCGAACTATCTCAAGGTGATCGAGCGTGGCTATACCGCGGGCGCGGCGATGAAGCGCGGCGGTTCGGGCACGCTCGGTCTCTGCCATGTCGCCAACGGCAGCAGCGATGCCTATGCCGAGCTGCACATCAACGCTTGGGACGTTGCGGCCGGCATCGTCATCGCCAGCGAGGCGGGTGCCTCCATCAACGATTTCTTCGCGGGCGAGGGGATCGCGAAGGGCAACCCGATCCTGTGCTGCACGCCGAAACTGGCTCCGACACTCCAGGAGATCACAGGAATCGCTTAGCCGGCGCTGTATTTCGTTGATCTTTCGCAACCATTCGTCTCAGTTTCACATCAGTCACAAGAACCGGACATAGAAGCCGGGTTCTTCGATCAGGGAGGTTAGCATGTCATCGAAATCCTGGCTCAAGGCGGGGCTTTTCGCCGCGCTTGCCACAGCGGCCTTCGCCGCCACCCCGGCCCGCGCGCAAGGGTCGCTCGTCATGTATTGCGGTGTCCAGGAGGAATGGTGCCGCGCCATGTCGACGGCCTTCGAGAAGGACACCGGCATCAAGGTCGCCATGACCCGCAAATCGGCGGGCGAGATCTATGCCCAGCTCAAGGCCGAGTCCTCCAACCCGCGCGGCGACATCTGGTGGGGCGGCACGGGCGATCCGCATCTGCAGGCGGCTGAAGAGGGGCTGACCCTCGAATACGAGTCGCCGAAGAACGCCGAGCTGCATAGCTGGGCGCTCGATCAGTGGAAGGCGGCCAAGCAGCGCTCCATCGGCATCTACGCCGGCGCGCTCGGCTTCGGCTACAACACCGAGCAGATCAAGGCGAAGGGCATTCCGGAGCCGAAATGCTGGGCCGATCTGCTCAATCCCAAGCTCAAGGACGACGTCCAGGTCGCCGATCCCAATTCGTCGGGCACCGCCTACAACCTGCTCGCCACCGTCGTGCAGTTGATGGGCGAGGAGAAGGGCTTCGACTATCTGAAGCAGCTCCACAAGAACGTCAGCCAGTACACCAAGTCGGGTGCGGCACCGGCCAAGGCGGCGAGCCTCGGCGAGACCGCGGTCGGGATCGTCTTCATCCATGACGCGGTGGTCTTCGCCGTGCAGGGCGACCCGATCAAGCCGGTCGCACCCTGCGAGGGCACGGGCTACGAGATCGGCTCGATGTCGATCGTCAAGGGCGCGCGCAATCTCGACAACGCCAAGAAGTTCTACGACTGGGCCCTGACCCCGGCGGCCCAGGCGCTTGCCGCCCCGGCCAAGTCCTATCAGGTGCCGTCGAACAAGGCGGCGCCGGTGCCGGCGCAGTCGCCCAAGATGGATCAGATGAAGCTGATCAACTACGACTTCGTGAAATACGGCTCCTCGGCCGAGCGCAACCGCCTGCTCGCCAAGTGGGACAAGGAAGTCAAGGCGCTGCCGAAGTAAGGCGCGTCTCTCCGGCGTGTTTCCGGATGATCGCGGAAACACGTCGTCATCCCGGGCTTGACCCGGGATCCATGCCTGAACCTCCGCCGGATGCGCTCCGGCATGGATCCCGGATCTCCGCTTCGCTGCGTCCGGTATGACGCTGGAGATTCGGGCGCAGGACAAGGGCTGGGCTCTGAAAGCCGGGGCAACCGGTTCGGGCCAACGGAAACTGTGAGGGCAGGGCAAGCATGGCACCGGCGACGCGATTCGTGCTGCTGATCGGCTGGCTCGGCTATGCGCTGATGCCCTGGTATCTCGTCGAAGGCATGAGCCTGACGAGCTGGGGCTGGCTGGCGGAATATCCGTTCGGCAAGGCCGGTAGCGCGCTGGCGCTCGCCCTCTCCGGTCAGACGCCCTGGCTCCTGCCGGTCGGCGTCGCGCTCGCGGCGGCGACGTTCTTCTGGGGCAGTCAGGACCGTCAGCGCACGGCCGCCGTGCTGATCTGGGCCGGCGCGCTCGGCCTGCTGCTGTTCTTCGCCCAGGCCTTCGCCATCGTGCTGAAGGATCAGGGCATCGGCTGGCTCGCCGCCTTGCTCGGCGGCGCCGGCGCCGCGCAGCGCGGCATTGGCGGCGGCGCCTTCGTCACGCTGCTCTCGCTGCTCTTCCTGCTCTGTCACGGCCTCGCCTATCGCGGTGTCTGCCGGGGCGATCTCTTCACCACCTCGACGATCGGCCTGATCATCCTGCTGATCGGCGTCTTCATCTTCTTCCCGGTCGCGATCATCCTGAGGAGCGCGCTGGTCGACCAGAGCGGCGCCTTTGCCCTCTCGGCCTTCGTCGCGCGCTTCCTGGATTCCTCGATCTGGGGTCTTGGCTGCGTCACCAGCAACACCAATTGCGGCGTCGCCTGGAACACGCTGGTCCTGGCCGTGCTCTGCGGCGTCATCACCACGCTGCTCGGCCTCGCCTGCGCGCTGCTGATCCTGCGCACCGGCATGCCGGGCAAGCGCATCATGCGCGCGCTCACCGTGCTGCCGATCATCACCCCGCCCTTCGTCATCGGCCTCGCGCTGATCCTGCTTTTCGGCCGCGCCGGCGCCTTCTCGACGCTGCTGTATGAGTGGTTCGACATTCCGCGCTCGCGCTGGCTCTACGGCCTGCCGGGTGTCCTTCTGGCGCAGGTGCTCGCCTTCGCGCCGATCGCCTTCCTCGTGCTGATCGGCGTGGTGCAGGGCATTTCGCCCAGCCTGGAGGAAGCCTCGCAGACGCTCGGCGCCAAGCGCTGGCAGACCTTCCGCACCGTGACCTGGCCGCTGCTCAAGCCCGGCATCGCCAATGCCTTCCTGCTCGGCTTCGTCGAGAGCATGGCCGATTTCGGCAATCCGCTGGTGCTCGGCGGCAATTTCGAGGTGCTTTCGACCAAGATCTTCTTCGCGGTGGTCGGCGCTTCCTACAATCAGGGGCAGGCGGCGGTGCTCGCCATCGTGCTGCTTGCCTTCACGCTCGGCGCCTTCTGGGTGCAGCAGCGCTGGCTCGGCGGCAAATCCTATACCACCGTGACCGGCAAGGGTGACGCCGGCCTGCCGACGCCCTTGCCGCGCCGCATCACCTGGCTCTCCGTCGCTGTGATCGTGCCCTGGGTCGCGCTGACGCTGGTGATCTACATCGTCATCCTCATCGGCGGCTTCGTCCGCAACATGGGCCGCGACTTCACGCCGACGCTGCAGCATTATCTCACCGGTTTCGCCATCGATTTCAGCAACGGCATCTATTTCCAGGGCTCCGCCTGGCCGTCCTTCTTCACCACGATCAAGGTCGCGGCCATCTCGGCGCCGCTGACCGCGATCATCGGCCTGCTGACCGCCTATCTGCTGACGCGCCAGCGCTTCCGCGGCCGCGGCGCGCTCGAATTCGCGACGATGCTCTCCTTCGCCATTCCCGGCACAGTGCTCGGCGTCGCCTATATCCTCGCCTTCAACGTGCCGCCGATCGAGATCACCGGCACGGGGTTGATCCTCATCATCGCCTTCGTCTTCCGCAACATGCCGGTCGGCGTCCGCTCGGGCATCGCCGGCCTGTCGCAGATCGACAAGAGCCTGGACGAGGCTTCGACCACGCTGCGCGCTCGCAGCTTCACCACGCTCTGGCGCGTCGTGCTGCCGCTGCTGAAGCCCGCGCTGGTCTCGGCGCTGGTCTATTCCTTCGTGCGCTCGATGACGGCGGTCAGCGCCGTGATCTTCCTGGTCTCGGCCGAGTACAACCTCTCGACGGCCTATATCGTCGGGCGTGTGGAAGCCGGCGAGTTCGGTCTCGCCATCGCCTATTCCTCGGTGCTGATCGTCTTCATGGCGCTCGGCATCGGCCTCATCCAGCTCGGCGTCGGCGAGCGTAAGCTCGGCCGCCGCAAGCTCATCCCGCTGTCGAGTTCGGCCGCCGAGCCGCTCAAGCCAGGAGTAGCCGCATCGTGAAGGCCGGGCCCGCTTCCGTCGAATTCCGCAACGTCTCCATGCGCTACGGCGCGGTGACGGCGGTCGACAACGTCAATTTCACCATCGAGGCCGGCAAGCTCGTCACGCTGCTTGGCCCCTCCGGCTGCGGCAAGACCACGACTTTGCGCATGATCGCCGGGCTCGAGATCGCCAGCGAAGGCCAGATCCTGATCGGCGGCAAGGACGTGACGAAGCTCTCCGCCGCTGACCGCGACGTCTCCATGGTCTTCCAGTCCTACGCACTCTTTCCGCATATGAGCGTGCTGGAGAACGCGGCCTACGGCCCGACCGTGAAGGGTCTCGGCAAGGAGCAGGCGAAGCAGATGGCGCTGGAGAAGCTGGCGCTCGTCGGCCTCAAGGGCTTCGAGAACCGCTACCCGTCCGAGCTGTCCGGCGGCCAGCAGCAGCGCGTCGCAGTGGCGCGCGCCCTCGTGCTGGAGCCGCAAGTGCTGCTCTTCGACGAGCCGCTCTCCAACCTCGATGCGAAACTCCGTCGCCGCGTGCGCGAGGAGATCCGCGAATTGCAGCAGGATCTCAACCTGACCGTCGCCTATGTCACCCACGACCAGGAGGAGGCGCTCGCCGTCTCCGACCGCATCATCGTGATGTCGAATTCGCGGATCGCGCAGGAGGGCGCCCCCCGCGACCTCTATGAGCAGCCCTCCAACGCCTTCGTCGCGGACTTCATCGGCGATGCCAATCTGGTGGATGTCACCGTGAAGGCGGTGGCGGACGGCCGCGCCGATGTCGGCATCGGTTCGGCGACCGTGTCGCTGCCGGCGCGCGGGCTCGGTCCCGGCCCGGCCAAGGTCGCGATCCGGCCGGAATCCCTGCTGCTCGGCGAGACCGGTCTGGCTGGCTCGCTGCCGGGCACGATCCGCAAATGCGCCTATCTCGGCAATCACCTCGACATCATGGTCGAGACCGAGGTCGGCGAGCTTTTCGTGGTGCAGTATGGTGCTCGCGATTTGCTGGAGCAGGGTGCTCCGGTCGCGGTTTCCTTCGCGAAATCGGGCGTGACGCTGATTCCGCCGGCCTGAAGGCCGCCAGAGACAGGAAATCGCTCACATATGCGGCAGGAAACTGCCGCATTCTCAGCACTTTCACTGCTTATATCTGTTGAGTTGGCTAATCAAAAACTGTTAGATTCGGCCTGTCATCGTCACCTGAATCGGGAAAAGACCGCACAAAAATGGCCACGGGCGAGAGCGCAACCAATATCCTGATCCATCTGGCGGGCGGCGTCGCGCTGCTGATCTGGGCGGTCAGATTGGTGCGAACCGGCGCGATGCGCGCCTTCGGCTCGCAGCTCAGGCACGCCCTGCAGAGTTTCACACGGAATCGCTTCGCCGCCTTTGGCAGCGGCGTCGTCGTGACCATGGTGCTGCAGAGCTCGACGGCAACGACGCTCCTGGTCTCCTCCTTCGCCGGTCAGGCGCTGATCGGCTCGGCCATGGCGCTCGCCGTGCTGCTCGGCGCCAATCTCGGCACGGCGCTCGCCGCCTTCGTCATCTCGATGGATCTCGGCTGGCTCTGGGGCCTCTGCATCGCCATCGGCGTCGCCATGTATCTTTCGAGCGAGGCGATGGAGCGGCCGCGCAATATCGGCCGCGTCCTCGTCGGCATCGGCCTGATTCTGCTCTCGCTGATCGAGCTGAATACGGCGGCGGCCCCGCTCGCCCAATCGCCGACCTTCCGGGTTGTCCTCGGCGCTCTCGGCAGCGAGCCGCTGCTCGCCGTCCTCGTCGCCATCGCGGCGACCTGGATGGTGCATTCCAGCATCGCGATCATCCTGCTGGTCGCGACCTTCGCGGCGTCGGGCCTGTTCCCGCCGGCCACCGCGCTGACGCTGGTCATCGGCGCCAATCTCGGCAATGCGCTGATCCCGGTGCTCGACCAGCTCGGCGCGCCCGCAGCCCAGCGCCGCGCCGCCGTCGGCAACCTGCTGACGCGCCTCCTGCTGGCGCTGGCCGTCATCCCCTTCGTCGGCCCGCTCTCGGCCTGGCTCACCAGCCTGCCGATCACCGGCCAGCGTTTCGCCATCGAGTTCCATGTCGGGCTGAATCTGGTCGGCGCGCTGATCTTCCTGCCCTTCGTCGGGCCGATCGCCGCCCTGGTCGAGCGTTTCATGCCCGGCAAGCAGGAGAAATCCGAGGCGGTGACGCCGCGCTATCTCGACCCCAACGCCCTCGACAGCCCGACCGAGGCGCTCGCCGGCGCGATGCGCGAGGCGCTGCGGCTGGGCGACCGCGTCGAGGCCATGCTGCGCGACACGATGACCCTGCTGGAGAAGGACGAGCTCAAGCTCTCCCGCGCCATCGCCCAGGCCGATGACGGCGTCGACACCATCCACGAGTCCATCAAGCTCTATCTGGTCAAGGTCTCGCGCAACGAGCTGACCGAGGAGGAGAGCCGCCGCTTGTTCGAGATCATCACCCTGATCACCAATCTCGAGCATATCGGCGACATCATCGACAAGAACCTGCGCGAGCTCGCCGAGAAGAAGATCCGCAAACGCTACAGCTTCTCGCCTGAGGGGCTGGCCGAGATCCGCGATTTCCATCAGCGCGTCGCCTCGGCGCTGGCGCTGGCGCTCAACGTCTTCGCCACCCGCGACATCGTGCTCGCCCGCCAGCTCTTCGCCGACAAGGCGGCGATGCGCGAGGCCGAGCGGCATGCCGCTGACAGCCATTTCCAGCGCCTGCGTTCGGGCCGGCCGGAATCGATCGAGACCAGCGCGATCCATCTCGACATCATCCGGGACCTCAAGCGCATCCACGGCCATGTCGTCTCGATCGCCTATCCGATCCTCGAGAGCGCCAACGAATTGCGCGAAAGCCGCCTGCGCGAGAACAAGGAAGCGGCGCGCAACCGTGAGACGCCGGCCGTGCTCGTCCCCGCCCCGCATTCGGGCAGGTGATCCACCGCCCTACCGCGGCGCTGCCAGGATAATCGCGGCGCCGGCGAGGCAGATGGCGCCGCCGGTCAGGTCCCAACGATCCGGCCTGACGCCCTCGACGGCCCAGAGCCAGCCCAGCGAGGCGGCAATGTAGACCCCGCCATAGGCGGCGAAGGCGCGCCCTGCCGCCGCGCTCTCCACCAGCGTCAGCAGCCAGGCGAAGAGCCCGAGCGACACCAGCCCCGGCAGCAGCCACCAGACCGGCTTGCCGAGCCTGAGCCAGCCCCAGAAGGCGAAGCAGCCGGCGATCTCGAAGAACGCGGCGCCGATATAAGCGGCTATAGTGGGCATGGAGCGTCCTGGTGGGGCTTCTCGCGGCGGGAGCGCCAGTCTAAAGCCAAGCCTTGCGGAAACAACGCTGTCCTGGATCTCCGCTTCGCTCCGTCCGGGATGATGCCTCAGGATGCGAGAGCCCATGCCCGACATCGCCATCATCGGCGCCGGCCCCGCCGGACTGATCGCCGCCGAGCGGCTGGCAGAGGCCGGGCATCGCGTCACGATTTATGAGCGCATGGCCTCCCCGGCCCGCAAGCTCCTGCTCGCCGGGCGCGGCGGCCTGAACCTCACCCATTCCGAGCCGTTCGACGCCTTTCTCAGCCGTTATCGCGAGGCGCAGGGCTGGCTGGAGCCGGCGCTGCGGGCCTTCCCGCCACAGGCCTTGCGCGACTGGGCCGATGCGCTCGGCGCCGAGACCTTCATCGGTTCGAGCGGCCGCGTCTTTCCGCGCGCGATGAAGGCCTCGCCGCTGCTGCGCGCCTGGCTGCGGCGTCTCGAAGGGTTGGGCGTGACGCTCGCGTCGGGCCGGCTCTGGACCGGCTGGGACGTGGATGGCGCCCTGAACTTTCGCCTTGCGAGCGGCGACATGGAGCTTGTCCGCCCCGATGCGGCGTTGCTGGCGCTGGGCGGCGCGAGCTGGCCGCGGCTCGGCTCCGATGGCGGCTGGGTGCCTTTGCTGGCCGAGCGCGGCGTCGCTGTCTCGCCGCTCCGGCTGGCAAATGGCGGCTTCGCGGTCGCCTGGTCGCCATTGATGAAGGAGCGCTTCGCCGGCCACCCCCTCAAGCGCATCGTGATCCGTTTCGGCGGCGAGGCAGCCTCTGGCGAGGCGATGATCGATGCTGATGGCATTGAGGGCGGCGCGATCTACGCGCTCTCGGCGCCGATCCGCGAGGCGATCCTGCGCGATGGCGCCGCTGGGATCGCGATCGACCTGCGGCCGGATCTTGCGATGGGCGATCTTGCCATGCGCCTGGCGAAGCGCCGCAAGGGCGAGACGCTGAGCAACCACCTGCGCAAGGCCGGGGGGCTTTCGCCCGTCGCCGCCGCGCTCCTGCGCGAGTCGACTGGTAACGCACTGCCGACTGAACCGGAGGGTTTGGCATCGCTGATCAAGGCCGTGCCGCTGCGCCTCGACGCGCCGATGCCGATCGCACGCGCCATCTCGACGGCCGGCGGCATCGTTCATAACGAGCTCGATGCCGGCTTCATGCTGAAGCGCCTGCCGGGCGTCTTCGCCGCCGGCGAGATGCTCGACTGGGAGGCACCGACCGGCGGCTATCTGCTGCAGGCGAGCTTTGCGACCGGCGTCGCTGCTGCCGCCGGAATCGCAACTTGGCTACAGGAGGAAGGCCGCACCGGTTGAACCTCTGCCTGCCCCTGGGCGTTGTTTCCAGACCGAAGGAGGGGAGTGTCGTGCGATGATCATGAGGGGAGCGGCTGCGATGCAGCATTTCGACCTCACGCCGCCTGAAACCGTCGCCAAGGCGGCTGCGAAAGGTCTGAGATTGCGCCAGAAGTTTAACCGCGGCGGCACGCAGATCGGCGTCGCGCGCGCCCGCGATCTCAGTCATCGCAGGCCCCTGAGCGAGGAAACCGTGCGTCGCATGGTGAGCTATTTCGCTCGCCACGCTGTCGACTGCCAGGCCAAGGGCTTCGGCGACAAGGACAATCCCTCTGCTGGCTGGATCGCCTGGCTGCTCTGGGGCGGCGACGAGGGCCGCGTCTGGTGCGAGCGCAAGCAGGCGGAACTCGACCGGGCCGAAGGACACGGGCAGAAGCCAGCCTGAGCCCGCTCATCCCGTGGCGCTCAAGCGGCGCGCGAAGCGGCGCCCGCCATCGGCAGTCGAGATTTCGCCGACGCGGGCCAGCGACACCAGGATGCCGCGGATTGCGCGCTCGACCTTGCGGCCCTGCCGGAAGCGCGCGGCGATTGCGGCAGCGTCGAGCGCTGTCGGAGCATAGACGAGAACCGACAGCACGCGGGCGACCCTCTCCACCGGATCGAGCGGGAAGAGCGGCCGCTGCGTGCCAGCCGGCAGCGCAGCAGCCAGCCCTTCCGCCTCGATCTGCTCGCCGCCCCGGCCGGCATCGCCGAAGCGCGGGCGCTGATAGTCCGGTCTCAGCCAGCGCACCATGCCGCGCGCCTCTTCCTGAAGGCGCTGCCGGTTCAGGGCGACGAGCCGCGTCAGCATCTCCTCGGCGGCCAGATCGACCGGCCAGCCATAGGCGGCGGCGACCGCGGCATCGATGGCGTCGTGATGCTCGTCGAGGATCAGAACAAGCCCGCGGTCGCGGATATCGGCTTCGGCCGTCGTCAGGGCGCGGCCGGCGCGGATCGCCTCGCGCACATTGTAGAGCTTGGTCAGGGTGAGATCGGGGTGATCGGCCAGCACCTGTTTGCGCAGCGCGTCCAGTTTCTCCGTGGGTCGGCGGATGGCTTCCTTCTGAAGCTCCGCCGCATCGGGAAGAGGGAAGGGGTCGAAGCAGCGGGATTTCGAGTAGCGCGGGCGATCTTCCAGAGTCGCGCCCTGCGCCAGGCACCAGGTGACGTGGATGCGCGAGGATAGCACGCCGAGATGGAACGCGTCGGATAGCGCCACCGCGACCAGCATGTTGTCGGGCAGGATCGACGCGTCGAGGAACTGGAAGACCCGGTGCTTGGCGGTCTCGACCGTGGCGATATAGCGCTGAAGCGGCGCGAGGACGGGGCGGATTTCATCGCGCGTCCGTCCGAAGAGCCACCATCGTGCCCTGATATCGGCATCCCTGTTGCGGTCACGCTCGACCTTCACGGTCCGGAGCAGATGCTGATAGACCTCCGGGTATTGTTCCCGGACATGGTCGGGCCGCAGCCCATAGAGATCGATGGCCATCGCGCCTCGCGGGCGAGCCATCAGGTCGCGGCCGTTGCGATAGAGGCGGATGTGCTCCTCCAGGCCTGCCCTGCGTCCGAGGCCGAGCGCTTCCGCCTGTTGAGGCGACACGATGAACCCCTTGCCGAACAGCATCATCCCGCGTGAGCTCAGCCCTGCATTGGCCTGCAGGCCCATGGCCTGGCTGGTATCGGTGCCGACCGTCAGATCGGCGTTGATCCGCCCCTCGCATGCGCGCAATTCGATATGAGGCTGGTCGGTGTCGAGCGCCGCCTCGGACGTGACCTCGCAAAGCCTTCCATCACGCCGCCCCGCCTGCGCCACCGTCATCGCGATCCGCACCGCGGCGGTGTCCTTGCCGGCCTTGGTCCAGGGGTGGTCGGGGATCGCCATGACCAGCGAGAGCGGCCGTCGCGCCGCCAGATGCCGCTCGATCGTGCGGCGCTGGAAGAGCTGCGTGATCGAGTTGGTGGTGACGAAGCCGAAACGCCGCAGTTTGGTGTCCGGCCGCGTCAGCAGCTCGGCGGCCCGGTCCCACCAATACATCACGAAATCGGCGCTCTCGTTCATCTGCGGATGCACCGCCCACAGCGCCTCCGCATAGACGTCGGTGAGTCGGCCGCGCAGGTCCTTGCCGCCGATGAAGGGCGGGTTGCCGACGATGAACTCGCTCTCCGGCCATTCCGGAAGGCGCGGATTCGGCAGGAATTCCTTGCCATTGCGCCAGCCCGGGATCGGCCAGTCGTCCCACGACAGAACGGCGTCGCGCTTGTGGATGTGATTGAGCTTTTCGAGGATCGGTTCCTTGGGAGCGAAGCCGCGCGTGCGGAAATGCCATTGCAGATGACCGATCCAGAGCACGAGATCGGCAATGGCGACAGCGCGGCGATTGATCTCCATGCCGAGGAACTGGTGCGGACCTACCGCATGTCGCGCAAAGCCGCCGAGCGATTCGGCACTGCCGAGCTCACTTGCGGCGTCGAGCACCTCGCCTTCGAGCTTCTTCATCAGCTCCTGAGCAACGTGCAGGAAGTTCCCGGTTCCGCAGGCCGGATCGAGCACGCGCGTTCGGCACAGGGCTTCGTGAAAACTTTCGACCAGCGCCAGCGCCTTGTTCGCGTCGCCGCCATCGCGCGCCTGCTGGGCGGCGGCGAGCACCGCCCGCCAATCGTCCCGCAATGGGCCGATCACCGTCTCGACGACAAGCCGCTCGACATAGGCCCGCGGCGTGTAATGCGCGCCCAGCCGGGCGCGCTCCTTCTCGTCGAGCGCCTGCTCCAGCAGCGTGCCGAAGATCGCGGGCTCGACTTCCTTCCAGTCATGCTCGGCGGCGGCGAGCAATTCGCCGATCTCCTCGCGCCCGAGCGGGTAGACCTTGGCGTCCTCGTAAAGCTTGCCGTTGAAGCGCTTCATCCGCTCTCGCACCGAGGTCGAGTAGGAGCCCTTGTCCATCGCCTGCCACAGCTCCGATACCAGCGGCAGGAAGGAGGCGGGGTCGTCGCGACAATCCCGCAGCAATGTCTTGAAGGCGTCCTTGCGGATCAGCCCGACATCCTCGGCGAACATCGTGAACAGGCAGCGCATCAGGAAGAGCGCGACCTCCTCGGGGTCGTGCTCGCGCTCCAATGCCTTGGAGACGGCCGCCAGCCTCTCGGCGATGGCGCGGGTAACGCGCGCCGCATGGCGGGTCGGGTCGAGCGAGAGCGGGTCGGTCCAGACCATCGCGAGGCGGCGACGCACAGCCTCGTCGCGCAGATCGTCGAGATAGACGCGGTAGCGCTGCCGGTCCGGGAACTGGACGTAGTTCTTACCATGCCCGGTGAAGTCGGCGTAGAACTCGAAGCAGTGGCCGACGTCGCAGACGATCAGGAAGGGCGGCCAGCCATGCGGGGCCGGCAGGTCCTTGGCATAGTCCTCCGCCTGGCGCCTGGCGTTGAGCATCAGCACGTCCCAGGCGCGATCGGCCCCGCGCCGGCCGCGCGGTCCCGCCGGCTCCGCGAAGGGCAGGGCGCCCTGTGCCGGCAATATCTCCTTCGCCTGCCCCTTCAGCCGGCTCTGCTTGGCTTCGAGGACGAAGGCGCCCTTTCGGTAAAGATCGATGCGCCCCGTGCTGTGGCCGCCCTGCCCATCGGGAAAGCGCACGGGATACTCGAAGCGATAGGTCACAGCGTCGGAGTCGCTGGTCGGCGGCTGCGGCGGCTCGACGCCGATCAGCCGGCAGAGCTCGCTGAGGAACTGCGCATAGGCGGCGCGCTCCGCTCCCTCCGAAACCCGCCAGCGGGCGATGAAGGTCTCGATTTCATCGCCCGCCGGCACGGACCTACTCCTCAATATGGCCCGTCCTTCAGGTTGTTGGAATCGATTATATACAACTTAAAATAGCAAGACGATCCCCTGTCAACTCCTGTCACCAATCGCGCTGGCGAGGCGCCGCGCCCTCTCGCATCCGCAGCCGTTCCGCCCCATATTGCGGCCATGCCGAAAAGCCCCGACAGCACGACCACCAAGCCGAAGGCCGCGAAGAAGCCGTCGAGCGCCCGCACGCCGAACTCGAAGGCGTCGAAGCCGGAGCTGAAGCCGCTCGAAGGCTATCTCGCCGATCTGCTGAACCCCGCGATCAACCGCGGCACGGCGGTTCCGGGCGGCGCCTCGGGCTTCAGTGACCAGCCGCAGGCCGGCTACGAGGCCGAGGCCGAGGCCCGCCCCGGCGATGGCGACACCCGGCCGAAGAAGAAGCTGTCGAAGAAGGCCGATTCCGCTTTCGCCGGCGCCGAGGGGGCGGCGGCCGCGACCGCGACTTCGCTGCAGCACCTCCTCGAAACCGGCAGCCCCTTCATCGATCCGGGCAAGGCCTGGACGCCGCATCGCCCGCCGCGCCCCGAGAAATCGGAAGGCGGCATCGCCTTCACGATGAAATCGGAGTTCTCCCCATCCGGCGACCAGCCGACCGCCATCGCCGATCTCGTCGACGGCATCCGCCGTCAGGAGCGCGACCAGGTGCTGCTCGGCGTCACCGGCTCCGGCAAGACCTTCACCATGGCCAAGGTGATCGAGGAGACGCAGCGCCCGGCGCTGGTGCTCGCGCCGAACAAGACGCTGGCGGCCCAGCTTTACGGGGAATTCAAAAGCTTCTTCCCCGACAACGCGGTCGAGTACTTCGTCTCCTACTACGATTATTACCAGCCGGAGGCCTATGTTCCGCGCTCGGACACCTATATCGAGAAGGAATCCTCGATCAACGAGCAGATCGACCGGATGCGCCACGCCGCGACGCGCTCCCTGCTCGAACGCGACGACGTGATCATCGTCGCCTCCGTCTCCTGCATCTACGGTATCGGCTCGGTCGAGACCTATACGGCGATGACCTTCTCGGTGAAGCTCGGCGAGCGCATCGAGCAGCGCCAGCTCATCGCCGATCTCGTCGCCCTGCAATACAAGCGCACGCTCGGCGATTTCGCCCGCGGCACCTTCCGCGTGCGCGGCGATGTCATCGAGCTGTTCCCGGCGCACTATGAAGACCGCGCCTGGCGCATCGGCTTGTTCGGCGACGAGGTCGAGAGCATCAGCGAGTTCGACCCGCTCACCGGCCAGAAGACCGGCGAGCTGGAGTTCATCAAGGTCTACGGCAATTCGCACTACACCACGCCGCGCCCGACGCTGACCCAGGCCGTCAAGTCGATCAAGCAGGAGCTGAAGGCCCGCCTCGACGAGCTCAACCGCATGGGCCGCTATCTCGAGGCGCAGCGGCTCGACCAGCGCTGCACCTTCGACATCGAGATGATCGAGGCCACCGGCTCCTGCAACGGCATCGAGAACTATTCGCGCTATCTCACCGGCCGCAAGCCGGGCGAGCCGCCGCCGACTTTGTTCGAATACCTGCCCGACAACGCGCTGGTCTTCACCGATGAGAGCCATGTCTCGGTCCCGCAGATCGGCGCGATGTACAAGGGCGACTTCCGCCGCAAGGCGACGCTGGCCGAATACGGCTTCCGCCTGCCCTCCTGCATGGACAACCGGCCGCTGCGCTTCGAGGAATGGGACGCGATGCGGCCCCAGTCGGTGCATGTCTCGGCCACGCCCGGCGGCTGGGAGATGGACCAGACCGGCGGCGTCTTCACCGAGCAGGTCATCCGCCCGACAGGTTTGATCGATCCGCCGGTCGAGATCCGCCCGGCCAAGCATCAGGTCGCGGACCTCCTCGACGAGGTCAAGGAGGTCACTTCGAGCGGCTACCGCACCCTCGTCACCGTGCTGACCAAGCGCATGGCCGAGGACCTGACCGAATACCTGCACGAGAACGGTATTCGCGTGCGCTACATGCACTCGGACATCGACACGATCGAGCGCATCGAGATTCTCCGCGATCTCAGGCTGGGCGCGTTCGATGTCCTCGTCGGCATCAACCTGCTGCGCGAGGGCCTCGACATCCCCGAATGCGGCTTCGTCGCCATCTTGGACGCCGACAAGGAGGGCTTCCTGCGCTCTGAGACCTCGCTGATCCAGACCATCGGCCGCGCCGCGCGCAATGTCGACGGCAAGGTCATCCTCTATGCCGATCACATCACCGGCTCGATGGAGCGGGCGATGGCGGAGACCAATCGCCGCCGCGAGAAGCAGGTCGCCTATAACGAGGCCAACGGCATCACGCCGCAGACGATCAAGCGCGCCATCGGCGACATCCTCGGCTCGGTCTATGAGCGCGACCATGTCACGGTCGACAAGGGGCTGGTGGCGCCGGCCTCGGGCCACAACCTCAAGGCCGCGATCGCCGATCTCGAGAAGCGCATGCGCGAGGCCGCGGCCGATCTCGAATTCGAGACCGCCGCGCGTCTGCGCGACGAGATCAAGCGCCTGCAGGCGACGGAGCTGGCGATCTCGGACGACCCGCTCGCCCGCCAGAGCGATGTCGAGGCCTCCGCCGGCAAGTACAAGGGCGAGCGCTCTTACGGCTCCAGCGCCAACCTGCCGCCGACCCGCGCGCGGAAACCGACCGACGCCGATATGGGCCCCCATAATTTCGGCGGTGGCGAGGGCAAGCCGAAGAGCGACCCGCTCGCCTCACGCGCCCGCAAGCCGACCCTGGACGAAATGGGCCCGGTGCCGGAATCGCGGCCGAAGGGCGCGGGAGAGAGGCGGAGGAGGTAGGCTACTTCGCCATCAGCTTATTCGCCGCCGAAGCTAGGATCTTTGCGCGCTCGTCGATGAATTTTTCAAAGTCGTCATCGAATATAGATATAGGTATGAGATTTCCAGGGAGTGTTTTTTCAACGTTGTCGGCGAGCCTTGGCTTGTATTGAGATGGTTGAAGGCTGCCGACCTTTTTGTTGTCAGCAGCAGATAAGATGCAAAAATTTGCAAGAGCATTTATTCTTACGGAGTCGATTCCCTTTGATCGCAGGAAGGCCTGAGGATAAAGATGGTGAAACTCTGCTCGATTTCCGGCAGTGAGGACTTTTGAGATATTAATACTATTGCCATTTACAATAGATTTTGGGTTTTGATGGCTAAGGAGCAAAACAAAAACGCGTGTATCGACCGTTCCGATAATGAATCGACGATCCTTGAAGTAGCTCTCGCTTATAGGCGCGTCGAAATTTCCGAGCGTGCTATCTCCTTCCGCACGAAGGGTTTTCGCTCCGCTGATGTCGGCTTCCAAATTGCGTTTGGTCGCGCTGCTGTACCGCCGAGAGAATGCCGATCGCCAAAACCATTGCTTAATTACGTCGGATTGCTTGCGGTAAGCGAAAGTTGCTCTCCTTCCGGCCCTTCAAAGAAGGCCGTAAGAGGAATCAGCATTGTTGGATAAGGCAGGTTGCCTAGTCGCTGGATTCCGAAGTTTTGCTTAAGAAAATCGATAGACGCTTTGATGCCTTTCTTTATTCGAGGCAATGTGTCTCTAACGGTTGCTCCATCGACGAGTAGAAGGCTTTCCGGGCTTTCCTTGCCTAGCAATACTGCCGCTGCGCATCTAAGGAGCAAATCGGTATCGTCTCCGATTGACTCAAATCCAAAAGGCTCAAGCTCGTCGGCGAGTTCTTCGAACTGCTGTTTAAGCTCGAAATCTTCACTCCATGTCCAAGCTGTGAGAAGCTGAAACGTATCGAGCGGAATTCCTTTGCGATTGATGCGTTCAAATACGATTGCGATTTTTTGCTTTTCTTCCGTTTCCATCAGAAAATACGGAAATTGCGCCTGCTGGAAGCGTTTCTGTAGATCGTCTAAACGAGCGCTCAATTCATCGCTAAAATTTCGCGTTGTTCTTCTATAAGAAGTTGAATCGAAGATAATCTTGAGCGGAAAGTGCCTCTCAGGGTCGACTTCGGGAGGATCGAGCGCGATAAACTGAGAGTTCTGCGCGTTCTCGGGCGCTTGCATATCAAAATAAATATCCTTCCAATCTATGATGTTGGTTCTTGGAAGGTCATTTGCGAAAACACCCAAAATCGACGTTAGCCTTTGCTGCCCGTCGAGGACATAATCAATAGGGTAATCAGCTTCTGGCTTCGGTATCTCAAAGGGCCCTAAGTTCCTCTCTTGCGTGAGTTTTATTTTTGTTCGCCAGAGTAGGACGCTCCCGAATGGATAATCTTTATAGATGCTGTCCATAAGAAAGGCTACATCGTCCGGCGTCCAGACAAACCCACGTTGAAACGCGGGTATGCGAAGTTCGCCCCTTTTCAGTTTTCCAACAATGTCCTCAATAAAGAGATGAGCCACTAATCGCCCCGCTGATTCGAAATGCATTTCCGCTCAATTGGAGGTTGTGGGGTGAAGGCCGTCAAGAGGCTCCCGCATGACCGTCCCCTGCACCTCCACCTCCACCTTCGTCTACGCCTCGCGCGATCTCGAACAACCTCGCTGCGCGATGCAATGAAGCGCGGAGAACCCCTCTCCCGGATGGGGGCGGGGCAGGGGTGAGGGACTGCCGCTGATCGTCAAGCCGCAACGGAGCCGCTGCGCCTTCTACGGATAGGGCGCGCCCTCATCCGGCGCTCCGCATCACCTTCTCTCCTGCGGGAGAAGGATAGCGTCGCGGTGCATGCGCTCTGCCGTCATGCTCGGCCTTGTGCCGAGCATCCACGTCTTGCGGCGTTGATGACGGGCGCCCCCATCGGGAATGCGTCGCTCGGCCAGGGCAAAGACGTGGATGGTCGGGACGAGCCCGACCATGGCGGAGGAGGCGCCATCGCTTATCCTCCCGCCATGACATCCCCTCCACCTTCGTCTACGCCTCACGCGATCTCGAACGACCTCGCTGCACGCGATGAGTTGAGGCGCGGGGAACCCCTCTCCCGCAGCGTAGTCGGCTGTTGCCGACTACGCCACTTGAAGTGTTGATCTCGGGCAACCCCGAGGTCAGTGAGAGGGGCAGGGGTGAGGGGCCGCCGCTGACTACCAGAGCGCAACGGAGCCGCTGCGCCTTCTATGGATACGGCACACCCTCATCCGGCGCTCCGCGCCACCTTCTCCCATCCGGGAGAAGGATAGCGTCGCGGTTCATGTGCTCTGCCGTCATGCTCGGCCTTGTGCCGAGCATCCACGTCTTGCGACGCTGATGACGGGCGGCCCCATCGGGAATGCCTCGCTCAGCCAGGGCAAAGACGTGGAAGGTCGGGACGAGCCCGACCATGACGGCGGAGGCCCCGTCGCCCATCCTCCGGCGATGACCGTCCCCTCCGGCGTCGCGGTCCCCCGCACGAAACTTGTCCCCGCCTTGCCAAATCGCCCTATCCTCGGCCCACCTCACCCCGAGGGGCGGCCATCCGGAGGCATGCTGCATGGCGGGGTGGGGGCGGCGCCCTGCGGCCGGGTTTGCACCCCGGACTCGGGAGGCTGCGGGGCACCGCCCTGGGGGTACTACGGCCCCTGTGCGAGGAGCTCGCTGGAAGGTTGGGGGCGTCCAGCTTTGACGCGGAGCGGATGACGAGGCGATGAGCCGAACTGATCCGCGAAGCGTCGGGCACGAGGAGACCCCGGCCGGATAAGCGCGGCCCGTGGCTTTCAAATCGCCGGCAAGCGGAGCGCCACGGGGCGTGCGGAAGGTGGCTCAATCCTTCCGCGCCGCGTCCTGGCTCAACGGAAGCGGCCCGATACCTCGCGCCTCGCGGCGCTCCGCTGCCCCTCGATCGCGAACGCCCGCGCGGAAGCGTGGGCGGGTGAAAACACGCGCGTCATTCTCGGGCGACCGGCGGGAGACCCGGGAATCTCAGGCCGGAACAGCCTGCGGGAGACTCCTTGCCCGGAGATGCCCGGGTCAAGGCCGGGCATGACGCGAGCGGCAAGCCCGGGCGTGAGACGGGAGGGAGGCCCGGGTGTGATGCGACAACAAATACATCGATCGCCGCCAGCGCGTCCGGTCGGGCGCATGGTGATCCACGCGCGGTCCCTCTCAGGGGGAGATGCCCTGCACCGCCCAGGCGCGCGCCTCCAGCGGGATCGTGCCGTCGGAGGCGAAGCACAGGCTTTCGCGCAGCCGCTGCCGCAGCAGTTCGCGCGCGGCCAGTGACAGATTCGCGCAATAGCCGGGCGCCGGGCCGGTGCCGAGCGTGAAGGGTTGCCAGAAATCGTCGAAGCTGCGGAACAGCGTCGGCACGGAGATCGGCTCGCAGGCGATGTCGATCAGCCCGGCGGCGGCGGCGAGTTCCGTCAGCCCCTCAGGCGTGCAGAAGGGAAAGCGCCTGTCCACGGCCAGGTCCGTCGCCTGCGGGTCGAGCGCCGTCGCCGCGGTCCAGAAGGCGTGCACGAATTGTGGGGCTCCGCCCGGATAGTCCCAGACATAGAAGCTGACGAGCCCGCCCGGCCGCACGGCGCGGCGCATCTCGGCCAGCGCCTTGCCCCGGTCAGGCACGAAGTTGAGCATCAGCCCCGAGCCGACGGCGTCGCAACTCGCGGTCTCGACCGGCAGCGCCTCGGCGCTGCCCTGCCGGAAGCTGACGCGCCAGTTGGTGATGCGCTCGCGCGCCAGTGCCAGGAGCCCCTCCGAAGGGTCGATCCCGATGATGCTGACCGGCACGGCGCCGCCGAGCAGCGCCTCGGTCAGCGCGCCGGTGCCGCAGCCGACATCGAGCCATTCGAAGCCGGGCAGGGGATTGAGCCAGTCGACGAAAAGAGGCGCGAGCTCGCGGCTCCAGCGCCCCATATAGCGATCGTAATTCTCGCCGGCCTGCCATGCGTCATGGCGAGTCTGGTCGGGCATTCTTTGGCCCTTTGGTCCGGAAAGGCTGACTTTACGTCATTTGGGCAGATTCTGCCAGTTGAAGATGTGTTGCAGCGCGCAAGCGGCGATGCCTCGGCGGAATCTACACGAATTCGTTTCCGTTTTTTATTGGCTTCAACTTATTCGCGAGCCGTGCCATCAGAACGATATGCCGTATTCGAGGTGGACGCGGCTGCGCTCATGCATCGAGAGGCGGCCTCACGCCGCCAAAGCGGGCAGGCGTTCCAGCTTGCGGATGGCCGTGCTGAGCTCCGGCTCGTCGACGAGATCGGCGGCGTCGGCCAGTTTGAACCAGTGCAGGTCGCGCTGATGCTGCTCGGAGAAGTTCTCGAACTGCTCCTCGACCTCGAGCAGATAGAGATTGACCTCGCAGAGCACGAAATGGTCGCTCATGCGCTTCCAGTAATTGTAGCGCCCCGCCGGCTCGCTGCTGATGCGGCCGACGACGCCGGCCTCCTCGAAGGCCTCGCGGGCGGCCGCGTCATGATCCTTCAGGCCCTTCATGGGCCAGCCCTTAGGCACGATCCACCGGCGCGTCGTGCGCGAGGTGACGAGCAGGATCTCCCGCGAGCCGTCGGCAGCGTGGCGGATCGGCATGGCGGCGATCTGCGACCGCTTCTCCCCCGGTTTCCGCTTGGCCTTCTTCATCGGCTCTGGACGCTCCTCGCTGCTTGCGGGCTCGCTCCGGCTACGAATCGGGAATGGCTGCCGGACCGAATAAATATTGCATCGCTGCGCGAAAATGGAAGAGGCGTTCTGCCAAAAAGGTGAACAGATCAGCCTTGCTTCTTGTGCATAACCTCGCCCGGACAAAGCCTTAGCAGCAGCCAGCCGCCGATGCCGGAGAGCAGCGAGCCGGCCAGGACACCGATCTTGGTCTGGTTTTGGAGCGCCTCGGAATCCGGGAAGGCGAGCAGGCCGATGAAGAGGCTCATGGTGAAGCCGATGCCGCAGAGCAGGGCGATGCCATAGAACTGCGGCCAGGAGGCGCGAGCCGGCAGATCGGCGAGGCCGGCGCGGATCGCTAGCCAGCCGAAGCCGAAGACGCCGACCTGCTTGCCGAGGAACAGGCCGAGCATGATGCCGAGCGGCACCGGCGCGGCGAGCGTCGCGAGCCCGAGGCCGCTGAAGGAGACGCCCGCATTGGCGAAGCCGAAGACGGGGATGACCAGGAAGGCGACATAAGGGTGGAGCCCGTGTTCGAGCTTGTGCAGCGGCGATGCGGCGTCATCGGGCCGGGCCGGGGAAGGCTTCAGCGGGATGGTCAAGGCCAGCGCGACACCCGCCAGCGTCGCATGCACGCCGGACTTCAGGGTGAAGTACCAGAGCGCCGCGCCGAGCAGGAGATAGGGCACCAGCCGCGTCACGCCGAAGCGGTTCAGCGCCGTCAGGACGACAAGCGTCGCCGCGGCGAGGCCGAGATACAGGCCCGACAGCTCGGCAGTGTAGAAGATCGCGATGATGATCACCGCGCCGAGGTCGTCGAGGATGGCGAGTGCCGTCAGGAAGACCTTGAGAGAGGCCGGCACGCGCGGCCCGAGCAGCGAGAGCACGCCGAGCGCGAAGGCGATGTCGGTCGCCGTCGGGATCGCCCAGCCCCGCAGGCTTTCCGGTGAGCCGAGGTTGAAGGCGAGGTAGAACAGCGCCGGCGCGATCATGCCGCCGAGCGCGGCGAAGCCGGGCAGCACCCGCCGCCCCCAGCTGGAAAGCTGGCCGTCCAGCATCTCGCGCTTGATTTCGAGGCCGACGAGCAAGAAGAACACCGCCATCAGCGCGTCGTTGATCCAGTGCAGGACGGAGAGGCCGAGCATATAGCTCTTCAGCGCGCCGAAATAGAGCGGCGCCGCTGGCGAGTTGGCGATGACGAGCGCAAGCGCCGCTACCGCCATCAGGATGATGCCGCCGGCGGCCTCGCTGCGCAGGAAGTCCCGCAATGCGGAAAGGGGTCTCGTCCGGGGGGCGGGGCCGGCCATCGGGCTCTCCTCTGTCGATCAGGCAGAAGGAGATACGACAGGCCGGCGCCGAAGGCCAAATTCGCTGTCGTCGCAGCGCGGTTCAGAGCTTCCGGCCGTCCTTGTCGAATTGCTTGAGGAAGACGATCAGATCCTTGATCTCCTTCTCGCTCTTGATGCCCGCGAAGATCATCTTGGTGCCGGGGATCTTGGCCCTGGGATCCTTGATGTAGTCGGTGAAGGTGGCCTCGTCCCAGGTCAGGCCGGAAGTCTTGTTGGCGGTCGAATAGCTGTAGGCTTCGACCGCGCCCGAATGCCGGCCGATGAGGCCGTTGAGCTCGGGGCCGACGAGGTTGCGCGCGCCTTCGCCGATCTGGTGGCAGGCGCGGCATTTGTTGAAGGATCGCTCGCCGGCAGCGGCGTCCTGCGCTGCGGCAGGCTGCGCGAAAAAGGGCAGGATGAGGAGGAGGCTCGGGAGAATCACGCGCATGGGCAGGTCTTTCGACTTGGAGGCGTTCTCATTTAGCCCGAAGCCGCGCGGCGCCGCATGGGCCATTTCGCCGCGCCGTTGCTCCAGGTTCGGCCTCAGAGTTCGCCGATCCACTCCGCCACGGTCGCCGTGAAGGCGTCCGGCCGCGACACCGGGAACAAATGCCCGCCGGTCTCCATGATCGCCCGGCGGCAGCCGGGCAGAGCGGCAGCGAGCGCTTCCTGATGGTAGACGGGGACGACGATGTCGTCGCGCGTGCCGAGGATCAGGATCGGCATCGGCAGCGAGCCGATATCGGCCGAGCCGTCGAAGGCGAGGAGGGCGTTGAGCCGCTCGCGGGTCACGATCTTCGCGTGCTCGCTGACCGGGGCCGCTTCCAGCGCATCGTCATAGACGTGCCAATTCTGCTCGATCCAGCGTGGCTGATAGCCGCTGAGCACCGAAATGGCGGCATAGGCGTAGGGGTCCGCCTCGAGGATTGCGAGGCGCGCCCCGAACAGCGCGCTCAGGAAACGGCTGGGGGCAAGCCAGCTTGCGCTGAGGATGAGTCCGTCCACGCGCTCCGGCGCGAGTTTGGCGATCATCTGGGCGATGCAGCCGCCGGTGGAATGGCCGAGCACCACGGCGCGCCCCACGCCGGCTGCGTCGAGCACGGCAAGGCTGTCGCGGGCCAGGAGTTCCATGTCGCAGGGAGCATCGCCGCGCGTGCTGGCGCCGATGCCGCGCTGATCGAAGCGGATGACCTGAAAGGAGCGCGACAGCGTCGTCGCGATGTCTTTCCAGAACGCGGCTGTGCCGCTGAGGCCGCTGACCAGAAGAAGCGGCTGCCCATGTCCTTCCTTGAAGGCGTGCAGCGTCGCGCCGTCGGGCGTTTCGACCTTGAAATCGGTGATCTCGGTGGTGGCTGTCATGCGTCACCTCGCGAAAGGCGGCATGCGTTGTTGCGCCTGGCGCGCAGGATCCCGGACATGGCCCCATCCTCCCTGAAAGCTTAGGTCGCCCACCCGCCGGTCGTTCGGCCTTGATCTGGCCGATAGGACCGGTTCGTGCGAGGATGGCGCATCAGGGCCGCACCTGCCATGGCTTGAGCGCAGGGGGCGGGATGTTCCTGGCGCAGGTCGAATAGACCAAAGACTAATTGGCCTGCGTCTAGTGCATGGCTTTGTGCCTTATCGCCGCAAGCCATTCTGCCGAGCAGGGAAGAGGCTTGGCGTACAGGTGTCAGCGACGCCGGTTCGCCGCTGCCGGATCCTCGCGCCAGGTCGTCACGGACATGGTCGGCAGGTCGAAATAGTCGCGCGTGGTCGCGTAGCCATGTCCGCCCATGCGGCCGACGGCATCGAGCGCGGCCGGGTCGACATAGAGCTTCTGCGGATCGACCGCGTCGGCGCGGAAATGGGCGTAGACGACCTCGCCGAGAATGATTTCGCGCGAATTGCCGATGCCGAGCGTCGTGTGGTGCCGGCATTCGAAGGCTGCCGGCGCCTGTCCGATCCACGGGCAGGGCACCTTGACGCCGGGCATCGCGGTCAATCCGGCTTCGGCCAGTTCGTCGGCGCCGGGCTCGAAGGGCACCGCGCAGACATTCATGCCTTCCAGGAGCGCGTCCGAGACGATGTTGACGGTGAAGGCCAGGGTCTGCCTGACATTGCGGCCGGTGTCCTTCTGCGCCCCGGTCGGTCGGTATTCGACCCCGAGCGCGAGGATGGCCGGGTCGGCGGACAGGCAGTTGAAGAAGGAGAAGGGGGCAGCATTGACCGTGCCGTGCTCGTCGACCGTGGTCACCAGCGCGATCGGGCGCGGCACGACGGCGCCGATCAGCAGCTTGTAGCGCTCGCGCGGGGTCAGCGCTGCGAAGTCGAAGGTGACGATGCCGGGGGCAGTTTCGGCGCGCGGCTGTCCGGTCGGGTGGGCGGTCACGATGGGGTCAATCCTTCGCTGCGGGCGTAGGGGGCGAGCACGTCGCGGATGTCCCGCTCGACGCGTGGCGTCAGCAAGGCGCGGGTCACGACGGCGCGCAGATGGTGGTCCATGAGATCGGCGGCGCGGGCGGCATCGCCGGAGCGCAGGGCCTCGATCAACTGGCGGTGCTCGGAGACCGCGCATTCGCTGGAGTGCGGGCGGCCGTAGATGGCCAGGATCAGCGAGCAGCGCGACGATGCTTCCTGGACATAGCGCAGCAGCAGCGCATTGCCGGTCATCGTTGCGAGCTTGATGTGGAACTCGCCGGAGAGGCGGATCGATTCCGGCCCGTCCTGTTCATGCGCCTTCTCTTCCTGCTCGACATGGGCTTCGAGCTCGGCCGCCTGGGACGCCGTCAGGCGCCCGGCCAAGTTCTCCGCGACCAGCCGCTCCAGCCCGCGCCGGACCTCGAAGACGTCGCGCGCTTCTTCCAGAGTCGGATAGGCGACGGAGGCGCCGCGATTGGGCTTGAGTTCCACCAGCCCTTCGACGGCGAGGCGCCCGAAGGCCTCGCGCACCAGCGTGCGGCTGACCCCGAGCTGCTCCCCGATCGAATCCTCCGGCAGCTTCACGCCGGGCTTCAATGCCTGCTCGATGATCGCGCGCCGGAGCGCCCTGTATACGGATTCCGCCCGCAGAACCGGCGTACGACGCTCGCCCATCTCCGCTTTCCCTCGTCCTGATCTGACCATTTGCGGGGGCGTCAATGTCACGATCGCGGGCTCCGATCCAGTTTCTGCTTGTGTTCAATAATTGCATACAATACGATATTTTCATCGTATGCAAGTTTGTTCAATAATCGCACACGAGATGGCGATCAAAACGCCACGGTGCCCAAACAGGCGGCAACGACGATCCGGGCCCGCTACGGCGGGGTCGAACACAAAAGGGGAGAGTTGGATGAAGAAGGCCTGGTTACTGGCGGCCGTTGCCGCTTTCGCCCTGACGGGAGCCGCCGAGGCGAGGACGCTGAAATGGGGGTCGGCGCGCGAAATCGCCTCGCTCGATCCCTACTCCTTCGGTGAGACCTTCACCCTGTCGGTGCTGAACCATGTTTATGAGGGGTTGGTGCGCTACACCGGCGACCTCAAGATCGAGCCGGCGCTGGCGGAGTCGTGGGAGACGGTGTCGCCGACGATCTGGCGCTTCAAGCTGCGCCAGGGCGTCAAGTTCCACAACGGCAATCCCTTCACGGCCGATGACGTCATCGCCTCGCTGGCGCGCGTCACCCATCCCGACTCCCCGCTCAAGGGCAATTTGCCGGCCTATAAATCCTCGAAGAAGATCGACGACTACACCGTCGAGATCGAGGTCAACGGCCCCTATCCGCTGCTCCTCAACGACCTCACCAACATCTTCATCTTCGACAAGGAGTGGATGGAGGCCAACAACTCGCTGCTCCCCACCGATTCCGGCAAGGGCGTGAAGGGCTATGCCACCGACAACGCCAACGGCACCGGCCCGTTCTTCGTCGAAAGCCGCCGCGCCGACTCCAAGACCGTCTTCGCAAAGAACCCGAACTGGTGGGACAAGCCGAAGCACAACATCGATAAGATCGAGTTCACGCCGATCACCTCGTCCTCGACGCGGGTCGCGGCCCTGCTGTCCGGCGAGATCGACTTCACCAACGTCGCCCCGCTGCAGGACCTGCCGCGCCTGTCCGCCTCCCCGGATGTCAAGGTGCTGCAGACCAACGAGCTGCGCTCGGTCTTCTTCGCCTTCAACCTGACCGACAAGCTCTTCGAGAGCGACGTGAAGGACAAGAACCCCTTCAAGGACATCAAGGTGCGCGAGGCGCTCTACCGCGCCATCGACATCGATGCCGTCCAGAAGCGGGCGATGCGCGGTCTCTCGCGCAACACCGGCGCGCTCGTCGCCCCCGCAATCCCCGGCTACGAGCCCTCGCAGGACGAACGCCTGCCCTTCGACCTGAACGGCGCCAAGAAACTCCTGGCGGATGCCGGCTATCCCAACGGCTTCTCCTTCCAGCTGAACTGCCAGAGCGACTCCCTCGTCAACGAGGAGGAGTTCTGTCAGGCGGTCGCCTCGATGTGGGCGCGCGCGGGCCTGAAACCCAATCTCAGCATGGCCCCGCGCAGCCAGCAGGCGCCGAAGCGCGTCAAGGGCGATTTCGACGTCATTTCCTTCGGCTGGGCCAACGAGCCGATGATCGACGCCTATTCGCTGCTGGTGCAGGTGATGCGCTCGAAGAGCGGCACGGGCGGCGTCTTCAACTGGGGCAATTGGGGCGATCCGCGCATCGACGCGCTGATCGACAAGGCCGGTGTCGAACTCGACACGCCCAAGCGCATCGAGCTGATGAAGGAAGCGCTCAAGATCGCCAAGGCCGAGCACCTCTTCATCCCGCTGCACCAGCAACCGATGGCCTGGGCGATGCGTTCGACCGTGGCCTCGACCGTGCAGGCCTCGGACAACAAGCCGCGCCTCTGGCTGACCATGATGAAGTGAGGCAGGCGCGACGTCATGGCCGGGCTTGACCCGGCCATCTCGGAAACCAGCGCCCTCTCGTCCTGAGATTCCCGGGGTCTTCGCTCTGCGAAGCCCGGGAATGACGCCGGAACGCAGGAGCTTTCCATGCCGGCCTTTCTCTTCAAGCGACTGCTCAACGCCGCCGGCGTCATGCTGGCGGTGGCCTTCCTCGCCTTCCTGATCTTCCGCTTCGTCGGCGATCCCGTCGAGCTGATGCTGAACGAGCAGGCGAGCCAGCAGCAGCGCGACGAGCTGCGCGTCCGGCTCGGCCTCGACAAGGGCTTCGCGATGCAGTTCGCGACCTTTGTCGGCAATGCCGCGCGCGGCGATTTCGGCATCTCCTACCGCAACCAGCAGGACGTCTTCACGCTGATATCGGAGCGCTTCCCGGCGACCTTCGAGCTCGTCCTCGTCGCGACCTTCCTGTCGCTCGCCATCGGCATCCCGCTCGGCGTCTATACCGCCATCCGGCGAAACAGCATTCTCGCCAGGGCGCTGGAGTTCGTCTCGGTGCTCGGCGTTTCGCTGCCGAGCTTCGCGCTCGGCATCCTCTTCATCCTGGTCTTCTCGGTCTCGCTGCAATGGCTGCCGGCCTTCGGCCGCGGCGAGGTCGTTCAGCTCGGCTGGTGGAGCACCGGCTTCCTCACCGCTTCCGGCCGCAAGGCGCTGATCCTGCCCGGCATCACGCTCTCGCTCTTCCAGATCACGCTGGTGATGCGTCTCGTCCGCGCCGAGATGCTCGAGACCATGCGCACCGATTTCATCCGCTTCGCCCGGGCCCGCGGCCTGCCGTCGCGCGCCATCCATTTCGGCCACGCGCTGCGCAACTGCCTGATGCCGGTGATCACCGTCACCGGCCTGCAGATCGGCAATCTCATCGCCTTCGCGCTGGTGACGGAGACGGTGTTCCAGTGGCCGGGCATGGGCATGCTCTTCGTCCAGGCCGTCACCTTCGTCGATATCCCGGTGATGGCGGCCTATCTGATCGTCGTCTCCCTCATCTTCGTCACGCTCAACACGCTGGTCGACCTCACCTATGCCTGGGTCGATCCGCGCCTGCGCGAAGACGCCCTCACGGGAGGCGCCAATGCTCGTTGAGAAGACCCGGCCCGCTGACACCGCCAGGAAACCCGGCCGCCTGCGCCGCTTCCTCGACAGCGACATCGGTTGGAGCTTCTGCCACACCCCGGTCGCCTGGCTCTCGGCACTGGTGCTGGCGCTGCTCGTGCTCAGCGCGCTCTTCGCGCCGCTGATCGCGCCGCAGAACCCCTACGACCTCACCCAGATCTTCATCGACAAGGCGGAGATTCCGCCGATCTGGCAGGAGGGCGGCGAGTGGCCCTTCCTGCTCGGCACCGATCCGCAGGGCCGCGACGTGCTCTCCGCCATCCTCTACGGCTCGCGCATCTCGCTGATCATCGGTTTCTCCGCCGTCGTCGTCTCGATGCTGATCGGCGTCTCGATCGGGCTTTGCGCCGGCTTCTATGGCGGGCGCGTCGACAACCTGCTGATGCGCCTCGGCGATACCGTACTGTCGATCCCGACGCTGCTGATGGCGATCCTGGTCTCGGCGATCTTCCGCGAGATGCTGCCGCCGGCTTTGCGCGAACCCTTCGCCGCCGTGGTGCTGGTGCTCTCGATCGCGCTGACGAGCTGGGTGCAATACGCCCGCACCGTGCGTGCGCTGACCATGGTCGAGCGTCGCAAGGAATATGTGCTGGCAGCCCGGATCATCCGCGTGCCGGCGGCGCGGATCATGGGCCGCCATATCCTGCCCAACACCATGACCCCGGTGCTCGTCTCGGCCACACTCAATCTCGGCCTCGCCATCCTCTCGGAGGCGACTTTGTCCTTCCTGGGGGTCGGCATGCCGATCACCCAGCCTTCGCTGGGTACGCTGATCCGCATCGGCAACCAGTACCTGTTCTCCGGTTCCTGGTGGCTCGTCGTTTTCCCCTCGCTGCAGCTCGGCCTGATCGTGCTCTCGGTCAACCTGCTCGGCGACTGGCTGCGCGATGCGCTCAACCCGAAACTCCGCTGACAAGAAACCACGAGGATACGCCCGCGATGACTGCCTCCCTCCTGATCCGCAATCTCCGCCCGAACGCCGGAGCGGCGGTCGACATCCTGGTCGAGAACGGCCGCATCAGCCGCCTGGCGAAGGATATCGCCGCGCCCGCAGGTGTGCCGGTCGAGGATGGTCGCGGCGAGATCGTCATTCCCGGCCTCGTCGAGGCGCACACCCATCTCGACAAGAGCCTCTGGGGCCAGTCCTGGTACGTCAACGAAGTCGGCCCCAAGCTCCTCGACAAGATCGACAATGAGCGGGAGAGCAAGAAGCGCCTCGACATCGATCCCGCGCGCCAGTCGGCCCGGCAGGCGATCCAGTCCTCGCTGATGGGCACGACCCATATCCGCAGCCATGTCGACATCGACACCGAGCACGGGCAGTGGGGCGTCGAGGGCGTGATGAAGACCCGCGACGGCTATCGCGACATCGTCGACATCGAGCTCGTCGCCTTCCCGCAATCGGGCCTGCTGCGCCGCCCCGGCACGCTGGAGCTGATGGACCAGGCGATGAAGGCCGGTTGCGAGATCGTCGGCGGACTCGATCCCTGTGGCATCGACCGCGACCCGAAGGGGCATCTCGATGCGGTCTTCGGCCTCTGCCAGACCTATGGCAAGCCGCTCGACATCCACCTGCACGAGCCCGGCGAGATGGGCGCCTTCTCGATGGACCTGATCATCGAGCGCACCCGCGCGCTCGGCATGAAGGGCAAGGTCACGGTCAGCCACGCCTTCTGCCTCGGCTCGCCCGACATGGCCCTGGTCGATCCGCTGATCGAGCAGCTTGCCGAGCTGGACATCGCGATCATGACGACGGCTCCATCCCGCAGCGCCGCGCCGCCGGTCAGGAAGCTGCTCGAGGCCGGCGTGCGCGTCTGCTCCGGCTCGGATGGCATCCGCGACACCTGGGGCCCCTATGGCAATGCAGACATGGTCGAGCGCGCGATGTTCGTCGGCCTGCGCAACAACTTCCGCCGTGACGACGAGCTGAAGCTCGCCTTCGACGTCTGCACGACCGAAGGCGCCAAGGTCATGGAGATCGCCGATTACGGTCTCGCCGAGGGCAAGGCCGCCGATTTCGTCATCATGCCCGGCGAGACGCTGGCGGAGCTGATCGTCACCCGTTCGCCGAAGCGCCGCGTCGTCAAGCGCGGCCGCGTCGTCGCCCGCGACGGCGTATCGGTGAGGGCCGCCCCGTGAGCCTGCAGGCAGCCAAACGGCCGCAGGGCCGCGTCCTGATGACCGCGCGCTGGGTCGTCGGCCACAAGGACGGGCGCCATCGTCTCTACGAGAACGGCGAGGTCGTGTTCGAGAACGGCGCAATCGTCTTCGTCGGCCACGGCTTCCCCGGAGAGATCGGCAGGCGCATCGACTATGGCAATGCCCTGATCGGGCCGGGCTTCGTCGATTGCGACGCACTCTCGGACCTCGATACGACGATCATCGCCTATGACAATCAGCCGGCCTGGAAGAAGGGCCGGGTCTGGCCGCGCAGCTATCTCGAGGCCGGCCCCTACGAGATGTATACCCGCGAGGAGCTGGCCTTCCAAAAGCGCTATGCCTTCGCCTCGCTGATCCGCAACGGCATCACGACCGCCCTGCCGATCGCCTCGCTGTTCTACCGCGCCTGGGGCGAGACGGTGCAGGAGTTCGAGGATGCCGCGCAGGCTGCCGCCGATCTCGGCCTGCGCGCCTATCTCGGCCCGGCCTATCGCACCGGCAACCAGATCGTCGAGACCGATGGGCGCGTCGTCACCCACTATGACGAGGCGCGCGGCCTCGCCGAGCTCGACGCCGCCATCGACTTCGCCAAGCGCCATGAAGGCGCGGCCGGAGGCCTCATCCGCGCCATGTTCGCGCCCGACCGGGTCGAGACCTCGACCGCCGAGCTGCTGCGCCGCACCGCTGCCGCCTCGCGCGAGCTCGACGTGCCCTTGCGGCTGCATTGCTGCCAGTCGAAGATCGAATACGACCTCGTCCTCGCCCAGCACGGCATGAGCCCGCCGGAATGGCTGGAGAGCCTCGGCTTCCTCAGCGAGCGCTGCCTCCTGCCGCACGGCACGGTCGTCTCCGGCAGCAGGCTGATCGATCGGCCCGGCCGCGATCTTGAGATCATCCGGGATTCCGGCGCGAGCATCGTCCACTGCCCCCTGGTCTCTGGCCGGCACGGCAATGCCATCGACCATTTCGGCCGCTACCGCGCCATGGGGCTGAACATCGCCATGGGCACGGATACCAGCCCGCCGGACATGGTGATGAACCTTCAGACCGGCATGATCCTCGCCCGCACCATGGCGGGAAATGTCGCCGCCGTGCGCTCGGAGGACTATTACGACGCAGCGACCATCGGCGGCGCGGATGCGCTGCAGCGCCCCGATCTCGGGCGGCTCAAGCCGGGTGCGCGGGCCGACATCACCGTCTTCGAGCTCGACCGGCCCCATAGCGGCCAGGTCATCGACCCCATCCAGACGATGATGCTCACCGGCCATGGCCGCGATTTCGCGACGGTGGTGATCGACGGGCGCTTCGTCATGGAAAACCGGGCAATCGCTGGCCAGGACGAGGCTGCGGACAACGCCCGCGCCCAGAAGCAGTTCGAGGGCGTCATGGCGCGTTATCCCGAGCGCACGCTCGGCCACCCGCCGATGAGCGAGATCTTCTCGTCGAGCTACGCGATCGAACGCAGCGAGGCCATCGCATGACCGCTTCCGCCGCCGCGCCTCTCCTGTCCGTGCGCGACCTGCGCATCGTCTTCGACGGCCGCCACGGCCCGTTGACGGCGCTGGACGGCATCAGCTTCGACATCGCGCCCGGGGAGATCCTCGGCATGGTCGGCGAGTCCGGTGCGGGCAAGTCGCTGACGGGCACCGCGGTGATCGGTCTGCTCGATCCGCCCGGGCGCGTCGCCGGCGGCGAGATCCATCTCTCGGGCCAGCGCATCGACAACCTGCCGGCAGAAGCGATGCGCAAGCTGCGCGGGCGGCGCATCGGCGCGATCTTCCAGGACCCGCTGACCTCGTTGCATCCGCTGCTCAGGGTCGGCGACCAGATCGTCGAGACGATCATGACCCATCTGCCGGTGAGCCGGGCGCAGGCCCGCAAGCGGGCGCTCGATCTGCTCAAGGAGGTCGGTATCCCCGCCGCCGAGTCGCGTATCGACGCCTACCCACACCAATTCTCGGGCGGCATGCGCCAGCGCGTCGTCATTGCGTTCGCGCTTTGCGCCGAGCCCTCGCTGATCATCGCCGACGAGCCGACGACCGCGCTCGATGTCTCCATTCAGGCGCAGATCACCACGCTGCTGAAGCGGCTCTGCCGCGAGCACGGCACGTCGATCATGCTGGTCACCCACGACATGGGCGTGATCGCCGAGACGGCCGACCGGGTCGCCGTGATGTATGCCGGCCGCATCGTCGAGATGGGGCCGGTCGAGGAGGTCGTGCGCCGCCCGCGCCACCCGTACACCGCCGGGCTGATGGCCTCGATCCCCAGCGTCCACGCCCGCCACGAGCATCTCAACCAGATCGACGGCGCGATGCCGCGCCTCAACGCCATCCCGCCCGGCTGCGCGTTCAATCCGCGCTGCGGCCGGGCCGAGGCCTTCTGCCGGGACCACAAGCCGGGCCTGCCGGTGATGGGCCATGCCGCAGCCTGCCATTTCCCGCTGAAGGAGGCGGCGCATGCGTGAGCATATGGAAGCCCCTATCGCGAGCCCTCATCCTGAGGAGCCGCGCGGCGGCGTCTCGAAGGATGTTCCGGTGCGCTCTGAGGCATCCTTCGAGACGCAAGCTGCGCGTGCGCCTCAGGACGAGGGCTCAGTTGGCCGATCGTCTGGGGGAGGCAGCGATATCATTCTCGACGTCGCCGCGGCGTCCTGCCGCTTCAATGTCTCGGCGCCGGCCCTGTCCCGGCTGTTCTCGAAGGAGCCGCGCCGCATCCTGCGCGCGGTCGAGAACATCTCCTTCACGGTGAGGCGTGGCACCACCTTCAGCATCGTCGGCGAGTCCGGCTGCGGAAAGTCGACGCTGGCGCGCATGGTCGTGGGGCTGCAGCGTCCGACCGAGGGCAAGCTCAGCTTCCGCGACATCCGCCGCGGCGATGGCTCGTTCGGCCCGCCGCGCGTGCAGATGATCTTCCAGGACCCTTATGCCTCGCTCAACCCGCGCTGGCGGGTCGGGGACATCATCGCCGAGCCGATCCGGGAGCTGAAGCTCAGGCCCGACGAGACGGCGGTCCAGCAGCGTGTCGGCGATCTACTGGAGGTCGTTGGCCTCTCCCGCACCGATGCGAGCCGCTACCCGCATGCCTTCTCCGGAGGCCAGCGCCAGCGCATCTCAATCGCACGCGCGCTCGCCACCGAGGCGGATTTCCTCGTCTGCGACGAGCCGACCTCGGCGCTCGACGTTTCCGTGCAGGCGCAGATCCTCAATTTGATGGTCCGGCTGCAGAAGCAGTTCGGGCTGACCTATCTCTTCATCAGCCACAATCTCTCGGTCGTCCGGCACATGTCGGACGATCTCGCCATCATGTATCTCGGCCGCTTCGTCGAGGCGGGGCCGGCTGAGGACGTTTTCACCAACCCGCGCCACCCCTATACGCGGCTGCTGCTCGACACGATTCCCGATGTCGAGCGGCCGAACCGGGAGCGCCGGCCGATGTCCGGCGAGGTGCCGAGCCCAATCGCCCCGCCGCCGGGCTGCAGCTTCAACCCGCGCTGCTCGCGTGTAGCCGAGCGCTGCCGGGCCGAGCGGCCGGAGTTGCGGATGCTGGGCGACGTCCGCGTCGCCTGCCATTATGCCTGACCGGCCAGGCGTTGTTCCCGGGCACCGCGGAACCCATGAACGCAACACCCGTCATGGTCGGGCTTGTCCCGACCATCCACGTCTTCGCTGGTCGAGGGCAGTGTTCAAGACGTGGATGCTCGCCACAAGGGCGAGCATGACAGCACGGCTCGTGAAACTCAGCCGACCAGCGTCGCTTCCAGCGTGATCGGCGCCTTGAACAGCTTCGAGACCGGGCAGCCGGCCTTGGCCTTGCCGGCCAGCGACTCGAACGTCGCCTGGTCGGCACCCGGCACCTTACCCTTGAGCGTCAGGTGGATCGCGGTGATCGCATAGCCGTCGTCGAGCTTGTCCAGCGTCACGCGCGCGCTCGTGTCGAGCGCATCGGCCTTGAGATTGGCTTCGCCCAGAATGAGCGAGAGCGCCATCGTGAAGCAGGCCGCATGCGCTGCGCCGATGATCTCCTCTGGGTTGCTGCCGGGCTTGCCTTCGAAGCGGCTGGAGAAACCGTAAGGGTAGGCGCTGAGCGCGCCGCTCTCGGTCGAGATCGTGCCCTTGCCGTCCTTGATGCCACCTTCCCAATGGGCCGAGCCGGTCCTGTTGATCGCCATGACGCTATCTCCTGTTCTGGTTGGGGTGGATATGCTGCGGCTGGAAAGCTACCCTTCGATAACGGTTTCGGGGCGCCTCGGGTTCACTTGCTGGTGACCGGCACTCGAAGGCGGCGAAAAATGTGTTCGAATGGGATGATCATAGCGGGAAAGGCAGGATAGGTAAGTCGGCTTCCAGCCCATCCCGGACATCGGCCTGGGTCAAATCCGCAAATGCGGCTTCGCAGCGAAACGATTGAACATAGTTCGCAACGGGAGACAGGAAGATGAGAACGATTCAACGGGCATGCCTGTTTATCGCCATCGGGATGTTGCTGTCGGGCTGCGCGGTGACAGAATATCGGAGCCCGGAGCTTGCTTCCGTCTGTGCCGTTCCGGTCAATCGAACCATCCAATCCGCATACTGGCTTGACTGCCAGTCGTTCTATTCGTCCTCAGACCCTTATCTTAGCCACTATTAGGCGCCGATCGGGCGCTGGAACCGGCGTGCGCGTGGATCGTGTCTCCGCGGATGAGCCGCCTGTCATCCAATAGGGAAGCCCGCACCGATCGCTCGATGCGGGCCAGGTGTTTGCGGTGCGCTCAGCGGAACAGAGCCAGCGATTTCGACAGCGTGATCCAGACGCCCCAGGCGATCGGCAGGCCGACCACTGCCCAGGCGAGCAGGGCCGTGCCGTCGAAGCCGCCCTTGCCGATGCCGTAGGAGCCGTAATGCGTGGTCGCGGTGGCATTGGCGGTCTTCGCCTGCAAGGAGGCGACCTCGGCATCCTTCATGAACCACTTCGCCGCGACGGGGCGGATCAGCAGGTTGCATATGAAGCCGAGCACCAGCATGCCGGCGAGGATGTACATGGTGCGGTCATAGACCTGCGCGCGCGGCACGCCGGCATTGATCTGCGCCTCGCGGATATAGTTCACGACGACCGGGCCGATGATGCCGGCGGTCGACCACGCCGTCAGCAGGCGGCCATGGATCGCGCCGACGAACTGCGTGCCGAACATGTCGGCGAGATAGGCCGGCACCGTCGCGAAGCCGCCGCCATACATCGACAGGATGATGCAGAAGAAGCCGACGAAGAGCGCCAGCGACCCGGCATGCGCCGCCCAGGGCGAAAGCGCGTAGAGCAGGATGCCGAGCCCGAAGAAGGTGGCATAGGTCAGCTTGCGGCCGAGCTTGTCCGACAGCGAGGCCCAGAAGAAGCGCCCGACGATGTTGAACAGCGAGAGCAGCCCGACGAAGGCCGCCGCGATTGTGGCGATCTGCGTCTTCTGCCCGGCGTCGAGGGCGGCGAAGCCGATCTCCGGCTTCCCGATGAGTTTGCCCGCGAAGATCTCCTGCAGCATCGGCGAAGCCATGCCGAGCACGCCGATGCCGGCGGAGACGTTGAGGCAGAGCACGGCCCAGATCAGCCAGAACTGCGGCGTCTTATGCGCGTTCTTCAGATGGACATGGCCCGAGGTGATCATGGCGTTCTGGGTCGCGGGCGGCGTCCAGCCTTCCGGGCGCCAGTTCGACGGCGGCACACGGTAGCCGAAGGTGCCGGCCATCATGAAGACGAAGTAGATCGCTGCCATCGCGACGAAGGTCTGCCAGACGCCGACCGAGGCGGGCGTCTTGAAATAATTCATCAGCATGTCCGCCAGCGGCGAGCCGATCATCGCGCCGCCGCCGAAGCCCATGATCGCCATGCCGGTCGCCATGCCGCGCCGGTCCGGGAACCACTTCACCAGCGTCGAGACCGGCGAGATGTAGCCGAGGCCCAGGCCGATGCCGCCGATGACGCCCGAGCCGAGCCACATCATCCAGAGCTGGTGCCAGTAGACGCCGAGCGCCGAGATCATGAGGCCGCCGCACCAGCACAGGGTCGAGACGAAGGCCGCCTTGCGCGGGCCGACGCGCTCGAGCCACCCGCCCCAGATCGCGGCGGAGGAGCCGAGGAAGACGAAGAACAGCGTGTACATCCAGCCGAGATCGGCGACCTTCCAATCGCAGGCCGTGGTGAACAGCGAGGCGACGAGGCCGACATCGGCGGCGCAGGCCACCGGCTTGGTGATGCCGATCGCCTGGCTGAGCGGCAGCCAGAACACCGAGAAGCCATAGGCCATGCCGATGCAAAGATGGATGCACAGGGCGGCCGGCGGCACGAGCCAGCGGTTGAAGCCCGGTTTGGCGATGGTTCGTTCGCGGTCGAGCAGGCCGATGCCGCCCCCGATCTGTCCGATATCCTGTGCGACGCTCATTCCCCGTTTCCTTTCCCCATGGCTTCGCCGTTCGGGCCGGGTAGGTTCCCGGCTCGTTGAATTGCTCCGCGCACCGCTCTGGCGGCGCCTTGCTTGCTAACCGCCGCGCCCCGGCCTGATCCGCGGCAGGGCGCGCCGCAGCAGGGGCGGGAGGTCCTCCGGACAAGTGGCGAAGGCGGCGAGGAAGTCCCCGCGCATGCGCCCGGTCCAGAACTGGTTGATGTGATCGGCGACGGAGGCGGCCGCCTCCTCTTCCGGATAGGCCTTGAAGAAATCCGCGATCTGCCCGGCCATGCGCCGGAGCTTCGCGATGTTCTCGTCGTGATGGTCGCCTGGGGCGTGCCCGGTCGTCAGCGCAGCCTCCATCATTGGGCGATGGTCTCGGGCTCGGGCGCGAGCGCCCCGGTGAAGACGATGCAGCCGTCGCGCCGTGCGACAGCGGCGAGCGTCAGGCCGAGATGCCGGGCACGCTCGATCGCGAGCGAGGTCGGCGCGGAGATCGCGACCAGCGTTGCCGCGCCGAAGATCGCGGCCTTCTCGACCATTTCGAAGGAGGCGCGGCTGGTGACGAGCAGGAAGCCGTCGCTGGCATCCGCCCCGGCGCGCAGCCGCGCGCCGATCAGCTTGTCGAGCGCGTTGTGGCGGCCGACATCCTCGCGAACAGCGAGGATCGCGCCGTGGAGATCGCACCAGGCTGCGGCATGGACGGCGTGGGTGAGCTGGTTCAGCGGCTGACGGCGGTCGAGCGCGGCCAGCGCAGCTTCGACCGCCGAGGCGGGTACGGCGCGCGAGGCTCGCGTCGCGGCATCGGCCATCGGAATCTCCTCGATGGTCTCGACGCCGCAGAGTCCGCAGGAGGTGCGGCCCGAGAGATTGCGCCGCCGCGCCAGATGCTCGCGGAAGCGCCCGGGCGCGAGCTCGACCGTGACGACGACGCCCTCGTCTTTCGCCTCGACGGCGATGCCGCGGATCTCGGAGGCCTCCCGGACGACGCCCTCGGTCAGGCTGAAGCCGGTGACGAAATCCTCGAGATCGGACGGGCTCGCCATCATCACCGCATAGGGCATGTTGCCGTAGACGATGTTGATGGGAGTCTCGACCGCGACCTCGATCTCGCGCCCACACTCCGGCGCCGCGCCGAAGCGCAGCGGCTGCGCCTTCACGGCAGCCGAGGCCGGCGGCTGGGCGGGCGGGTTATCGGGCGGGTTATTCTGCGGCATCGGGCAGGCGCTCCGCGATCCGGCGCAGGGTCACGTCCTCCTCGAAGTTCTTCTCCTGCCAGGCCGACCAGGCGTTGGTGCGGCGCACCTCGACGGCGGTGACCTTGTATTCCGGGCAGTTCGTCGCCCAGTCCGAGAAGTCGGTGGTGATGACGTTGGCGCCGGTCTTGGCGTGGTGGAAGGTGGTATAGACCACGCCCGGCTGCATGCGCTCGGAGATTTCGGCTCTCAGCGCGATGTCGCCCGAGCGGCTGGCGAGCGCGACGAGATCGCCGTCGCGGATGCCGCGGCTCTCGGCG
Organism: Allobosea sp. TAF32; assembly: GCF_052113585.1. NCBI lineage: Bacteria > Pseudomonadati > Pseudomonadota > Alphaproteobacteria > Hyphomicrobiales > Alloboseaceae > Allobosea > Allobosea sp. TAF32. The sequence continues at coordinate 118,797 of NZ_JBFRDM010000001.1, read as the reverse complement.
TCGAAGGGGTGGATTTCCAGCACGTCCTCGTCATGCCAGGCGCCGTTCTCGGTGCGCCGCGTCTGCGCGCCGACATTGTATTGCGAGAGGATGCGCCCGGTGGTGAGCAACAGGGGGAAGCGCGGGCCGGTCCGTTCCTCGGTCGGGACATATTCCGTGATCATGAACTTGCCCTTGCCGCGCACGAAGCGGTCGACATGCATCAAGGGCGTGCCGGTCGGCGCCTTGTCGTTACAGGGCCACTGCACCGAGCCGAGTTTCTCCAGCTTGTCATAGGAGACGCCGGCGAAGCTTGGCGTCAGCCGCGCGATCTCGTCCATGATCTCGCTCGGATGGCTGTAGCCCATCTCGTAGCCGAGTGCCCGCGCAAGATCGATCGTGACTTGCCACTCGTCCTTGCCGGAAAGCGGCGCCATCACCTGCCGCACGCGGTTGATGCGCCGCTCGGCATTGGTGAAGGTGCCGTCCTTCTCCAGGAAGGAGGCGCCGGGCAGGAAGACATGGGCGTATTTCGCCGTCTCGTTCAGGAAGATGTCCTGGATGACGACGCACTCCATCGCGGCGAGCCCCGCCGTGACATGCTTGGTGTTGGGGTCGGACTGGGCGATGTCCTCGCCCTGCACATAGAGGCCCTTGAACGTGCCGCCGACCGCCTCGTCCAGCATGTTGGTGATGCGCAGGCCCTGCTCGGGATCGAGCGGCACGCCCCAGAGCATCTCGAAGACCTGGCGGGTCGAATCGTCGGAGACGTGGCGATAGCCCGAGAATTCGTGCGGGAACGAGCCCATGTCGCAGGAACCCTGGACGTTGTTCTGCCCGCGCAGCGGATTGATGCCGACGCCGTCGCGCCCGATATTGCCGGTCGCCATGGCCAAATTCGCCATCGCCATCACCGTGGTCGAGCCCTGGCTGTGCTCGGTGACGCCGAGCCCGTAATAGATCGCGCCATTGCCGCCGGTGGCGTAGAGACGCGCCGCGGCGCGGACATCGGCCGCGGGCACGCCGGTATATTGCTCGCTCGCCTCGGGCGAGTTCTCCTCGCGGGCGACGAAGCGGGCCCAGTGCTCGAAATCGCCGAGGTCGCAGCGCTCGCGCACATAGGCCTCGTCGATCAGCCCCTCGGTGACGACGACATGGCTGAGCGCGTTGAGCAGCGCGACATTGGTGCCGGGGCGCAGGGGCAGGTGATAATCCGCCTTGATGTGGGGCGACTGCACCATGTCGATCCGGCGGGGATCGGCGACGATCAGGCGGGCGCCCTCCCGAATGCGCTTCTTCATCCGCGAGGCGAAGACCGGGTGGCCGTCGGTCGGGTTGGCGCCGATGACGAGGATGACGTCGGATTTGGCGACCGACTTGAAATCCTGCGTGCCGGCCGAGGTGCCGAGCGTCGTCCGCAGACCGTAGCCGGTCGGCGAATGGCAGACGCGGGCGCAGGTATCGACATTATTGTTGCGGAAGGCGGCGCGCACCAGCTTCTGGACGAGGAAGACCTCCTCATTGGTGCAGCGCGACGAGGTGATGGCGCCGACCGATTCACGGCCATACTTCGCCTGGATGCGCTTGAATTCCGAGGCCGCGTAGTTGATCGCCTCTTCCCATGACACTTCGCGCCATGGGTCGGTGATCTCTGCCCGGATCATCGGCTTGGTCATGCGGTCGGTATGGGTCGCATAGCCCCAGGCGAAGCGGCCCTTCACGCAGGAATGGCCCTCGTTAGCCTTGCCGTCCTTGTAGGGCACCATGCGGATGACACGGTCGCCTTGCATCTCCGCCTTGAACGAGCAGCCGACGCCGCAATAGGCGCAGGTCGTGACCACGGAGTGCTCCGGCTGGCCGTGCTCGATGACCTTGTTCTCGATCAGCGTCGCCGTCGGGCAGGCCTGCACGCAGGCGCCGCAAGAAACGCATTCCGAGCCGAGGAAATCAGTCGGTCCCGCCGCGACGCGAGACTCGAAGCCCCGGCCCGTGATCGTCAGCGCGAAGGTGCCCTGCACCTCCTCGCAGGCGCGCACGCAGCGATTGCAGACGATGCATTTCGAGGGGTCGTAGGTGAAATACGGGTTAGAGATGTCCTTCGCGAGCCAGTTCTCGTTGACTGCGCCGTCCTTGCCTTTGGCGAAGATGTGGTTCTCGCCCTCGTAGCCGTAGCGCACCTCGCGCAGGCCGACCGCGCCGGCCATGTCCTGCAATTCGCAATCGCCATTGGCCGAGCAGGTCAGGCAGTCCAGCGGATGGTCGGAGATGTAGAGCTCCATCACGCCTTTGCGCAGGCCGGAGAGGTTCTCCGATTGGGTACGCACGACCATGCCCTCTTCGGCCGGCGTGGTGCAGGAAGCCGGCGTGCCGCGCCGCCCCTCGATCTCGACGAGGCAGAGCCGACAGGAGCCGAAGGGTTCGAGCGAGTCGGTGGCGCAGAGCTTGGGGATCTTGGTGCCGAGGCTCATCGCCGCCGCCATCACCGAGGTGCCGGCCGGCACCGTGACGCTCTGGCCGTCGATGCTCAGCGTCACCGTCTTCTCGGAGAGCCGGATCGGCGTGCCGTAGTCGATTTCCTTGATCAGGCTCATCTCAGCCTCCTCACTCGGCCGCCAAAGGCAGCGGAGGACGGTCGAAATCCTCGGGGAAATGGTTGAGCGCGCTGAGCACCGGCATGGGCGTCAGCCCGCCCATGGCGCAGAGCGAGGCGTCGGTCATCAGCTTCGAGAGATCGCGCAGCACGGCGATGTTCTTCGGCACTTCTGTGCCGGAGATAATGCGGTCCATCGTCTCGACGCCGCGCGTCGCGCCGATGCGGCAGGGCGTGCACTTGCCGCAGGATTCCTTGGCGCAGAATTCGAAGGCGAAGCGCGCCTGCCTGGCCATGTCGACGCTGTCGTCGAAGACGACGATGCCGCCATGGCCGAGCATGGCGCGCATGGAGGCGAGCGCCTCGTAATCCATCTGCACGTCGAGCTGTTCGGCCGTGAGATAGGCGCCGAGCGGCCCGCCGACCTGCACCGCGCGGATCGGCCTGCCCGACAGCGTGCCGCCGCCCATATCCTCGATGATCTCGCGCAGGCTGATGCCGAAGGCGAGCTCGATCAGCCCGCCGCGCTTGACGTTGCCGCCAAGCTGGATCGGCAGCGTGCCGCGCGAGCGGCCCATGCCGTAATCCGCATAGGCCTGCGCGCCATGGTTCATGATCCACGGCACGGCCGCGAAGGACAGCACATTGTTGACGACGGTCGGTTTGCCGAACAGACCCTGTAAGGCCGGCAGTGGGGGCTTGGCGCGGACGATGGCGCGCTTGCCTTCCAGGCTTTCGAGCAGCGAGGTCTCCTCGCCGCAGATATAGGCGCCTGCGCCGAGCCGTACCTCGAGATGGAAGGCGTGCTCCGAACCAAGCACCGAGGCGCCGATCAACCCCGCCGCTTCCGCCTTGAGGATCGCGCGCTGGAGCATGCGATGGGCGTGCGGATATTCCGAGCGCAGATAGATGTAGCCGCGTGTCGCACCGACCGCGATGGCCGCGATCGCCATCCCCTCGATCGTGAGATAGGGGTCGCCTTCGAACAGCATGCGGTCTGCGAAAGTGCCGCTGTCGCCCTCGTCGGCATTGCAGACGATATATTTCTCCTCGGCCTTGGCGTCGTGCACCGTCTTCCACTTGATGCCGGTCGGGAACCCCGCCCCGCCGCGTCCGCGCAGTCCAGAGGCTTTCACGGCCTCGACGATCTCGCCGCCGGTCATGGCGAGCGCCTTCTTCAGCCCGATGAGGCCGCCATGGGCGCGATAATCCGCAATCGACAGCGGGTCGATGACACCGACGCGCTCGAAAGTCAGCCGCTGCTGGCGCTTCATCCAGTCGAGCTCTTCGGTCTTGCCGAGGCGCAGTGCATGCGCCCCGCCGGCGATCAAGCCGGCATCGAAGAGCGAAGGCACATCCTTGGCCGCGACCGGCCCGTAAGCGATACGCCCTTCCGGCGTCTCGACCTCGACCAGCGGCTCCAGCCAGAGCATGCCGCGCGAGCCGTTGCGGATGATCTCGACGGAAAGCCCGCGCGCGGCCGCTTCGCTGGCAGCCGCCTGCGCGACGGCTTCTGCGCCGACCGAAAGGGCGGCGGCGTCGACGGGGATGAAGATGCGAACCGGGGCGGCGCTCATCATTGCGCCTTTCCGTGCTGGCAGAGCCCGGCGATGCGGGCAGCGTCGATGCGCCCGATCAGTTCGCCATCGACCAGGGCCGAAGGCCCGAGCGCGCAATTGCCGAGACAATAGACCGTTTCGACCACGGCGTCGCCGGTGTGGTGGTCGTCGACCGTGATGCCGTGCTCGGCGGCGAGCTCGGCGACGATCTTTTCGCAGCCGAGCGACTGGCAGGCTTCGGCCCGGCAGAGCTTGATCACGCGGGCAGGCTGCAGCGCGGTCTTGAAGTCGTGATAGAAGGAGATCGCGCCATGGACCTCGGCGCGCGACAGGTTCAGCGCCTCGGCGATCAGCGGCACGGCCTGCGGGTCGACATAGCCGAACTCGTCCTGCAGGGCATGCAGCATCGGCAGCGTGGCGCCTTCCAGATGCGCCAGGCCGGCAATGAGCGTGCGCGCGTTGTCCTGATCCCAGGCCGGATAACCCGCCATCTTTCCTCCATCGGCCCGGTTCGCCGGGCGCTCCTTGTCGGAAAAGGTGGGGTATCCTGGAATGATTTCAAATCGTTTGTTTCAACTGCATGATAGTTTTTAGCTATCAAACCTGCGCGATTGCTGGGCCTCGCGGCCAAGCGAGCCGACGCGGCGGTCCAAAAATTTCGCAATCAAGCAATTTTGCGCCGCACAATGCTGCGGTGCTTCTAAGACGATAGGCTAGGTCTATCGCACGATGGGCCGCCGCGGCAGCCGCGCATCGGTCACCGGCTTCGTCATCATCAGCAGGTTGCGGGCGAGTGGCGCGACGGGCTGACGGTCCGCCACGATCAGCCCGATCGTGCGCTGCGCCTCGGGCTCGACCAGCGACAGCGCCCTGGTGCCGAGCGGCACGCCGAAGAATTCCAGCAACTGCAGCGAGACGATGCTGGCGACGCCCTGAATGCCGGCATGGGAGCACAGGTTGAAGATCGAATTGGTCTCGATGACCGGGCGCGGCGCCGTGCCGACCGAGCGGAAGATGCCGTCGATGATGCGCCGGTTCTGCATGTCGCCGGTGAGCAGGCAGAGCTTATGCTCGGCCGCCTCGGCCCAGGTGATGGTGTCGCGCGCGCCCAGCGGCCCGTCCTCGCGCGTCAGCAGCACATATGATTCCTGATAGATCGGCTTGGAGATCACCCGGTCGAGCGGTTCGTTGTCGAGATAGGTCAGCCCGACATCGAGCTCGAAATCGTCGATGCCCTGTTGAATTTCCTGCGAAGTCAGGGAGAGCACCGTGAGCGATACCGCCGGGTAGCGATCCGAGAAGGGCGCGGTGATATGCGCGATCATCGGCAGCGCGGTCGGGATCGCGCCCAGCCGGATGCGGCCGGAGACGCCCTCGCGCAGTTCGGCGATCGAATCCTTCATCACCTCGGCTTCGGCCAGGATGCGCCTGGCATGGGCGAGCACGACCTCGCCTTCCTTGGTGAAGCCCTGGAAGCGCCGGCCGCGCTCGACGATCATCACGCCGAGTTCTTCCTCCAGCTGCACGATCGCGGCCGAAAGCGTCGGCTGCGAGACATGGCAGGCCTCGGCCGCGCGGCGGAAATGCTTCTCGCGGGCGAGCGCATCGAGATAGACTAACTGGCGAATGATCATGGTGTCGTTTCGGAAGCGGCGGAGAGCGCCGCGCGCCCGAGCATCGGCAGCTTGCGCGGGCGATGCAAGCGCGGCGGTTGCATCCGTGCAAACAGCCTGTTGCTGCCGGGGCAACGCCTGGAGAATTGCGCTGCGGCAATCTCGATCCTAACTCCCTCAGGCCGGGATGGCCGGCAGGCAAAGGGTCGCGTCGCGGCCTCGGGATGATCATGGCACAGGACCTGGAATTCGGACTCGACACCTTCGGCGACGTCACCAACGGGGCGGACGGCAAGCCGCTGCCGCATGCGCAGGTGATCCGCAATCTCGTCGAGGAAGCCGTCCTGGCTGACAAGATCGGCATCGATTTCATCGGCGTTGGCGAGCATCATCGCGCCGATTTCGCGGTGTCCTCGCCCGAGACGGTGCTGGCCGGCATGGCCACGCGCACCAGCCGCATCAAGCTCGGTTCCGCCGTCACCGTGCTGAGCTCGGACGATCCGATCCGCGTCTTCCAGCGTTTCTCGACGGTCGATGCGCTCTCGAACGGGCGCGCCGAGGTCATCCTCGGGCGCGGCTCCTTCACCGAGTCTTTTCCGCTCTTCGGTCTCGACCTGCGCGATTACGAGAAGCTCTTCGAGGAGAAGCTCGATCTCTTTGCCGGCCTGCTGCCGCAGGAACCGCTGACCTGGCAGGGCTCGATCCGCCCACCGCTCAAGGATCAGCTCGTCTACCCGCCGGTGGAGCATGGCCCGCTCAAGACCTGGATCGGCGTCGGCGGCAGCCCGGAATCGGTCGCGCGTGCGGCGCGCTACGACCTGCCGATGATGCTCGCCATCATCGGCGGCGATCCGCTGCGCTTCAAACCCTATGTCGATCTCTACCATCGGGCTTATGGCCAGATCGGCAAGCCCGCGAAGCCGGTCGGCGTGCATTCGCCGGGCTATGTCGCAGCGACCGACGAGCAGGCCAGGGAGGAGTTCTTCCCGGCCTTCAAGGCAAACCGCGACCGCATCGGCGCCGAGCGCGGCTGGCCGCCGATGAGCCGGGAGGATTTCGAGCAGGAGGTCGCGCGTGGCTCGCTCTATCTCGGCTCGCCCGAGACGGTGGCGCGCAAGATCGCAGCGACCGCCAAGGGGCTCGGCATCGCCCGATTCCAGCTCAAATACAGCGCCGGGCCGCTGCAACACGAGCGGGCGATGGAGTGCATCCGGCTCTACGGCGAGAAGGTCGTGCCGTTGGTGCGGGAGATGTTGGCGTAAGAGGCCTGTCGGGCTCTGGTACCGCGGCGCTGTTTCCTTCTCCCGGATGGGAGAAGGTGGCCCGGAGGGCCGGATGAGGGCCCGCGCTCACCGCCGAGGGCGAAACGGCACCGCTCCGTTTTAACAAGCAGCGGCAGGCCCTCACCCCTGCCCCTCTCCCATCCGGGAGAGGGGTTCCCCGCGCCTGTCATCGACGACACCGCTCACCCCACAACCTTCAACGGATCGACCGACAGCGTCCGCTTCAGCGCCCTGAGACCGAAGGTCGTCCGTGTCTGGCGCACGCCGGGGATGCGGTAGATCGTTCCGCGCAGGAAGCGCTCGTAATGGTCGGTGCCGCTGACCACGACCTTGGCGAGATAATCGTACTCGCCGGTCACGAGATGCGCCTCGACCACCTCCGGCGCGCGGCTCAGCGCTTCGCCACACTGGTCGAGCACCTTGTCGTCATGCTTGTCGAGCGTGATCTCGACGAAGACGATATTGTTGTAGCCGAGCGCCTTGTGGTCGAGCAGCGCGACATATTTCTCGATCGCGCCGGACTCCTCCAGCCGCTTCACCCGCGTCCAGCAGGGCGAGGGCGAGAGCCCGACCTTCTCGGCCAGTGCCTGCGTCGTCAGCCGTCCGTCATCCCGCAACGCAGCGAGAATCTTGCGATCGATCAGATCCAGAGCAGGACCGTTCTGGCTCTTTTTAATCATCGGCGGATCATTCTGCGTTGGGTAATTCTTACAGAAATATCTTCTGCCGGATTTTGTCGAAGCCGGCAAATTCGGAAGGAACCTCCGGGGCGGCACCGCTAGCGTTGGTTGCAAGGGGAACGATCGCAGCGCCGGCTGCGTTCGCCGCTGCATCACGGCCGGGCGCGAGAGGCGCTTGCGGGATGCGCGCGAAGGCGGAATGCTGGCGGCGACAGGGATGGAGGCGCTCATGAGCAGCGACAAGGCAGGCCAGGCGCCGGCGGCAACCCAGCCACTGCAGTTCCATGTCCCCAAACCGGCGAGCCGTCCCGGCGAGAAGCCGGACTTCTCCCATGTCGTGATCCCGAAGGCGGGCTCCGTCGCCCGCCCGCCTGTTGATGTCGATCCCAAGGACATCCGCGACCTCGCCTATTCGATCATCCGCGTGCTCGACCGCGAAGGCGAGGCGGTTGGCCCCTGGGTGCCCGATCTCTCGCATGAGGACCTGATCCGGGGCCTGCGCCACATGATGACGCTGCGCACCTTCGACGGGCGCATGCAGATGGCGCAGCGCCAGGGCAAGACCTCGTTCTACATGCAGCACACCGGCGAGGAGGCGGTGAGCTGCGCCTTCCGCATCGCGCTCCAGCCCGGCGACATGAATTTTCCGACCTATCGCCAGGCGGGCCTGCTGATCGCGAACGACTACCCGCTCGTCTACATGATGAACCAGATCTACTCGAATGAGCGCGACCCGCTGCGCGGCCGGCAATTGCCGATCATGTATTCCTCGAAGGAGCACGGCTTCTTCTCGATCTCGGGCAATCTTGCCACCCAGTTCGTCCAGGCCGTCGGCTGGGCGATGGCCTCGGCAATCAAGCAGGACACCCGCATCGCCACCGCCTGGATCGGCGACGGCTCGACCGCGGAATCGGATTTCCACGCCGCGCTCGTCTTCGCCTCGACCTACAAGGCGCCCGTGGTGCTCAACGTCGTCAACAACCAGTGGGCGATCTCGACCTTCCAGGGTATCGCCCGCGGCGGCTCCGGCACCTTCGCGGCCCGCGGCCTCGGCTTCGGCATTCCGGCGCTGCGCGTCGACGGTAACGACTACCTTGCGGTCTATGCGGTCGCGCAATGGGCGATCGAGCGCGCCCGCCGCAATCTCGGCCCGACGCTGGTCGAATACGTCACCTACCGCGCCGGCGCCCATTCGACCTCGGACGATCCTTCCGCCTACCGCCCCAAGCATGAATCCGACGATTGGCCGCTGGGCGATCCGCTGATCCGGCTGAAGCAGCACCTGATCGCGGTCGGCGCCTGGACGGAGGAGCGCCACAAGCAGGCGGAGGCCGAGATCCTCGCCACCGTCATCGCCGCGCAGAAGGAGGCCGAGAGCTTCGGCACGCTGCATTCCGGCGGCAAGCCTTCGGCGCGCGACATCTTCGAGGACGTCTATGCCGAGCTGCCGCCGCATCTGCGCCGCCAGCGCCAGCAGATCGGGGTGTGACGATGGTTTGCGACGAATTCCACCGCGTCATTCTCGGGCGAAGCGAAGCGCAGACCCGAGAATCTCAGGACGCGAAGGCTCTGGCTTCCGAGATGCTCGGTTCAAGCCCGAGCATGACGCCCTGCAACGCCCGCAACGTCGTCATCGGAGCCCGCTGAGCATGGCCAGGATGACGATGATCGAGGCGATCCGCTCCGCCATGGACGTCTCCATGGGCCGCGACGACGATGTCGTGGTCTTCGGCGAGGATGTCGGCTTTTTCGGCGGTGTCTTCCGCTGCACGCATGGGCTTCAGCAGAAATACGGGGTGTCGCGCTGCTTCGACGCGCCGATCAGCGAGGCCGGCATCGTCGGTACCGCGATCGGCATGGCGGCCTATGGCCTCAAGCCCTGCGTGGAGATCCAGTTCGCCGACTACATGTACCCGGCCTACGACCAGATCGTCTCGGAAGCCGCTCGCCTCCGTTACCGCTCGGCCGGCGATTTCACCTGCCCGATGGTGATCCGCATGCCGACCGGTGGCGGCATCTTCGGCGGCCAGACCCATAGCCAGAGCCCGGAAGCGCTGTTCACCCATGTCTCCGGCCTGAAGACCATCGTCCCGTCCAATCCCTACGACGCCAAGGGCCTGCTGATCGCCGCGATCGAGGACCCTGATCCGGTGATCTTCCTGGAGCCGAAGCGGCTCTATAACGGCCCCTTCGACGGCCATCATGACCGCCCGATCACGGCCTGGTCGAAGCATGAACTCGCGGAGGTGCCGGAAGGCCACTACATCGTGCCGCTCGGCAAGGCGGTGACGCGGCGCGAGGGCAATGCCGTCACCATCCTCGCCTATGGCACCATGGTCCATGTCGCGCTGGCGGCGGCTGAGGACACCGGTATCGACGCCGAGGTGATCGACCTGCGCACCCTCGTTCCCCTCGATCTCGAAGCGATCGTCGCCTCGGTCGAGAAGACCGGGCGCTGCATCGTGCTGCACGAGGCGACGCTGACCTCAGGCTTCGGCGGCGAACTCGTCGCACTGGTGCAGGAGCACTGCTTCTACCATCTGGAGGCGCCGGTGATGCGCGTCACCGGTTGGGATACGCCCTATCCGCATGCGCAGGAATGGGACTATTTCCCCGGCCCCGCCCGCCTCGGACAGGCGCTGCTAGATATCATGGAGGCACGCTGATGGGCGAGCGCATCATCAAGCTGCCGGATGTCGGCGAAGGCATCGCCGAGGCGGAGCTGGTCGAGTGGCACGTCAAGGTTGGCGACATCGTCCGCGAGGACGATCTGCTCGCTGCCGTGATGACCGACAAGGCGACGGTGGAGATTCCCTCGCCGGTCGAGGGCGAGGTGACCTGGGTCGGAGCCGAGGTCGGCGACACCGTCGCGATCGGCTCGGCCATCGTGAAGCTGAGGGTCGCGGGCGCGGGTGCCGCGGCAGAGGAACCCGCGGAAGAAGCGCCCGCCGAGAAGCCGGCTCCGGCTCCTGTCGCTGCTCCGCCCAAGGCCGAAAAGCCAGCCGCGTCGGCTGTTCCAGCCAAGCCGGCTGCTCCGCCTCCGCCGGCTCCCAAGCCCATGCGCGCCGACGCAGCCCCCGCCCAGCGCCGCGCTCCGGGCGAGAAGCCGCTGGCGTCGCCGGCCGTGCGTCTGAAGGCGCGTGAGGCCGGCGTCGACCTGCGCCAGGTGCCGGGCACCGGCCCAGCCGGCCGCATCACCCATGAGGATATCGACGCCTTCCTGCTGCGCGGGCCGGAGCCGGTCCGGGGCGGCGGGCTCGTCGAGCAGAGCGCCGTCACCGAGGTCAAAATCGTCGGCCTGCGCCGCCGCATCGCCGAGAAGATGGCGCTGTCGAAGGCGCGCATCCCGCACATCACCATTGTCGAGGAGATCAACGTCTCGCCGCTGGAGGATTTGCGCGCGACGCTGAACAAGAAGCCGACGCCCGAGCGGCCGAAGTTGACGCTGCTGCCCTTCCTGATGCGCGCCATGGTCAAGGCGCTCGCCGAGCAGCCGGCGCTGAACGCGCTCTATGACGACGATGCCGGCATCGTGCGCCAGCATGCCGCGATCAATATCGGCATCGCCACGCAGACGCCGACCGGCCTGATCGTGCCGGTGGTGAAGCATGCCGAGGCGCGAGACCTCTGGGGCTGCGGCATCGAGCTCGCCCGCCTCGCCGAGCGCGGCCGGCAGGGCAACGCGACGCGCGACGAACTGACCGGCTCGACCATCACCATCACCTCGCTCGGCGCGCTCGGCGGCATCGCGACGACGCCGGTGATCAACTACCCGGAGGTCGCCATCGTCGGCGTCAACAAGATGGTCGTGCGCCCGGTCTGGGACGGCACTACCTTCGTGCCCCGCAAGATGATGAACCTCTCCTCCAGCTTCGACCATCGCGTGATCGATGGTTGGGACGCCGCCGTCTTCGTGCAGCGGCTGAAGGAGCTGCTGGAGAACCCGGCCACGCTCTTCGTGGACATCTGAGGGGCGTGCCATGACAGAAATCACCTGCAAGCTCCTCGTCATCGGTGCCGGCCCCGGCGGCTATGTCTGCGCCATCCGCGCCGGCCAGCTCGGCGTCGACACCGTCATCGTCGAGAGCACCAAGCTCGGCGGCAGCTGCCTCAATGTCGGCTGCATCCCCTCCAAGGCGATGATCCATGTCGCCGAGGAATTCGAGAAGGCGGCTGACGCCGCCGCCGGCAAGACGCCTTTCGGCCTGACCGCGGCCGAGCCGAAGCTCGACCTGAAACAGGCCGTGGCCTGGAAGGACGGCATCGTCCAGCGCCTCAACAACGGCGTCGCCGCCCTGCTGCGCAAGGCCAAGGTCAAGATCGTCCATGGCAAGGCGCGTTTCCGCGACGGCAAGACCGTCGTGGTCGAGACCGAGACCGGCCCGAAGACGATCCAGGCCGAGGCCATCGTCATCGCGACCGGTTCCGTCCCAGTCGAGCTGCCCTTCCTGCCTTTCGGCGGCAATGTCATCTCTTCGACCGGCGCACTCGCGTTGACCGAAATGCCGAAGCGCTTCGTCGTGGTCGGCGGCGGCTATATCGGGCTGGAGCTGGGAACGGCCTTCGCCAGAATGGGCAGCAAGGTCACGGTGGTCGAGGCGCAGGACAAGATCCTGCCGCTCTACGATGCCGAGTTGACCGGCCCGGTCGCGAAGCGTCTGACCGGGCTCGGCGTCGAGGTGCTCACCGGCGCCAAGGCGCTCGGGCCAACCGCGAAGGGCGATGGCCTGCGCATCGAGACTGCCGATGGCACCGAACGCAGCCTGCCGGCCGACAAGATTCTTGTCACGGTCGGCCGCAAGCCGGTCACCGGCGATCTCGGCCTCGAAAACCTCGTCCTCGACATGGACGGCCGCTTCATCCGCATCGGCGAGCGCTGTGAGACGGCGATGCGTGGCATCTATGCGATCGGCGACGTCACCGGCGAGCCTATGCTGGCCCATCGCGCCATGGCGCAGGGCGAGATGGTGGCGGAGATCATCGCCGGCCTGCCGCGTGCCTGGGACAAGCGCGGCATCGCGGCGATCTGCTTCACCGATCCCGAGATCGTCTCGGTCGGCCTCTCGCCGGAGGAGGCCAAGCGTGCCGGCCATGAGCTCAAGATCGGCCAGTTCCCCTTCGCCGCCAATGGCCGGGCCATGACCCGCCATGGCGAGGCTGGCTTCGTGCGGGTCGTGGCGCAGGGCGGCAGCGAACTGGTGCTCGGTATCCAGGCGGTCGGGCAGGGCGTTTCGGAGCTCTCGGCCGCTTTCGGGCTCGCGATCGAGATGGGGGCGACCCTGCAGGACATCGCCGGCACGATCCACGCCCACCCGACGCTGGGCGAGGCCTTTCCGGAGGCCGCGATGAAGGCGCTGGGACACGCGCTGCATATTTGAGGGGACCGGCGCTCCTCTCCCTAAAAGGGCGCGGGTCATCCCGGCCGGAGCGCAGCCCAGAGCCGGGATCCATTCCGGAGCGCCCCGCCGTCATGCTCGGGCTTGACCCGAGCATCTCCTGCCGGAGGAGGCTTTTGTGCCTCACCTGCCAGAGATTCTCGGGTCAAGCCCGAGAATGACGCTCTGCATTGGTCTCGGCCTTCGGGGCTCTTCGCTAAGGCGAGCGCCGCAATCACTGGTTCTTGGTTCTCACAGACCACGCCATCCCGCGACCGATCCGCGCAGGCAGTCAGCTAAGATGCATACAATCTTGACATTGTCTTCATCGAAGAAGATCTGAAAGGCGACGCCGATCGAACGGCGCCGTCCCGAGGAGACATCCCATGTCCGGCGAGCATTGGCCGCCACTTTCTCCGCTCCAGACCGGCCTGCGCGGCCGCTGCCCGCGCTGCGGACAGGGCAAGATGTTCGAGGGCTTCCTGAAGCTGAAGCCGAAATGCGAGGTCTGCGGCCTGGATTATTCCTTCGCCGACCCGGCCGACGGACCGGCCTTCTTCGTGATGATGTTCGTCTGCATTCCGGCCGCGGCTTTTCCGCTCTGGCTGGAACTGACCTACAACCCGCCGACCTGGGTGCATCTCGTCACGACGCTGCCGCTGATCCTGCTGACCTGCATTCCACCGCTCCAGCCGCTCAAGGGCTGGCTTGTCGCCTCGCAGTTCTTCCACAAGGCCGAGGAAGGCCGGCTCGCCCGCCCGGCTCCGCAGGACAAGCCGGTCGCCTCCAACTGAGCTGATCGGGCGCTCAGCGCCCGGCTTGCCCACCGTCGCGGATCAGGCCGGCGAGAAGGCTCAGTGCCTCCGCCAGCCTCGCCCGCTCCGGTATCGCACCGAGCGCGATCCGGATCGCGTCCGGCGCCGCGCCGTCCGTGCTGAACGCATCGGCGGCCATCACGCCGAGCCCGGCGACGCGGGCGCGCCCAATCAGGCTGTTGCGCTCCCAATGGGCAGGCAAGGTCTGCCAGACATGCAGCGCATGCGGATGGCCCTGCATCGTCTCCGGCAGGATTTCCCGCGCCAGTAATTGTCGCTCGGCTGCCTCGCGCCGGACGCCCTCCAGCAGATCCTTGGCCGCGCCAATCCTGATCCAGTGCGCGGCGAGCGCCGTCATCAGAGGCGGGGGCATCAGCGCCGTCGCGCGCAGGGCGGCGAGGAACGGAGCGCCGTCGGCTCGCTCCGGCATGACGACGAAGGCCGTGCGCAGGCCGGGCGTCAGCACCTTCGACAAGGTTGCGACATGCCATGTCCGCTCGGGTGCCAGCGCGGCCAGCGGCGCGGGCGCATCGCCGGCGAGCAGGCTGTAGGGATCGTCCTCGATCAGGATGAGGTCACGCCGTCGGGCTACCGCGACGAGGTCCCGCCGCCGCCGTTCGGACAGCGTGATGCAGGTCGGATTCTGCAGCGTCGGCGTCAGCGCGAACAGTCGCGCGCCAAGACGGGCGGCAGCTTCGTCCAGTGCGTCCGGCAGCGGTCCATCCGCGTCGCTGGTCACGGGCACCATGGAGAGAGCACGCTGCCGCGCCGCGCCGATCAGGCCGGGATAGGCGAGGGGTTCCATCAGGATCGTTTCGCCGGGCCGGGCCAGCAGCGAGAGCAGCGCGTTGAGCCCGGGCTGGGCGCCCGGCACCACGGCGATCCGCAGCGGCGCGATTGAGCCCATGAGCGGCGCGAGCCAGGCCGCTCCGGCCGCGCGCTCGGCCAGCGATCCCGCGCCGCCATGATAGTTCATCAGTTGGTCGGCATCGCTGCGCGCCAGGATTTCGGCAATGCCGCGTTGCATCAGCTCGCCCAGCCGCAGGCCCTTGGGGGCGGGCGGGATCGTCATGCTGAGGTCGAGCGGCGGCCCTTTCTGCTCCTGCCGCGCGGAGATGAAGGAGCCGCGCCCCGTCACAGCGTCGGTCAGGCCGCGCTCGCGAGCCTCGCCGAAGGCGCGCGTGACCGTGGTGAGATCGACCGCGAGATGTTCGGCCAGCCGGCGCTGCGGTGGCAGACGGTCGCCCGGCCTGAGCAGCCCGTCTGCAACCGCCCGCTCGAGCTGTGCGACGATCTGGAGGTAGCGCGGTCCTGCCGCCGGGTCGAGCCGGCCGACCCAGTGGAGCGCTTCGTCGCTAGCGGCCTTCGCCCGAACCAATTCCATACATTCCCGCGATTGTAGGTATCGCATAGCGCGGACGGCCCATCCGCGCCAGTGGCATGTCGTTGCTGCCGTCTGGCACCGCCGCGATGCAGATGGTAGCCAGCAGCCGCTCCTGTAAGAGAGCCAAGTCAGCCGGGACCGGAGACAGGGAATGGCACGCCTGCGCCTCGATGCGCTCGACCGCAAGATCATCGCGGAACTGCAGATCAATTCGCGCCTTTCGGTGCAGGACCTCGCCCAGCGGATCGGCCTCTCGGCTTCGCCCTGCGCGCGCCGCATCCGCATGCTGGAGGAAGCCGGCGTCATCCAGGGCTACGCGGCGATCATCGACCAGACCAAGGTCGGGCTGCCGATCAGCGTCTTCGTCTCGATCAAGCTGGAGCGCCAGCGCGAGGACGAGCTCGACCGCTTCTCGCAAGCCGTGGCGCGCTGGCCCGAGGTGGTCGACTGCTATCTGATGACCGGCCAGCGTGACTATCTCCTGCGCATCGTGGTGCGCGATCTGCCAGCCTATGAGCGCTTCCTCAAGGACAAGCTTACTCGCCTCGATGGCGTCGCCTCGATCGAATCGAGCTTCGCGCTGGGGCAGGTGAAGCGCTCTAGCGCCCTGCCGATCGCGGCGGTGGCGGAGGAGGATTGAGCCGTGCCGTCATTCTCGGGCGCCGCGCAGCGGCGACCCGAGAATCTCGGGACGCACTGGTCGAAGAGATGCTCGGGTCAAGCCCGAGCATGACGGGCAGCGTCACCGTTCCGCCGAAGCTGCCCAGATATTGACGCCGCCCTCGACGGCGTGCCTGTCGATCGCCGCCAGCTCTTCGGCGGAAAATTCCGGGTTCTTCAGCGCCGCGACGCAGTCCGTCACCTGCTCCGGCCGGCTCGCGCCGATCAGCGCCGAGGTGACGCGCCCGCCGCGTAGCACCCAGGTGATCGCCATCTGGGCGAGGCTCTGGCCGCGCGCCCTCGCGATCTCGTTCAGCGCCGCGATGCTCTTGAGATTGGCCTCGCTGAGGAAGCCCTCGCGGAAGGAGGGCGCCTTCTTGTCGGCGCGGCTGCCGGCTGGCACGCCCTTGAGGTACTTGTCGGTCAGCATGCCCTGCGCCAGCGGCGAGAACACGATCGAGCCGATCCCTTCCGCGTCGAGCGTGTCGAGCAAACCGTCCTGCTCGATCCAGCGATTGAGCATTGAATAGCTCGGCTGATGGATCAGGCAGGGCGTGCCGAGGCGGCGCAGGATCGCGACCGCCTCCTGCGTGCGCTTGGAGTTGTAGGAAGAAAGCCCGACATAGAGCGCCTTGCCCTGGCGCACGATGGCATCGAGCGCGCCCATCGTCTCTTCCAGCGGCGTGTTCGGGTCGAAGCGGTGCGAATAGAAGATATCGACATAGTCGAGCTTCATCCGCTTCAGGCTCTGGTCGAGGCTGGAGATCAGGTATTTGCGGCTGCCCCATTCGCCATAGGGGCCCGGCCACATCCGGTAGCCGGCCTTGGTCGAGATCACCAGCTCGTCGCGAAGCCCGTCGAAATCCTGCTTCAGGATCTCGCCGAAGGCGGTCTCGGCCGAACCGGGCGGCGGCCCGTAATTGTTGGCGAGGTCGAAATGGGTGATGCCGAGATCGAAGGCCGTGCGGCAGATCTCGCGCATATTGGCGTGGGCACCGGTCTCGCCGAAATTCTGCCAGAGGCCGAGCGACAGCGCCGGCAATTGCAGCCCGCTGCGGCCGCAGCGATTGTAGCGCATCGCGTCATAGCGGTTGGAATTGACCATGGCCTCTGCCTCTCAATCGATTGAATCGGTCATAAAATGAAGGCCCGGTGGCGTTTCGTCCACCGGGCGCATCAATGGGAACCACGCCGTCATGCTCGCCCTCGTGGCGAGCATCCACGTCTTGAAAGAGGCTTTCGACCAGCGAAGACGTGGATGGTCGGGACAAGCCCGACCATGACGGGAGCCGCGTGTTCACGGGCTCCGGGCTCGGGCCTGACGGCCCGCCCCGGAAAGACACGCGGTGAACCGATCAGGCCGCGGCGTAACCGACCGTGCCCTTGATCTCGAGGAACTCCTCGAGGCCGAAATCGGCGTATTCGCGGCCGTTGCCGGACTGCTTGTAGCCGCCGAACGGCGCGCCCGCGTCCCAGGCCGGGTAGTTGATGTAGACATTGCCCGCGCGCATCTGCGACGCGACCTTGCGGGCGCGATCCTGCGAGCCGGACTGGACATAGGCCGCAAGGCCGTAGGGCGTGTCGTTGGCGCGCTCCACCACCTCGTCGTCGCTCTTGTAGGGCAGGATCGAGAGCACGGGCCCGAAGATTTCCTCGCGCGCGATGGTCATCTCGTCGGTGACGGCGCCGAACACTGTCGGGCGGACATAATAGCCGCGGTTCAGTCCTTCCGGACGGCCCGGGCCGCCGGTGACGAGCGTCGCGCCTTCCTTGATGCCGGCCTCGATCAGGCGCTGGATCTTCTCGTACTGGACCTCGCTGACGACCGGGCCGAGGAAGACGCCGTCCGCGGAGGGAGCCCCGACCTTGAGCGGCTCGGCGACCTGCTTGGCGATGGCGAGGGCTTCCTCATGCAGCTTCTCCGGCACGAACATCCGGGTCGGCGCGTTGCAGGACTGGCCGGAGTTGCGCATCACGCTCTCGACGCCGAGCTTCACCGATTTCTTCAAATCGGCATCATCCAGGATGATGTTGGCCGACTTGCCGCCGAGCTCCTGATGCACGCGCTTGACCGTATCCGCCGCCGCCTTGGCGACGAGGATGCCGGCGCGGGTCGAGCCGGTGAAGGAAACCATGTCGACGCCGGGATGCCGGGAGATGGCTTCGCCGACCGTCGGGCCGTCGCCGTTGACGAGGTTGAACACGCCCTTCGGCACGCCGGCCTCCTCCATCGCCTCGGCGAAGATCAGCGCGTTGAGCGGCGCGATCTCGGAGGGCTTCAGCACCATCGTGCAGCCGGCGGCCAGCGCCGGCGCGACCTTGCACATGATCTGGTTGAGCGGCCAGTTCCACGGCGTGATCATGCCGACGACGCCGATCGGCTCCTTGGCGATCAGGGTGGTACCGCGCAGCTCCTCGAACTCGAAGTTTTCGAGGGTCTCGATCATCTTGGCGAGATGGGCCGTGCCCATCGCGGCCTGCGCCCGGTGCGCCAGCTCCTTCGGCGCGCCCATCTCGCGCGAAAGGACATTGGCGATGTCGTCGTAGCGCTTCTTGTAGGCCTCGGCGAGGCGGCGCATCAGGGCGAGGCGCTCGGCCTTGGAGGTCTTCGCGAAGGCCGGGAAGGCGGCGCGGGCGGCGGCGACGGCCTTGTCGACATCGGCCTGCTCGCCCAGCGCGATCGTGGCGAAGGCTTCTTCGTTCGAGGGGTCGATCACGCCGAGCGTGCGATTGCCCGACGGCTTCACCCACTGGCCATCGATATAGAATTCGAGTTCATGCGCCATGGTCTGATCTCCCTGAACATGTCTTGGCTCAAAGCGCGAGGAGCCGGCCGGGAAGCGACCGGCGGTCCATGCCCCAAGCAAGGAACTGTCGATGTCGGACGTGAACGGGCGGCCTTGCGCGATCATGCATCGCCGGCCGCCATCGACGCTTTCGTCTGACGGGACGCACGTTAGGGGGGCGGCGCGTGCCTGTCACGGGGCAGCGTGTCGCATTTGCGGATGGCGGCCATGCAGCGGCGCTTCTTGTGGGGCGACCGGTGTCGTTCGGCATCCGCCAAACCCTCCGCGTCATCCCGGACAAGCCGCGCCAGCGGCGCCGATCCGGGATCCATCGTAGAGTGCGGGGGCCCTACGATGGATCCCGGGTCTACGCTTTGCTCCGCCCGGGATGACGGCGTGGTTCGCGCAGATTGACTTCTACAGCCGCGCCTTGACGCTGCGCGGCGTCGCCAGCAGCAGGCTGGTCTCGCTGTTGGTGACGCCGGGGATCAGGCGGATGCGCCGGAGCACTTGGTCGAAGGCGATCAGGTCGGAGGTGCCGAGCTCGACCACGAGGTCCCAGTTGCCGTTGGTGGTGTGAATGCTGGAGACCTCGGTGAAGCCGGAGAGCGCGTCGATCACCGAATCCGCGGCCTGGCCGGCGATCTCGATCATGGTGATGCCGCGCACCGGCAGATCGATCGCGTCCGAGCGCAGGATCACGGTGAAGCCGATGATCTCGCCGGACTGCTCCAGCTTTTCCAGCCGTGCGCGCACGGTCGCCCGCGTCAGGCCGAGATCGGCCGCGAGGTCCGAGATGCTGCGGCGCCCGTCATGACGCAGCAGGGTGATGAGCTTGCGGTCTAGATCGTCCATCGCCCGAAATGGATAATTCTGTTTGCCGTTTCGATCAATATCGGCGCCGATAGGATCATTCTGGCTTCTTTCGGCTGCCGCCGAAAACGAGGACAATGGCCCCTTCAACGAGAACAGCGCGGGGACCCATGATTCAGCAGCTCAACGTCGTGCCTTTCGTCAGCGTCGACCACATGATGAAGCTGGTCCATGCGATCGGCATCGAGCGGATGCTGGCCGACATCGCCGCCTATATCGAGGACGATTTCCGGCGCTGGGAGATCTTCGACAAGACGCCGCGCATCGCCTCCCACAGCCTCGAAGGCGTGATCGAGCTGATGCCGACCAGCGACGGCAAGCTCTACGGCTTCAAATACGTCAACGGCCACCCCAAGAACATGAAGGCTGGTCTCCAGACCGTCACCGCCTTCGGCCTGCTCTCGGATGTCGCGACGGGCTATCCCGTCCTGCTCTCGGAGATGACCTTCCTGACCGCGCTGCGCACGGCGGCGATGTCAGCCGTCGCGGCCAAGCACCTTGCGCCCAAGAACGCGGCGACGATGGCGATCATCGGCAATGGCGCCCAGTCGGAATTCCAGGCCTTCGCCTTCCGCGCCCTGCTCGGCATCGAAAATCTGCGGCTCTATGACGTCGATCCCGCCGCGACCGAGAAATGCGCCCGCAACCTCGCGCGCCACGGTTTCAGGATCACGCGCTGCGCCACGGCGATGGAAGCGGTCGAGGGCGCCGAGATCGTCACCACCGTCACCGCCGACAAGCAATATGCGACGATCCTGACCGACAACATGGTCGGCGCCGGCGTCCACATCAACGCGGTCGGCGGAGACTGCCCCGGCAAGACCGAGATTCACCGCGACGTGCTGCTGCGCTCCTCGATCTTCGTCGAATACCCGCCGCAGACCCGCATCGAGGGCGATATCCAGCAGCTCGACGCCGACCATCCGGTCGAGGAGCTCTGGAAGGTCATCACTGGGGCGGCGGCGGGCCGCACCGATGCCAGCCAGATCACGCTGTTCGACTCGGTCGGCTTCGCCATCGAGGATTTTTCGGCGCTGCGCTATGTCCACGAACGCATCCGCGAGGCCGGCACCTATGTCGATCTCGACCTGATCGCGGACCCCGACGATCCGCGCGATCTCTTCGGCATGCTGATGCGCGCCGCGCCTAGCGCCGTCGCGGCGGCGTGAGGCCATCCGGCTTGGTGGTGGTCGCTGTAACCACGTCGTCATCCCGGGCTTGAACCCGGGATCCATGCCAGAGCGCTTCCACAAGAGGTTCAGGCATGGATCCCGGATCTCCGCTTAGCTCCGTCCGGGATGACAGCGACGTTTGGACTTACGCCGCGTCCCGCTCCCAGCGCGGGAACGGGTCTTCGAGCCCGAGCAGCGCCTGCGTCAGCCCTGTGCTGGGGCTCCCGGTCAGGCAGGAATCGAGTTCGGTGCGGATCGCCGCCTCGTCCATCTCGAGGCCGCCGATGAACACCATCTCCTGGCGCCGGTCGCCCCATGTCGGCGACCAGTGCTTGTTCATCAAGGATTGGAATTCCTCCGAGCGGGGCCAGCGCTCCCTGGGCACTGACGCCCACCAGCGCCCCATGCCCTCTGTGCGGGTGATGCGCCCGGCCAATGAGTATTCGCCAACCCAGTGTGGCCGGCTCGCCAGCCAGAAATGGCCCTTGGCCCGGATCACGCCGGGCAGGCGCCTGCCCATGAAGCCGTGCAGTTTCGCCGGATGGAACGGCCGTCGCGCCCGGTAGACGAAGGAGCGAATGCCATATTCCTCGGTCTCGGGCTCATGGTCGCGGAAGCCGTAGAGCTCCTTGTGCCAGAGCGGATGGGTCTGCGCCTTCTCCTCGCTGTAGAGCTTGGTATCGAGCAGCCGGTCGGGCGGAACGCGGCCGAAATCGGCCTCGACGATGCGGGCGTCGGCATTGAGGCCACGCACCACCTGCCTGACCTTGTCCAGCTCCTCGAGTGAAACCTCGCCGGCCTTGTTGATCACCACGACATCGGCGAACTCGATCTGTTCGACGAGCAGATCGACCAGCGTCCGTTCGTCGCCGTCGCCGGCCGTCTCGCCGCGGTCGCCGAGGAAGTCGCGGCTGTCGTAATCCTCGAGGAGGTTCAGTGCGTCGACCACCGTCGCCATGGTGTCGAGGCGGGCGACATCGTCGAGCGAGCGGTCTTCCTCGTCGCGGAAGGAGAAGGTCGCGGCGATCGGCAGCGGCTCGGCTATGCCGGTTCCCTCGATCAGCAGGTAGTCGAATTTCCGCTCCTCGGCGAGGCGGCGCACTTCGGTCAGCAGGTCGTCGCGCAGCGTGCAGCAGATGCAGCCATTGCTCATCTCGACCAGGCTCTCCTCGGTCTTGGAGAGGTCGGCGCCGCCCTCGCGCACGAGATCGGCGTCGATATTCACCTCGCTCATGTCGTTGACGATGACGGCGACGCGCCGGCCCTCGCGGTTGTTGAGGATGTGGTTGAGCAGCGTGGTCTTGCCGGCGCCGAGAAAGCCGGAGAGGACGGTGACCGGCAGGCGCCGGTCGACGAGGAGGGGAGACGAAGCCATCGGAGGAAGTCCGGTCTGATGAATGAAAATTTGTTACATTATAACATTTCATCATTGTCAACCGCGCCGCGGTGGCGGGGCAGCGCGAGGACGTTCAGTGCTTGTTGTTTTCAGCCAGCGCGAGAAAGGCTGCTGCCGCCTTGGCGAGGTAGCGTTCCTTGTGGCGCAGCGCGAGGAAGCGGCGCTTCGGCAATGGCAGCGCGACCGTGACGAGGCGCCCTGCCGCGATGGCATTGGCGGCGACGAGCCGCGAGATCGCGGTGGTGCCCGCACCGGCGGCGACCGCGGCGCAGATCGCTTCGTTCGACGGCAGTTCGAGCGCGACAGCAAGGTCCGTCGCGACAAGGCCGAGCCCCGGCAGCGCCGCCTCGAACATGGCGCGCGTGCCGGAGCCGGGCTCGCGCAGCACCCAGGCGCCCTGCTTGAGTTCAGCGGGTGAGGGAGGCGTCTGCGCCCAGGGATGACCGGCCGGAACGATGATGACGAGTTCGTCCTCCGCCACCGCGGTCATGGCGAGGGCCGGATCGTCGATCTCGCCTTCGATGAAGCCGAGATCGGCGTCGCCGTTCTGGATGGCGGCGCTCACCGTTTCGGTGTTGCCGATGGCAAGCGAGACCGTGATGCCGGGATGCTCCCGGCGAAAGCGCTGGATCAGCGGCGGCAGCCAGTAATTCGCGACGGTCTGGCTCGCCATCAGTGCGAGCGAGCCACGGGCGAGTCCCGAGAGATCGGAGAGCACCGCTTCGGCTGCTGCTGCCCGTGTCAGCACGGCGCGGGCCTCGGTCAGAAAGAGGCGGCCGGCATCGGTCAGCGCGATGCGCCGGCCGATCCTGTCGAACAGCTTGGTCGCGTAGCGCGCCTCCAGCGTCGCGATCGCGGAACTCACGGCCGATTGCGTGAGGTTGAGGGCGCGGGCGCCTTGCGTCAGATGCTCCCGCTCGGCGACGGCGACGAAGATGCGGAGTTGTTCGAGCGTCATGCCCTGACCTTACAGCTCGGTTGTAAACACTCAGCCCTCATCCTGAGGAAGCCCGAAGGGCTGCCTCGAAGGATGATCCAGATGGTTCCGGAGCCTCCCGGACCATCCTTCGAGATGCGCCTGCGGCGCTCCTCAGGATGAGGGCTGCAGGGCGGCGGCCTGGTGATCAATCCGCACCGGTGCGCTCCGACAGGAAGGAAAGATAGGCCGGGTTTTCGCTCTCGCTCCAATAGGGGTAGCCGAGCGCATCGAGCCGCTTGGTCAGTTGGCTGCGCTGGGCCAGAGGTATCTGGACGCCGGCGAGCACGCGGCCGTAATCGGCGCCGTGGTTGCGGTAGTGGAACAGCGAGATGTTCCAGTCGGCCGAGAGGCTGTTCAGGAATTTCAGCAGCGCGCCCGGCCGTTCGGGGAATTGGAACCGGAACAGCAATTCGTCGCCGAGCCCTGGCGCCTTGCCGCCGACCATGTAGCGGATATGCAGCTTGGCGAGTTCGTTGTCGCTCATGTCGAGCACGGGATAGCCGTGCTCGCCCAGCATCGCGATGATCTGGCGCTTCTCGGCCTCGCCCTCGGACAGCTGCACGCCGACGAAGATGCGCGCCGCCTTGGGATCGGAATAGCGGTAGTTGAACTCGGTTATGGCGCGCCTGCCCAGCAACTGAATGAAGGCGCGGTAGCTGCCGGGCTTTTCGGGGATGGTCACCGCCAGCAGCGCTTCGCGATGCTCGCCGATCTCGGCCCGCTCGGCGATATGGCGCAAGCGGTCGAAATTCATGTTGGCGCCGCTATTGATCGCGATCAGCGCGCCGGCGCGTTTGGCCCCACGCGCCGCATAGGCCTTCAGCCCCGCGAGGCTGACGGCACCGGAAGGCTCGGCAATGGCGCGGGTATCCTCGAAGATGTCCTTCACCGCCGCGCAGATCTCGTCGGTCGAGACGGTGACGACCTCGTCGAGCAGTTCGCGGCAGAGCCGGAATGTTTCCTCGCCCGCCTGCCGCACCGCGACGCCGTCGGCGAAGAGCCCGACCTGATCGAGCACGATGCGCTCGCCCGCCGCGATGGCGCCGGCCATGGAGGCGGCATCCTGCGGCTCGACGCCGATCACCTTGATCTCGGGCCGCAGGAACTTGGCGTAGACCGCGACGCCGGCCGCGAGCCCGCCGCCGCCGATCGGCACGAAGATCGCCTCGATCGGATCGGGATGCTGGCGCAGGATTTCCATGCCGACCGTGCCCTGGCCGGCGATGACGTCCGGATCGTCATAGGGGTGGACGAAGGTCCGCCCCTTTTCGGCCTCGAGCTTGCGGGCATGGCCATAGGCTTCGTCGAAATTCTCGCCATGCAGCACGACACGCCCGCCGAGGCTGCGCACCGCCTGCACCTTGATGTCGGGCGTGGTGCGCGGCATCACGATGGTCGCCTTCATGGCGAGCTTGCGCGCCGCCAGCGCCACGCCCTGCGCGTGATTGCCGGCCGAGGCGCAGATCACGCCGCGCTCGGCCTCCTCGGTCGAGAGGCCGGCCATCTTGTTGTAGGCGCCGCGCAGCTTGAACGAGAAGACGGGCTGTAGATCCTCGCGCTTCAGCAGCGCCTGCCCGCCGATCCGGGCCGAAAGCCGCGGCAGCGGGTCGAGCGGGCTCTCGATCGCGACGTCGTAGACGCGCGCTCCGATGATCTTGCGGATGTAGTCTTGCATGGCAGCTCGTCCTCTCGGGCGGCGATAGCCCGCTGTACCGCGATGTCAATCGTCCCGGCCGCGCTGGCGCTGGTGCGGAAGGCGCTCCAGCTGTGCGAGTCCTCATTCTGAGGCGCCGCGCCCGCGGCGTATCGAAGGATGCTCCCGATGGTCCGGAGCCTCCGCGAACATCCTTCGAGACGCGCCTGCGACGCTCCTCAGGATGAGGGCTGCCTGTCTTTGGCGCGGTTATGTCGGCCATGCGCGGGGCGGGATTGCCAAGCCCCCGGCCGGCGCGCCAAAGCCTTGTGCGAAACGAGCGCCCCCGAAACGAAGGCGCGGTAGAGGCGGAGACGACGGATGAGTTGGGGCAAGCGCGATTTCATGGTTCCGGGCCGGCCGGTTGCGGTCGGTGACCGCGGCATGGCGGCGACCTCGCATCCCGCCTCGACACTGGCCGCCGTCGATATCCTGCGCGCCGGCGGCAACGCCATCGACGCTGCCATCGCGGCGGTCGCCGTCCAGGCCGTGGTCGATCCGCACATGACCGGCATCGGCGGCGACTGCTTCGCGATCTATGCGCCGGCCAAAGGCAAGATGGTCGCGCTCAACGGCTCCGGCCGCTCCGCCGCCAAGGCTGAACTCGGCTGGTTCCTCGGCCAGGGCATGACCGCGATCGCCGCGGATTCGCCCCATGCGGTCACCGTGCCCGGCGCCATCGACGCCTGGTGCCGCCTCGTCGCCGACCATGGCAGCAAGAGCCTCGACGAGATCTTCGCGCCGGCGATCCGCGCCGCCGAGGAGGGCTTCGTGGTGACGCCGCGCGTCGCGCTCGACTGGGCGAAGGCCCGCGGTCGCATCGAGAAGCACGGGCTCGGCAACGCCGTCTACCTGCCGGGCGGCAATCCCCCTGCCGTCGGCGACAAGATGGTCCATCCGGCGCTCGGCAGGACGCTGCGCCGCATCGCCCGCGAGGGCCGCTCAGCCTTCTACGAAGGTGAGCTCGCCGAGGACATGGTCGCGGTGCTCAAGGGCGCCGGCAGCCTGATCGGGCTCGATGACTTCGCCGCTGCGAAGTCCGATTATGTCGATCCGATCGGCGCGGATTATCGCGGCCACCGCCTCTGGGAATGCCCGCCGAACGGCCAGGGCATCGCCGCGCTACTGATCGCGCGCATCCTCGAAGGCTTCGACCTCAAGGACGGGGCGCTGAGCGAAGCCGATCGCATCCATCTCCTGGCCGAAGCCAGCAAGGCCGCCTATCGCCAGCGCGACGCGCTGGTGGCCGACCCCACCGTCAGCCCCTTCGACACCGGGGCTTTCCTTTCCGACCAGTTCGTCAGCCGCATCCGCAAGGAGATCAGCCTCGAGAAGGCGGCGGCGGCGGAAGCCTTCGACATGCCCCTGCACAAGGACACGATCTATCTCTGCGTCGTCGACGGCGACGGCAACATGGTGTCCTTCATCAATTCGCTGTTCTCCGCCTTCGGCAGCGGCATCTACGCATCGAAGGCCGGCGTCATGCTGCAGAATCGCGGCTCCGGCTTCCGGCTGATCGAGGGGCACCCCAACGCCATCGCGCCGCGCAAGCGCCCCTTCCACACGATCATTCCGGGCATGCTGGCCAAGGACGGCAAGGCGATCATGCCGATGGGCGTGATGGGCGGCCAGTATCAGTCGACGGGCCATGTCCATTTCCTGTCCGGCATTCTCGACCGCGGCCTCGATCCGCAGCAGGCCTCGGATGCGCCGCGCAGCTTCGCCTATGACGGCAAGCTCTCGCTGGAAACGACGATCCCGGCCGCTGTCGCCGCCGATCTCAAGGCGCGCGGCCATGACGTGGTCTGGGCAGAGGAGCCTCTCGGCGGATGCCAGGCGATCTGGGTCGACCACAAGCGTGGCGTGATGTTCGGCGCCTCCGACCATCGCAAGGACGGCTTCGCGCTGGCGGTGTAAGGCCGCCACGCCCGAGGCGTGAAACGCATTGAAGCACCGTGCGCCCATCGAGGCGCACGGTGTTTTCGTTTTTGGATTCAGGCTGCGCCGATGGCGTTCGACGGCGTCTGCCGGTCGGTGATCTGCTGGCCGAACAGGCTGCCGGCGAGCTCGACGGCGAGGCGGGCCGTCTGGCCGCGATCGTCGAGGAAGGGGTTGAGCTCGACGATGTCCATCGAGCGCACCAGCCCGGAATCGTGCAGCAGCTCCATCACCAGATGCGCCTCGCGATAGGTCGCGCCGCCCGGCACGGTGGTGCCGACGCCGGGCGCCAGCGGCGGGTCGATGAAATCGACGTCGAAGCTGACATGGAGCACGCCATCCGCCGCGCGCACCTTGTCGATCACCTTGCGGATCAGCACGCCGACGCCGTGCTCGTCGATGGCGCGCATGTCGGCGATATCGACGCCGCGTGCCTTCACCGCCGCCTTCTCCAGCGGGTCGATCGAGCGGATGCCGAAGAGGCTGAGCTGCTCCGGCGAGATCGAAGCGCGCGGCTCGGAGCCGAGCAGGTCGTCGAGGCCGGCTTCGCCGCAGAGGAAGGCGGAGGACATGCCGTGCATATTCCCGGAGGGCGAGATCGCCGGCATGTTGAAATCGGCATGGGCGTCGAGCCAGAGCACGAAGAGCTTGCGGCCCTGCTCCTGCCAGTAGCGGGCAACGCCATTGACCGAGCCCATCGACAGGCTGTGATCGCCGCCGAGGAAGATCGGCGTGTCGCCGGTGCGGGCAAGCTCATAGGCGCCGGCGCTCAGCGCGCGCATCCAGGCGGCGATCTCATGGTAGAAGCGGGCATTGTCGGGCGCCGGGCCGTCCACCGGTTTCAGGTCGCGCGCGAGAATGTCGCCATGGTCCGCGACGGCGTAGCCGAGGTCTTCCAGCACGCGCACGAGGCCCGCCGTGCGCAGGCCGGCCGGACCCATCAGCGCGCCGCGACGCGAGGCGCCGACCTCGATCGGGCAGCCCAGCAGGGCGATGCGGCCCTGTGCGGCCGGGTTTTTGGCGGAAATGTCGGTCATGAGAGCAGGCTGTCCATGTCTGCGAAGGGGCGTCTGTCGCCGATGCGCCGTCCATGGCGCATCGGCTCCAGCCTGTCGAGTGCCGCGCTCGCGTGACCGTTCTGTGTCAGGTCGGCTTCCCGAACTGCGGAAGCCGCTTCCCTCGAAGATCCGATGGGGACTCAGCCGAGTCCGAGCACGCCGCGCAGCTTGGAGAGGTCCTCGGCCAGGGTCGTGATCATCGCGGCCAGCGCCTTGCGGTCGGTCTCGCTCAGCTTGTCATAGGTCTCGAAGCCGCCATCCCCGAGCTTGTACTTCGCCAGCGTCTTGTCGACGGTCGCGAAATTCGCGTCGATCTTGGCCGCGAGCGCCTTGTCTTCCTTTGTCCAGGGGCCGCAGCAGGTCGACGATTGTCTTGGCGCCGTCGACATTGGCCTGGAAGTCCCAGAGGTCGGTGTGGCTGTAGCGGTCTTCCTCGCCGGAGATCTTGGTGGCCGCAACCTCCTCGATCAGCACGGCCGCGCCGCCGACCATCTTGTCCGGCGGGATCGTCAGGCCCTTGATGCGGCCCTGCAACTCGGTGACATCGGCGAGCAGCTTGTCGGCGATGGGGGCGAGCCCGTCCGTGCTGTTCTTGGCGAAGAGCCCGTATTCGATGCGGTGGAAGCCGGTGAACTCCGGATCTTCCTCCTTCTTCTCATGGTCGTCGGCGCGCGAGTCGATCTTGCCGTCGAGGTCGCTGAACAGCTCGGCGACCGGCTCGATCTTTTCGTAGGAGACGCGGGTCGGCGCGTAGAGCGCCCTGGCCTTGGCGAGATCGCCGGCCTTGACCGCGTCGGTGAAGGCCTTGGTGTCCTTCACCAGCTGGTCGACGCCCTTAGAGACATAGATCTTGTACTCGGAGACCGGTGCCACGAGGTCGAGCGGCGAGACGGCGAAGGCCGGCCCTGCCGCGATGATGGCGAACAGGCCGGCCCCGGCCAGCCATGCGAAGCGCAAGCTCATATCAGTCTCCTGTCTTGCGGGGGAAAGTCCTGGCCGAGGCAGGCGCGATGCCGCGCGCGGCCCGGATCAAACCGGCGCCGAGATAGCTTCCGGCATCGGGCACGCCGGGCAGGGCGAAGAAATAGCCGCCGCCGACCGGCTTGATGTATTCCTCCAGCGGTTCGCCATCGAGCCGCTTCTGCACGGCGATGAAGCTGCGCTCGAGGTCCTGCTGGAAGCAGATGAAGAGCAGCCCCATGTCGAGCTGGCCGGCGCGGGTGACGCCGTTGGAATAGTTGAAGGGCCGGCGCAGCATCCGGCTGGCTTCCGTCTCCGGCCGGCGCGGATTGGCGAGCCGGATATGGGCGTCGAGCCTGGTGCGCTTTCCCTCGAGATCGTCGGCATAGACCGGCTCGTCATATTCGCGCTGGCCGCCGAAGGGCGCGCCGCTCGCCTTCTGGCGGCCCATGATCGCTTCCTGCTCGCCGAGTGGCGTGCGATCCCAGCGCTCGACGAAGTTCCGGATGATCCGGACCACCTGATAGCTGCCATTGGCGGCCCATTCCGGCTCGTCCGAGCCGGGCTGAATCCAGACGAGACGGTCCATCGACGCCTTGTCGGCGGCGTCGGGATTGGCGGTGCCGTCGCGGAAGCCGAGCAGGTTGCGGGCGCTCTCGGCCGGCCCGCTGGACTTGGGTTTGAGGACGGGGACAGTACCCTCCTGCTTCCAGCGCAGCAGGATGAGGTCCGGCGCGTTCTTCAGGATATCGCGCAGCGCGTGGATGCTGGTGTCGGCCGTGTTGGCGCAGAATTGCAGCAGCAGGTCGCCATGGCAGAGCGCGCCGTCGAGCGCGTCGTTGCGGAAGCGCTTCATCCGCTGCAGGCGTTTCGGCTTCAGCGGACCTAAGCCGAAGCGCTCGTCGAAGAGCTAGGCGCCGAGCGCGACCGTTATAGTCAGGTTGTCGGGTGCGATGACCGGGCCGAGAATGCCGCTGTCCGGTGGGGGGAAGCCGGGATCGGCGGTGGGGGCCGGCCCGCCCTGCATCAGGAAGGCGATGCGTTCGCTGAGCAGCCGGAAGAGCCGTTCGAGCTCGTCGAGCGAGGTCGCGGTGACGTCGAAGGCGGCCACCAGGCCGGTCGCCGGGCGAGGCGTGACGATGCCGGATTGATGGATGCCGTGAAAGGGCTGGCGCTGGGCGGTCGCGTCGCTCTCCGGCGCAGCCGCAGGATTCTGTGCCGGTTCGCTCGCCGCCCGTGCCAGCGAGGCGCTCCCGATCGCCGCTGCGCCGCCCGTCAGCAGCGACCGCCGCGATGGTGTGAAGCTCTTGCCCGGCCTGGTCATGATTTGCGCTCCGCTTCGGGGAGGGCGAGCGCCTTACGCATGGCCGAAAGATCCTCGACGAGCGACCGGATCGCGCCGCCCGGCTTGGCGTCATTGGGGAGGGCCGCGAGCACGGCTTTCGTCCGCGCCGCCAACTCGGGGTCGATCCGCGCCGTCAACGGCAGTAGCAGCCGCGCGATGCCGCTTGCAGCGGCAACATCCTCCGGCGAGGCCGTCTCTCCGTCCTGAGCGGACAGAAGAGCGATTGCACCTGCCAGCATCGTGTCGGGCAGGACGGTGCGTTGGCCGAGAGCGACGCGGAAGGCTTCGGCATCCAGCTTGACCTCGGACGCTGCGACCGCGGCCTCGCCAGCGAGGGCTATCTGCACCTTGCCGAAGAGGGCTTCGAGTCTGGCATCCCCCATGGTTGCCGGGCGCAAAGTGGGCAGCAGCACGGCGGCATCACGGCGGGCCTCGTCCGCAGCCTCGGCGTTGCCTGCGCCGTGCGCTTGCTCGAGGGCGTAGAGCGCCGCGCCGAGGGCGGCCGAGCGCTCGCTCAGGAAGGCGCGATATTCGGCGGCCGGGCCGACCATGTCCATCAGCGTCAGGGCAGGGCGCGGCTGCGCCGCCGAGGCCTGCACGACGAGCCTGCCGCGCGGCGCGCTGAGCAGCCCGCAGGTGATGGCGTATTCGCCGGGATGGAGCTGCGTCGTCAGCCGCCGGGACTGGCCGGGCGCAATGTTCTCGCGCTCCTCCAGCACCATCACGCCGTCGAGGATTTCCCATTCCAGCACGCGCTCGCCGCGATTTGTCACGACGAAACTGGCCTTGCCGGCAGGAATGGTCAGCGTCGAAGGCTCGCAGGTGCGATCGGTGATGGCGACGGCGATGTCGCTTGTGCTGGCCTCGGCGCCACGGCGCGCGCCGTTTCCGGCCGCGTAGATGAAGGCGCCGACACCGCCGCAGATCAGCAGCAGCGTGCCGATGCCGGCCAGCCTCAGGCGCGGCGAGCGCCTGGCCTCGGGCCGAGGCGTGACTGCGTTGCCCCGCTCTTCGCGCCCGGCAAAGAGAAATAGGGCAAGCGTCGGGAGCAGGAAGCCCAGATAGGCGATGACTTCGCCGAGCGTCGCCCGCTCCTGATAGCCCAAGAAACCCGATAGGACGACGCCGAGCGGGCTATCCGCCGGCAGCGTGGCGCTGAGGTCGTAGACATTCTGCTGGAGATGGTTCCAGAGCCCCGCTTCGTGCAGGGAGCGCACGGCATTGGCCACGAGCCCGGCGGCGACGAACAGGATCAGGATGCCGGTCCAGCGGAAGAAGATGCGCAGGTTGAGCTTCACGCCCAGCGCATAGATTGCGTAACCGGCTGCCGCCGCAAGCAGGATGCCCAGAGTGGCGCCGAGCGCCGGAGCCCAGCCGCCGTTCTGCTGGAAGATAGCGAGCAGGAAGAAGACTGACTCCAACCCCTCGCGCACCACCGCGAGAAAGGCGAGGCCGACCAGCGCGAGACCTTGATGCCCGCCGGCTAGCGCGGCGTCGACGCCAGCCTGCAGCTCGCCCTTGATCGAGCGGGCCGCCTTGCGCATCCAGAACACCATCGAGGTCAACATCGCCGCGGCGATCAGGCCGATGACGGCCTCGAACAATTCCTGCCCGCGCTGCGGCAGTTCACCGACGATGATGTCGAGCGCCGCACCGGCGGCGAGGCTCACCGCGCAGGCGAGTCCGACCCCGAGCCAGAGCGCGGGCAGCCACTCGCGCCGGCCGGTCCGGACCAGATAGCTCGCGACGATGCCGACGATCAGCGCGGCCTCGATGCCTTCGCGGAGCATGATGAGAAACGGAACGATCACGACGAGCCTGGCCCGGTTGCGCGTCGCGATCAGCTATTCGCGGCGCATGTAGCCAGTGCCTAGGCACCCGAGCGGCAAGGGTCAATCAAATCTTATCAGTTTAGAATGGTCGTAAACTGATGATATTGCGTCGGATACTTGCTGAAAACGCAGTCGTTTCCGAGTTTTGTCTTGTGGGGGTACTCTGGATTCTGCCGGTTGGCAGGGCGCGGCGAAGCGTCACGCTCCGCCGCGCCGCGCGTTCAGCGTCGCTTCAACAGGATCATCTTCTCCTGCGTCATGTCGCGCATGGTGTAGGGGATGCCGCCGGTGCCGTAGCCCGAGACGCGCCGGCCGGCGAAGGGCATCCAGTCGGTGCGGAAGGTCGTGGGGTCGTTCACCATCACCGCCGAGGCCTCGAGCCGGTTCGCGGCCCTCATGGCCACGTCGATGTCCTGCGCGAAAATGCTGGCCTGGAAGGAAACGGGCAGAGAGTTCGCCCGCGCGATGGCGTCGTCGAGCTTGCCGTAGCGGTAGATCGCGACGACCGGGCCGAACACCTCTTCGCTCGAGATGCGGGCTTCCGGTGCCGGGTCGATCAGCACTGCGGGCTCCAGCGTCGTCTCCGACAGGCGCTTGCCGCCGGTCGCGAGCTTGGCGCCACCCTTCACCGCTTCGTCGATCCAGGACGCCACGCGGTCGGCCTCCTTGGGGATGATCAGGGGGCCGACCTCGGTATCCCCCAGCGTCGGATCGCCGGTGCGCAGCTTCTTCACCCGCGCGATGAGCCGCTCGGTGAAGTCGTTGACGATGTCGTCATGCACATAGATGCGCTGCGTCGACACGCAGACCTGGCCCGCATGATAGTAGCCGCCCTTCACGAGCGGCTCGATGATCGCGTCGAGATCGGCGCTCTTGTCGACGATCGCCGGCGCGACGCCGCCATGCTCCAGCGCCGAGCGGGCGCCATGGGCGAGCTTGGAGTGCAGATACCAGCCGACCTTGGCCGAGCCGATGAAACTCAGGAAGGCAACGCGCGGATCGGTCGCGAGCTTCTCGGCCAGCGCCGTCTCGGTGGGCACGAAGGTCTGGCACCACGCCTCGGGCAATCCGGCCTCATGCACCAGCTTGACGAAGTCGATGCAGGAGAGCGGCGTCGTGCCGGCCGGCTTGACGATGACCGGGCAGCCGACAGCGATGGCCGGCGCAACCTGATGGACGATCAGGTTGAGCGGGTGGTTGAAGGCCGAGATCGCGGCGACGATGCCGATCGGCTCCTTGGTCGTGAAGGCCCAGCGATCGGCGGCTGCAGCCGTGAGCCCCATCGGGATCTCGCGCCCGGCGAAATTGCGCAGCTCGTCGGCGGCATTATGGATGCCGTCGACGGCCCGGTTCGCCTCGACGATCGCGTCAGGCAGCGGCTTGCCGCCTTCGCGGGCGATCTGCATGGCGAAATGGTCGCGCTTCGCTTCGAGGAGGCCGGCGAGCTTGCGCAGGATCGCGATGCGCTGATGCGGCTTCAGCCAATTGTCACGGTCCCGGAAGACCTCTTGGGCCGCCTGGAGCTTGCGTTCGAGCGCGGCCTCGTCGTCGGTCTCGATCTCCGTGATCGTGGCGCGGTCATAGGCTTGAACAACCCTGAGCATGGTCGTCTCTCCTTTAGAACGTTGATCGTCACGCTCCGGAGCCCTCATCCTGAGGAGCCATTCTCTCGGGAATGGCGTCTCGAAGGATGTTTCAGGAGGCTCCGGAAGCATCTGAACCATCCTTCGAGACGCAAGCTCCGCTTGCTCCTCAGGATGAGGGCTTCGGTGATAGCGACTGCTAAGCCAGATCGACGTCCGGCACCTTGTTGCGCAGTTCCTCGACCAGGACGCGGGTGTTCTCGGAATAGTCGATCGGGCAGTCGACGAGATGGACACCCCCGCCCTTGAAGGCGGCCTCCAGCGTCGGCACCAACGCCTCTGCCGAGGTCACGCGCGAGCCCTTCGCGCCATAGGACTCGGCATAACGCACGAAATCGGGGTTGCCGAAGGTCATGCCGTAATCGGGGAACTTGTCGACGGCCTGCTTCCAGCGGATCATGCCGTAGGCGCCATCGTTCAGCACGAGCACGACGAGGTTGAGGCCGAGCCTGACGGCGGTCTCCATCTCCTGCGAGTTCATCATGAAGCCGCCATCGCCGCAGACGGCCATGACGCGCCGCTCGGGATGGAGCATCGCCGCCATCATCGCCGAGGGCAGGCCGGCGCCCATCGTCGCCAGCGCATTGTCGAGCAGCAGCGTGTTGGCGACATGCGTGCGGTAGTTCCGCGCGAACCAGATCTTGTACATGCCGTTGTCGAGGCAGACGACGCCATCCTCCGGCATCACCGCGCGCACGTCATGGACGAGCCGCTGCGGCGTCACCGGGAAGCGGTCCTCTTCGGCGCGGGCATTGATCTTCGTCAGGATCTTCTGGCGCAGCTCCAGCATCTGCTTCTGCTCGGGCACCTTGCCTTCGAGCCGCTCGGCCAACCCCGTCACCGTCGCGCCGATATCGCCGATCACCTCCGCATCGGGGTGGTAGACCTGTTCGACATTGGCCGACTGGTAGCCGATATGGATCACCTTCGGCCCGCCCGCATTGCGCATCAGGAAGGGTGGCTTCTCGATGGTGTCGTGTCCGACGGCGATGATGAGATCGGCCAGCGCCACCGCCTCATGGACATAATCGCCCTCCGACAGCGCGGCCGTGCCGATATAGAGGTTCGAGCCGCCGGTGACGGCGCCCTTGCCCATCTGCGTGTTGAAGAAGGGCAGGCCGGTGCGGCGCACGAAGGCGGAAAGCGGTTCGACCAGTCGCGGCCGGTTGCCGGCGGCGCCGATCATCACCAGCGGCCGTTTGGCGGCAAGGATCATCTCGGCTGCGCGGTCCAAAGGCGCGTCCGGAGCGATCGGCCGATCCAGCGGATGCACCGGGATCAGCGCGGTATCCTCGATCTCCTCGGCGGCGACGTCCTCGGGCAGTTCGAGATGGACCGGGCCCGGCCGCTCTTCCATCGCGACGCGGAAGGCATCGCGCACCACCGAGGGGATGCTGGCCGGGCTGACGATCTGGCGCGTCATCTTGGTGAGCGGACGCATCGAGGCGACGACGTCGACGATCTGGAAGCGCGCCTGCTTGGCCGTCATGATCGCCTTCTGCCCGGTGATCAGGATCATCGGCATGGCGCCGAGATGGGCGTAGGCCGCGCCGGTCGAGAAGTTCAGCGCGCCCGGGCCGAGCGTCGCGATGCAGACGCCGGGGCGGCCGGTCAGCCGCCCATGCGTCGCGGCCATGAAGGCGGCGGCCTGTTCGTGGCGCGTCAGCACCAGCTCGATTTTCGATTTGCGCAGGGACTCGACGACATCGAGGTTTTCTTCGCCCGGAACGCCGAAGACGCGATCGACGCCTTCATTCTCCAGCGCCTCGACCAGAAGATCCGAACCCTTCTTCATCGCCCGTGCCTTTCGTGGAAGCGGCCTTGCCTGAACGGCCAAGCTAGGCGCTCGACGTAGGAAGGCAACAGGGGATGCGTCAGCGCGCGCGGCGCATGGCAGCCGCGCATTCCAGGGCGTATTCGCCGTTCACGCCCGCCGGCGGCGGCTGGTTCAAGCGGGTAGCGCATGTACTCGGCGAGTTTCGGGCGATACACGTGAAAGTGAGTGAAAGCAGTCAACGAGGAGTATTGGCAGCTACTGCGGGATGGTTACTTGAGCTTGACGGGTGACAAGGACAAGGTGCAGGAGGCTGTCATGCTTTCACGCAAGATCGTTGCCGTCGCCGCCGTGGTGATTCTCTCGGGGGCCGGGTCGGCCGCTTATGCCGCCGAACTCGGTGCGGAGAGCATCGTGCACGAACAGAGCGAGAGCCAGCGGGCCGCGGCGGAACAGGCGCAGTATCTGGCCTATCACAATCACTTCAATGCCCGGTCCGACCAGTCCAATCAATCAGACCAGTCGGGCGGCAATAGCGGCGTGCTGCCCCACCACAACTGAGGCCCGGCACCGCTTTCGGAGAGGGGCCGTGCATAGCGGCCCCTTTCCAACTGCCTCTCGGTGCTGCTGCCGGTTCAAGCCGCCTGCCGCAGCCCGACCAGGAAGGGCGCAAGCGTGACCTTGCCACCCTCGACCCTGGCCAGCGTATTGCAGGGCAGGGCCTGCCAGCATTCGCGGGCGGCGTCGACGGGCTCTGAGGCGACGACGACACTATCTGGCCGCGGGCAGACATAAAGGCTCGGCGGCCTCGTGTCGGAGGACCAGCGGATCGCGTGGATCGTTTCTCCGTCGGCGAGCGCGGCCGCGCAGCGCAGCGGCTCGCGGACGCCCGTCCGTTCCATCAGGGCGAGGGTGTCGGAGAGGGCGGCGGCAAGCGCTTCGCCCGGTGCCATTCCTTCGGCGAGATGGGAGAGGGCGAGCAGGAAGAGGGCCTCGGAATCGGTGGTGCCGGCGCGGGCGCCGTAGAGCGCATCCGGGATCAGCGCCTCGAGTTGCCTGCGGATCAGGCCGTAGCCGCCGATCTGGCCGTTATGC
The DNA here is from genome assembly GCF_052113585.1 of Allobosea sp. TAF32. Classification (NCBI taxonomy): domain Bacteria; kingdom Pseudomonadati; phylum Pseudomonadota; class Alphaproteobacteria; order Hyphomicrobiales; family Alloboseaceae; genus Allobosea; species Allobosea sp. TAF32. The sequence goes on along the minus strand of NZ_JBFRDM010000001.1, from coordinate 82,315 downwards.
ATGAAGAGATAGCGGCCATGAACGAAGGGGTGGCAGTTGGCCCGCGTCGTCGCGGTGCCGGTCGCGGCCCGGACATGGGCGAAGAAGAGATGGGAGCGCACCTGCCGCGCGATCGAGAGCAGGTTCTCGTCGGACCAGGCGGGGCGAACCTCGCGATACTGCCCCGGCTCGGCCCGCTCGCCATACCAGCCGACGCCGAAGCCGTCGCCATTCGTGCCGGTCTTGGCCTCCTCGGCATGGAGCGACTGATGGATCAGCGAATGGCAGGGCGAGGCGACGAAATCCTCGAGAAAGACGGGTGCGCCTGAATAGGCGAGGAAACGACACATCGCGGCCTCGAATCAGCCGGTTGAAGCGGTGATGGAGAATATTGTTCCCCAAAGGTGAACGCGAACATAATAAATCATCTCCGCCGTTTCTGTGGCGGGCCGGCACAGCCGTTGGCGCAAAAATGTGCAGTCCGGGGCGTCGTCCTTTGGTCCAATGGATAAGAACGACACAGTCTTGCGTGGTGCGCATCCCTCCTATACCGATCCTGCCGACAAAGGGGCGGAAACGGCGCAGAATTGCGCCCTCACGGGAGCGGGAATGTGAAGGGTCTCCTCGCCATCAGCCGTGTCATCGACGCGGTCAACGGCTTCATCGGCAGGAAGGTCGCCTGGCTGATCCTCGCGGCGGTGATCGTCGCGACGGTCAACGCGATCGTCCGCAAGATCTTCAACGTCTCGTCGAATGCCTGGCTCGAACTGCAATGGATGCTGTTCGGCGCGGTCTTCCTGATGTGCGCGTCATGGACGATGCAGGTGAAGGAGCATATCCGCATCGACATCGTGAACAGCATGCTGCCGAAGCGCGTGCGCCAGTGGATCGAGCTGTTCGGCCATATCTTCTTCCTGATGCCGTTCTGCCTGCTGATCGTCTACCACTCCTGGCCGTTCTTCCTGCGTTCCTATGCCATCAACGAGCAGTCGCTCTCGGCTGGCGGCCTGCCGCAATGGCCCGCCAAGGGCCTCGTCGTCGTCGGCTTCGTGATGCTGAGCTTCCAGGGCGTCTCCGAGATCATCAAGCAGATCGCGATCATGCGCGGCGACCTTGAGGATCAAGAGGCCGCCGCCGGCCATGCGGCCGCGGCCGAGGCGGAAGCCCAGCGCCTGCTCGATCAAGCCAAGGAACAGGGCCTCGCTTCGTGAGCGGCCCGCAAGAAGTCCGGAACGATCCCATGCACGCTCATCGCCTCCCGCGCGTCGCCGGCCTGCTGCTGGCGCTCACCGTCATCGCCTTCTTCGGCCTCCACACCGGCGACGCTTTCGCTGCCGGCGGCGGCGTCGGCGACTTCCTGCGCGTCAACATGGCGCCGGTGATGTTCGCGACGCTCGTCGTCTTCCTGCTGCTTGGCTATCCCGTCGCCTTCGCGCTCGCCGCCAACGGCCTGCTCTTTGCGCTGATCGGCATCGATCTCGGCATGTTCCAGGAGAATTTCCTCCAGGCCCTGCCGGAACGCATCTACGGCACGATGAACAACGACGTGCTGCTGGCGATCCCGTTCTTCACTTTCATGGGCTTGGTCCTCGAGCGTTCCGGCATGGCGGAGGACCTGCTCGACACCATCGGCCAGCTCTTCGGCCCCGTTCGCGGCGGCCTCGCCTATGCGGTGATCTTCGTCGGCGCGCTCCTGGCGGCAACCACCGGCGTCGTCGCCGCTTCCGTGATCTCGATGGGCCTGATCTCGCTGCCGATCATGCTGCGCTACGGCTATGACAGGCGCCTCGCCTCGGGCGTCATCGCGGCATCCGGAACGCTGGCTCAGATCATCCCGCCCTCGCTCGTCCTGATCGTGCTCGCCGACCAGCTCGGCCGCTCGGTCGGCGATATGTATGAAGGCGCCTTCATCCCCGGCCTCGTCCTGGCGAGCCTCTATGCCGGCTACGTCTTCCTCGTCACCATCGTCTACCCGCAACGTGCGCCGGGACTGCCGCCGGAGGCGCAGACGCTGCGCGATGCCGACGGCAAGACGCGGCGCTTCTCGCTGCTGGTCGTGACGCTCATCGCCTTCGCCCTGTCCTATGCCTACATGAAGCTGTTCACGAAGGTGACGGCAGGCTCGGACTTCGTCGTGCTCACCATGTCGCTGATGGTGGCGGTCTCCTTCGTCATCGCGCTGATCAACAAGTTCCTGAAGCTCAACCTGCTGTCGCGGATGACCGAGCAGGTCATCTTCGTGATGGTGCCGCCGCTGGCACTGATCTTCCTGGTGCTCGGTACGATCTTCATCGGCGTCGCCACGCCGACGGAAGGTGGCGCGATGGGCGCTGCCGGCGCGATCCTGCTCGCCTGGGGCAAGAAGCGGATGACCTTCGAGCTGCTCCGGCAGGCGACGGAATCGACCGCCAAGCTCTCGGCCTTCGTGCTCTTCATTCTGGTTGGCGCGCGCGTCTTCTCGCTGACTTTCTACGGCGTCAACGGCCATCTCTGGGTCGAGCATCTCCTCGTCGGCCTGCCGGGTGGCGCGACGGGCTTCCTGATCGTCGTCAACGTGATGGTCTTCCTGCTCGCCTTCTTCCTCGACTTCTTCGAGCTGGCCTTCATCATCGTGCCGTTGCTCGGACCGGCGGCGGACAAGCTCGGGATCGATCTGATCTGGTTCGGCGTCATCCTCGGCGTGAACATGCAGACGTCGTTCATGCACCCGCCCTTTGGCTTCGCGCTGTTCTTCCTGCGCTCGGTCGCGCCGAAGAACCCCTACAAGGATCGCGTCACCGGCAAGATGATGGCGCCCGTCACCACCGGCCAGATCTATTGGGGCGCGGTGCCCTTCGTGGTGATCCAGTGCATCATGGTCGCGCTCGTCCTGCTCTTCCCGCAAATGGTGATGCACTACAAGGCATCGGCCGTGCAGCTCGACCAGAAGGCGATCGACAAGCAGTTCGATTCGATCCAGATCCCCGGCCTCGGCGGACCGGGCCTGCCCGGCGGCTTCGATTTGAATGCGCCGCCGGTGATCGAGGCGCCGAAGCCTTGACGGCCGGTCTCTGAGATGACGCGGCGCGGGGGAGTCTTGATCGCAGCGGTGCCGGCCGTTCTGGCCGGGGGGCCGGCGCTTGCCGCCGGCGATATCGGCGGGGCGACGATGGGTGCCGGCTGGGCTCTGCCCTTCGCCGGCATGCTGCTCTCGATCGCGCTGGGCCCGGTGGTGTTTCCGCATCTCTGGGAGCGTCACTATGGCAAGTTCGCCGCCTTCTGGGCCGCCCTCATGCTCGTCCCGCTGGTGCTTCTCAGAGGGCTCGACCCGGCGCTCGGTGCACTGCTTCACACGGCGCTTCTCGACTACATCCCTTTCATCATCCTGCTCTTTGCGCTCTTCACCATCGCCGGCGGCATCCTGATCAGCGGCAATTTGCGCGGTACGCCGCTGACCAACACCACCCTGCTGGCGATCGGCACCGTGCTCGCGAGCTTCGTCGGCACGACCGGCGCTTCGATCATCATGATCCGCCCGGTCCTGCGGGCGAATGACGATCGGCGCTTCAACGTCCATGTCGTCGTCTTCTTCATCTTCCTGGTCTCGAATATCGGGGGATCGCTGACGCCGCTCGGCGACCCCCCGCTCTTCCTCGGCTTCCTGCGCGGCGTCGACTTCTTCTGGACCACGACGCATTTGCTGCCGGAGACCGCCTTCGCAGTGATCGTCCTGTTGGCGCTGTTCTACGCATTCGACAGCGTCCTCTTCCGCAAGGAGAAGGGCTATCCGACGCTCAAGGACCCGACGCCGGATCGCGCCATCAAGCTCTGGGGCAAGGTCAACATCCCGCTGCTGGCCGGCGTCATCGCCGCGATCCTGATGTCGGCGAACTGGAAGCCGGGCACCGCCTTCACCGTGCACGGTGTCGCCGTCGAAGGACAGAACCTGCTGCGCGACGTCATTCTGCTCGCTCTCGCAGGTCTCTCGCTCAAGCTCACGCCTGGCCCCGTCCGCGCCGGCAACGAGTTCTCCTGGGGGCCGATCAAGGAGGTCGCCAAGCTCTTCGCCGGCATCTTCATATGCATCATCCCGGTTCTGGCGATGCTGCAGGCGGGGCGGGAAGGCGCCTTCGCGCCGCTGGTCGCGCTGGTGACGAATGCCGATGGCGGCGCCAATACGACCGCCTATTTCTGGCTGACCGGCGCGCTCTCCTCCTTCCTCGACAACGCGCCGACCTATCTCGTCTTCTTCGAGCTCGCCGGCGGTGACCCCAGGGCACTGATGACGAACGGCGCGTCGACGCTGGCGGCGATCTCGGCGGGCGCGGTGTTCATGGGGGCGAACAGCTATATCGGCAACGCGCCGAACTTCATGGTCTACGCCATCGCCAAGGACCGAAAGGTCGCGATGCCCAGCTTCTTCGGCTACATGCTCTGGTCGGGTGCAATCCTCATCCCGCTCTTCGTGGTGCTGACCTTCCTGTTCTTCAGGTAGGGGGGGGCGAGCCGATCCGTCAGGGTCGGCCTCGTGCCGATCATCCCCGTCCTCGTCGATACAGAGCGGTGTTCAAGACGGGGATGCTCGCCACAAGGGCGAGCAAGACGTTGCGAGCTTTGTGGCGGGGGGCTAGGCCGGCCCGCGGCCCCGTGCCCGGCCATGACGGCACGGTGCCTCACGGCCGCCCCGTCGGAACGCCTTCCCTGATCTTCGCGGAGAAATCCGGGTCGTCGAGCGAGAGCGTGCGAGCGTGGTCGCCGATGCGGGCGAGCCGGACCAGTTCGGCCAGCGGGATATCCTGCCGGATCGCGCCGATCTGCTGCAGATAGCCCGGCAGATAGCCGGAGAGCAGCACACGGGGGTCGAGCGGCAGCGAGAACTTCCAGCCGGGCGCGACGCTGCCGACGAGGTGGTAGACCACGGTCGTGCAATTGGTCGTCAGGGTGTTGTACCAGCGCGGCCTGGCGGCAAGGTCGTTGATATCGGCGATATAGGCGAGCAGCAGGTCGCGCGCCTGGCTGGCGGAGGCGCTGAGGCGGAAGAGCCTGGCATCCTCATGCCGCGCATGGGTGCGCAGACCTACGATGTCGCGCTCGTCCGCGGCGACATAGGCCATCTCGTAGCTGCGGAAGAAGCCGGCCAGCGCCGACCATTCCTCGCCCTTTTCGCGCCGGACCTCGATCGAGAAGGTCAGTGGCACGGAATCCGAGAAGGTGAAGCTGACCAGGAGATGCGCGATCGCCTCGCCCGACCAATAGGAGAGGAAGATGTCGGCGCCGCTGATCGCAGCGAGGTTGTAGCGGCGCGTCTCCCAGCGCCGGTCGTAGTCCTCCTCCGTGCGCCAGCGGAAATGGCGCAGGTTGGAGACGGTCAGCACGTCGCCCTCGCGTGCGATCGTCGGAAGACGGGCGAGCTCGGGAATCCAGTCGCGATCATGCGAGGGCTGGAAGCTGCTCCACCAGGAGAGCAGGCCAACAAAGACCATGGCAAAGCCGAGCGGCAGGCGCGTATCGCTCGTCCAGACGCCGATGAGGCCGGCCAATGCGGCGATGCCGAAGCCGATCGCGCCGACGATCGCGATCGCGCCCGTGAGCCGGAACAGCAGGAAGCCCGTGCCCCAGGTTGCGGCACCGAGAATGACGAGGGTCAGGAGAAGCTTCAGCACAATCGAAAAGAGGCGGCCCATGGCCGCCTCTCGTAACACATGCCGGATGGCTTGGCGTCAGGCCGCGAGCGAGTTCGTCGGGGCGGCCGCCTTCACGGCGTCGTCGACATGGGCCTCGAACTTGGCGAAGTTCTTGGCGAACATGCCGACGAGATCATTCGCTGTCTCGGCGAAGGCGGCTTTGTCGGCCCAGGTCTTCACCGGATAGAGGATGTGCGGCTCGACGCCGGGCACCGAGCTCGGCACCGCGAAGCCGAAATAGGGGTCGCGGCGGAAATCGGCGCGGTTGAGCGAACCGTCGAGCGCTGCCGAGAGCAGGCGGCGGGTGACGCGGATCGGCATGCGCCGGCCGGTGCCGTATTTGCCGCCGGTCCAGCCGGTGTTCACCAGCCAGCAATCGACATGGTGCTTGGCGATGAAGTCGCGCAGCAGATTGGCGTATTCCGACGGGTGGCGCGGCAGGAAGGGCGAGCCGAAGCAGGTCGAGAATTCCGGCTCGACGCCGGTGAGGCCGCGCTCCGTGCCGGCGACCTTGGCGGTGTAGCCGGAAAGGAAGTGGTACATCGCCTCTGCCGGGGTCAGCTTGGCGATCGGCGGCATCACGCCGAAGGCGTCCGCCGTCAGCATGACGATGTTCTTGGGGATGCCGGCGCGGCCGGTGCGCGAGGCGTTGGGGATGAAGTCGAGCGGATAGGCCGAGCGGGTGTTCTCGGTCTTCGACTGGTCGTCGAAATCGACCTCGCGCGTCAGCGGGTCCATGACGATGTTCTCGAGAACAGTGCCGAAGCGCAGCGATGCCGCGTGGATCATCGGCTCGGCCTCGGCCGAGAGGCGGATCGTCTTGGCGTAGCAGCCGCCCTCGAAGTTGAAGATGCCTTCCTTCGACCAGCCATGCTCGTCGTCGCCGATCAGGGTGCGGTCGGGATCGGCCGAGAGGGTCGTCTTGCCGGTGCCGGAGAGGCCGAAGAAGATCGCGGAATCGTCCTTCGCGCCGACATTGGCCGAGCAGTGCATCGGCACGACGCCCTTGGTCGGCAAAACGTAGTTCAGATAGGTGAAGACCGATTTCTTCATCTCGCCGGCATAGGCCGAGCCGCCGATCAGCACGATCTTGCGGGTGAAGTCGATGGCGACGACAGTCTCGCTGCGGCAGCCATGGCGCTTCGGATCGGCCTTGAAGCTCGGCAGGTCGACGATCGTCATCTCCGGCGCATAGCCGTCGATCTCGTCGCGCGGCGGGCGGATCAGCAGGTTGCGGATGAACAGCGAGTGCCAGGCCATCTCGGTGTAGACGCGGGCGCGGACGCGGTGAACCGGGTCGGCGCCGCCATAGAGATCCTGCGCGAAGAGCTCCTTGCCTTCGGCATGGGCCAGGAAGTCGCCGAGCAGCGTCTCGAAATGCTCAGGCGACATCGCCTGGTTGTTGTCCCACCAGACCGTATTCTCGGTCAACGCGTCGCGCACCGTGAACTTGTCCTTGGGCGAGCGGCCGGTGTGGGTGCCCGTATCGGCGCAGAGCGCGCCACCACGCGCCAGCTGGGATTCGCCACGGCGCAGCGACTCTTCATAGAGCTGCGGCGCTTCCAGGTTCCAGCGCACGGCCTTGAGCTTGCGGAAGCCGAAGGCCTCGGCACCATGGGCGGCGTTGAACTGACCGATATTGTCCACTGAATTCCTCCGGAGGCCGGTCCCTGTCAGGGCAACCTGTTGTCGAAACACATCCGCACGGGCCGGTCGACGGTCCGGGCGTCTAGGCAAGGCACTGGGCCACGCCCGGTCTTTACGGCCATGATCGCCCGGGCTCAAGCATTGGAAAAGCCCGGTCTACTTCCAGAATTCGCTAAATCGATTGAAATGCCGGCGTGGTGAATCGGTAGGCGGTGCCTCCCGAGCCAAGGCGCCGATCTGGTCTTCCGGCTGCGTCAGGCGGCCTGCGCACGCGCCTTTCCGGCGAGCTCGGCGAGGGTCCGGCGCAGGGCCGCAGGACCGTCTACGGAAGCAGGGAAGGGCAGGCGCACCGCGGCGCTGCCGAGCGTCATGTCGAGCCCGTCGGGGTCGAGACCGATCGCCCGCCAGCCCCCCGGCCTGGCAGCGAGAAGCCGGGTTGCATAGAGCCCGATCGCCTCGGCATGGTCGGCATTCATATGCTCCACAGCCCCTTCCTCGACATCGGCGAGCGCAGCGGCATGGGCGGGATCGCTCATCAGATCGGCCGGCGTCGGCGCGAAGGCGCGGGCGAAGCCGCCATTGAGGCTGGCCCCCTCGACCATCAGCGCGAAGAAGCTGAAATCGGGGAAATCGGCATAGAGCGCGGATTTCGGCTGGCGTGCCAGATAGCGGCGGCGGATGCGCAGGCCTTCCTCGCTCTCGCGCTCGATCTTGCGGGCCCGGACCTTGAGCGTGATGCGCGCATGGGCGAGCGGATCGCCCTTGCCGCCGGGCGAGATCAAAAGGGAAGCGCGGGGATCGGCGATAAGGTTCGCCGTATGGGCGGCCAGAGCCGAGACCAGGATGATCGGCGTGCCGTCGATGTCGGTGGCGAGCCCGACCAGGCTGGCCGATGGGTGGCCGTCGGGCCGGAGCGTGGCGAGAGCCGCCGAGCGGGCGCCGCGCAGCAATCCCTTGGCCTCCGCGCGTACGCCGTCGTCCATCGGCTGGATGACGTCTTTGGGGTCCTTGGCCATGGAACCTCTCTCCGATTTCAGGCTTGTGATACGGGGACATAGGCAAATCGCCACGTCCCGGCTAGATTGCCGCCACGCTTTGGCCTCTCTCCCGCGAGAGGGGAACCCGTTTATTGCAACGAGACCAAGAGACGAAAGCCTTATGCCAACGATTGCGCTGGTCGATGACGACCGCAACATCCTGACGTCGGTTTCCATCGCTCTCGAAGCAGAGGGCTATCGCATCATGACCTATACGGACGGTGCCTCGGCTCTCGACGGGTTGAAGCAGAACCCGCCGGATCTCGCGATCTTCGATATCAAGATGCCGCGCATGGACGGCATGGAGCTGCTGCGCCGCCTGCGCCAGAAATCCGATCTGCCGGTCATCTTCCTGACCTCGAAGGACGAGGAGATCGACGAGCTGTTCGGCCTCAAGATGGGCGCCGACGACTTCATCCGGAAGCCGTTCTCGCAGCGGCTGCTGGTCGAGCGCGTCAAGGCGATCCTGCGCCGCGCCGGTGCCAAGGACACCACCACGGTTGCCCGCGCCGAGGACGCCAAGGCGCTGGAGCGCGGCTTGCTGCGCATGGACCCCGAGCGCCACACCTGCACTTGGAAGGGCGAGCCGGTGACGCTCACCGTCACCGAGTTCCTGATCCTGCAGTCGCTGGCGCAGCGTCCCGGTGTGGTGAAAAGCCGCAACGCATTGATGGACGCCGCCTATGACGACGAGGTCTATGTCGACGACCGCACGATCGACAGCCACATCAAGCGTCTGCGCAAGAAATTCAATCAGGTCGATCCCGAGTTCGATATGATCGAGACGCTCTACGGCGTGGGCTATCGTTTCAAGGAAGTCTGAGGCAGGAAGGCGGGACGCGCCGCCTCCGGCGCATCGATCGTCTCCTGAGCGGGAAGTCAGCCGCAAACCATGGCAACCGTCGACAACCAGGCCCGGCCGTCAAAGCCAGCCGCCGGCTGGCGCGGGGCGCTGCGCCGCCGTGTCGGCCTCGTCTGGCGGCGGATGGGCCGCGCGATCTCGGCGCGCGCAGCCTCGAGCCTGACGCGGCGCATCCTCGTCCTCAACCTCGGCGGCCTTGTGGCGCTGTTGCTGGGCTTCCTCTACCTCAACCAGTTCCGCGAGGGCCTGATCGAGGCCCGCGTGCAGAGCTTGCTGACACAAGGCGAGATCATCGCCGGCGCGATCGCCTCTTCGGCCACGGTCGAGATCGACACGATCACCATCGATCCCGACAAGCTTCTGCAGCTCCAGGCGGGCGAGAGCGCCGGCATCGCCGAGGATCCGCTCGACTTCTCGATCAACCCGGAAAAGGTGGCGCCGCTGCTGCGCCGGCTGGTCACGCCGACCAAGACCCGCGCGCGGGTCTACGACAAGGACGGCCTGCTCACACTCGACTCGCGCAGCCTCTATTCGCGCGGCGACGTGTTGCGCCTCGACCTGCCGCGCGTCGGCGAGCCCGACGAGCCGCCGCTGCTGGAGCGCACCTGGAACATGCTGCGCAACCGGCTCGGGAAGGCCGACGTGCCGGCCTATGACGATTTCGAGAACGCCAACGGCAAATCCTACCCTGAGGTCGCCCGCGCACTGGCCGGCTCGCCGGCGAGCGTGGTGCGCGTGAACACCCGCGGGCAAACGATCGTCTCCGTCGCGGTGCCAGTGCAGCGCTTCCGCACAGTCAAGGGCGCGCTGCTGCTCTCGACGCAGGGCGGCGACATCGATGCCGTCATCGCCGCCGAGCGTTTCGCCATCTTCCAGGTCTTCGCCATCGCGGCGGGCGTGATGATCGTGCTCTCGGTCCTGCTCGCCGGCACCATCGCCGAGCCGATCCGCAAGCTCGCCGATGCCGCGCAGCGCGTGCGCAAGGGCGTGAAATCGCGCGAGCAGATCCCGGATTTCAGCAGCCGGCACGACGAGATCGGCCATCTGTCGGGCACGTTGCGCGACATGACCAAGGCTCTCTACAGCCGCATCGAGGCGATCGAGAGCTTCGCCGCGGACGTCGCGCATGAGCTCAAGAACCCGCTGACATCGCTGCGCAGCGCCGTCGAGACCTTGCCGCGCGCCAAGACCGACGATTCGCGCTCGCGTCTGCTCGCGGTGATCCAGCACGATGTGCGCCGTCTCGATCGCCTGATTTCGGACATCTCTGACGCCTCGCGCCTCGATGCCGAACTCGCACGCAACGACTCGGCGCCGGTCGATATGGGACGGGTTCTGGAAGCCGTGGTGACGATCCAGAACGAGACTCGCCGCGAGGGCCAGGCCAGGATCGAACTGGTGGCCGACCGTCGCAGCCAGCGCGCCGGCAATGATGCCTTCCTCGTGCTCGGCCACGATTCGCGGCTCGGCCAGGTCATGGTCAACCTCATCGACAACGCCCGCTCCTTCTCGCCGCCGGACAAGCCGGTGCGCGTCATGCTCTCGCGCATCGCCAACGATGTGCTCGTCACCGTCGAGGACGAGGGGCCGGGCATCGAGCCGCATGCGCTGGAGCGGATCTTCGAGCGCTTCTACACGGACCGCCCCAATGAGGGCTTCGGCCAGAATTCGGGCCTTGGCCTCTCGATCTCCCGCCAGATCGTCGAGGCGCATCGCGGCTCGATCCGGGCGGAGAACCGGCTGGGTCCGGTCGGGCCGGATGGCGAAGCCTGCCGGATCGGCGCCCGCTTCATCGTCTGCCTGCCGGCTGCCTATTCACATGCCGGCTGAGACGAACGCGAAGATGGGCGAGCGCATCCACGCCACGGCGATCGCGATCGGCGAGGCAGGCATCCTCCTGCGCGGCGCCTCCGGCAGCGGCAAGTCGTCCCTCGCGCTGGCTCTCATCGGCCTCGCCGGGCGGTCCGGTCGCTTTGCGCGGTTGGTCGCCGACGATCGCGTCGCCTTGACGGCGGCTGGGGGCCGTCTGCTGGCGCGGCCGGTCGCGCCGCTGGAAGGGATTATCGAACGGCGCGGCCTCGGCCTCACGCCCGAACCCTTCACCGGGGCCGCCGTCGTGCGTCTGCTCGTCGACCTCATCGGCGAAGAGCCGGCCCGGATGCCTGAGCCCGAGGAACTGGTCGATCGCATTGCCGGGTTGGATCTGCCGCGCCTGCGGATCTTCGGTCGCGCCGGCGACGAAGGGCAGGTCCTGACCGCCCTCGACTTATTCACAGAGTCGGATTTGTAACCACGATTTTGACAAGTTTAACGGCTGACACCTTGCGATTGTCTCGCACCTGCCGCATAAACCGCGACCTTGTCCGGGCGCCGATGTGCGCTCTCCGGTGCTGGATTGAATGATCGGACTGGTCCTTGTGACTCATGGGCATCTGGCGACGGAATTCCGCGCCGCCCTGGAACATGTCGTCGGCCCCCAGGCATACCTGGCGACGATCGCCATCGCTCCCGATGACGACATGGAAAGCCGCCGCCGCGACATCATCGCTGCCGTCGAGCAGGTCGAGAACGGCGATGGCGTCATCATCCTGACCGACATGTTCGGCGGGACCCCCTCCAACCTGGCTATTTCGGTCATGGAGCCCGGCCGCGTCGACGTCGTCGCCGGCATCAACCTGCCGATGCTGATCAAGCTCGCCAGCGTCCGCGAGGAGAAGACCCTCGACGAGGCCGTGACCAGCGCGCAGGATGCAGGCCGGAAGTACATCACCGTCGCCAGCCGCGTGTTGGCCGGCAAGTAAGCGCGCGCGACCGGGGAGGGCGGCTTGGACGAGAATTGTGACTGCCCCGAAATCCAGGTTCCCGACGGCGCTCTCCACGGCGAGTTCGAGATCGTCAACAAGAAGGGCCTGCACGCCCGCGCCACCGCGAAATTCGTGCAATGCGCCGCCCGCTACGATGCCGACATCACGGTGAGCCGCTGCGGCGAGACTGTCGGCGCCACCTCGATCATGGGCGTGCTCACGCTCGGCGCCGGCATCGGCTCGACGATCACCATCGTCGCCAAGGGCGCAGAGGCCAAGCCCGCCCTCGATGCGCTGGCAGCCCTGATCGCCGACAGGTTCGGCGAGGGCGAGTAACCCGGCGACCGGGCGAGGTCGGCATTCCCGTCGTTGGGAGCGAAAGCGAAGGTGGCTCCCAAGGCCGCCCCGTCATGGTCGAGCTCGTCCCCGCCATCCACGTCCTTGCCGGCCGAATGCGGTGTTCAGGACGTGGATGCTCGCCACAAGGGCGAGCGCTCGGGCGACACATAAAGACATCTTTATATCTTTGATTGCCTTCCGCCTCGGTCGCTGCTAGAGAGCCGGCACGTTTCAGGTGCCAGGATTGGAGCTCCCCGTGTCGGATTACATCGTCAAGGACATCGCGCTTGCGGATTACGGCCGCAAGGAAATCAACATGGCCCAGGACGAGATGCCGGGCCTGATGGCGATCCGCGCCGAGCACAAGGGCAAGGCGCCGCTCAAGGATGCGCGCATTGCCGGCTGCCTGCACATGACCATCCAGACCGCGGTGCTGATCGAGACGCTGAAGGAACTCGGCGCCGACGTCCGCTGGTCCTCCTGCAACATCTTCTCGACCCAGGACCACGCCGCCGCCGCGATCGCCGCGACCGGCACCCCGGTCTTCGCCATCAAGGGCGAGACGCTCGAGGAGTACTGGGAGTATGTGCTGAAGACCGCCACCTGGGGCGATGGCGGCACGCCGAACATGATCCTCGACGATGGCGGCGACCTGACCATGCTGATCATCCTCGGCGCCGAGGCGGAAGCCGGCAAGGCCGAGTTCCTCGACAAGCCCGGCAATGAGGAAGAGACGATCTTCTTCGCGCTGATCAAGCGCCAGCTCAAGGCCAATCCGGGCTGGTTCACCAAGACCCGCGCCGCGATCAAGGGCGTCTCCGAGGAGACCACCACCGGCGTCCACCGCCTCTATGAACTCGCCAAGGCCAGCCGCCTGCCGTTCCCGGCGATCAACGTCAACGACAGCGTCACCAAGTCGAAATTCGACAACCTCTATGGCTGCCGCGAGTCGCTGGTCGACGCCATCCGCCGCGGCACCGACGTCATGATGTCGGGCAAGGTCGCAGTCGTCGCCGGCTATGGCGACGTCGGCAAGGGCTCGGCCGCTTCGCTGCGCCAGGCCGGCTGCCGCGTGCTCGTCACCGAGGTCGACCCGATCTGCGCGCTGCAGGCGGCGATGGAAGGCTACGAGGTCGTGACCATGGAAGATGCGGCCCCGCGCGGCGACATCTTCTGCACCGCGACCGGCAATCTCGACGTCATCACCGTCGACCACATGCGCGCGATGAAGCACCGCGCCATCGTCTGCAACATCGGCCACTTCGACTCGGAGATCCAGGTCGCCGGCCTGAAGAATTTCAAGTGGGACAACGTCAAGCCGCAGGTCGACGAGATCGAGTTCCCCGACGGCAAGCGCATCATCCTGCTGTCGGAAGGCCGCCTGGTGAACCTCGGCAACGCCACGGGCCACCCGTCCTTCGTGATGTCCTGCTCGTTCTCGAACCAGACGCTCGCCCAGATCGAGCTGTGGAACCACCACGCGAAGTACGAGAACAAGGTCTACACCCTGCCGAAGCATCTCGACGAGAAGGTCGCGGCGCTCCACCTCGCCAAGGTCGGCGCCAAGCTGACGAAGCTCAACGACGCCCAGGCGAAATACATCGGCGTGTCGCAGGCCGGCCCGTTCAAGCCGGAGCACTACCGCTACTGACGCGCGCCAACGCACAGTCTCTCGAAGGCCCGGCATCCGCCGGGCCTTTTTTTATCCCTGTGCCATTATGGAATCACGCAGCGCGATACTACAAATTGTAGGTCGAGCCGATTTTGAATCTACTTCTTGATATTTTGCTCCCGGTGAACCGGGCTGCCCGAAAATCTCTCCATTTACCGGCGATTAAGCACTTCCTGACGGACTCCACCGATGATTACAGTGGGGGTGATTCGGGCTTCCGCCATGGCGCGGAACGGATCAAAGCTCTGATGTGATTGGCGTGGTGGTGCGCGTGCATCGGCCTTCGAGACGGCGGTTTCCGCCGGCTCTCTAAGCCGATTCCGACGAGTGTGGCGGATTTGGCGGCTGCGGCCGCCGCGAGATGATGGGCGCAGGATGAGACGGTTGAGGCAACAGAGGCGGGCTGGGGACTGGACTCCGCGCGCATTGCTGCCTGCCTTGACCGCTTCGGTCGCTTCCGCCCCCGCCTTTGCGCAGGATCACTGGCTGGCGCCGATGCGGGTCGACATGATGAGCACGGGCGCGCTTTCGCTGACGCTCACCGGACTGACGGTCTTTGCCGCGACGACCTCGCTTCTCTATGTCCGCGAGCGCGCCCGCTGGCAAAAGCGCGAAGCCAAGCTGGCGGCAGATCTCGAAGCCGCGCGCAGCCATCAGGAACGACTCTCGATCCTTCTGGGAGCTGACCCGCAAGTCGTCGTGAGCTGGAACGGGCGGGACGCGCAGCCGGTCTTCGAGGGTGACAGTGGCTTTCTCGGCGCTCCAGGAGCTGCGCTCGCACTGGCCTATGGCAGCTGGGCGGCGCCTGCCGACGCCAAGCGGCTGGAACTCGCCACCGACGCGCTGAAGGAACGCGGAGAGGCTTTTACGGTCACTTTGCGCAGCAAGGCCGGACCTTTCATCGATATCGAGGGACGGCCCGTGGCGGGCCGGGCCGTCATCCGCTTCCGCGAGGTTACCGGCGAGCGGGCGCAGGTCATGACGCTGCGCGGCGAATTGGAGCGCGTCACGGCGGATCACGCGGCGCTCGCCCATTTGCTCGCGGGGCTCCCGCACCCGGCCTGGATGCGCGACGCCGATGGTCGCCTGACATGGGTCAACGCCGCCTATGCGCGGGCTGTCGAGGCCAGCGATGCGGCGAGCGCGGTGAAGGGCGGTCTCGAGCTGCTCGACCGGGCCGAGCGCGAGGCGGCGACGCGGGCGCGGCGCGAAGGCAGCCCCTTTACGGCACGGGCTCCGGCGGTTGTCGCGGGCCAGCGCCGGACCTTGGACATCGTCGAGCTGCCGGTTGCGACGGGCTTTGCCGGGTTCGCCACGGATATGAGCGAGCTGGAAGCGGTGCGGGCCGATCTTCAGCGCCAGATGGATGCCCATGTCCGCACGCTCGACCGGCTGAAGACGGCGGTTGCGGTCTTCGACGGCTCGCAGCGCCTCGTCTACCGCAACTCCGGCTTCGACACGCTCTGGTCGCTGGACGGCGGCTTCCTCGACGGTCTGCCGACCGACGGCGAAATCCTCGATCGGCTCCGGGCCGAGCGGCGCCTGCCCGAGCTCGGCGACTACCGCAGCTGGAAGGCGGCGGCCCAGGCTGCCTACACCGCGACGCGCGCGAGCGAGGATTGGTGGTATCTGCCGGACGGGCGCACCATCCATGTCGTCGCCAGCCCCAATCCGCAGGGCGGCGTGACCTATCTCTACGATGACGTCACCGAGCGCTTCACACTCGAATCGCGCTTCAATGCGCTCTCCCGCACCCAGCGCGAGACGCTGGACTCGTTGCGCGAAGGCGTTGCCGTATTCGGCTCGGACGGGCGGCTCAAGCTTTCCAACCCCGCCTTCGCCCAGTCCTGGCGCATCCAGGGCGGCGATCTCGCCGCCAGCACCCCGCATATCGACGAGGTCATTCGGCTGTGCCGGCCGCTCTTCCCGCAGGACGAGGTCTGGAGCGAGTTGCACAGCGTAGTCACCGGCGTGCGCGATGCGCGCGAGGATTATCGCAGCCGGATGGAGCGGCGCGATGGCACCGTGCTCGACATGGCGGCCGCGCCGCTGCCGGACGGCGCGACGCTGATTTCCTTCGCCGACGTCACCGCCAGCGTGAATGTCGAGCGGGCGCTGACCGAGAAGAACGAGGCGCTGGAGCGCGTCTCGCGGCTGCGCGAGGACTTCGTCCACCACGTCTCCTACGAGCTGCGCTCGCCGCTGACCAACATCATCGGTTTCGCCCAGCTGCTGGGCACCGAAACGGTCGGCCCGCTCAATGAGAAGCAGCGCGACTATGCCTCGCATATCGTGCGCTCCTCGGGCGCGCTGCTCGCCATCATCAACGACATTCTCGACCTCGCCACCATCGACAACGGTGCGCTGACGCTGGAGATCCAGGATGTCGACGTCGCCGATACGATCGCCCAGGCCGCGGCCGGACTGCACGACCGGCTGACCGACAGCAGGCTTGAGCTCAAGGTCGAGATCGATCCGCGCACCGGGCCGCTGCGTGCGGATGGCAAGCGCTTGCGACAGGTGCTGTTCAACCTGCTCTCCAATGCGATCGGCTTCTCCTCGCCCGGCCAGGCCGTCGCCGTCAGCGCGACGCGGCAGGGCAGCGACATCCGTATCACCGTGGCCGATCAGGGCCGCGGCATCCCGGCCGAGGTCATGGAGAAGGTCTTCGAGCGCTTCGAGAGCCATTCTCTCGGTTCGAGCCATCGTGGCGTCGGCCTCGGGCTATCGATCGTCCGGTCCATCGTCGAATTGCACGGCGGCCATGTCGAGATCGACTCCGCGCCGGGCCGTGGCACGAAGGTGACGGCCATCTTCCCGGCTCAGGGCATGCCGCTGTCGGACGCTGCTGAATGACGGAAGAAGCCCGCAAGGCCGGCCTGCACCGGCTCGTGCTGGTGGATGAGGCGGCGACGCTGCGTCTCGCCGCCGACATCGCCGCGATCCTGAAACCGGGCGACATCGTCGCGCTTTCCGGCCATCTCGGCTCCGGCAAGTCGCTGCTGGCGCGCGCCATCCTGCGCGACCTCGCGGACGACCCCGCGCTGGAGGCGCCGAGCCCGACCTTCACCCTCGTCCAGAGCTACGACACCCGGCGCGGCCTCGTGCTGCACGCCGACCTCTACCGCGTGCGCTCGCCGGACGAGCTCGACGACATCGGCCTGATCGAGGATGTCGAGCGGCTGATCACGCTGGTCGAGTGGCCGGACCGCGCCGGCACGCGCCTGCCCGCAGGTCGCAGGCTCGACATCGTGCTCGACGTCGACCCCGACAATCCGGAGACCGGCCGCATTGCCGATCTCTCGGGCGGCGTGCTCTGGAAGCAGCGGCTCGCCATCGCCGTGGCCTCGCGCCGCCTGCTCGACGCTTCCGGCTGGGGCGGCGCGCGCCGCGATTTCATGCTGGGCGACGCCTCGACGCGCGCCTATGAGCGGCTGACGCAGCCAACCGGCGAGACCGCCGTGCTGATGATCTCGCCGCCGCGTCCCGACGGCCCGCCGATCCGCCTCGGCAAGCCCTACAGCACACTGGCTCACCTCGCCGAGAACGTCGACGCTTTCGTCGCGATGGATCGCGGCCTGCGCTCGCTGGGCTACTCCGCGCCCGAGATCTTCGCCGAGGATCTGAACACCGGCCTGCTCGTCATCGAAGATCTCGGCAACGAGGGCGTGATCGACGCCGAGCGTCGGCCGATCGCCGAACGCTACGAAGCCGCCGCCAGGCTGCTCGCCGACCTCCACCGTCACACCCTGCCGGCGATCCTGCCGGTGGCCGAGGGGCGAGACCATCCGATCCCGGAATACGACCGGCAGGCGCTGGCGATCGAAACCGAGCTCATCCTCGAATGGTACGCCCCGCATATCGCCGGCGTCACCCTGCCGGCGGTGACGCAGGCTGAATTCGCCCGCATCTGGAACAAGCTCTTCGACGAAATCCTTGCCCAGCCCACGACCTGGACGCTGCGTGACGTTCATTCGCCGAACCTGATCTGGCTGGAGCGGCGCGAGGGCCTCGCCAAGCTCGGTCTTATCGATTTCCAGGACGCGGTGCTCGGTCACCCCGCCTATGATCTCGCGGCGCTCGGCCAGGATGCGCGCGTCGATGTTCCCGCCTCGTTGGAACTGAGGCTGCTGGCTGCCTATGGCGCAGCCCGGCGCACTGAGGCGCCCGACTTCGACCTCGCCGGTTTCGCTCGCGCCTATGCGATCCTCGGCGCGCAGCGCAACACCAAGATCGCGGGCATCTTCGCCAGGCTCGACAAGCGCGACGGCAAGCCGGACTACCTCAAGCATCTGCCGCGCATCGAGACCTATCTGCGCCGCAACCTCGAACACCCCGCCCTCGAAGAGCTGAAGGGCTGGTATCAGGCCCATATGCCCAAGCTGTTCGAGTTGGAGTGAACGGGCTCTTCGTCATGCTCGCCCCGGGGGCGAGCATCCGCGCTTCGAACACGGCCTTGAAGACGTGGATGGTCGGGACAAGCCCGACCATGACACGCTATGGATGGCCATCCGTCCGCTTCGGGAGATTCGCGTGACTTCAACCGCTTCGCTGCCGATCCGCCGGGCGATGGTGCTGGCGGCCGGGCTCGGGCAGCGCATGCGCCCCATCACCGACACGCTGCCGAAGCCGCTGGTGAAGGTCGGCGGCAAGACGATGCTGGACCATATGCTCGACCGGCTGGCGGATGCCGGCGTCGAGGAGGCCGTCGTCAACGTCCATCATCTCGCCGGGCAGGTCGAGGCGCATGTTGCCGGACGCACCACCCCGCGCATCGCCATCTCTGACGAGCGCACCGAGTTGCTCGAGACCGGCGGCGGCGTGAAGAAGGCGCTGCCGCTGCTCGGCGCCGCGCCGTTCTTCCACGTCAATTCCGATGCGCTCTGGCGCGAAAGCGGGCGGCCCGCCATGCAGGCGATGGCCGAAGCCTGGAACCCCGGGCAGATGGACATGCTGCTTTTGCTCGCCGAGCGCGAGACCAGCCTCGGCTTCGACGGCGCCGGTGATTTCTTCCTCGGAGAGGACGGCCGCCTGACCCGTCGCGGCGCGGCAGCGAGCGCACCCTGGGTCTATGCCGGCGTCGCCATCCTGAAGCCGGAGCTCTTCGCCGAGACGCCCGAGGGGCCGTTCTCGCTGAACCTGCTCTTCGACCGCGCCATCGCCAGCGGCCGCCTGTTCGGCGAGGTGCTGGAGGGGCGCTGGCTGCATGTCGGCACGCCCGAGGCGATCGCGCCGGCCGAGGCTGCCTTCGCCGCACAGCCGGTCGATGCCTGAGCTCAACCTGTTCAGCATACCCGCCGGCGCACCCTTCCTCGAGGTGCTTGCGGGGGCGATGCTGGATGGGCGGCTGGGGCCCGTCCATGACCCGGCCGATCCGGCCGCGATGGCACGGGCGACGCTTTACCTGCCGACCCGTCGCGCTGCCCGCGCCTTCACCGCGATCCTGGCCGAGAAGCTCGGCGGCAAGCCGCTGCTGCTGCCGCGCATCGTTCCGCTCGGCGATGTAGACGAAGCCGAGACGGCGCTGATCGGCTCCGGTGCCTGGACGGGCGAGCGTCTCGCTCCGGTCGAGCCGCTGCAGCGCCGCATGCTGCTGACCCGGCTCGTCGACGCCTGGGGTCGCACCGCCAACCGCAGCCATCTCAGGCTTGACCCTTCCGAGCCGTCGCTGGTGCCGGCCACGCTGGGGGAGGCCTATGGACTCGCCGGCGATCTCGCCGCCCTGCTCGACCAGATGCAGACCGAAGGCGTGCCGGTCGAGAAGCTCGCCGGCCTCGACGCCGCCCGTTTCGACAGGGTCTGGCAGCTCAATGCCAGCTTCCTCGCCATCCTCGGCGAGGCCTGGCCGCAGATCCTTGCTGATCAAGGCGCGATCGACCCGGCCGAGTTTCGCAATCGCATGCTGGCAGCCGAGCGCGAGCGCTTGCTCGCGGGCGGGGCGAGGGGGCCGATCATCGCCGCAGGCTCGACCGGCACCGTCCCGGCCACGGCGCGGCTGCTCTCGGCCATCGCTCGGCTTCCAAGCGGGGCGGTCATCCTGCCCGGCCTGGATCTCGGGCTGGACGAGCGCGCCTGGAACGCCATCGCCAAGGAACCCGCCCCGTCGCATCCGCAGGCGGCGCTGCATCAGCTGATGGAGACGCTTCGAGCCGAGCGCGCCGATGTCCGCGAACTTGCTGTGCCCGACGCGGCACGCCATGCACGGGGGGAGCTGCTGCGCGAGGCGATGCTGCCGGCCTCGGTGACGGAACTCTGGGCCAGCCTCGGCCAGCGCTTCGCGCCCGGCGAGGCGGAAGCAGGCTTCGCCGGACTGCGTATCGTCGAGACGGCCGACGAGCGCGAGGAGGCGCTCGCTGTCGCCATCGCACTGCGCGAGACGCTGGAGCGGCCGCAGGCGCGGGCCGCGCTGGTCACGCCGGATCGCGGCCTTGCCGAGCGCGTCGCCGTCGAACTCGCGCGCTGGGGCGTCGAGGTCGATGATTCCGCCGGCCAGCCGCTCGGCCGATGGCCGGCCGGGTCGCTGCTGCGGCTGATCCTTGAAGCGGCCTTGGGACATATGACGCCGGCCTCGCTCGTCCCGCTCTTTGGTCATCCGCTCTGCCGGCTGGGCTTGGGCCGGGAAGCCCTGACGCGGGGCGCCGCGGCGCTGGAGATCGGCTGCTGGCGCGGCAATGCCGTCGGCCGGGGGCTGGCGGGCCTGCATGTCGCGCTCGCTCAGTGGAACGAGCTGCGCGAGGCCGGACACGTTCCCGGCCCGCGTAAACGATTGACGGGGGAGGATGCAGCCGCTGCGGCGAGCGTGCTCCATGCGCTGGAAGCAGCCTGCGCGCCGCTGCTCGAAGCGCTTTTCCTCGGCGAGCCCTCGCTTGCCGTTGTCGCCGTAGCCGCACGGGCGGCCGTCACCGCTGTCAGCGCGACGGAGGCCGGCACGCCGCTCGCTTTCGTCGGCCCTGACGGCGAGGCGCTGGCCGGGCTGTTCGACGAACTCGACGGGGCGAAGGAAGTCATGCCGCCCGGCGGACGGCCGCAGGATTTCGTCGCGATTCTCGACGGCCTGCTCGCCGAGCGAGCGGTCAAGCGGGCGACACCGGGCCATCCGCGCGTGGCGATCTGGGGACTGCTCGAAGCACGCCTGCTCGAAGCCGATCATGTCGTGCTCGGCGGCTTGAACGAGACGGTCTGGCCGCCGCAGACCACGACCGATTCCTTCATCAACCGGCCGATGCGCGCCGAGCTCGGCTTGTCGCCGCCGGAGCGCCGCATCGGCCAGACCGCGCATGATTTCGTTCAGGCGCTGATGGCGCGCGAGATCACGCTGACGCGGCCGCGCAAGGTCGGCGAGGCCGAGACCATCGCCTCGCGCTTCTGGCAGCGCTTGCAGGCGGTGACGCCGAAGGAGGCATGGAGCAGGGCGCGCACGGACGGGGACCGTCTGCGCGGACTCGCTGCGCTCTTGAGCGCCCCCGCAGCCGCGAAGCCGGTCGCGCGGCCGGCGCCGCGCCCGCCGCGCGCATTGCAGCCGCTCTCGCTCAGCGTCACCGAGGTCGAGACGCTCTATCGCGACCCCTACCAGATCCACGCCCGCAAGATCCTGAAGCTCGATGCGCTCGACGCGCTGATCGAGGATCCGACCGCGCAGGATCGTGGCCGGCTGCTGCACGATATCGTCGAGAGCTTCACCGCGACCTATCCCGAGCAACTGCCGGCGGACGCGTTGGGACAGTTTATCGCCATCGGCGACAGGCTGTTCCGCGACTTCGACGACGTGCCGGAGGTACGCGCTTTCTGGTGGCCGCGCTTCCTGCTGACGGCCGGGCATTACATCCGCTGGGAGGAGCGCCGGCGGCCCGTTATCGCTCGCATCGGCGTCGAGCTGTTCACCGGGGCGAGTTTCAAGCTGGCCGACGGCAGCGAATTCCGGCTCAGCGGCCGCGCCGACCGCATCGAGCTGACGCGTGAGCCGGCGCTGCGCATCGTCGATTTCAAGACCGGTGCGCCGCCGAGCAAGGCGCAGGTCGAAAAAGGATTCGCACCGCAATTGACCTTGGAAGCCGAGCTCGCGGCGCGCTCCGGCTTCAAGGGGCTCGCGGGGCCGACGCCGGTCGAGGCTGTCATCTACATGAAGCTCCACCACGACCCGAAGGGCTGGGCCAAGGACAAGCCGCTCGATTTCGACGGCGAGCCGCTGGCCGATGTCGCGGCGCGCCATCTCGAGAACCTGCTCAAGCACGTCGATGCCTTGCGCTCCGGCCGCGAGGCCTATGTCTCCCGCCGCGCGCCGGACTACATCCGCTACGCCAGCCCCTATGATCACCTGGCCCGGGTCAAGGAATGGTCGGCTGCGCCCGGCGGCGACGAAGGAGGCGAGGCGTGAAGCCGGGCTGGATCGTCCCGCCGCTGACCAACCAGCGCCAATCGCTGGCCGCCGATCCCGGCCTCTCGGCCTGGGTCTCGGCCAATGCGGGCTCCGGCAAGACCCATGTGCTGGTCAACCGCGTCCTCAGGCTCCTGCTCGACGGTGTGCAGCCGAGCCGCATGCTCTGCATCACCTATACCAAGGCGGCCGCCGCCAACATGGCGAACCGCATCTTCAAGGCGCTCGGCACCTGGGCGACGCTGGATGAGGCCGTCCTTGCGAGAGAGCTGACCAATCTGACCGGTCGTGTTCCCGCTGCGGCGGAGCGCGCCAAGGCGCGCCGTCTCTTCGCCGAGGCGCTGGAGACGCCGGGCGGGCTGCGCATCGAGACGATCCACGCCTTCTGCACCCGCGTGCTGCAGGCCGCGCCCTTCGAGGCCAATGTGCCGCCGCGCTTCGAGGTGGCGGATGATCTCGCCCAGGCCGAGATGCTGCGCGAGGCGCGGCGCGAATTGCTGGCCTTGGTCGCCGCGAATCCGGGCGGAGCGGAGGCCCGCGCGCTCGATCTGCTGGCGCAGCTCGCGGCGCAGGATTCCTTCGAGACGATGGTGCAGGAGGCTTTGCGCCAACGCGCGCTGTTCAGTGACGAGAACGGCCGTGCCCGCGACCCTGCTGTGATGAAAGCAGGCATCGCCGCCTTCCTCGGCATCGACGCGGATCTCGATGCCGACACGGTGAAGCGCCAGTTCCGCGCCGAGTTTGCCGCCTTGCCGGGTTTGCAAGCGCTGATCGAGGCGTTGCAGGCCGGCAGCGCGACGCGTCAGAACCTCGCCGCGAACCTGCGCGCCCTGCTTGCCGGGCAGGACGACGGCGACCCCATTGCCTTCTGTAGGCGCGGTTTCATCACCGAGGCCGGCACGATCAATGCGAACATCCGCGGCAAGGGCAAATCCGAATTCGACGGCGCCGTGCTGGCGACGCTGGAGGCTCTCGCCGCCTGCCTGCTGACGGCGGCGGACGCGGTCAACGCTATCGCGATCCGCGACCGCAGCGCGGCGCTCGCTTTGCTGGTCACGCGCATGCTTGCCTCCTACCAGCGCCAGAAGAGCCTGCGCTCGCTGCTCGATTATGACGACCTGATCGCCCGGACGCGCTCGCTGCTTGAGCGGGTCGAGGCGGCCTGGGTGCTCTACAAGCTCGATGCCGGCATCGACCACATCCTGCTCGACGAGGCGCAGGACACCGGCGAGGCGCAATGGGCGATCCTGCGCAAGCTCGCCGAGGAATTCACCGGCGGCGGCGACCTCAGGCCGAAGCCGCGTACGATCTTCGTGGTCGGCGACGAGAAGCAGTCGATCTATGGTTTCCAGGGTGCCGCGCCCGCCGCCTTCAGCGAGGAGCGCCGTGCGCTCGGCCGGCGCGTCGCGGAGGCGGAACTCGCCTTCGAGGCGATCAGCCTCAACACCTCCTTCCGCTCGGCACCGGATATCATGCAAGCGGTGGATGCGGTCTTCGCCTTGCCCGACCATGCGCGCGGTCTCGTCTTCGACGGCGCCGCACGGCCGGAGATGCACGACACGGTGCGCCGCAGCGCGCCCGGAACGGTCGATATCTGGCCTGTAGCTGCCAACGACACCGGCGAGCCGCCGGACGCCTGGACCACGCCGGTCGATGCGCCGGAGCGGCGCGGCGGCACGGTAAAGCTCGCCGAACGCATCGCACGGACCTTGCAGCGCTGGCATCGCGACCGCCGCGACGACCGCGGCAACCCCTTCGCCGCCGGCGACGTGATGATCCTGCTGCGCCAGCGCGGCGCTCTCTTCGAGGCGATCGTCAAGGCGCTGAAGGATGCCGGCGTGCCCGTCACCGGCCGTGACCGGCTGACGTTGGCCGAGCATCCGGCGGTGGAGGATCTCGTCGTGCTCGGCCGGGCGCTGTTGCTGCCGGACGACGACCTGACGCTCGCCACCGCTTTGAAGACGCCGCTGATCGACCTGAACGACGACGATCTGCTGCGGCTCGCGCCCGGCCGCACGGGTTCGCTCCGAGCTGCCCTGCAGGAAGCTGCGGCGAGCGAGCCGCGTTATGCCGCTGCCGAAGCCAAGCTCGCCGGCTGGGCGCGCGAGGCCGGCCGTTCCGGCCCTTTCCGCTTCTTCGCCGGGCTGCTCGGCCCCGGCGGCGGGCGCAATCTCGCTCTGGCCCGGCTCGGCGCTGAAGCGGGCGATGCGCTCGATGCCTTCCTCAACGCCGCGCTCGACCATGAGCGGCGCTACGGCCCCTCGCTCGCCGGCTTCCTCCAGCACGTCACCGGCAGCGCCGCCGACGTGAAGCGCGACCTCTCGGCCAGTGCCGGCGAGGTCCGTGTCATGACCGTCCATGGCTCGAAGGGACTCGAGGCGAAGATCGTGATCCTCGCCGATCTCGGCGTCGAGCCCGGCGCCAAGCGCCTGCCGAAGATCCTCGCCGTGCCGGCGCTGCGCACGGGCCTCGTCCCGATCTGGCCACCGGCGAGCGCCGAGGACACGCAGGCGACCGCCGCGGCCAAGGCCATCGTCGTCGCGCAGATGGTCGAGGAGCATCACCGCCTGCTCTATGTCGCCATGACTCGCGCCGAGGATCGCCTGATCGTCTGCGGCGCGCAGCCCAAGGGCGAGGCGCCGGCCGGAAGCTGGTACGCGATGATTGCGGAAGGGCTCGCCCAGTCGGAGGCGGGCTTGCGCCAGATCGGCGAGGG
Source organism: Allobosea sp. TAF32 (assembly GCF_052113585.1). NCBI lineage: Bacteria > Pseudomonadati > Pseudomonadota > Alphaproteobacteria > Hyphomicrobiales > Alloboseaceae > Allobosea > Allobosea sp. TAF32. Next base: position 57,222 of record NZ_JBFRDM010000001.1, on the reverse strand, counting down.
CGAGGAGGCGGTCTTGCGCTTCTCCGTCACGCCGCCTGTTTCGATGGGCGAGGAGATCGAAGCTCCTGGAGGCGAGCCGACCCTGGCGCCGCCCATCTGGCTGACGAAGCCGGTTGCGCGCGAGGCCGAGCCCGCGCCGCCGTTGAAGCCGTCGAGCGCCCTCTCGGCAGCCGATGGCGAGGAGCGGCCGGGCGACGGCCCGTTCCTCGCGGAGGCGGCTGCCGCCGGCCGGCTGGCGCATCTCCTGCTCCAGCTCCTGCCTGATGCGCCGGTCGAGCGTCGCGCCGGGGCGGCCGAGGCGCTGGCGCAGGCGCGCGGCGGCGCGCTGCCCCCGGAACGGCGAGCCCGCATCGTCGCCCAGGCGCTTGCTCTGCTGGATGAGCCCGCCCTTGCCGCACTCTTCGCCGAAGGGGCGCTGGCCGAGGTGCCCGTTGCCGGCGCCATCCGCTTGCCGGACGGTGCGGTGCGCGCGGTATCGGGCCGGATCGACCGCCTGGCCGTCACGGCCGACAGCGTCGTCATCGCCGATTTCAAGACGACGGCCCGGCCGCCGGAGCGAGCCGATGCGATTTCGGCCGGGACGCTGGCGCAGCTCGCGGCCTATGCCGCGCTGATGCGGGAGATCTATCCGGGTCGGACAATCCGGGCGCTGGTCGTCTACACCGCGAATCTCGCCCATTTCGAGCTTGCTGCCGCGCAACTCGACGCGGCGCTTCTCGCCTTGGCCGGTACGGCGGCGAACGATAGCGTCGGCCTCTCCTAGAGCACTCCCGCGCTTCTCCGAAACGCGGAAGTGCTCTATCTCTTTGTTTTATCGCATTTTCTTCACGCGAATCGGTGTCCGCTTCGCTCGAAAATGCTCTAGGGATCGTCCCGGCCATGAAGCTCCTGCCATCCTTGCTGCTGCGTCCGCGGCTTCTGGCGGCCCTGGGTGCCGGCGTGGGGTTGGCGGCGCTGCTACCCGGCGACTGGCGGTGGGCAACGCGCTTCCTGGTGGCCTGGGATGCCGGCGCGATCTTCTATCTCGGCCTGCTTGGCTCGACGATGTTCACCGAGTCGGTCGACGAGATCAGGGCGCGGGCCGAGCGGCAGGACGAGGGCGCCTTCGCCATCCTCATCATCGCCTGCCTGGCGGCGAGCGCCAGCCTGGTCGCCATCGTGGTTCAGCTCAGCGGCATCGGGGCGGTTCCGGCCGGCGAGCGCGGCTCCCATCTCGCACTGGGCGGTGTCACGATCCTGTGTTCATGGACGCTGCTGCACGCCTTCTTCACGCTGCACTACGCCGGCATCTACTATCGCGGTGGCAAGGCCAAGCCCTGCCTCGATTTTCCGGGCAAGACCGATCCGAACTACGTCGATTTCCTGTATTTCTCCTACACGATCGGCTGCACCTCGCAGACCTCGGACATCGGCGTGACGACGCGGCAGGCGCGCGCCGTCGTGCTGCTGCATTCTGTCCTCGCCTTCGTCTTCAACACCTCGATCCTGGCCATGGCGATCAATGTCGGCGCGAGCCTGGTCTCGGGCGGCTCGTGACGCGCCGGCCTCGCCTCAGCCCTGCGATGCACGCGCCTTGACCGGAGGGGCGGGCGTTCATAGCTTCGCTGGCGAAGGGTGGCACTGCCGCCCGTTGAAACCGAAAGGCGGCCAGTCATGGCAACGAGCAAGGTAACCGATCAGAGCTTCGAGGCCGATGTCCTGAAGTCGTCCGAGCCGGTTGTGGTGGATTTCTGGGCGGAATGGTGCGGCCCTTGCCGCATGATCGGCCCGGCGCTCGAGGAGATCGCGACCGAGCTCAACGGCAAGGTCAAGATCGTCAAGATGAACGTCGATGAGAATCAGCAGATCCCGGCGCAGTTCGGCATTCGCTCGATCCCGACGCTGATGCTGTTCAAGGACGGCAAGCTCGCCTCGCAGAAGGTCGGCGCCGCGCCGAAGAGCGATCTGTCGCGCTGGATTTCGGCCGCAGTCTGAGCCCTCGCGAATTCCTTATGAAGAAGGCCCGCTTTCGGTTGAAAGCGGGCCTTTTCGATTCGTCGAGCCGGAGGCCTTTGAATTCTGGTTCTCAGGCGCGGCTTTGCTTGTCGACCGCGAAGGCGCCCGAGCCGGCGAAGACGAAGTAGAGGAAGACGAAGCAGTAGAGGATCGCGGCGTCGCCGCCGTTGAGAGCCGGGTAGAGGCTCTTCGGCGCATGCGCCATCCAGTAGGCGAAGGCCATCTGGCCCGAGAGCACGAAGGCGACGATCCGGGTCTGGAAACCGACGAGCATCAAAAGGCCGCCGACCAGTTCGAGCGTGCCCGCGAACCACATGAGCGTAAAGGCCGAGGGCAGCGCGCCACTGGCCGGTGGGGCCGGGAAGCCGAAGAGCTTCTGCGTGCCGTGCAGGATGAAGATCAGTGCGGTGACGATACGCAGCAGGCCGAGTACATGCGGCGCATAGCGATTGAGCGAGTTCATCTGTGTCCTCTGTCGGAGAAAACGAAACGAAAGACGATAGGTTCCTGCGCGTTTCCCGCCCGGCTTGTAGGCAGGGCTTCAGATTTTGCGCAATATCCCGTTCGATGACGATTTCGTTTGCGCATTTGCAAGTTTGATCACGTTCTCGCGACGGCTGTGTCCTCCTTGCCGCGCCGCACCCTTAACCGTCCCTTAAAAGCGCCATGTTTGAATCCTGTGTGACCTGACCGCATTTGCGAAGGCGGCGTGTCGGCCGAAACGGGGCAGGATGAACGACCGGACCAAACGGGGCGAGCGGCGCGAGCCGTCCTTCGACGACGAGAGCGGCGCGAGCCGCGACGATTTCGACATGCGCGTTTCTGACGACGATCGCCCGCTTCACCGCCACCGCGCTGCGCCGCGCCCGCAGCCGCGCAGCCAGCCCGTGCGCAACAAGCGCAGCGGCGGGGGAGGCGGCGGCAAGCGCCGCGGGCGCCGGCGGCGTTCGCTGCTCGGCGGGCTGTTCTACTGGACGATGGTGCTCGGCCTGTGGTGCGCCATCGGGCTCGGCGGGTTCATCGCCTATCACGCTTCGCAGCTGCCGCCGATCGATCAGCTCACCGTCCCCAAGCGACCGCCGAACATCGCGATCCTCGCGGCCGACGGCTCGCTCCTCGCCAATCGCGGCGAGACCGGCGGGCGCACCGTCACGATCGGCGAAATTCCGCCTTATCTGCCGAGGGCCTTCGTCGCGATCGAAGACCGACGCTTCTACGAGCATTTCGGCATCGACCCGGTCGGCATCACCCGCGCCATCGTCACCAACCTGCGCGGCCGGAGCGGCATGCAGGGCGGCTCGACGCTGACGCAGCAGCTCGCCAAGAACCTGTTTCTGACGCAGGAGCGCACCGCCGCCCGCAAGATCCAGGAGGCGATCCTGGCGCTCTGGCTGGAGCGAACCTACACCAAGGATCAGATCCTCGAGCTCTACCTCAACCGGGTCTATTTCGGCTCGGGCGCCTATGGCGTCGAGGCAGCGGCACAGCGTTACTTCAACAAGTCGGCGCGCTCGGTGACGATCGCGGAGGCGGCGATGCTCGCCGGCCTCGTCCAGGCGCCCTCCCGCCTGGCGCCCAACCGCAACCCGGATGCTGCCGAGAAGCGCGCCCAGCTCGTCATCTCGGCGATGGCCGAGCAGGGCTTCATCTCGCAGGCGGCGGCCAAGACCGCGCTGACCACGCCGGCCGAGGTGCCCGAGCGCGTCGGCGCCGGTTCGGTCAACTATGCCGCCGACTACGTCATGGACGTGCTCGATGACTTCATCGGCGCGGTCGAGGGCGACGTGACCGTACTCACCACCCTCGATACCAAGCTGCAAGCCAGCGCCGAGACGACCCTGGTCGATGCGCTCTCCGCACAGGGTGCGAAGCTCAACGCCTCGCAGGGCGCGGTGGTGTCGCTCGCGCCTGATGGAGCGATCCGCGCGCTGATCGGCGGGCGGGACTACACCAAGAGCCAATTCAACCGGGCAACGGCGGCGCGGCGCCAGCCGGGCTCCTCCTTCAAGCCCTTCGTCTATCTGACCGCGATCGAGAAAGGCATGACGCCGGACACGATCCGTGACGACGCGCCGGTCTCGATCAAGGGCTGGGAGCCGGAGAACTATTCCCGCACCTTCCGCGGTCCGGTGACGCTGGCGACGGCCATGCAGCATTCGCTCAACACGGTCGCCGCCCGGCTGATCCAGGAGGTGACGCCCAAGGAAGTCGTCCGCACCGCCCAGCGCCTCGGCATCTCCTCGGCCCTGCAGCCGAACCTGTCGCTGGCGCTAGGAACCTCGGAGGTGACGCCGCTGGAGATGACCGCTGCCTACGCCACTTTCGCCAATGGCGGCCAGTCGGTGCTGCCCTATGTCATCCGCGAGGTGCGCCAGACCAATGGCAAGGTCGTCTATGCCCGCAAGGCCGCGGGTCTCGGCCAGGTCATCCAGCCGCAACAGCTCGCGATGATGGACACGATGTTCAACGGCGTGATGAACGGCGGCACCGGCAGCAAGTTCAACATCCCGGGTTGGCAGGTCGGCGGCAAGTCCGGCACGACGCAGGATTACGGCGACGCCTGGTTCATCGGCTTCACCGCCAAGCTCGTCACGGCCGTCTGGGTCGGCAACGACGACAATTCGAAGATGAAGCGCGTGACCGGCGCCGGCCTGCCCGGCGAGATCTGGGGCAAGTACATGAAGGCCGCCCATGCCGGCGCGCAGCCCATTCCGCTGCCCGGAGGCCTCTGGCAGGGCGCGCCGAAGACGATCTTCGGCGACGGCGCGCCGGTGGCCGATGCCGGCACTCCGGCGCCGGCCCAGCCGGCCAGCTCGGATCGCGCCTGGGTCAAACCGGCGCCGCAGGAGCGCAACTTCTTCGAGCGGCTCTTCGGCGGCTGATCCAGCCTAGGCCTTCGCCCCTCGGATGGAGCGCGTCGCCCGGAACAGCACGAGGGCGGCGACACCGAGCGTCGACATCACCAGCGGCAGCGGCAGCGCCGCGTTCTTGAGAAGATGGCCGACGAGCAGCCCGACGCAGGCCGAGAGCAGCATCTGGCACAGGCCGTTGAAGGACGAGGCGGCGCCGGCCCGGTCCGGGAAGGGCATCATCGCCGAGGCCTGGGCCTGCGGCATGGTGAGCCCGACGCCGCAGGCATAGAGCGCCATCGGCACGACGACGCCTGCCGCCCCGCCGAAACCGGTGAGCACGCCGACCAGCATTGCGAGACCGCCTCCGGCGAGGCAGGCGACGCCGATGGCGATGACGCCGTCCATGCCGCGCCGCCCGACCAGGCGCTGCGCGATGATCGTGCCGGTGATGTAGCCGAGCACGCCGAAGCCGAAGGAGAAGCCGTACGCGACCGGCGTCAGCCCATAGATGCCGATCAGCACGAAGGACGAGCCGGAGATGAAGGCGAAGAGGCCGGCATAGGCCAGGGCCGTCAGCGCGACATAGACGCGGAAGGCGCGGTTCTGCAGCAGGACGCCGAAGCCGCGGAAGATCGCTACGGCTGAGAGCGGCTGCGGCGAGCGCACGCGCAGCGTCTCCGGCATCACGGTCATGATGACGGCGGCGAGAGCAAGCCCGAAGGCGAGCGAGGCGAGGAAGGTCGAGCGCCAGCCGAAGGCGACCTGCAGCACGCCGCCGAGCACCGGCGCGACGGCTGGGACGAGGCCCATGATCATGCCCATGCGCGCGAGTTCCCGCCCGGCGCGCGGGCCGTCATAGAGATCGCGTACCATGGCGCGCCCGAGCACGATCGGGCCGGAGGCACCGAGCGCTTGCAGAGCCCGCGCAAATGTCAGCGCCCCGATCGAAGGCGCGAGCGCGCAGACCAGCGTCGCCAGCGTGAAGAGGCTCAAGCCCGCGAGCAGGACAGGCTTGCGGCCGAGGCGGTCCGAGAGCGGCCCCCAGAAGATCTGCCCGGCGGCGAAGCCGAACAGGAAGGAGGAGAGCGTTGCCTGCGCGCCCGCCACATCCGTCTCCATCACCCGCGCGATCTCGGGCAGCGAAGGCAGGTAGAAATCGGTGGAGAGCGGGCCGAGCGCCGTCAGCATGGCGAGGACGGCGGTCATCGCCAGCGTATCGGGACGAAGCTTCATGAACGGCCTCCGGCGCAGCCGGATCCGGCTGCGCGCGCCTGCTACGACGCCAACGCGTTATCCGGCAATCGGGGTCGGCGCGGGGCCGTCCTGTGTCTCGCCGTGATAGGCCGTGGCACGCATCGAGGAACGCTCGGAGAATTCCTGGTACCAGCGCGCCAGCCGGGGGCGCCTGGCCCGGAAATCCGGCAGCGCACGGAATTCCAGCCAGGCCAGCGCCGTTGCCAGCCCGATCTGCCCGACATCGACGGGGCCGTCGAACGGCGCTTGCTGCTCCAGCAGGTCATAGGATTCGAGCAGCTTCGCAGTCTGTCCCTCCTGGAGTGGCGGGTAGCGCAGAGGCTCCGGCCGCCGCAGCGTTTCCCAGCGCAGCGCGATGCCTGCATCGCACAGCCCCTGCGCCACGGAATGCAGCCGCAGCGCCTGCCAGCGCTCGGCCCCAGTGGCGGGGATCAGCCTGCGCCCCGTGTGCAGCGCGTCGAGATAGTCGCAGATCACCAGCGAATCGAAGATCGCTCCGGCCTCGGGCGTGATCAGCACGGGCACCTTGCCGAGCGGATTGACCGCGAAGACGGCCGGATTGCGGTTGGTCGGGCTGGTTTCATGATCGATGATGACGAGACGATCGGCGATGCCGGCCTCATGCGCGAAGACGATCGTTTTGCGCGCATAGGGCGAATGGCTCTGCGAAAAGAGCGTCAGCCGCTCGGGCTGGACCTGCGCCGATGCGGTCATGCCGCAACCTCGGCCGGCTCGAGGCCGACCAGCTCGGCGTAGCGAACGGGGTCGGTCGCGCCCTCCGTGTTGACCAGGAAGACGCGCGAGGAGGCGTCGAGCTTGAGTGCCGCCCGCGTTTCAGGGTTGCGCAGCGCCGCGATCAACCCGGCGAGCCCGGCCGCTCCGCTTTCGCCAGCGACGATGGCGGGATCGCCCGCGACGGGGCGGGCGAGGCGGTTCATCGCCTCGACGGCATCGGAATCCTCCGCCGTCAGGAAGGCGTCGGCGGCGCGATAGAGCACGCGCAGAGCCAGCGGCGAGGGATCGTAGCATTCGAGCATCGCCATCACGGTCGGCGCGCCATGGGCGATTTTGACCGGCCGGCCCAGCCGTGCCGCTTCGAAGATGCAGGCCGCCCGCGACGGCTCGACCACGGTGAAGAACGGCCGCTCATCGCCGAAGCGCGTCTGCATCTGCGCGGCAAGCGCCGCCGCGATGCCGCCGACGCCGGCCTGCACGAAGATGTGGGTCGGCTGCGCTGGCATCTGCGCCAGCGCCTCGCATGCGATGGCGGTGTAGCCTTGCATGACCAGACCGGGAATGCGTTCATAGCCGTCCCAGGAGGTGTCGGAGACGATGGTCCAGCCCTGCGCGGTCGCGACACGCGCCGCCTCGACGACGGAATCGTCATAGGTGCCGGAAACCCGCACCATCTGCGCGCCGAAGCGGGCGATCGCCGCGACGCGTTCGTCGCTGACGCCGCCATGGACGAAAATCACCGCCTTGGCGCCGAGCAGCTCGGCGCCCTGCGCCACCGAGCGGCCGTGATTGCCGTCGGTCGCGCAGGCGAAGGTCATTCCGGCGGCCACGGTGCGGACAGCGGGGTCGTTCATGTCGGCATCGCTCAGGGGGCGGCCGAGCTTTTCGGAAGCGGCCTCCAGAGCCAGCCGGATCACCGCATAGGCACCGCCCAGCGCCTTGAAGCTGCCGAGGCCGAGGCGCTGCCCCTCATCCTTGATGAAGAGCGCGCCGATCCCGAGCGCAGCAGCGAGGCCGGGCAGGCTGTGCAGCGGCGTCGGGGCATGGTTCCGGCGTTGGGCGAGATGCGCCTCGATCGCATCAGCACCCGAAGGACCGAGCGTCTCGACATCCTCGGGATGGAGAGCGGAGCGGTAGTCGGGATGGTGGTTGAGCAGGAACATGGCGACCTCGGTGCGTGCTCATGAATGGATATTGCAAGCGCGGCGAAATAGGCGCTGGATTTCCGCCAAGCCGATGCAAGTTTCTTTCTCAGGACGCGCCATGCCCGAGCCTGCCGCTCACGATCTCGACGCCTTCGACCGCGCCATCCTCGCCATCCTCCAGCAGGACAACACCACGCCGCAGCGTGTGATCGGCGAGCGCGTCAATCTCTCGGCCCCGGCCGTGCAGCGCCGCATCCGCCGGATGGAGGCGAGCGGCGTCATCCGCGCCAATGTCGCGGTGGTCGATCCGGCGGCGCTCGGCCATCCGATCACGCTCTTCGTCGAGGTCGAGCTGGTCAGCGAGACGGCTGTCGATATCGACGCGGCCAAGACGGCCTTCCTCGCGGCACCCGAAGTGCAGCAATGCTACTACGTCACCGGCGAGGTCGATTTCATGCTGGTGGTGCTGGTGCCGAGCATGGCGGCCTATGAGGCGCTGACGCGTCGGCTCTTCTTCGCCAATTCCAATATCCGCAAGTTCCGCAGCTTCGTCGCCATGGACCGGGTGAAGACGGGGCTCGCCGTGCCGGTCTCGTAGCGGCCCCGCGGCAGGCGCAGGCGCGGCATCGCCTGCGCGTCTTGTTCTGGCCGCGACGATATGCGACCGCGGGAGGATGTGACGAACGAGCCTGACGGGCCTTGCCTTGATCACTGTGAAAGCCACCCCAGCAACCGCCGGAGCGGGCGATGCGCCGCAGGGCTGGCGCGCGCTCATCCGTTCGAGCGAGATCGGCGTCGTTGTGCTGGCGTCGGTGGTCGGCGTCTTCGCTGGGCTGATCGTGCTGGCGATGTCCTTCGCGACCCAGCTGCTGCACGAGCTGATCTTCGGTCTCGCGCATAGCCAGCGCCTGTCGCTCAGCACGACGATCCCCGCCTGGCGGGCGCTCGTCGGCCCCATCCTCGGCGGTCTCGCCATCGGCGTGGCATCCTGGCTGTTCTTCCGCCGACGCAAGCAGCCCGTCGACCCGATAGAGGCCAATGCGCTGCATGGCGGGCGCATGTCGCTGCGCGACAGCGTTTTCGTCGCGCTGCAGACCATCGGCTCCAGCGGCGCGGGCGCCTCGGTCGGCCTGGAAGCCGGTTATACCCAGGCCGCGAGCGGGCTCGCCTCCCATATCGGCCGCCGCCTGCGCCTGCGCCGGGCGGATATGCGCCTGATGGTGGGCTGCGCCGCCGGCGGCGCCATCGGGGCTGCCTTCGATGCGCCGCTGACCGGCGCCTTCTATGCCTTCGAACTCATCCTCGGCAGCTACGCGATCGCGGCCTTCGTGCCGGTTATGGCGGCGACCTTCATGGCGACCGTGACCCACAGCCTGCTCGCGCCCTCGCTGCTCGCGGTCGAAGTGCCGCCGATCGGGCCGATCATCATCTCCGATCTGCCGCTCGTCGTCCTGCTGGGCGCGGCGTGCGGGCTCGCCGGCATCGTCGTCATGCGCGCCGCCGCCTTCGTCGAGGCCGGGTTCCGGCGTTCGCGGATCCCGACATGGCTGAGGCCGGCCTTCGGCGGCCTCCTCGTCGGTGCGCTGGCGATCTGGAGCCCCTCGGTGTTCTCGGCCGGCCATGGCGCCATCAATCTCTATCTCGGAGCGGACCGGGACCTGGCGCTCTTTGCCCTGGTGCTCGTCGCCAAGGCGCTGGCTTCCTCCATATCGATCGGCTCGGGCTTCCGCGGCGGCCTGTTCTTCGCCTCGCTGCTCCTCGGTGTGCTGACCGGGCGCCTCTTCATCGGCGTGCTGACGCTCGCCTTCCCGAACCTCGCCGGTCACGAGACCCTTTTTGCCCTCGTCGGCATGAGCTCGCTTGCGGTCTCGGTCGTCGGCGGGCCGATGACCATGGCGCTGCTCGCGCTCGAGATGACAGGCGATCTCAAGCTGACGCTCGCCGTCGTCGGCGCAGCCGGCGCGGCCTCGCTCGTCACGCGCCGCCTGTTCGGCTTCTCCTTCGCGACCTGGCGTTTCCATCTGCGCGGCGAGAGCATCCGCGGCGCCCATGATGTCGGCTGGATGCGGGACCTCACCGCCGGCAACATGATGCGTATCGAGGTGCCGAAGATCGCAGCCGACGCCACCATCGCCGAAGCCCGGCTGAAATACCCGCCGGGTTCCACCAATTATCTCGTCGCGATCGGCCCCGGCGAGGCCTATGCCGGCATGGTGCCGCCGGGCGCGCTCTACGAGCCGGACGCGGCGCTGGACGAGGAGGCGGAGGCCGAGCCGGCGCCGCGCACCGTGCGCCATCTCCTGCGCAATCCCGACCGCATGCTGCTGGCCGACATGTCGGTGCGCGACACGCTGAAGCTCTTCGACGAGTCGGAGAGCGAGGCGCTGCCGGTCGTCGCCGATCGCGACAGCCGTCGCCTCGTCGGCATCCTCAGCGAGGCGCATGCGATCAAGCGCTATAGCGACGAGGTCAGCCGCCGCAATCGCGAGCTGACCGGCGAGTAGCGGCCTGGCTCAGGCCGCGCGCAGGGCGACGCTCGCGACCACCCGCCACTCCGCGATCGGGATCTCCTGTCCCGACGTCACGATGCCGATCCGGTCGAAATGGATCGCCCGGCCGGCGAGACGTGCATGCACTTCCGCGATCGCAGCTGCCTTGGCCGCCGCTTCGACAGGTCCATAGAGCAGCGAAACATGCGGCATGAAGCTGTCGAGGCCTTCCGGATCGAGCGCGCGCTTAAGCTGCGCAAGCGGCTGCGAGATTGCGAAACGGGCATAGAACGAACGGAAGAAGGCTTCGCTCCCTTCGACCAGCGCGACGGGTTCCGAGAAGGCCGCGACCGTTTCCGCAGCAGCTGCGATCGCTCGCTCCAGCGCAGCGGTCGGCATCGCCGTGTCACCTTGCAGTGTCAGATGTGGCGCGAAGACGGGGGTGCCGAAACGCCCTGCCAGATCGCCGACGAGACCGCTCAGCATCGCCTCGTCGGAGGGAGACGCCATGAGCCAGAGAGAATGTATCTGCGCTGTCATCCAAGTTTCACAAAGCTCTTGCACATAGTGCGCCCCATACGTAATGTTTATTTCAATCACTCCAGTGAATGGAAGAAAAATTCCATTCACTGGACACAAAAACGAAGGCGGGGAGTGGGCACCTTGCAGCCGGAAACGCAAGCCAGAGCGGGTAGTGGCGCGGCCATCGGCGTGCGCGCGCTCAAGGTCTCCTATAGCGGCACGCGCGTGCTGCACGGCATCGATCTGGACTTCGCACCGGGTAGCTTCACGGCGCTGCTCGGCTCCTCCGGCTGCGGCAAGACGACCCTTCTGCGTTCCCTCTCGGGTTTCGTGCCGGTCGACTCCGGCTCGATCGTCGTCGGCGGCAAGGATGTCGCCGGATTGCCGCCGGAGAAGCGCGGCATGGCAATGGTGTTCCAGTCCTATGCGCTCTGGCCGCATATGACAGTGCTGCAGAACATCGGCTACGGCCTCAAGCTGCGGGGCAAGTCCAAGGCCGAGATCACGGCCAAGGTTGGGCAGATGCTGAGCTTTCTCGGGCTTGCCGGCTATGAGGATCGCAAGGTCACGGCGCTCTCCGGCGGCCAGCGCCAGCGTGTCGCGCTCGGCCGCGCGCTCGCCATCGACCCCGGCATCCTGCTGCTCGACGAACCGCTCTCGAACCTCGATGCCAAGATCCGCATGACGATGCGCCACGAGATCCGCGCCATCCAGCAGCGGCTCGGTCTCACCGCCGTCCATGTCACCCATGATCGCGAGGAGGCCATGACCATGGCCGACCGGCTCGTCATCATGCAGGCCGGGCGCGCCGCGCAGGTCGGGACGCCGGAAGAGGTATATGATCGTCCGGCCAGCGCCTTCGTCGCCAATTTCATGGGTGCGGAGAACGTGCTGCCGCTGCGCATCGAGCGCGGCGAGGGACGGGCTTCCGTCGCTGCCGGCGAAGCCCGCGCGACCCTTGCGGGCGAAGTCGCCGCCGGGCTGCCGGCCGGTGAGACGCTCGCCTATTTCCGCGATGATGTCGCGAGCCTCGGCGCGCTCGATGCGACGGCTGCCGATGGCGATCTCGTCGTCCCCGGCACGATCGCCGCGCGCGCCTATCCCGGTGGCATCTACCGCTACAAGGTCGAAGCCGCCGGCCGCCAGATCACGGTCGACGACGCCGACCGTCACGAACTCGGAACGAAGGTTGGACTGCGCATCCCGCTGCAGCGCCTTCACATCTTCCCGGCGACCGAGGCCGGGATCGCCGCCTGACAGGGAGTCAGACACATGCGCATTATCACGCTTGCCTGCTCGCTCGCTGCGCTGATGGTGGCTTCGCCGCTATCCGCGCAGACCCTCAACGTCGCCTCCGCGGGCGACCAGAACATGGTCGACTACGTCAAGGACTATCTCGGGCCGATGTTCGAGAAGACCCATCCGGGCGTGAAGGTCGTCTCGGTCGGCACCGGCCCCGGCGATTCCGGCTCGCAGAAGATCTATGAGAAGCTCGATGCCCAGAAGGGCGCCGCCGCGACCGATTTCGACGTGCTCGTCATCCATCAGAAGGCCGCCGGCCAGATGGTCAAGGAAGGGCTGCTGAACAAGTACACGGCCAATGTCGACACCTCGAAGCTGGTCTCCAGCGAGACGGCCAAGAACTCGCTCGGCTCGGATGTCTCCGGCTACGTCATGCCGATGTTCCAGTCGCAGACGGCGCTCGCCTACAACGCCGACATGCTGAAGAACCCGCCCGCCAACTTCGCGGAGCTGAAGGAGTGGGTGAAGAAGAACCCGAAGCAGTTCGGCTACAACGGCATCAAGGGCGGCATGTCCGGCGTCGCCTTCGTCGCCGGCTGGGTCTACGCCTTCGGCGGCGACGCCAACAAGCTGATCCAGGGCCCCTATGACGCGGCCGAGAAGGCCAAGTGGGACGCGGCCTTCAGCGAGCTCAAGGACTTCAACAAGAACGCCGTGATCACCCCCGGCAATGCCGGCACGCTCGACATGCTCAATCGCGGCGAGATCGCGATGGGCCCGGTCTGGGTCGACATGTTCTATTCCTGGCAGGCCGACGGCAAGCTGCCGCCGAGCATGAAGCTGAAGCTCGCCTCGCCCGGCATGCCCGGCCAGCCGATGTACTATGCGGTGCCTGAGAAGTCGGCGCAGAAGAAGCTGGCGGAAGAGTTCATCGCGCTCGCCACCAGCCCGCAGGTCCAGGCTGACGGCATCGTCAAGAAGTTCAACTGGTATCCGGGCATCGACGCCAAGAACCTCGAAGGCAAGCTCGACAAGGCCGCCTGGGACAAGCTCTTCACCGACATCACTCCGACGGACCTGTCGCAGAACGCCAAGCCCTTCCCGATCGCGCCCTACTTCAACGACATCCTCGAGGGCTACGAGAAGAAGGTCGCGAACTGAGGTTCGTTCTCTCGAAGGGCCGTCATTCGCGGAGTGCCTCCGCCGTCATCCTCGGGCTCGACCCGAGGATCTCATGACCAGCTCGCTCTGGTTGCCGAGATGGTCGGGTCAAGCCCGACCATGACGGCCTCTCCGGCCCGGCCATGACGGCCTTTCTCCTTTTCGCGCATAGCCGGCAGGTTCGATGTCTCTTTCCCAACGCCAGCTCGCCCTGCTGCTGATCGCGCCCGGGCTCGCGCTCGTCGCGGCGCTGTTCCTCTATCCGCTCTGCTTTTCGCTGATCTCGGCCTTCACCGGCCCGGACGGCGGCTTCTCGCTGCAGGCCTTCGCCAAGGCCTATGAGCTTTATTCCGGCGACATCCTCTTCACCGTCGTCATCGTGCTCTCCTCCTGCCTGCTGACGGGGCTTGCCGCCATCATCATCGCCGGCACGCTGACGCTGGGCGAGAACCGCTACATCGTCGGCACGCTCAAGGCGCTCTATCGCTGGCCGCTGTTCATCCCCTTCATCGTCGCGGCGCAGTGCATGCGCACCTTCCTCGCCAAGAACGGGCTGATGAACAATTCCTTCGTCGCCATGGGGCTGATGGAGCCGCTGCAGGCCGTGAGCTTCCTCGACTGGCGCGGCATCATCGCTACCTTCGTCTGGAAGCAGACGCCCTTCGTCGCGCTGCTGCTGGCCGGCGCGCTCGCCGCGCTCGACCGCGCCACGCTTGAGGCCGGCCGCAATCTCGGCGCTTCGCGCATGCGCGTCCTCGTCGAACTCGCGCTGCCGCAGGTGATGCCGCAGCTCCTCGTCGCGCTCGTCCTCTCCTTCGTGACGATGCTCTCGGTGCTCTCGGTGCCGATGATGGTGGCGGGCTCGCAGCCGACGATGCTGACCGTCGACATGGCCTTCCGCATCAATGCCTATGGCGACTACGCCACGGCCAATGCGCTCGGCGTCATCACCTATCTGATCTCGGCCGGCGCGGCGATCATCTACCTCAAGCGCGGCATGGCAAAGGAGGGCACGCCATGATCCGCGTCGCCTCCGGCCTGCGCATGGTCCTCGCCGCCTTCGCGCTCGCGGCCTTCGCCTTCTTCCTGATCGGGCCGCTGGTCAATCTGGCGCTGTGGTCGGTCGCCGAGCGCTGGTACACGCCCTATAAGCTGCCGGTCGTCTATGGCACGCGCTATTGGGAGCAGGTCTTCCGCCCGACCGGCGATGCCATGGCCTCGCTCGCCACCTCGGTCTGGATCGCGGTGCTCACGGTGATCGTCGCGCTCGTGCTCTCGATCCCGGCCGGCTACGCTCTGGCCCGGCTGAAGCTGCCGGCGCGCGCTCTCTTCATGGTCGTGTTCCTGCTGCCGCAGGCCTTCCCCTCGGTCGCGATCTACATCAACGTCGCGCGCATCTTCTACCAGCTCGGCATCAACGGCACCGTCTTCGCCGTCGTGCTCGTCCATGCCGCGCACGGCCTGGTCTATTCGGTCTGGATCGCGGCCGCGGCCTTCGCGGCGGTCGATCGCGACCTCGAGCTGGCGGCCCGCAACATCGGCGCCCCACCGCTCAAGACCTTCTTCTCCGTGACGCTGCCGCTCGCTGCCCCCGGCATCATCGCCAGCGGCATCTTCGTCTTCCTGGAATCGCTCGACGAGTTCACCGGGACCTTCTTCGTCGGCGTGCCGCAGGTCACCACGCTGCCGCTGCTGCTCTACAATGCGGCGATGGGCGGCAACTATCAGGTCGCCTCGATCACGGCGCTGATCCTGCTGGTGCCTTCGGTGCTGTTCATGCTGTTCATCGAGCGCTTCCTGCGCGCCGATGTGCTCGCCAAGGTCGGGGCCTGAGGGGGGAGGGCTTGCGCGGCCCCGGGCGATCCGCAAATCTCCCGCTCCCTCCTGCCTTGCGGATCCGCGATGACGACCGGCGTTGAACTCCCCCCATCCGGGCCAATCCCGGATTCCGTTCCGCGCGGGCGGCCGATCGCCGGGCTCCAGCCCAGCCTGATCGGCTTCGGTGGCGCGCCGCTCGGCGATCTCTACGGCCATCTCGACGAGGTGACGGCGCAGGACACGGTTCGCGCCGCCTTGGCCGCCGGCATCAACCTCGTCGACACCTCGCCGCTCTATGGCCATGGCCTCTCCGAGCATCGCATCGGCGCGGCGCTCCGCAGCGTGCCGCGCGAGAGTGTCATCGTCTCGACCAAGGTCGGCCGCTGGATGCAGGCCGGCCAGCCGAAGCGCGACGGCTCGGGCTATGCCGGCGGCCTGCCGCACCCGGCGGTGATCGACTATTCATATGATGGCGCCATGCGTTCCTTCGAGCAGTCCCTGCTCAGGCTCGGCACCGACCATATCGACATCCTGCTGATCCACGACGTCGATGTCTGGACCCATGGCGACAGGATGGAGCAGCGCTTCATTGAAGCCATGGACGGCGCCTATCGCGCGCTGGAGAAGCTGCGCGCATCCGGCGCGGTCAAGGCGATCGGCGTCGGCGTCAACGAGGCCGAGATGTGCGCGCGCTTCGCACGTTCAGGCGATTTCGACGTGATGATGCTGGCCGGTCGCTATTCGCTGCTGGAGCAGGGAGCGCTGACGGAATTCCTGCCGCTCGCGCTGGAGAAGAAGATCGCGGTGATGCTGGCCGGTGTCTTCAACTCCGGCATCCTCGCCACCGGCGCCAAGCCCGGTGCGTTCTACAACTATAAGCCGGCGCCGCCGGAGGTGCTGGCCCGCGTCGCCAGGATCGAGGCGGTCTGCGCCGCCCACGGTGTCGCCCTGCCGCAGGCGGCGCTCGCCTTCTGCGCCGCGCATCCAGCGGTCGCGACGATCGTGCTCGGCGCCGTCACCCCGCAGGAGGTCACGCGCAACCTGGACCTCGTCGCGCGGCCGGTGCCGGCCGCGCTCTGGCGTGATCTCAAGTCCGAGGGTTTGCTCGCCGCCGAGGCGCCGGTCCCCGAGGGCTGAGCCCTACTTGGCCACCGGGCCGGGCGCGCCGAGATAGTCGACCGCGCAGGCGACGTGCAGCTTCATCACCGCGATCGCCTCGTCGATGGTGACGTACTCCTCGTCGGTGCCCATGCTGATCGGGGAGGGGCCGCAGATCAGCGCCGGGACGCCGCGCCAGCGCCAGTAGCGCGTGTCGGTGCCCCCCAAGCTCGACACCGGCGGGGCGTCATGGCCGAGCAACTCGCGGATGTTGCCACGCAGGATGTTGGCCATCTCGCTGAAGGGATCGGTCAGGCTCGCCGGGTAGCTGTGGTCCTCGTTGACGACCATTTCGCAATCGGCGTCGCGGGCGAGCGCTTCGAGGTCGGCCCGGATCGCGTCGCGGTCGGAGCCGATCGGGATGCGCATGTCGAGATGAGCGATGCAATGCGTCGGGATCTGCGTCGCCTTCTGCCCACCCTGCAGGATGCCGACATTGACGGTGATGCGCCGGGCGACATCGCCTGCACCCTTGCCGAGATTGAGGTCGGCGGCGGCAATCGTCTCGGGCGAGGTCAGAACCGCATCGATCTCCAGCGGCAGCGTCGCCAGCTTGAGGTGGTAGCGGTCGTAGATCACGGTCACGAGCCGGCTGACATCCGCGATCGGGTTGCGCGCCCGGTGGGCATAGCCGCCATGGCCGCCGATGCTCTTGGCCGAGAGCGAGAAGCGCAGCGTGCCTTTCTCGGTGAAGCGCAGATTGGCGAGGCCGCTGGGCTCGCCATTGAGGCAGCAATCGGCGGCCATCTCGTCGGCGAATTCGTCGAACAGATATTTGGTGCCGTAGCGCCCGCCCGACTGCTCGTCCGAGACCACGGTCAGGGACAGCGCGCCGCTCAGCTTCTCGCGATGGGGATAGAGCTGGCAATAGGCGAGGATCGAGGCGAGCGTCCCGGTCTTCATGTCGGAAGCGCCGCGGCCCATGATCTTGCCGTCGACGATCTCGGCCTCCCACAGCTTCTCGTTGGTGACCGGGAAGATGTCCATATGGCCGTTGAGGATGAGATGGCGGCCGGGATTGCCGCCCTCCCAACGGCCGATGATGTTCGGCATCTCCGTCACGAAGGCCTCGGTGCGATGCGGCACACCGGCTTGGTCGAGCAGCTCGCGCACGAAAGCGGCAGCCTCGCGCGTATCGCCCGGCGGGTTGACGCTCTTGATGCGCAGGAAGCGGCGCAACAATTCGACGATCTCGTCGCGGCGATCGTCAATCGCCTGAAGCAGCTCTGCCTTCAGGGCGGCGGTATTCGTGGGCATGATGGGTCGTCTTCTTGGTGGTGGCGTTTCGATGAATGCGAAATCGTGTCAGGCCCGGGCGAGGAGCGACATCGGCCGCGTAAGCTCGGTCTTCTCCAGCCGGGCGGCGACGCAATAGGCGGGGTTGAAGACGTTGGCGATGTCGTAGCGCACCGCCTGGCCCAGCAGATGGCTCGCCTCGACCGGATCGACGCCGAGGTCCTCGACGACCCAGCGCAGCAGTTCCGTGGTAGCGAATTGCAAGGGCTGGTCGAGCGGGCGCCCGGCAGCGATCACCAGTAGGTCGGTCTCGGTCTCGCAGCGCGGCCAGCGCAGCCCGAGCTTCTTCACGAGCTTCACCGAGAACTCGACCTCGAACGAGGTCTCGACGCCGGTGCCGGCGATCTCGCCATCGCCCTGGCAGGCATGGCCGTCGCCGAGGAAGAACAGTGCGCCCGCCTCGAAGACCGGGAAGGCGATGGTCGCGCCCGGCCCGAACAGCCGGTAGTCCATATTGCCGCCATAGGCGCCGCTCGTCGCGGTCGAGATCGCCTGGCCGCGCTCCGGCGCGACGCCGAAGCAGCCGAGCATCGGCGCGAGCGGGAAGCTCCAGTCTTTGATGCGGGCGGAGGGCTCCAGCAGCTTCACCGTGCCGGCCTCGGCATCGACAGCCCACTCATAGCGCTCGCGCTTCGGCAGTTCTCCCAGGATCGACGGGTCGAGCACGGCAGGCGCCAGCGGCGAATAGGTCCAGCCGGTCTTCCGATTCGGAGTCATCCGCTCGATGGTGACAAGCAGCGCGTCGCCCGGCTCGGCGCCGGTGACGAAGAACGGGCCGGTCATCGGGTTGCCGCGCGGCGCGTGCTGCACGCCGTCATGGCCGAAGCCGGCGGCATCGAGCGTGGTGGTGACCACGCTGTCGCCGCTGGCGATCTCCAGAACCGGGGGCAGAGTGCCGATCACGTTCGAATAGCGGGTCGGGACGAAGTGATGGCGCGCCATGAAAGCCTTCCGGAGCAGGTTCGCGTCGATGTCGTGGCCGGGCGTTGGCCGCTTGGCGCACTGACCGTAGGGGCTCGCCCATTCCGTGAGAAGCGCTTGCCGGCGAAGGGGCGCCCTGCGTCAGGCTCGCCCCGGCTTGTCCGGCGGAGGCCTCAGTCCCTCAAGTCCTGGATGATCGGGCTTCGATAGGAGATCGCCGCCGGCAACAGCGCGAGCAGGCTTCCCACGACGCAGAGCAGGCCCGCCTGCGCGAGCTCGCCCAGGCCGATCGCAGGCGAGAGCGAAAGCCCCGTGCGAGCCGCGACGAGGCCCGAGATCGCATGGGTCGCGATCACGCCCAGCAGCAGCCCGATGAGGCAGCCCGCGGCGATCAGGACGATCGTGCCGATCCACGTGACCAGCAGCACATAGGAGCGCGGCGCGCCGAGCGCCCGAAGCGTCGCATAGCGACGCCGGCGCAGCCCGTTCACGGCAATGAGGAGAAGCACGACGCTGGCAAGGATCAGCACCGCGTTGGAGGCGGAGGCGACGACGAGGATGTCCCGCATGTCGCCGAGCGCTCCGTAGAGCGAGACGAGAACCTCTGCCGGGAAGAAGGCCATGGTTCCGCCCTGCCGGTATTGCGCGCGCAGCGCATAGGCGCCGGCGACGCTCCTGGGCTTCACCACGATCGCCGGAACGCCCGGCACGCGCTTGCCGTCGAAGGGCGGCCCGATCCGGGCTTCCTCGGCCGGGCGTCGATCGCCTGTGCCCGACCCGGCGTGCCAGAACGGAGCGTCGCCGCGTGCCTCCTCGGCATGGCCGTTGCCGAGGCCATGGACCTCCCAGACGCTCTCGATCGGCACCAGGATGGCGCGGTCCCAGGGCGAACCCAGCCGCGGCAGCCGGCCCACGGCGGTATAGCCATGGCCCTCGTGCCTGTGGCTGAGTTCCTCCTCGTCGGCCTGGCCGGGTCTGGACACATGGCCAGCGACGCCGTGGGAGGGTTCGATCGTGTCGCCCAGCCGGTATAGGACATCGGCGCCGAGCACGGCTTCGCCTTCCGTCGTGAAAAGCCGGCCTTCGCTCGGCGCGATCCGGCCCCATCGTGAGGCAAAGGCGGCCGTCGTGCCGATGACCGGATAGCCGCGGCTGACATCGCCGAAGGCGACCGGCGCGAAACTCCCGACGCGCTCGTCCAGCGCCAGCGCCTTGAGGACCCGCCCGTCGAGCAGCGGCAGCGCGTCGAGCTGCAGATAGACACTCGACATCAGCAACTGCGTTTGGCTGCCGGGAGCGCCGATGATCAGGTCGAAATCATCGGCAGCCCGGGCTGAACCCTGGCGCAGCGCCCGTTCCTGGGCGCCGATCGCGATCCCGGTGGCGACTGCGAGAGCGACGAGCAGCATGATCGCCGGCGCGGTCCAGCGCAGGGCGCGCAGATCGGCCAGCACCATCGGCCAGGGGTTCATGCCGCGTGTCCCGCCCTGAGATCGAGCCTCTGCGCCAGCCGAGCGAGCAGGCGCGGGTCATGCGATGCGCAGATAAGGGTGGCGCCGCTCTCCTGCGCAGTCTCGGCGAGCAGGTCCGCGACGCCATCGGCGTGATCGGCGTCGAGGCTGGCGGTCGGTTCGTCGGCCAGGATCAGGCGCGGTGCGTTGAAGAGCGCGCGGGCGATCGCGACGCGCTGCTGCTCGCCGCGCGAGAGAACCGCGGCCCGTCGGTGAGGGTCCTTCAGCCCGACGCGGGATGCCAACGCGAGGGCGCGTTCGCGGCCGGACGTGCTCAGGCGCCAGGAGGAGAAGCTCGCAGGCAAGGCGATGTTGCCGGCGACATCGAGCTCCGGCACCAGATGGAAATCCTGGAAGACGAAGCCGAGGGTCTGCCTGCGCCAGCGGTCGCGCCGGGCTTCGGGCAGGGCGGATACCTCGGTCTCGCCCCAGCGCACCGAGCCGGTGCCAGGGCGCAGCAGGCCGGCGATCAGATGAAGCAGCGTGGACTTGCCGCAGCCGGACGGGCCGCTGATGCCGAGCGCGGCGCCGGGCTCGATCACCAGTGCGGGAATATCGAGAACGCGGAAGGACTGCCCATCGCCGTCGCGGTGATCCAGTGCGATATCCGCGAGAACGAGCCGTTGCGCGCTCGCCTCAGGCGAGGGAGAAGCCGGCATCGGCGATCCTGATCTGGCTGACGAAGCCGGTCTCGGCATCGGTCGCAGAGCCGATCTCCAGCCGCCCGCTTACCACGACCTTGCGGCCGGCGCTGACCATCGCCGTCTCGTTCTTCATGAACACGACGACGATATCGACCGGCCAGTCGGCATCGGATTGGCAGAACGGGCAGATGGCGAGCGGTTCGCGCGTCAGCACGAAGAAATGGCTTTCCGGCTTTAGCGGCGGCGCCATGTAGCCGACCATCCGCACGGTCTTGCCGCGCAGGGCAGTGACCCTGTCGGAGAACTGGAAGCCCAGAACCCCGAAAGACTTGTAGAGGCCGTCGAAGGAGATCGACTCGGTCTCGGCGGCGGCGCGGGCCGGCTCGCCAAGGCTCGCCGCCGCGAGGCCGAACTCGGCCCCGCGGCGGGTGATGGTCACGGTGGGGTTTCGCCGGCGCATGGATGCCTCCGCAGCCCCAATCATCGGCTCACTTGCCGCCGAGAGCCAGCGCTTCGGTCATGACGCGGAACACGAAGGTGTTGGGCTTGTGGCCGCGGAAGCGCTCCGCGCCGGGGCCCATCGCCGTCAGGATGACGTCGTCGGCCGAGTGGACGCCGCTATTGGCGTCGAGCGGGAGGTTGCCGACCTTGCGCGTCGCGAGCGGGCCCGAGCAGTCCTTCTCGTTGGCGATATTCGCCTTGCCGTCCGGGCCCTTCACGGCCGGAACGCGCTCGCCATCCATGGCGGGGCGGCCGGTATCGCAGGTGTCCGGATACGAGCCATAGACGACGGCCAGGCGACGCGAGGTGTTGATGTCGGTCGGATAGCCCTCGGCATCGAGCGGGCCGTAGTTCGGCGGCAGCGACTCGTTGTAGACGCCGAGCTTGTCGCGCAGCTGCTGGCCGGGGCGCTCGTCGTCATAGGTGCCGATGATCGAGATCGGATGGGCGTGGTCGGGGACGACGATGATCAGCGTGTCGTTGCGCTCGCCGGCGAAGTCCTTGGCGACCTTCACCGCGTTGTCGAGCATGATCGTGTCGAAAACCGAACGCTCCCAGTCGAGCGAGTGGCTGTACTTGTCGATGCGGGCGGATTCGACCATCAGCAGGAAGCCTTCGGGATTGCCCTTCAGCATGTCGATGGCGGCCTTGGTCTGCTCCACGACATCAGGCTGGTCCGGGAACTTCGAGATCGTGCCCTTCTTGGCGAGGCGCAGGTCGAAGGCACCGTCGATATTGCCGGTGTTGTAGAGGCCGAGCAGCTTCTTCTGGCCGGCGGCGACGGCCGCGTTCATCTCGGTCTTGGTCGTGGCGAGGGTGTAGCCGGCTTCCTTGAACTTCGCGATGAAGTCCTGCTCGTCGGTGCGCTTCGAGCCCGGCGTCGCCTTGGACAGGAAGTTCGGCGAGCCGCCGCCCATGATCACGTCGGGCTTCACGTCGAAGAACATCTTGACGATGTCGTTGAAGTCCGAGCGGCGGCGGGTATGGGCGACCATCGAGGCGGGGGTCGCGTCCTCGATCTCGGAGTTGGTCACGACGCCGACGGACATGCCGGTGCGGCGCTTGGCGAGCTCGGCAATGGTCTCGACCTTCGGATGGTCGAGGGTCAGCGCGTTCTTGGCGCAGTAGACGCCGAGCGCGTTGACGCAGGATTTATGGCCGGTGGTGTAGGCATGCGCGGCATTGGCGCTGTCGGTCACGATCGAGTCGGTGCCCGAGGTCGAGATCAGCGCCATGTTGGACATGTCGTCCATGGCGAGCTCGCCGTCATATTTGCCTTCCTTCCAGCCCTTGGAGAGGATGCGCGCGGCGGTGCGATTGGCGACCGACATGCCGTCGCCGATGAAGAGGATGACGTTCTTGGCGCGGCGCGGCTGGGCCGTGGCGAAGACGTCCCAGTTCACGGTCGCCTTGTTGCCGCCCTGCGTGGCTTCGACCACATAGCGGCCGGCCGGCAGCGAAGCGCCGCGCAGCCACAGGGCGGAGTGCTTCTGGCCTTCCTCGCTCTGGATGAAGCTGGTCGGACGGCCGAACACCTCGGCGGCCGGCTTGCCGTTGATGGTGACGTTCACATCGGCAGAGGTCGGCGCGTTCGGGAATTCGACCTTGAAATCGAACCGCGAGCCTTCGAGGATCTCGGCACGGTCGATCGGATAGACGGTCTGCGCGGCGGCTGACCCTCCCGTGACGCCCGCGGCGAGGATCGCCGCCAGCCATTGATATGCGCGCATTGTGGTTCTCCGCCTAAATGCTCGTGCCGGTGGCCCTCGCCTAAGGCCGGAACGTGACAGTTTGAACAAACTCGCGGCGACCGGGCCGCGCGATTTTCGGCTCCGTCGATCCGCCTGTCATTGGAGCCTGGCGGCGAGAGGCGCACGCATCGACGCGAACGCTATTGGGAACAATTTGAACGAAATCGCGACCCCTGTCTTAGGAACGGGGCGGCATGCTGCGGGCTGTTCACCGAGGAAAAGACATGGATATTTTCAGCATGCTGGGCCTGATCGGCTTCATTGCGCTGGCCTATGCATTCAAGCTGGCGACGGAGAGCGTGACCTAAGGATAAAGCTACCGGGGCTGGCGCATCCGGGCGCATGCAGGTAAGGATTGATTTACCTTACGTTGCGCCAGGCTGCCAACATGATCGACGTCGCTCTCAACCTGCTCGGCATAGTCGCGTTCAGCCTGCTCGGCTATGCGATGCTCATGGCGGTCAGAGGCCCGAAAGCCGAGGCTTGAATCGGAATGGCGCGCCAGCCATTCGTGCTTCTGCTTTGAATGGTCGTGCAGCCGCCTTTGCGGCAGGGCGATGCATGTTCGCGCTCAATCCCGATCCTGATTTGACCGGCTCTCGCTGAGAGCGATGGGGATCGCGACTCCCAGGCGGCGAGCGCGGCTGCGCAATGCATCGAGCGTTTCTCCTCCCAGGCGAGAGGCGCCGTCGAAACGGCTTCTGGCCTGGACTGCGCGATCTCCCGGCAGACGCGCGGGGCCGGCGCCCGGAGCCGTCCGCGAGCTGCGGATGCGATCGGCAAAACCGGAGGCGGCAGCCTCGAATTCCGCAAGGGGCCGCAACCCTTCGACCTGGATCGCCATGAACAGGTTGGCGCTGCCATAGGCGCGGGCCAGGTCGCCATAGAGTGGTTGCACCGCCTCGCCGATGCCGCCGGCCGAGAGCCCGCCGGCCAAAAGATCGACCATCACGGCAAGGCCGAAGCCCTTGGCCCCCGCGGCTGGCAGGAGCGTGCCCAGCAGCGCGTCTCGAGCGTCCCGTGTTGGCTGGCCTTCCGCCGTCTGCGCCCAGCCCTCCGGAATCGGCTCGCCCTTGCCGGCAGCCAGCCTGATCTTGCCCATGGCGCCCGCGCTCATCGCGAAATCCAGCGTAATGGGTTCTCCGCCCGTCGGGACGGCGATCGCCAGCGGATTGTTGCCGACGACGGCTTCGACAGCGCCGGGGGCCGGCAGCATGGGCCGTGTATTGGCCATGACGATGCCGATCTGTCCGCTCAGCGCGATCTTCCGCGCGAAGCGTCCGGCCGCGCCGAAATGAAAGGCGTTGCGCACCGCCACCACCGCAAGGCCATGCGCGGTGGCCCGCTCCGTTGCGATCTCGCAGGCCCGCTCGGCCGTGACCTGCCCCAGCCCGTTCCCGGCATCGATCGTCAGGCGCGAGCCCAGATCCGCGACGATCTCGCCCCTCGCGCAGGGATCGACGGAGCCTCCTGCGATCCGGTCCAGATACATTGGCAGATGCAGCAAGCCATGCGAGGCCAACCCCTCGATATCCGCATCGACGAGAGCCTCGGCCACCAGGGTCGCATTGTCGGGCGGCGCCCCGGCCGCTTCGAGCAGCGCGACGGCGAAGCCCGTCAGGATTTCCGCAGGATAGACATCCGAAACCGACATCGCTTCGCCTCGATGCAGCACGCCCGGCGCGACGACCGGGCGTGCAAGCCAGTTTTCAAATCCCGGCGGAGCCGGATCGGGACGATGTCGCTCAGCGCGCCGGCGGAGCGTATTGCAGGCCGCCGGCGGTCCAGAGCTTATTGAGGCCGCGCCCGATGCCGAGCTTCGAGCCGGCGCCGACATTGCGCTCGTAGACTTCGCCGTAATTGCCGACCTGCTTGACGATCTGGAGGGCCCAGTCTGGCTTCAGCCCCATCGACTCGCCGAAATTGCCGTTGCCGCCGAGCAGGCGCTGGGCCTCGGGAGAACCGGTGCGCTTCTGCTCCTCCGCATTGGCGGCGGTGATGCCGAGTTCCTCGGCATTGATCATGGCGTAGAGCGACCAGCGCACGATGCTGGTCCAGGTCTCGTCGCCCTGACGCACGACCGGGCCGAGCGGCTCCTTCGAAATCAGCTCCGGTAGGATGACGTATTCGGCCGGGTTGACCAGCTTGAGCCGGTAGGCGGAGAGCGCCGAGACATCGTTGCTGAACACGTCGCAACGGCCGGATTCGAAGGCCTTGGCGACTTGGTCGCCGGATTCGAAGGCGACGCCCTCGTATTTCATGCCGTTCGCCCGGAAATAATCGGCGATGTTGAGCTCCGTCGTGGTGCCCGTCGGCACGCAGACCGAGGCGCCGTTAAGGTCCTTGGCCGAGGCGATGTTCTGCGACTTGCGGACCATGAAACCCTGTCCGTCATAATAGGCGATGCCGACATAGCGCAGGCCCATCTGGGTATCGCGGCCGAGGGTCCATGTCGCCTGCCGGGACAGGACGTCGATTTCGCCCGTCTGCAGGGCGACGAAACGGTCCTTCGGGCTGAGCGGGGTGTAGCGCACCTTCCCGGCATCGCCGAGGACGGCGGCCGCGACCGCGCGGCAGATGTCGACATCGAAGCCGCCCCAGCGCCCCTTCTCGTCGGGGACGGAGAAGCCGGCCACGCCCGGGCTGACGCCGCAGACCAGTTCGCCGCGATTCCTGACGTTTTCGAGCGAACCGGCAGCGGCAGGCAGGGCGGAGGCGGCCAGCAGGCCGGCGATCAGCAGGAGGCGCTTCTTCATTTGGGATGGCCTTTCAGACGGTGCGATCCGCCGCTTCATTGAACCTGGCTCGATCTTGCCGCCTTTCTGACCAAAGGGCAGGCACGCATCAATGCATTTCGAAGCGTGAAACGCGGCAACTTCCGGCCGCGCTCGGCAGAGCTGGTGCCATCATCGCCGCCACCGAAACCGGCACGTTGCAGCATGCAAGCTCCCGCACCCAACAGCTTCCGCCAGCGCCTTCTCAGTGGCGCCTTCCTGGCCGGCAGCTTCATCAAGACACCCACCGCTCACGCCACCGAGATTCTCGGCCATAGCGGCTTCGACTTCGTCGTCGTCGACCAGGAACACGCCCCCTTCGACCGCAACGCGACCGATATCGCGCTGCTGGCGGCGCGCGCGGCCGGCATCTCCGGAGTCGTCCGCGTTCCCACGCTCGCGGCGGACGCGATCCTGTCGGTGCTCGACTGCGGCGCAGTCGGGGTCCTCGCGCCCCATATCGCTGATGTGGCCGATGCCGAGGCGCTCGTCGCCGCCTGCCGTTATCGCGGCGGCCGGCGCGGCTTCTCCGGCGTCACCCGCGCCGGCCGCTATGGCGGCTCGAAGATGTGGGACCTCGTCGATGCCTCCGACGCGGCCGTAGCCACCATCGCCATGATCGAGGACCCGTCGGCCATCGAACGGATCGACGCGATCCTCGCCGTTGAGGGATTGGATGCGGTCTTCATCGGTCGCGGTGATCTCACGGTCGCCTTCGGCGCGCCCAATCGCGACGCTCCGGTGGTTCGCGATGCTGTGGACGCGATCTTCCGGGCGGCGAAAGCGGCCGGCAAGCCGGTCTGCGTGATGACGGATAATGGCGAAGAATCCGCCGCCTTCGCCGAGCGCGGCGCCAGCGCCTTCATCCTTTCTTCGGACCAGGGCTTTTTGCGCAAGGCCGCAACCGACGCGCTCTCACAAATGCAGGCAGCCCGAAGCCGGGTCGAAGCCTCCGCAGCGCGATAGGAGTACCGAACCCGTGTCGAACTATCCTTCCAGCGATCCACGCTCGCAATTGTCGGCGCAGCCGGCGGCCAAGGCACCTGCGGTCAAAGCCTATGCCGGCGCCGACTACGCCCGCTTCTATGCGCAGGAGCCGCAGCAGGCCGGCGACGGTTTCAAGACCTGGCTGGCGCGCGGGCAGAACTTCATCGTCGCCTATTCCGATGTCGAGGCCGGAGCCGTGCTGGAGCGAGCATCGCAGCCCGACGAGTATTGCCTGATCCTGCCCGAGAAGACGCTCGGTGCGACGGTTTCCGCCGGGGGCGCGACCGTCGACGTGCCGGGCGGCTCGATCGCCTTCATCCCGCCGGGCGCATCGCGCATCACGACGACGGGCACGGGCCGCCTCATTCGCATCTTCTCCAGCGCCGCGCCCGATCTTGCCGCGGCCTGCTCCAATGCGGCTTCCTACGCGCAGCCCCACGCCAATGTCGCGCTGCTCAAGCCATGGCCGGAGCCAACAGGCGGCTGGAAGATCCGCAGCTACAGTCTCGATGCCGGTGGCGGCGAAGGGCGCTTCGGGCGCATCTTCCGCTGCACCACGCTGATGGTGAACATCCTCGATCCGCGCATGGGCTTGCGCGACATCACCGCGCTCTCGCCGCATCACCATGACGATTTCGAGCAGGGCTCGCTCGTCATCGACGGCGGTTATATCCACGACATCCGCTGGCCCTGGACGCCGGACATGCGGATCTGGCGCGAGGACGAGCACGAGCTGATGGCGGCGCCTTCGCTCACCGTGATCCCGCCGCCGTCGATCCACACCTCCCGCTCGGTGCTGCCCGGGCTGAACCAGATGATCGACATCTTCTCCCCACCCCGCCTGGATTTCTCGCAGAAGCCCGGCTGGGTCATCAACGCCGCGGATTATCCGATGCCCGGCGAAACCGCGTGAGGGCCATGGACATGACTGCCACTGCCATGAATGCCGATGCGCGCAGCCGCCAGATCGCCGACCTCCTGGTCGGTGCCGTCGACCTTCACTGCCATAGCGGCCCGGCCGCCATGCCGCGTATCCTCGACCATCACGAGGCCATGCTGGACGCCGCCGAAGCCGGGTTTCGCGCCGTCGTCTACAAGGACCATTTCTACCTCGGCACGGCCCATGCGATCCTGCTCGAGAAGCTCGTGCCCGATACCGGCGTCAGGCTGTTCTCCGGCATCGCGCTGAACAATGCCTCGGGCGGATTCAACCCGCATGCGGTCGACCATGCCATCAAGCTCGGCGGCAAGATCGTCTGGCTGCCGACGCTCTCGGCGAAGAACCACATCGACGTGCTCGCCTCGGGCGCGGTGAAGACCTTCCCGAAGACAGCGCAGAAGATGCTCGATCCAATCCCGCTGACGGCCTTCGGCGCGGATGGCAAGCTCATCGACGAGGTCAAGCAGATCCTCGACCTGATCGCGGCCGGCGACATCATCCTCGCCGGCGGCCATCTCTCGACGCCGGAGCTTTTCGCGGTGTTCGAGGAAGCGAGGGCGCGTGGCGTGAAGAAGCTGCTCGTCAATCACCCGACCTACATGGTCAACCATTGCAGCGATGCGGAAATCCGCCATCTCGTCGATCTCGGCGCGGTGATGGAGCATTCGATCTGCATGTTCGTCGAGGGCAAGTCGAAGAAGTTCGAGCCGTCGGAGCTGCGCCGCGTCATCGAGGTCGCCGGCGTCGAGAAGACCGTGCTGTGCTCCGATCTCGGCCTCGTCGGCTCGCCGCGCCCGGTTGACGGCTATCGCGAGATCGTCGGCCATCTGCTCGACCTGCAGTTCACGGAAGCCGAGATCAAGCGAATGACCGGTGGCCATGCGGCGGAGCTGCTGGGGTTGGACGCTGCTTAGGACCCAACCCGATCCATCTCTAGTCTCGCGGACTCTTCTTCCGGGTAGGAGCGTTGGAAAAATGAAGGGCGCGGGGAACCCTTCTCCCGGATGGGAGAAGGGCAGGGATGAGGGCCTGTCCTACCCGCAGGAGACACAACGGGACCGCCGCGCTCCAATGAACAGCGGCGGTCCCTCGCCCCTGCCCGTCTCCCATCCGGGAGAGGGGTTCTCCGCGCGCATCCCTGCGCCATCGTTAGCTGGAAAACCTAGTCGAGTGAAATCCCCGCGGCCTTGATCACATCCGCCCACCGCGCGATTTCCTGCGTCTGTGCGACCCGCAGAGCGGCGGCATCGCCGGTGCGGGCCCGCACGCCGATCACTGCGAGTTTTTCGCGCCCCTCGGCACTGTCGACATAGGCGCGGGTGATCGCGGCGAGGCGCGTCGCCACCGGCTCGGGCAGCCCCTTGGGGCCGACGAGCCCGAACCAGCCCGTCGCGTTGACATCCGCAAGCCCCGCCTCCGCCACGGTCGGTACCTCAGGCAGTTGCGGTGCGCGTTGATCGCTGGTGACCGCGAGCGCGCGGATTGCGCCGCTCTTCACATGCGGGATGTAGCTCGGCAGGAAATCAATGGCGACGTTGACGGTTCCCGCCAGCAGGTCGGTCGCGAGCGGTGCCGAGCCGCGATAGGGCACATGCGTCATCTCGAAGCCGGCCTTGCGCTGGATCAGCTCGCCCGTGATGTGCCCCATCAGGCCGAAGCCGGGGCTGCCGAAGGTCAGCTTGCCCGGATTGGCTTTCCCATAGGCGACGAGCTCCGCGAAGGACGAAACCGGCAGCGAGGGGTGGACCGCGACGATGCCCTGGACGTCGCCCAGCAGCGCGATCGGCGCGAAATCGGCGAGCGGATCGAAGGACAGCTTCTTGTAGAGCAGCTTGTTGGTCGCGAGCGGCCCCGAGGAAGAAAACATCAGCGTATAGCCGTCCGGCGCTGCCCTGACGACGCTGGTCGCCGCGATGTTGCCGCCGGCGCCCGTCTTGTTCTCGACGACGAAGCCCTGCCCCAGTTCGCCACGCAACCGCTCCGCCAGCAGCCGGGCGACCACATCGGTCGAGGCGCCGGCCGGGAAGGGAACGACGATGTTGGTGGGGCGGCTTGGCCAGGTGTCGGCGAGCGCCTGCCGCTGGCCGGCCAGGAGCCCGGCTCCGGCGATCGAGGCCATGAAACTGCGGCGTGAGAGCTGTCGCTCCATCGAGATCTCCTCCGGACAACGCCTCTTCGGACGTGTTGGCCGGAGACTAGGGGCCGCCGGCCGGCGGCCCGCGGAAAAGGCAGGCTATTTCTCACCTTGAAATGCGACGCCCATCGACTGCGACAGCGCTTCGAGCTGTGCCTCGATGCTGGCCGCAGCCTTCTTCAGGGGATGGATGATCCGCGCCTTGTCGTCGGGGTTCGCCACGGCCGAGCGAAAGAAGGTGACGCCGAAGGTTGCGAGCACCCGCTCGCCGAGCCTGATCGGCACCGCGACCGTGGCCGAGTTGCGTGGCTCGGCGGCCGCATCCCGCTCGGTATAGCCGCGCCAGCGGGCCTGCGCGATCAGCTGTTCGATATCCTCGTCCGTCAGGCTGCTATTCTCGGGGTCGGAGGAAGCCCGCATCGCCGCTAGCAGCACGGCGCGCTCCTCATCCGGGCAGAAGGCGAGATAGGCGCGCCCGAGCGCCCGGCCGCCGAGGCTCAGGCGATAACCCAGCGTCGCATGGAAGGGCGAGATCGGGCTGTCGGGAATCGTACTGAAGCGGACGATGACGGCGTCGTAGTCGAGCAGGCAGACCGCGCAGGGCCATTTGATCTGGCGTGTCAGCGCCGTCGCCCAGGGGCGGGCGGCCTCGATCACCATTGGCGCGCCGTGGAAGCCAGAGCTCAGATGCGCCACCTGCGACGTGACAAGATAGCCGCGCATCCGCTCGTCGCGCGTCACATAGCCGGCTTCGATCAGCGTCTCGAGCAGGCGCACGATGGTCGGCTTCGGCAGGCCGGTGCGGCGATGCAATTCGCCGACGGTGGCCGCGCTCAAGCGATTGACTTCGGTCAGCAGCTTGAGGGCCTTGAGAACGGATTGAACGGGCGCGAACGAGAACACTCTGAGGAGTCCGGCATGACGGAGACGAACGCCGACTCTAGAGCAGATTGCCCCGCGCTTGCTCGCTGTTTTTCAGATCGCGCCTGCGGCACTCAGCCCGGCATGGTCAGGACGACCTTGCCGATCTGTTCGCCGGCATCCATCAGCGCGTGCGCGTCACGGACATCGCTCCAGTCGAAGGTCGCGCAGATATGGCTGCGGATCGCGCCGCTGGCGAGCAGCGGCCAGACCTGTTCCACAAGCCTGGCGGCGATCCGGCCCTTATAGGCGGCGTCTCGGGGCCTGAGCGTCGAGCCCGTCAGGGTCAGCCTGCGACGGACGATGTTGCGCACATTCACCTCCGCCATCTGGCCGAGATGGCTGGCGATCAGTACGACCCGTCCGTCGGGCGCGAGCAGCCCGAGCTGCTTTTCCGTATAGGGCCCGGCCTGTGCGTCGAGCGCCACATCGACCTTCTCCTTGCCGATCGCGGCCTCGATCTCGGCGACCCAGTCGCCGCGATAGTCGATGGCGTAATCGGCGCCGATCTCCAGGCTGACCGCGCGCTTTTCGGCCGTTCCCGCGGTTGCGATCACGCGCGCCCCGCGTAGCCGCTTGGCGATCTGGATCGCCGCCATGCCGACGCCGCTGGTGCCGCCCTGGACCAGCAGGGTCTCGCCCTCAGCCAACCGGCCGAGCCAGATCACGTTGTTCCAGGCGGTGAAGAACACTTCCGGCAGAGCAGCCGCCTGCGCGAAGGAGAACCCTTCCGGCAAAGGCAGGCATTGCGAAGCAGGAACCGCGCAGAACTCGGCATAGCCGCCGCCATTGGCGAGCGCGCAGACGCTGTCGCCGACCTTGGGCCAGGCAACATCGGCACCAACAGCCTCGACCACGCCGGAAACGTCGAGGCCGGGCAGGTCGGTCGCGCCGGGCGGCGGCGGATAGAGGCCGCGCCGCTGCTGGATGTCGGGGCGGTTGACCCCGGCCGCGCGGACCCGGATCAGCACATCGGCGGCGCCGAGCTGCGGCAACGGACGTTCGCCGAACGCCAGAACCTCGGGGCCGCCCGGCCGGGTGATTTCGATCGCTTTCATCGTGGTGTCTCTGTCTCGTCTGGAGAGGAGCGAAGCGACTGCATGATCTCGGGCATCCGTGCGCGGGCCGATGTCATCAGGCGCTCATAGATCGAGTTGCCATGGGCATCGATGGCGACGATGACCGGGCCGAAGCCGTCGAGCCGCACGCGGTTCAGCCGGAACTGCATGATGAGATCGGTCCACGCGCAGTCCGTCACCGCCCGGACGCCCTGGCTCAGCAGGGCGGAAGCGCCGCCGACGAAGGAGAAATAGACGCAGCCGGCCTCGCGCATCGCCGCGACGCTTTCCTGCCCGAGCCCGCCCTTGCCGCCGGTTGCGGTGAGGCCCAGCGTCCGGATCAGGGTCGGCATCAGCTGGTCGAAGCGGCTCGACGTCGTCGGGTTGACGTAGTGGAGCGGGCCGGGACCGGCCTCGCCCTCCTCATAGCTGACGCCCATATGGAAGAACGAGCCGCCACGCAGCGGCAGCGGCAATTCGCGGCCGGCGGCGAGCTCGGAGACCATGCGCTTCTGCGTGGGCATGCCGACAGTCGCGACGGCGTCGCCGTCGAGCAGCACGACATCGCCGAGTTTCAGCGCCCGCGCGGCTTCGGGCGTCAAGGGCAGGGAGAGGCGCCGGGGCGAGGGGGCCATCATTCGATCCGCTCCACGATGCCCGAATTGTAGATGCGAGCCCGCGTGCGCCGGTTGATCCAGCAATTGAACGAGACCGCGACGGGCGTGAAGCCATGCCCCGAGGCGTATTCGACATGGACGCCGAAGGTCGTGGTCGCGCCGCCGACGCCCATTGGGCCGAAGCCCATCCGGTTGACCGCGCGGGTCAGGCGTTCCTCCATCGCCGCGACCATCGGCTCGGGATTGCACTCGCCGAACGGGCGCAAGGTCGCGTCCTTCGAGAGTTTCGCCGCATGGTCGAAGGTGCCGCCGATGCCGACGCCGACGACCACGGGCGGGCAATGCTGGCCGCCCGCACGCAGCACGAGCTCGAGAATGCAGCGTTCGATCTCCTCGAGGCTCGGACTGACCAGTGTCTCGATCGCGGCCCAGCGGCCGCCGCCGAGCGCCTTCGGCGCGCAGGTGATGTCGAGGTATTCGACATCACCGATGAGCTCGCAGGAAACCAGCGGCATGTCCTTGCCGTGATAGCTGCGCTCATTCGTCAGCGGATTGGTGACGAAGCGCAGGATCGGCGGCTGGATCGCGCGGGCGAGATCGGCGAAGCCATCGACGATCGCCTGACGGATATCGCCCTCCATCCGTACGCCCGAGCCGATCTTGATGGTGTAGCTGGGAACCCCGGCATCCGAGCACAGGAACTTGCCGGTCTGTTCGGCGTGCTCGGCACTGTCGAGCATGAAGGCCAGCGTCTGCCGCGCCTGCGGCTCGGTCTCCGTCGCCAGCGCCTTGCGGAATTCGGCCTTGGAGGATTCCGGAATTCGGCGCAGCGACCAATCATAGAGATTGGCGGTGACTTCCTTGACCAGATCGTAGGTGATGGCCATGCGCTGCGCCCGTTTCGACGGCGCGAAACTAGCCGATCCCTGCGATCCGGGCGGAAGCGCGCGCGGTATTTCAAGGCATGAAACGAAGGTCTTTCCCGGCCGTACTCCTGCGCTTCCCATTAATGACGGAATCGGTCAGGCGTGATTGCGCTGCGCGGGCTTTGTTGGGAACGGATCTGCCATGAGCCAAGTGGACGTCACCGGTTTCGATCTCACGATCGAGCAACTCGTCCGTATCGCGCGGGAGCGGGCGCCGGTCTCTATCGCCGTAGAGGCGATCCAGCGCATGGAAGCCGCCCGTGCGGTGGTCGACAACGCCGTGGCGCGCGGTGAAAAGGTCTACGGCGTCACCACCAGCGTCGGCGCCAAGACCGGCGTGCCGCTCGCGCCCAATCGCATTGGCGAGTTCAACCGCCGGCTCCTGCTAACCCACAACGTCGCGCATGGGCCTCTCGCACCGCGCGAAGCTGTCCGGGCGATGATGGCGGTGCTGCTCAATTCCATGGCGAGCGGACGGCTCGGTGTGCGGCCCCTGCTCGCCGAGCGGCTTGCTGCCGCCCTGAACGAAGACCGCGCGATCGAGGTCCATATCTGGGGCTCGATGGGCCAGAGCGACATGGCGCCGATCACCGATCTGGCGCTGGCACTTTATGGCGACATCGAATTGCAGGCCGGCGAAGCACTGGCGTTGCTGAATTCCAGCGCGCTCGCTTTGGGCACTGCGGCATTGGCCATGGCCGACCTGCGCGATAGTCTCGACCTTTGGAGCCTGATCGCCGCCCTGAGCATGGAAGGTTTCGCGGCAAACCCGTCGACCGTCTCGGAAGCGGCCTTGCGGTCGCGCCCCTTCGCCGGGCTCAACCGGCACGGCACCCGCATCCGCCACTACCTCACCGGCAGCTATCTCTTCGCCAAGGGCGGGCCGCGCCATCTGCAGGACCCGCTCAGCTTCCGCTCGCTGCCGCTGCTCCACGGCACGGCGGCGGACAGTCTGGAATTCGCCTACGGCCAGGTCGAGGCCGAGCTGCGCGCGAGCCAGAACAACCCGATCGTCTCGATCGAGGAGCAGGCGCTCATTTCCGTCGCCAATTTCGATACGGTCTCGCTGTCGATGGCGCTCGACGTCGCCAGGCTGGGCTTTGCGCCGGTCGTGACCGGTTCGGCCGAGCGCGTCGCCAAGCTGGTCGATTCCTTCTGGTCGGGGCTCACCGTCGGGCTCATCGAGGAGGATGGCGTGGGTCTGCCCGGCTTCAACGGGTTGGCCCAGTTCCACAAGGCGATTACGTCCGAGGCGCGCCTGGCGACCGCGCCCGTGGTGCATGAGCTCGCCAGTTCGAGCCATTCCAACGGCAATCTCGACCGGGCCGGCATGGCGGGCCTTGCCGCACGCAGGACGGCCGAGGTGGCCGGCCTGTGCCGCTCGATCGCAGCGATCGAGCTACTTGTCGCCGCGCAAGCTGTCGAAGTCCGGAAGGCCGCGCCGCTCGGTGCCGTCACACGCCGGCTGCACGCGCTGGTTCGCGAGGCGTCTCCTTTCGCCGCGGCGGGCGACCGGGTGCCCCATATCGATCCGCTGCTGCAGCACATGAGGCAACGCGACGCCGAGATCCGGGGCATGCTTTCTCTCGGCTGATGGTGCCACGGACCGATCCGAAAGCAGGCTGTGCCGACCGCTATCGGCCGCGCTGCTGGGCTCAGTCTGCCCATCGGCCAGCTGACAAATTTCCGGATTCCATCTGAATCCGCTCACGGAGCCAGTCGGGCTCTCGCGGCGCTTGTGCGCTCGGGAATCGATCTCTGGGAATTTCTGGCGGACAGGGCGGGATTCGAACCCGCGATACGGTTTCCCGTATACACACTTTCCAGGCGTGCGCCTTCAACCACTCGGCCACCTGTCCGGCGCGCTGCTTATGACCGCCGTGCCGTCATCTTTCAAGGCCCGAGATGAAGGGTTTTGCACAATCCCACTAAAACCTGTGCGCGCGGTTGCGCCGAGCGCCGCTGATGAGCACATCTTGAAGCTGGGGGCAGGTGCCGGATACGCGAACGGCAAACGGTGACGGGGAGCAGAGTGAGATTCCTTCTACGAGTGTTGGGATATCTGTGGGTCGCGGCCGGCTTCGTCGCGCTTGTGATCGACGGCGCTCGTTCCATCGCCAATTCGGCACTGCGCTTCACCGCGGTGAGCGAAACCCTGACGGCCTTGATCCACGAGCGCTACGCGCAGATTCAGCCGGCCATCGAACGCAATCTCCATCCACTGCTCTGGGATCCCATGCTGCTGTCGGTGATGCGGCTGCCGACTTCGCTCGCGGCGCTTCTGCTCGGATTCGCGCTGCTTTGGCTGGGGCGGCAGCCGGAGCCGCTGATCGGCATCGTCACGCGTCGGTGAAGCGCGGGCTCGCGAAGCCCCCCTGTGCGAAGGGCCGCAGGAGGCTTACATAGGCGCCGAAGCTCGAACGAACGGAGCGAGAAATGTTCTCTTTGCGCAAGAAGACCGAGATGCCGACGGCGGCCGAGACCCTGCCGGGCCGTCCCGCTGCGATTCCCACCGCTGAAACCCATTTCGTCAACGGACGCGCGCTGGCCGGCCCTTATCCGGAAGGCACGCGCAAGGCGCTGTTCGGGCTCGGCTGCTTTTGGGGCGCCGAGCGCAAGTTCTGGCAGAGCGGCGAGGGAATCTGGGTCACCGCCGTGGGTTATGCCGGCGGCACGACGCCGAATCCGACCTATGAGGAGGCGTGCAGCGGCCTGACCGGGCACACCGAGGTCGTGCTGGTGGTCTACGATCCCGCCAAGATCGCCTATGAGGATCTGCTCAGGATCTTCTGGGAGAACCATGACCCGACCCAGGGCATGCGCCAGGGCGGCGATATCGGCACGCAGTATCGCTCGGCGATCTACACCTATGACGCCGAGCAGAAGGCCGCTGCCGAGAAGTCCCGCGCCGAGTACCAGAAGGCTTTGGCCGCCGGCGGCTACGGTCCGATCAGGACCGAGATCCGCGAGGCGCCGACCTTCTACTTCGCCGAGGACTACCATCAGCAGTATCTCGCCAAGAACCCGGCAGGTTATTGCGGCCTCGGTGGGACCGGTGTCGCCTGCCAGATGGGCCTGGGCGTCGACGCCTGAACTTTGACGGGACAGGGAGGCGCCCGCCTCCCTGCTTATTCGAAGGTTCTCGATATGTTCTTGCGCTGCCGCTGAAGCTCCGCTAGCGTCCCCAAGGGGAACGGGGCGAGGCCGAGATGGTGACGCGGGTCGCGACGGTGGCGTTCGAGGGGATCGAAGCGCGCGCCGTCGATGTTCAGGTGCAGGTCGCGGCCGGCGGCGTCGCCTTCATTCTGGTCGGGCTGCCGGACAAGGCCGTCGCCGAGAGCCGCGAGCGGGTGCGCGCCGCCCTCATCGCCTCGGGGCTTGCCCTGCCGGCCAAGCGTATCACCGTCAATCTGGCACCGGCCGATTTGCCCAAGGAAGGCAGCCATTACGACCTGCCGATCGCGCTCGCGGTCATGGCGGCGATCGGCGCGATTCCCGCCGATGCACTCGCCGGATATGCCGTGCTCGGGGAACTCGCCCTTGACGGCTCGATCACGCCGGTGGCCGGTGTCCTGCCGGCAGCGATTGCTGCCTACGCAAGAGGGCAGGGTCTCATCTGTCCCGCTGCTTCCGGTCCGGAAGCTGCCTGGGCCGCCGCCGATATCGATATTCTGGCGCCGCGCTCGCTTATCCAGCTCGCCAACCATTTCAAGGGGACGCAGGTGATGGCGCGGCCCGAGCCGGCAGTGGCCCGTCAAGGCGGAGTTCTGCCCGATCTGGTCGATATCAAGGGGCAGGAGAGCGCGCGCCGCGCGCTCGAGATCGCCGCCGCCGGCGGGCACAATCTCCTGATGAACGGGCCTCCCGGAGCCGGCAAGTCGATGCTGGCGAGCCGCTTGCCGTCGATCCTGCCGCCGCTTTCGCCGCGCGAGTTGCTCGAGGTTTCGATGGTGCTCTCGGTCGCGGGCCATCTCGCCGACGGCGCCCTGACCGATCGGCGCCCGTTCCGGGCACCGCACCATTCGGCCTCGATGGCGGCGCTCGTCGGCGGCGGCCTTCATGCCAAGCCGGGGGAGGTCTCGCTCGCCCATCACGGCGTGCTCTTCCTCGACGAGCTGCCCGAGTTCCAGCCGCAGGTGCTGGATGCTTTGCGTCAGCCGATGGAGACCGGCGATGTTCTGATCTCTCGCGCCAATCACCGGGTCACCTATCCCGCCAGATTCCAGCTCGTGGCGGCGATGAACCCGTGTCGCTGCGGCAAGGCGACGGAGCCCGGTTTCGCCTGCCGCCGCCAGCCGAACGAGCGTTGCATGGCGCAGTATCAGACTCGGCTGTCCGGTCCGCTGCTCGACCGGATCGATATCGCCATCGATCTCCCCGCGGTCACCGCTGCCGACCTGATCCGGCCATCGACGGGAGAGGACTCCACCACCGTCGCCGCGAGAGTCGCAGCCGCCCGTCAGCGCCAGCGCGCGCGCTTCGAGGCGCTGGAACTGCCTCAGCGCGGCCTGGGCCACGTCAGCACCAATGCGGCCTGCCCTCCGCCGGTGCTGGAAGAGATCGCACGGCCCGATAATGCCGGGCTCGCCCTTTTGCGCGATGCCGCGGAGGCGATGCGCTTGACGGCGCGGGCCTATCATCGCGTGCTGAAAGTAGCCCGCACGCTCGCCGATCTCGACGGCGAGGCCAAGGTCGGGCGGCTGCATCTGGCGGAGGCGCTGTCCTATCGCTCGCGCGGTGGCGAGCTCGTTCAGGCGGCCTGATCGCGTGGCGCGTTTTCGAGCGCAGCAGATGGCTCGTCCGAAGACCGCGCAAGATGCGATGAGCTCGACGTATTCTTGATTAACCGATCCTGAAGGCCGAACGGCGAATCTGCGGGGTTCGCAGGCGCCTTTCTCAAGGGACGAGGGCTAGATCGAAGGGCATGGTTTCTTCGTTCTGGTCATGGCTCATCGTCGGAGGCGCCGCGCTCGCGCTATGCCTGCTGATTGCCCGGCTCCTGTTCCAGCGTGAACAGTTGCGGCGGCAGGTCGCCGCTTTGCTCCGCGATACCGAAAATCTCAACGACCGGCTTTGGACACTCGCCGATAGCGAGGAACGCTATCGCAGCCTGATCGAAGCCCAGGGCGACCTGATCGTCAGGCGCGACGGTGCGCGCATCGTCTATGCCAACCGGGCTTATGGGGCGCTGTTCGGCGCGAGCGAGGTCGATCTCGTCGGCAGCAAGATGCAGCTGCCGCAACTCGCCAGTCGGCCAGCGCAACTGCTCGAAGGCGGAGCCCGCAGTTTCGATGAGTGTCTGGCGACGTATGAGGGCGAGCGCTGGATTTCCTGGGTCGAGACGGCGGTTGCGGGACATGGCGGGAAGGCGCTCATCCAACGCGTCGGCCGCGACATCTCCGCGCGTATCGCCGGCGAGGACGCCCTGGTCGAGGCACGCGCCCGGGCCGAAGCCGCGAGCGAGGCGAAATCGCGCTTCCTCGCCACCGTCAGCCACGAGTTCCGCACGCCGCTCAACGGCATCCTGGGGATGGCTGACCTTCTCACCGATACCGGCCCCGATGCCGAGCAGGCGACCTATATTGCAGCGTTGCGGACCTCCGGCGAGGCCTTGCTCGCGCTGGTCGACGATATCCTGGATTTCGCCAAGGTCGAGGCCGGCAAGCTCGAATTGGTCGAGGAACCCTTCGACGTCGTCCAGCTCGTCGAGACGGTGGCGGAACTCGTGGCGCCGCGGGCGCAGGCGAAGGGCATCGAGCTCTCCGCCCATATTGCGCCCGAGCTGCCCACGCGCCTCATTGGCGATCGCGACCGCCTGCGCCAGATTCTGCTCAACCTCGTCGGAAACGCGGTGAAGTTCACCGAAGCCGGCGGGGTCGGTCTCAGCCTGCGGCTGTCGGGTGCGGGCGTCGAGATCACCGTCGCCGATACCGGGCCGGGCATTCCCGTCGACCGGCTCGAGGATATCTTCAGCGAATTCGAACAGGTCGAACATGGTGCCGGCATACGGCAGTCCGGAGCCGGTCTCGGGCTGGCGATCGTCCGGCGCCTCGTTGATTTGATGGCGGGCGAAGTGAGGGCCGAAAGCCGGCTAGGCGAAGGAGCAACCTTCCGCGTCACCCTGCCGCTCGCGGCAGCTGCGGATGCCCCGCGTCCGGGCATTCCGCATTGGCCGCAACAGCATATCCTGCTGGTCTCGCCTGTTCCGTTCGCGGCGCGCTTCCTGGCGGAAGCGATCCGGGTGACCGGGGCCGCGGTCTCCGTCGCGACGACCGCCGAATCGGCGCGGGTGAAGCTGATCGGCGAAACCCGCCCGACAGCGGTTCTGATCGATCACGCACTCGGCGATATGCCGGCGAAGGATCTCGCGGCAGCGGTCGCTGCGTCGGGCATCCGCGATTGCCTGATCCTGCTCTCGCCTCTGGAGCGGCGGCAGTTCGGTGCGCCGCAGGCCGCGGGCTTCTCCGGCTTTCTCATCAAGCCGGTGCGGACGCGCTCGCTCTATGAACGGCTCGATGCGGACTTCCCGCATAGGCTTCCGGCGATGGGCGAAATCGCGAATGCCACTGCATCCGCTCGCAATTCGCCCGGCACCGGCCTTCATGTGCTGGTGGCCGAGGACAATGAAATCAACGCGCTGCTGGTCGTTCGCACGCTCGAACGTTTTGGTTGCGTCGCATTCTGGGCGCGCGACGGGCGCGAGGCTCTGCAGCGCGTGGAGGCCAGCTTTGCCGGCGCGGCTCCGCCGCTGGCGCTTGCCCTTCTCGATGTGCGCATGCCGGTGATGACGGGTCTTGATTGCGCGCGCGCCATCCGCGCGCTCGAACGCCGGCTCGGGCGCGCCTCCGCCTTGCCGCTCGTCGCCGTCACCGCGAATGTCGCGGAAGCCGATCGGGAAGCGGCTTTCGCAGCGGGGATGGATGATTGTCTCGCCAAACCGCTGGAGCGCGCGGCATTGCTGCGCTGGCTGGAGCGCCTCTCGCTACCGCCGGCAGGCAGCCTCTCGGCTTGACGGCAGTCATCGCTTCGACGCTGTTTTGTCGCGAAGTTGTAAGATCCTCCGGGCAAGCCTACCTCTAGGCCGAACGCGGCTGAGGGATCGAGATTCGCGATGGCATTGCACGTTTCTGATAGCAAGAACGCGCTGCCCTCCCGGTTTTCAGCCGGCAATGCGTTCACCCGGTTCGCTCCGCTGATGCTGATCGCGGGCGGCCCGATGCGGCGTTTCGGCGCCGAACCCGGTGAGGCTCCGCCGCTTGCGGGCACGCTCGGCCGGCTCGGTTCGCTCGAAGTTCGGCTGGCGCGCGGCCCGCGCGAGATCTGGCGGGCGCAGCGCCTGCGCTACCGTGTCTTCTACCAGGAAATGTCGGCCAAGCCCGATGTCGTCTCGCGGATGTTCCGCCGCGATGCCGACCGCTTCGACAAGGCCTGTGACCATCTCCTCGTCATCGATCATGCGGCGCGCGGCCGCTTCGGCGGCACCAAGCCCAAGGTCGTCGGCACCTACCGGCTGATGCGCCAGAGCGCGGCCGAACGGCTCGGCGGTTTCTACACGCAGAGCGAATTCGATCTGGCGCCGCTGCTCGCGCGCCATCCCGGTCAGCGCTTCCTCGAACTCGGCCGCTCCTGCGTGCTGAAGCCCTACCGCACCAAGCGGACGGTCGAGCTGCTCTGGTCCGGTATCTGGGCTTATCTCCAGCATCACCGCATCGATGCGATGTTCGGCTGCGCCTCCTTCGACGGCACCGATCCCGACTCGCTGGCCCTGCCGTTGAGCTTCCTGCACCATCAGGCTCGCTCGCAGGGCGAATGGGCCGCGGCTGCGCATCCCGAGCATTTCGTGGGCATGGATCGCCTGCCGTCGGAGATGATCGACGCAAAGCTCGCGCTCAAGGAGTTGCCCCCCTTGATCAAGGGCTATCTCCGGATCGGAGCGCGCTTCGGCACCGGCGCCGTGATCGACCGCCAGTTCGGTACCACCGACGTGCTCGTCGTGCTGCCGGTCTCGGCGATCGACAAGCGCTACGCCGACTACTATGGCGGCGAGACCCCGCGTCGCGCGGCCTGACGCTAGAGCATTTTCGAGCGAAGTGGGCACCGGTTCGCGTAAAGAAAATGCGATGAAACGAGAACTGAGAGAAACCTCGCGATGGAAGCGCCAGGTTGCTCTCACTATTCGCCGGCTGCGGCCAGCGCCCGTAGCGCCTCGCGATAGGTCGGGTAGCGGAAGGCGTAGCCGAACTCCCGCTTCACCAGCGCATTCGAGACGCGCTTGCTCTCGCCGTAGAAGCTCGCCGCCATCGGCGAGAGCTGTGCTTGCGCGAACGGGATTTCCGGCGGCGGTTCGAGGCCGGTCAGTTCGGCCGCGAAGGTGACGACGTCCTGCGGCGGCCCCGGCTCGTCGTCGGTGACGTTGTAGATCGCGCCGTTACGGGGCTGCGCCAGCGAGGCCATCAGCACGCCAGCGATGTCGTCAACATGGATGCGGTTGAAAACCTGCCCCGGCTTGATCAGCCGGTTCGCCTTGCCCTCGCGCAGCTTGGTGATGGCGTTGCGGCCGGGGCCGTAGATGCCGGAAAGACGGAAGATCTGCACCGGCTTGCCGCTGTCGCGCCCAAGCTGCAGCCAGGCCTCCTCGATCGCGACGCGCTGGCGGGTGCGGGCGTTGGTCGGAGCCGGCGGCGTGGCTTCGTCGATCCAGGCGCCGCTTTGGTCGCCATAGACGCCGATCGTCGAGAGATAGCCGATCCAGCGCAGGTTGGGCGCCGCAGCGAGCGCGCCGCGCAGCGGGCCGAGCGCCGGGTCGCCATCCTCAGCCGGCTGCACCGAGACGAGCACCGCGTCGGCCTCCGTCACCGCCTTGCTGAGCGCAGAGGACACGGCGAAGCCGCCGAAGACCAATGTCCTGATGCCTTCGCGGCTGATCTGCGCCGCCTTCTCGGCGGAGCGGACGGTGCCGGTCACTTCCCATCCCCGCGCCAGCGCGGCGCGCGCGAAGAAGCCGGCCGAATAGCCGAGGCCGAGGATCAGGATGTTCATGCGGCGTCTTCCGTCTGAGGCGTCACTGCGAGCCATTCGGCGCGCACTTGCGGATCGTCTTCGCCGGCGAGTCCCGCCGTGGCGCGCTTGCTGACACATTCGGGAGCGAGTCGGCCGAGCGCCCAGACCGCCATGGCACGGACGAGCGGCGAAGGGTCGGCGAGATGGGGCAGGGCGCTCTCGGCAAGTTCCGGCCGGCCGCTATTGCCGATGGCGATCAGCACATTGCGCAGGAAGCGGTCGCGTCCGGTGCGCTTGACCGGCGTCCCGGCGAAGAGCGTGCGGAACGCGGCGTCGTCGAGGCGAGCGAGTGCGGCGAGGTCCAGCCCGTCGAGTTCGTCCTTGAGAGCGAGCCGGGTTTCCTGCGCGGTCTGCGCGAACTTGTTCCAGGGGCAGACGGCGAGGCAGTCATCGCAGCCGAAAACGCGGTTGCCGATGCCCGGCCGCAACTCCGCGTCGATATGGCCGGGATGCTCGATCGTGAGATAGGCGATGCAGCGGCGCGCATCGAGCCGGTAGGGCGCCGGAAAGGCGTCTGTCG
Organism: Allobosea sp. TAF32; assembly: GCF_052113585.1. Classification (NCBI taxonomy): domain Bacteria; kingdom Pseudomonadati; phylum Pseudomonadota; class Alphaproteobacteria; order Hyphomicrobiales; family Alloboseaceae; genus Allobosea; species Allobosea sp. TAF32. The sequence goes on along the minus strand of NZ_JBFRDM010000001.1, from coordinate 14,290 downwards.
GGCAGATGTCGAGGCAGCGCCGGCAGGAGCCGCAATGATCGCGCTCGGCCGCATCGGCCGGCAGCTCCGCGGTGGTGTAGATCGCGCCGAGGAGCAGCCAGGAGCCGTGCTCGCGCGAGACCAGCACGGTGTGCTTGCCCTGCCAGCCCAGCCCGGCCGCCTGCGCCAGCGGTTTCTCCATCACCGGGGCCGTATCGACGAAGACCTTGACGTCGGCGCCGCCGCGCGCGGCGAGCAGCCCGGCCACGCTCTTGAGCTTGCCCTTGATGACGTCGTGATAGTCGCGCCGGCGCGCATAGAGCGAAATCGTCGCCTTGTCGGGCTGAGCCAGCGTCGCGAGCGGATCCCCGTCGCCCGCATAGTTCATGCCGAGCATGATGACGGAGCGAACCTCGCCCCACAGCCGGCGCGGATCGGCGCGCTGGTCGCGGCGCTCCTCCATCCAGCTCATCTCGCCCTGATAGCCGCTGGCGAGCCAGGCTTCGAGCCGCTCGGGCGCCTCGGGTATGGCGTCGGCCGCGGCGACGCGCATCACGGCGAAGCCTTCACCGAGCGCCCGCTCAGCGACGGCGCGCTTCAGCTTCTCGCCGCTCAGAAGTCTAGATTGTCGTAATGGGCGCTCGGAGACATGCCGGGCATGCGGTCGCTCAGCAGCGGCCGGAAGCTCGGTCTCGACTTGATCCTCGCATACCATGAGCGAGCCGCCTCATCCTCTTCCCAGGGCACGTCGCCGAGATAATCGACGCAGGACAGATGCGCCGCCGCCGCGAGATCGGCATAGCTCAGCTGCGAGCCCGCGAGCCAGTTCCTTTTGGCCAGCAGCCAGGAGATGTAGCGCAGATGATAGCGCACATTGGCGCGAGCCGCGCGGATCGCGCTCATTTCCGGCGGTCCGCCGCCATCGTCGCGGCTCATGAACCGCTTCATCACTTTTTCCATCACGAGCGGGCCGGTGATCTCCTCATGGAACTTGACGTTGAACCAGTCGAGCAGGCGGCGCACCTCGACGCGCTCGCCGGGCCCTTCCGGCAGCAGGCGGCGATCGCCGAGCGCAAGCCCGCGGGTCTCGTCGAGATATTCCGCGATCGGTCCCGCGCCGGGCACAGGTAGCCCGTTCTGCTCCTGGAAGACGGGCGTCGTCCCCGCCGTGTTGAGCTCGAGGAATTCCCGTCGTCGCTCCCAGACGCGTTCCTCGACCAATTCGGCCTCCATGCCGAACTCGCCAAGTACGAGACGGATGAAACGCGAATGCGGACATAGCGGGTAATGGTACAGGGTCGCCATGGCACTCATGAAGACTTGTGAAGCAGGCAAAATGCGTCGGAAGCAGGGCCGCCGGACTTTGTCGCGATCCGAAGGGGCGGCGAGGCTTGCTATAGTCATGCCTGAAAAGCGTCACAAGCCGCGGCAATGCGGGTGCCTGCAATTTGTCCCGGCTCCTTCGCAAAGTGGTAACCAATTTGCAAAGGCCTGGGCGTAAGCCGACGAGACGACGACCGACGCCCGGCCAGGTGCGGTCTGATTCGCGCGAGGATCTCCCGCATGCAGAACCTGATCGAAGCCTTCGTCCTCGGCATCGTCGAGGGCCTCACCGAGTTCCTGCCGGTCTCCTCGACGGGCCATCTGCTGTTGCTGGGCCATTTCCTTGGCTTCGAGTCGAACGGCAAGACCTTCGAGGTGCTGATCCAGCTCGGCGCGATCCTCGCGATCCTGCTGGTCTATTTCCGCCGCCTGCTGGACATCGCGCGACGCCTGCCGACGGACCCTTCCGCCCGGCGCTTCGTCATCGGCGTGCTGATCGCCTTCCTGCCCGCCGCGATCATCGGCGCCGCCTTGCACGGCTTCATCAAGAGCGTGCTGTTCAACCCGTTCATCGTTTGCTGCGCCCTGATCGCCGGCGGCCTGATCCTGCTCGTCGTGGACGAGATGGAGCTGCAGGAGAAGCACACCGACGCCACGACTTTCCCGCTGCCGATGTATTTCAAGATCGGCCTGATCCAGTGCCTGGCGATGATCCCAGGCGTTTCGCGGTCGGGTTCCACCATCGTCGGCGCCATGCTGCTCGGCGCCAGCAAGCGCGCCGCGGCGGAATTCTCCTTCTTCCTCGCCATGCCGACCATGGCGGGCGCCTTCGCCTATGATCTGCTGAAGAGCTACAAGGACCTGACCTTTGATGACGGCATCCTGATCGTCGTCGGCTTCATCGCGGCCTTCTTCTCGGCGCTGATCGTGGTGCGCAGCTTCCTCGACTTCGTCTCGAAGCGCGGCTTCGCCCCCTTTGCCTGGTGGCGGATCATCGTCGGCATGGTCGGTCTCGCCGGCCTCTGGATCGTCGGCTGACCGGACCGACCTGGGGAGCGCCCGTCATTTCAGGGCGCGTCGCTGGCGCGAAGCCCCGCAGTGACGATGCGACTCCATCTCAGGCTGGCCGCGATGAGTCGGCCAGCGAGTCAGCCAGCGTCGGAGACCTCGCCGCCGGCAATTGCGGCAGGGAGGTTGTCTGCCGCTCGATCATGCGGTGGACCACCGGCGGGTTCGGCCCGCTATGTAGCGCGCGTACCTGTTCGCCGATCTCGGCATCGGCTTGGGTGACGCGCTGGTTCTGCCGGACATATTCGACCCAGGTCGGGCTGTCGTAGCGCTCGATCCAGAGCGTCGGATCGGTCAGATCGCGCAGCAGGGTCCAGTGCCGGGCGCCGTCACGGCGCCGGATGCGACGCCGCTCCGCCATCACGGTCAGGAAGGCGACGACGTCTTCCGGCTTGATGATGTATTCGATCGTCACGATCACCGGGCCGGAGCGCGGCTCGATGTCGACCGCGACCTTCGGCTCGCGCCAGCGGCTGAGCGGATCGAGATTGAGCTCCTCCAGCGGCGGCAGCCGGTAGCGCAGCCCGAGCGCGGCGCCGGCCAGCAGCGTGACCGCCGAGATCAGCAGCGCCTTCTCGACGCCGAAATGCTGAGCGAGCCGGCCCCAGGCCCAGCTGCCGGTCGCCATCCCGCCGAAGGCCGCCATCTGGTAGGTCGCGAGCGCACGGCCGACGACCCAGCGCGGGGCCGAGAGCTGCACCGTGGCATTGAAGGTCGAGAGCGCGAGCACCCAGCAGGCGCCGCAGACGAAGAGCCCGGCCATCGCCAGCGGCATGGTCGAGCTGAGCGCGACGAAAATGACGCCCACGGCGTAGGCGGTAAATGTGGAGCGAACCAGAGCTTCCGTGCTCATCGCCCGCCGCAGGCGCGCACTCATGAAGGCGCCGGCCACCGCGCCCGCGCCGAAGGCGCCGAGCAGCACGCCATAGGTCAGCGGGCCGCCGCGGACGAGGTCGCGCGCGATCAGCGGCAATAGCGCCAGCCCGACGATGGCGCCGAAGCCGTAGACGAAGGCGCGCAGGATGACGGAGCGGATATTTGGCGACATCGCGACATAGCGCACGCCCGCGCCCATCGCGATCAGCATCGTCTCGCGCGGCAGGAGACGTTCGACCTTGGGCGGCCGCCAGCGCGCCAGCACGATGAGAAGGGGGATGTAGCTGACGGCATTGATGGCGAAGGCCGCGACCGCGCCGGCCGCCGCGACGATGGCGCCGCCGATGGCCGGGCCGACGCTGCGGGCGATGTTGAAGGCGACGCTGTTCAACGTCACCGCTGCCGGCACGTCGCGGCGCGGCACCATGTCTCCGACCGATGATTGCCAGGCCGGGTTGTTGAGCGCCGTGCCGCAGCCGATCAGGAAGGTGAAGGTCAGGAGCAGCCAGGGCGTGATCAGGCCGAACCAGGCGACGGCAGCCAGGCCGATGGAGACCAGCAGCATGAAGATTTGCGCGACCAGCAGGATGCGGCGGCGATCGTAATTGTCGGCGATGGCACCGGCGGCCAGCGAGAACAGCATCACCGGCAGCGTGGTCGAGGACTGCACCAGCGCCACCATCTCGGCCGAAGGCGAGATCGAGGCCATCATCCAGGAGGCACCGACCGCCTGGATCAGGCCGCCGAAATTCGAGGCGAGGCTGGCGAACCAGACGGCGCGGAAAATCGGCTGCTGCAGCGGAACGAAGGGCGAGACCCGGGCCTGCGCTGGTTTGATGCCTTCCGAGGCGAGCTCGGCTTCTATGACATCGGCCGTGGGCTGGGCGTGCGGGTCGTCAGGCATGCCATAGGGTTAGAGCATGAGTGCGGGAGGGGAAATCCTTTCCATCGGGAAGATGTCGAAACTTGGAACGTTTTTCTCCTTGGAGCCCGTTTGAAAATTGACTGAGCCATCATCCCGAGGAGCCATTCCCTTGGGAATGGCGTCTCGAAAGGATGCTCCAGGAGGCTCAGGAGACATCTGGATCATCCTTCGAGACTCGGCCGATGGCTGCTCCTCAGGATGAGGGCTGGAGGTTCCAAACGGTCTCTTACGCCACCGCGGGTTGGCGCACCTGCCGTGGCGGGCGCGGCTTGCGGGCGCGCAAGCCATGGCCGAATGCGACCAGAAGCCCGGCCAGGGCGACCCAATGCGACGGCCGCAGCGAGGCGTAATCCTGATAGATCAGGATGTCGGCATTGGCCTGGAAGACCAGCCAGGCCGAGACGCCGGAAGTCGCCGCATACCAGCCCGCTTCCAGCCCAGCGGTGAGCAGCCCTGCGAGAAGCGCGATGCCGGCTAGGGCCGGAACCGAGACCGGCAGCTTCCAGCGATACAGGCCGCGATAGAGCATCAGCAGCAGGAAGAGCCCGCTCGTCAGCACCGGCTCGGTGACATCGATCTTGGATTGCAGCGCGAAGTGCAGCAGCGCCAGTATCGCGATCGGATAGACGAGATTGTGCAGGCGCTGCCAGTTCTTGCCGAGCCGGCGGATCATGCCGTCGGTCGAGGTGGCGCCGAGCGCGCAAAGGCCGAGGAGCGCCACGAAGCCAATGGTCAGGTAGAAGCGCTTGACGATCTCGGAGACGATCAGCCCCCAATCGAACGCCATGTCGATGAAGTAGAGGCAGAGATGGCCGAGTGCATAGGCCATCACGCCGAGCCCGACCATGCGGCGGATGCCGATCAGCTTGCCCCAGTCGAACAGCCGCCGGAACGGTGAGACGGCGAGCGTGACGATGAGGATCCTGACCGCCCAGGTCCCGGTCTGGTGGATCGCTTCGGTCCAGGGCTTGGAGCCGAGCTGATGCATCCAGGCGGCATGGAGCAGGAGCAGCGCCGGTACGAACAGCAATGCGAAGGCCGCGGCCCGCAAGGGCGAGAAGCGGCCCTGTCGGTCGGTCCATGGCAGCCATGCTTTCACGGGCGGTCTCCGATGCGAAGGGTCATGCCCCGGCATAAACGATAGGGTCGGCCACTGTCCTGCACGTCTGGACACAAGCGTGTGAATGGGCTGTCCTGCCGGTCCATTTCAAGCGGGTTTCACGATGGCTTCCAGCAATCCCACCGTCGTCTTCGATGTCGGCAATGTCCTGCTGCGCTGGGACGCGCGGCTGATCTACAGCGCGCTGATCCCGGAGGCCGAGCGGCTCGACTGGTTCATGCAGAACATCTGCACGGGCGACTGGAATCTGGAGCAGGATCGCGGCCGCTCCTGGGAGGAGGGCGTGGCGTTGCTGGTCGCGCGGCATCCGGAATGGGAGCGCGAGATCCGCGCCTTCAATGAAAGCTGGCATGACAGCGTGCCCCACACCATCGCCGACAGCGTCGCGGTTCTGGAAGAGCTGAAGAGACAGGGCGAAAAGGTCTACGCCATCACCAATTTCTCGCGCGAGAAATGGGCGGAATGCCTGATCCGCTTCCCGTTCCTGCAGAGCTTCGACGGCGTCGTCGTCTCCGCCCATGAGCGGCTGCTGAAGCCGGACCCGGCGATCTACGAGGTGCTGCTCGGCCGCTACGGCCTCGACGCCGGCGATTGCGTCTTCGTCGATGACAGCGAGAAGAATATCGTTGGGGCCCGCGGTATCGGCATGCGGACCGTCCATTTCGTCGAGCCCATCGACCTGCGCGCCGAGCTGCGCGGCCTGGGCGTCAGGCTCTGACGGGCAGAGCCTGACTGTCGGAGGGAGCGCGAGCCCTCAGGCCGCGCTCTTGACTGCCACGGTGGGGGCAAGGCCTTCGGCGTCGACGCCGCGCGCCTCGCGCACCAGCCGGGTGCCCGCCTTGGTCGCGAGGAAGTCGGCGAGGACGGCATCTTCCTGGCGCACGAAGCCCTTGGCGGGCAGCTTGCCGGCGAGGAAGAGCTCGACCATCGCGACGCAGCCGGCAGCGGTGGTGAGCTGGATCGCGCCGAGCTCGTCATTGCCGTCATAGCGCAGCACGACGCTCTCTTCTTCGAGGCGGCCGCGGCGCTCGCCGACGCCGGTCACGAAGATCACGACCACGTCCTTGCGGGTGAAGGGCGCGGAATGCGTGAGGATGCGGCGCAGGGTCTCGCGGTCGTCGGCGAGATCGAGATCGCGCAGCAGGAGCTTCATGATCTCGGCATGGCCGGGATAGCGCAGTGTCTTGTAGCTCATGTTGCGCACCTTGCCGGCGAGCGTCTCGGTCAGGGTGCCGAGCCCGCCCGAGGTGTTGAACGCCTCGTAGGCGACGCCGTCGATCATCACGCTCTCGATGCCTTCGAGCGCCGGCACCAGGGTCGGCTGGCCGTCGAAGACGATCTCGCAGGGGTTGCAGTATTCGTTGATCAGGCCGTCGACCGACCAGGTCACGTTGTAGCGCAGCGCATTGGTCGGATAGAGCGGCAGCGCGCCAACGCGCATCTTGATGGCGCGGACATTTTCGAAGCGAGCGGCCATGTCGGCGCCGAGGATGCAGATGAAGCCGGGGGCCAGACCGCATTGCGGCACCAGCGCGACCTCGGAGGTGGCGCCGAGCTCCTTGATGTAGGAGGTGGTGGCGACGTCCTCGGTCAGATCGAAATAATGGGTCTTGGTTTCGGCCGCGACCTTGGCGATGCCCTTGTTCAGGAAGTACGGGCAGGCGCTGACGACGATGTCGCGGTCCTTGAGGAAGGCGCTGAGCGCGCCGAGGTCGGCGGCGTCGACCGTTGCGGTGGCGAAGCGGCCGCCGGCGGCATGCTTGAGCTGCGCCGCGGAAGCGTCGGCCAGCGTCACCTCATGGCCCTGCTCGGCCAGCATGCCGGCGATGATGACGCCGATCTGGCCGGCGCCGAGCACGGCGATGCGTTGCTTCTGGATGGTCATGTCGCGATCTCCTGACGGGTCGGGCAGGCAAGGCACCTCCCTCTCTCGTCATTCATCGCTTCAGGCAGCGCAGGCTTTAACGAGCGGATCGCCGCTGCACGCAGCGATGTGCGCGCGAGATGAGGGGATATGCGCCATATCGATGGGAAATCGACAATGCGGTTCCCGGCCGCGCCGTCGTGCCAGCGTCAGCGCTCGAATTTCCGGGCCAGAATCACGGAGGACGTTGTGCGCCGGACGCCTTCCATCTCGGCGATCCAGTCGATGATGGTGTCGAGGTCGCTCGCCGTCTCGCACTCGATCTTGACGGAGAGATCGAAATGGCCGCTCAGCGTGTGGCATTGCACGATTTCGGGCCGCTTCTTCAGGGCTGCGACCACCCCGCCCTGCTGCTTCACCTCGAGCTCGATCAGGATGAGGGCGGAGATCGTGGTGGCGGGCCGGGTCGCCTTGCCCAGGATCGTGGTGTAGCCGGCGATCACGCCGTCGCGTTCCAGCCGGGCCAGCCGTCCCTGCACGGTCGCTCGCGAGACGCCGAGCTGCTTGGCGATGTCGGACAGGGGAAGCCGCGCATTTTCGGTGAGAATGCGGATGAGCTCGCGGTCCTTCGCGGCGTCGGAGGGCCGTGCCATATCGTCTCCAGATGTGCGATGGGCCGTCATATAGCAGGGAAATCGGGCGACCCGGCAAGGAGAGACTGAAAGATCTGCCGGGCTTACTCTCCGGCCTTCTCTCCGCGATCGCGCAAGGGCTTGCCTACAAAGGAACATTTTGCAGGCGAAAGGTTATTCGGCGTGCCGGAAAAGGGCTTGCCTCGGGGCGTAAATCGGAGTGGCATGCCGACCGGCGGCAGTACGCTTTGCCATGGAGAAGGTCATGTTCAGGACATTCATTCTCGCATCCGCATCGGCCCTTGCTCTTGCATCCTTCACCGTGGCGCCGGCCTCGGCGCTGACGATGAAGGAGTGCAGCGTCAAGTATCAGGACGCCAAGAAGGCCAATACGCTCAAGGGCCAGAAGTGGAACGATTTCCGCAAGGCCCAGTGTGGTGACGACGATGCCGCCGACGACGAGGCCGCGGCTGCGGTGCCGGCCGAGCCGGCGAAGCCTGCCGCTCCGGCCGCGACGACGGCCGCTCCGGCCGGCAAGCCCATGGCGATGCCGTCCGCCAAGGCCAGGGCCGCGGTCTTCCCCAAGGCCGTTTCGCAGAAATATTCGAACGAGACCGCCGGCAAGGCGCGCCTCAAGACCTGCGTCGACCAGTACAACGCCAACAAGGCGGCTAACGCCAATGGCGAGTTGAAATGGATCGAGAAGGGCGGCGGCTACTGGAGCCAGTGCAACACCAAGCTCAAGGGCTGATCCTCGCATCGATCAGCGTTCGAAACGCCGCGCCACAAGGCGCGGCGTTTTGCGTTTCAGAGCATCTGCGACGGACGAGAAGCAGGGTCGGACGGTCTCGCCGGCGCAGGTTCGGACGGCCGTTGCCCCTTGCCGAGCATCTCGCCACGGGCGCGGATGATATGTGCCGTCACCACTTCCTGAACCCGCTTTTCCGCCGCCTCGCGGACCGCCCCCCGATTGGCGGGGCGCCCGTCCTCGGTCTCGATCAGCTCGATCGTGGCGTTGGTCAGCGCGTCGACGTCCCCCTTGCAGAACAGCATGGCCGCCTTGGCGACGACCTCCGCCTTCTCGTCGGTGAGCAGCATCGGCGTTCCCTCCCGGCCGATGCAGGCCAGCATTTTGCTGCGGATCAGGTCGCGTGTCTTCTCCAGCAGCGCCTTCTTTTCGGCCCGTGCCGCGCGCTCCTTCTCCGCCGCCTCGGGCGTCTGAGCCTGAGCGGGCGCGCCGGGTGTCACCGGGCCGCGTGCATTGGCGCTCTGCTTCACGCATTCGACCAGAGCCGGCAGCATCTCGCCGGTCGAGGTCAGCGCGAAGGTATAGCGTGCGTCATTGGCGATCAGCTCGAGGTAGCGGCCCTGGCGGAAGGCGTTGATCAGATTGGATTGCGCCGGCATCGCGATGGTGAGCAGCGTCGGTGTCTTGATGTTCGCGGTCACATCGATGGTCGAGCTGCGGTCGAAGACGAGCCGGAGATTGAGCGTCTCGCCGGCCCTGAGCTTCCAGTCGGGCCTGGTGAAGCCGAGCAGCCAGGAATACTGCGCGGTGACCGAGGTCAGCATCGTCACGCCGCTCTTGTAGCGGGCGCTGACGGCGCAATGCGAGAAGGCGCCGGTCTGGTCGTTGGTGAAGGTACCGCCCGACCAGTTGCCGACGACGATCTTTCCGAACGGGCCGGCCGCCTCCGCAGGAAGCGACAAAAGGCAGATCAAGGCGACGGCCGCGGCCCGCATTGCGGTTCCTCCGATGAGATTGGCGGCAAGCTAAAGGAGGACGGGCGAAAGGGGGAACGTTTTTTGGTGCCGCGCTGATCAGGCGGCTTCCTGCCGCAGCGGCTTGAGCAGCATGGCGAGCAGGTCGCTCTGCGTCACCAGCCCGAGCAGATGCTGCGCTTCGTCGACGATCCCGACGGCGTGGCGGCAGCCATCGGTCAGCGGCGCGATCAGCTCGATGGCGTGGGCATCGGGGCCGGCGGTGCGGGCCGGGGCCATGACATCGTCGACGCGCAGGCCCGGTCGCGTCAGCTCGCGCAGCCCGACCATGCCGAGCAGCCGGTTGTCGTGATCGACGACGGGCAGGGCACGAACGCCATGTTCGAGCAGGAGCGCGCGTGCGGCTTCGATCCCGCCGTGTCGGTCGATGCGGACGATGTCGCGGGACATGATGTCGGCGCAGCGCGGCAGGCCCTGGGAGCGCGAGAGCGCATGCATCTCGACGCGCCGCAGCAACTGGTCGAGATCCCCGCGATCGATGTCGAAGGCCTCGCCGAGATCGCCGAGCGCGGCATCGATATCGGCCTCGTTGAAGCCGATACGTTGGCTGGCCGGCAGGTCCTTCGTTCCGTGTGGATTGGCGGCGGCCACAGGACGATGCGGATAGCTATGGCTGGAGAAGCGGTGAAACAGAACGCCGAACAGGGTCAGCACCAGCGCGTTCAGCCCAACCGGCACGAAGGCGAAGCCGAGGCCGTAGGCCGAGACGAGCGGGCCGCCGAGCGCGGCCGTCAAGGCCGCCGCCCCACCGGGCGGATGCAGGCAGCGCAGCAGCGACATGGCGGCTATGGAAAGTGCAACGGCGCTGCCGGCCGCGATGGCGGGCTCGGGAACGTAACGGCCGACGAGCAATCCGATGAGCGCCGAGACGGTATTGCCTCCGACAATCGACCAGGGTTGCGCGAGCGGGCTCGACGGGATGGCGAAAAGGAGCAGGGCGGAGGCGCCCATCGGCGCGGCAAGCAGCGGCAGATGGGGATCGTTGCCGAGCAGAAGCCCGCAGATAAGCCCGGTCGCCCCGACCCCGATCAGGGCGCCGAAGCATGCGACGAGTCGGTCTCGCCATGTCGCGCCGGCCAGGATCGGCGCGAAGAACCTGCCGCGCCAGCGTCGGCTGGTCTGTGGGTCGGGAACGGGGAGGGACATTGAACTCGGCTGGCGCTGCTCAAAATTTCGGCAGGCTCAATACGCCGGAGAATGTGTCCAGACAATGCGATTCTGCTGCTGCGGCCGCGCCGGAGGGCGTGAAAAGCAGAAATCGTTCGTCCCGTGACGGGGTGTGGAAATTCGATCTCTGTGAAAAGGTCGACCGGCCGGGCTGGCCGGTCGACCTGAGGATGATCAGTCGACCACGCGCACCGCGCCCTTGGCGGCGCTCGTCGTCGTCGCAGCATAGGCCTTGAGCGCGGTCGAGACCTTGCGCTTGCGCGGCGCGGACGGCTTCCAGGCATCCTTGCCCTTGGCCTCCATCGTTGCGCGGCGGCGCGCCAGCTCCTCGTCGGAAACCTGCAACGAGATGCTGCGATTGGGGATGTCGATCGCGATGATGTCGCCGCTCTCGACAAGGCCGATCGCGCCGCCCTCGGCCGCTTCCGGCGAGACATGGCCGATGGAGAGGCCGGAGGAGCCGCCCGAGAACCGGCCGTCCGTGATGAGCGCGCAGGCTTTGCCGAGCCCCTTCGACTTCAGATAGCTCGTCGGATAGAGCATCTCCTGCATGCCGGGCCCACCGCGCGGCCCCTCATAGCGGATCAGAACGATGTCGCCGGGATTGACCTTGCGGTTGAGGATGCCGTCGACCGCCGCGTCCTGGCTCTCGAAGATCACCGCAGGGCCGGAGAATTTGAGGATCGAGGCGTCGACGCCCGCCGTCTTCACGATGCAGCCGTCCAGAGCGATGTTGCCGGAGAGCACGGCGAGCCCGCCATCCCTCGAATAGGCATGCTCCGCGCTGCGGATCACGCCCTTCTCGCGATCGATATCGAGTTCCTCGAAACGTCGGCTCTGGCTGAAGGCGGTCTGGGTCGGCACGCCGCCCGGCGCCGCGCTATAGAACGAACGCACCGCCTCGCTCTGCGTCTGCGTGATGTCCCAGCGTGCCAGCGCATCGGCCATCGTCGTGCTGTGCACGGTCGGCAGCGAGGTGTCGATCAACCCGGCGCGGTCGAGCTCGCCGAGGATCGCCATGATGCCGCCGGCGCGGTGGACGTCTTCCATATGCACGTTAGCGACGGCCGGGGCGACCTTGCACAGAACGGGCACGCGCCGCGAAAGCCGGTCGATATCCGCCATGGTGAAGTCGATCTCGGCCTCATGGGCCGCCGCCAGCAGGTGCAGCACCGTGTTGGTCGAGCCGCCCATGGCGATGTCGAGCGTCATCGCGTTCTCGAACGCCTTGAACGAGCCGACATTGCGCGGCAGCACGCTCTCGTCGTCCTGGTCGTAGTAGCGGCGGGCGATATCGACGATCAGATGGCCGGCCTCGACGAAGAGGCGCTTGCGGTCGGCATGGGTGGCGAGCGTCGAGCCGTTGCCGGGCAGGGCGAGGCCGAGCGCCTCGGTCAGGCAGTTCATCGAGTTCGCGGTGAACATGCCCGAGCAGGAGCCGCAGGTCGGGCAGGCCGAGCGCTCGATCACGTCGACCTCGGCGTCGGTATACTTGTCGTCCGCCGCCGCGATCATCGCATCGACGAGGTCGACCTTCTTCAGCACACCCTCGGCGATGAATTTGCCGGCCTCCATCGGTCCACCCGAGACGAAGACGGTCGGAATGTTCAGGCGCATCGCCGCCATCAGCATGCCCGGAGTGATCTTGTCGCAGTTGGAGATGCAGACCATCGCGTCGGCGCAATGGGCGTTGACCATGTACTCGACGCTGTCGGCGATGAGCTCGCGCGAGGGCAGGCTGTAGAGCATGCCGTCATGGCCCATGGCGATGCCGTCATCGACCGCGATGGTGTTGAACTCCTTGGCGACGCCGCCGGCCTTCTCGATCTCGCGTGCGACGAGCTGGCCGAGATCCTGGAGATGGACATGGCCCGGCACGAATTGGGTGAAGGAGTTCACCACGGCGATGATCGGCTTGCCGAAATCGCCATCCTTCATGCCTGTGGCGCGCCACAGGCCGCGGGCGCCGGCCATGTTGCGGCCATGGGTGGAGGTTGCGGATCTCAGCCTGGGCATCTCATGCGTCTCCGGTCTCGGGCTCCTGATGTCCCGTTGGGCGGCAAACTACCGTTGCCGCGCCCTGCGACAAAATTGAATTCTTCGATTTCCATGATCGGCGCCGCGCATGGCGGCCACAGGCTCTGCCTACGGGACAGATGGTTTCCGAATTGGCATAACGACACCCGCTGGAACGCGAAGAGGCGAGGGCTGCTGCACCATGCTGCGCAATATCGACGTCGATCTGCTGCGCAGCTTCGTCACGGTCGCCGAGCTGCGCAGCTTCACCCGCGCGGCGGCGGCGCTGTTCCGCAGCCAGTCTACGGTCAGCACCCAGATCCGCCGGCTCGAGGAGCTGGCGGGGCAGACGCTGCTGCAGCGCTCGCCGCAGGAAGTGCTGCTGACGCGCGCGGGCGAGCAGTTCCTCGGCTATGCCCGCCGTATCGTCTCGCTGCATGATGAGGCGCTCGACGTCATCAATGCGCAGAGCGTCAGCGGCCGAGTCAGGCTGGCGGTCATGGATGACTACGCCACCATCGTCTTGCCGGAAACGCTCGCCCGCTTTGCCCGCTCCCATCCCGAGGTCGAGCTCGAGGTCACGACCGGCTTCACCCGCGACCTGCTGAACAGCCTCGGCGAAGAGTTCGACCTGGTTCTCGCCACGCAGAAGGCCGGCGATGGGCGTGGCCAGGTCTTGCGCCGGGAACGCACCGTCTGGGCTTGCTCGGACCGGGCTGCCTTCTCGCTGGAGGAGCCGCTGCAGCTCGCCTTGCTGAAGGCGCCCAATATGTTTCGCGAATGGGCGCTGGAAGCGCTGAACGAAGCCGGGCTGCGCTGGCGCATCCTGTTCTCCTCGTCGAGCATCGGCGCTGTCGAAGCCATGGCGGCATCGGGCGCGGCGCTGACCGTGGTCAAGGCCGGCACCGCACGCCCGGAGTTGCAGTTGCTGGGGCCGGAGCAAGGGCTGCCGGCGTTGCCGGCCTCCGAGATCGCACTGCACCAGGCGCCGGGGCGCGCGGCGGCGGCCGTGGTGGCCCTGAGCGACTTCCTGGCGGAAGCGCTGAGCGATGCGCCTGCTGCATCCTGAAGGCACGGGCTCTCGCGTTCTCGCGGCATCTTCCCTCTGGCCTGATGAGGAATGGCGCCGGTTTGGCCCTGGAGCGGGCGAGAATGGCGCTCCCGACCTTGTGGAAAACTCATGATTCCAGATAACTTATTGAATTCACTAAAAATTCTGGCGTTGTCGAAAAACTTTCAAAATCGGCGTTGACAGTGAAAAGGGGCGCGCCCTATAAGCCACCCATCGAGACGGCGCCGCCGCTGAGCGGCGCCTCTTCTGCGCTTCCTAAGGACGYTGGGGCTGAGGCCGGTTCGCCGGRTGAGGTTCTGTCGGTTTTGTTGAAGCCYTGCTGTTTGAAAATTGAAGACAGAAAGAGAAACGTGGACGGCGAGTTCTTGCGGATCTGGGCTTAGGCCTAGGTCGAACGAGACTTCGGTGTGCTGCGTTTATACAAGAGCCATCGCGGGTTACTTCGGTAATCTGTAGATGTCTCCGT